>NZ_CP073748.1:910000-1574166 GCF_024398035.1 Kordiimonas sp. SCSIO 12603
GACCACCTTCCAAGCCTAAATACTACTATACGACCGATAGTGAACCAGTACCGTGAGGGAAAGGTGAAAAGTACCCCGATAAGGGGAGTGAAATAGTACCTGAAACCGAATGCCTACAAGCAGTCGGAGCACCCATGTGGTGTGACGGCGTACCTTTTGTATAATGGGTCAGTGAGTTAGTGTATTTAGCAAGCTTAAGCCGTTAGGTGTAGGCGTAGCGAAAGCGAGTCTGAATAGGGCGACCGAGTTAAATGCATTAGACCCGAAACCCGGCGATCTAGTTATGAGCAGGTTGAAGGTGCAGTAACATGCACTGGAGGACCGAACCCACGTCTGTTGAAAAAGACGGGGATGACTTGTGACTAGGGGTGAAAGGCCAATCAAGCCGGGAGATAGCTGGTTCTCCGCGAAAACTATTTAGGTAGTGCCTCGGATGAATACCAACGGGGGTAGAGCACTGGATGGATGCGGGGGGCGCGAGCCTTACCAATTCTAACCAAACTCCGAATACCGTTGAGTACTATCCGGGAGACAGACTGCGGGTGCTAAGGTCCGTAGTCGAGAGGGAAACAGCCCTGACCACCAGCTAAGGTCCCTAAATTATGTCTAAGTGGGAAAGCATGTGAGACGGCCAAAACAACCAGGATGTTGGCTTAGAAGCAGCCATCATTTAAAGAAAGCGTAACAGCTCACTGGTCTAAATAAGCTGTCTTGCGGCGAAGATGTACCGGGGCTAAAGACATATACCGAAGCTGTGGATTTGATCTTATGATCAAGTGGTAGCGGAGCGTTCTGTAAGTCTGCGAAGGTGTGGCGTGAGCCATGCTGGAGATATCAGAAGTGAGAATGCTGACATGAGTAGCGATAAAGAGTGTGAGAGACACTCTCGCCGAAATCCCAAGGGTTCCTGCGCAAGGCTAATCCGCGCAGGGTGAGTCGGCCCCTAAGGCGAGGCTGAAAAGCGTAGTCGATGGGAAACAGGTTAATATTCCTGTACCTGATGGAATGTGACGGATGACGTAAGTTGTAGATCCTTATTGGATTGGATCTGCCGCGAAGTTGTCCCAGGAAATAGCACCATCATATAGACCGTACCCGAAACCGACACAGGTGGGATGGTAGAGCATACCAAGGCGCTTGAGAGAACTGTGCTGAAGGAACTCGGCAAATTGCCTCCGTAACTTCGGGAGAAGGAGGCCCACCATTAAGGCAACTTTTTGGTGGGGGCACAAAAGAGGGGGTGGCGACTGTTTACTAAAAACACAGGGCTCTGCGAAGTCGCAAGACGACGTATAGGGTCTGACGCCTGCCCGGTGCCGGAAGGTTAAGAGGAGTAGTGAGAGCTGCGAATTGAAGCCCCGGTAAACGGCGGCCGTAACTATAACGGTCCTAAGGTAGCGAAATTCCTTGTCGGGTAAGTTCCGACCTGCACGAATGGCGTAACGACTTCCCCACTGTCTCCAGCACAGACTCAGCGAAATTGAATTCTCCGTGAAGATGCGGAGTACCCGCGGTTAGACGGAAAGACCCCGTGCACCTTTACTACAGCTTCAGTGTGGTATTAGGGATAACATGTGTAGCATAGGTGGGAGGCTTTGAAGCAGGGACGCCAGTTCTTGTGGAGCCACCCTTGAAATACCACCCTTGTTGTCTCTGATATCTAACTACGATCCATGAACCTGGATCTAGGACCCACTGTGGCGGGTAGTTTGACTGGGGCGGTCGCCTCCCAAATGGTAACGGAGGCGCGCGAAGGTAGGCTCAGATCGGTTGGAAATCGATCGTTGAGTGCAATGGCATAAGCCTGCCTGACTGTGAGACTGACAGGTCGAACAGATACGAAAGTAGGTCATAGTGATCCGGTGGTTCTGTGTGGAAGGGCCATCGCTCAACGGATAAAAGGTACGCCGGGGATAACAGGCTGATACTGCCCAAGAGCTCATATCGACGGCAGTGTTTGGCACCTCGATGTCGGCTCATCTCATCCTGGGGCTGGAGCAGGTCCCAAGGGTTTGGCTGTTCGCCAATTAAAGAGGTACGTGAGCTGGGTTTAGAACGTCGTGAGACAGTTCGGTCCCTATCTGCCGTGGGCGCAAGAGACTTGAGAAGAGCTGCCCCTAGTACGAGAGGACCGGGGTGGACGAACCTCTGGTGGACCTGTTGTAGCGCCAGCTGCATTGCAGGGTAGCTATGTTCGGACGGGATAACCGCTGAAAGCATCTAAGCGGGAAGCCCCCTTCAAGATAAGGTCTCTCTGAGAGCCGTGGAAGACCACCACGTTGATAGGTCAGGTGTGGAAGCGCAGTAATGTGTGAAGCTAACTGATACTAATTGCTCGATAGGCTTCAGAGCCTCTCCATAGACAGAGAACAAAACTTTTAAATACAATTGATCATTCTCAAGCATGCATAAAACGCAAAAATCTTTACTCTTTCGTTGATCTGGTGGTTATAGCAAGCCTGTCCCACCCGATCCCATCTCGAACTCGGAAGTGAAAGGGCTTCGCGCCGATGGTACTTCGGCTTAAGCCGCGGAAGAGTAGGTCGCCGCCAGATCTACTAAAGAGTAAAGACATAAACATCTTCATCAATATCAAAAAACAGCAAACCGGCCATGTGCCGGTTTTGTTGTATTAAGTGGTTCAGCTGAAAATAACAGCCTTGAGCCGCGTCACATCGGAGAATGACATCGCTAAGCGATACTTCGGACGGGTGACAAACATAATTGACGCGGGATGGAGCAGCCCGGTAGCTCGTCAGGCTCATAACCTGAAGGTCGTAGGTTCAAATCCTACTCCCGCAACCATTAAAACCCTTATAGAACTCTGTTCTGTAAGGGTTTTTTATTATCTTCAGCCTGAAATTTGACAGTAAGAATCTCCTGCTGTTAGGCTCGCACAAGTATCACACAAAAGCACACACTCGTCTTTCATAAGCATTTTGGGGAATGCATCATGGAAATACACCGGATTCTAGGTGACAAAGTCAGATTATACCGCCGTATTGAAGGCGGTGCCTGGCACGCGTCTACATATCTTGCAGGAAAAGAGCGCCGTAAGTCTACTAAACAGAAAAGTCTATCTGCTGCTAAAGAGGTTGCAGAAGACTGGTATCTGGAACTTCGTAATAAGAAACGTCATGGAGAGCTTGCTTCAGGTAAGACCTTCCGTGACGCATCCAAGAAGTTCGAGGTAGAATATGAGGTCATTACTAATGGCCGTAGAAGCCCTAAGTGGGTTCAAGGACATAAAGACAGGCTTCGCCTGCATCTGCTGCCTTTCTTAGGCCGTAAACCTCTCAAGGAGATTACATCGGGTGTCGGACAAGAGTATCGTGTTCACCGTATGACCAAACCCAAGAATTGGGATGACGATCACTTTGATTATGACAAGCTTGAGCCCAAGCCTTGGAAGCCACCAGCCCGTAATACCATTCATAATGAGATGGTAACCATGAGCATGGTGCTGAAGACCGCACAGCGTCATGGTTGGATAGACTTTATTCCAGACTTGTCTGACCCTTACAGACGCCAGAGCAAGGTGGAACACCGTCCCTGGTTCACACAAAAAGAATATAAGCAGTTTTATGAAGCCACACGGCGTAATGCTGCTAATCCTAAGAACCCTCGTTACAAATGGTATGCGGAGCAATTGCATGATTATGTGCTGATCATGGCTAATACTGGCCTTCGCCCTGATGAGGCTAAACGTCTTGAATATAGAGACATAGAGATTGTAGACGACGAAGCCACAGGCGAGACCATTCTTGAGATTGAAGTACGCGGGAAGCGCGGTATTGGGTTTTGTAAAAGCATGCCGGGGGCGGTGCGCCCATATGAGCGTATGCTGGACCGTAATGATCCTGAACAGACGGATCGTTTGTTCCCCTCAGACTTTAAGAAGATGCTGAACGGCATCCTACACGCAGAAAAGCTGAAGTTTGACCGTAGCGGGAAAGCCCGGACGGCCTACAGCTTGCGTCATAGTTATATATGCTTCCGGCTACTCGAGGGAGCCGACATTTACCAAGTGGCTAAGAACTGCCGCACCAGCGTTGAGATGATCGAAAAACACTATGCTGCGCACCTCAAAGATATGATCGATGCAAGTCTGGTGAATGTGCGTAAGAAAAAGGTAAAAACCATTTAATAAAACAACTATTAAGTGTTAGTATTTAATTCATACTATTATTAGGTGTGAAAACAAGTGGTTTTGTATTGAATTAAATCATATCTCGACCTTACAGTAAAAAGACGGATACAGAAATAATAATATGAATGAAGACAGTTTCAAGGAACTTACACCAAATCCTCAAAAGGGATTGTATAATTCAGAGCATGTTATTTCTGGTATTCCTATCCCAAAAACAAAAAGAATTCAGCTTTTTAATTCGGACGAATGGGAAGAGTTTACAGAAGAGTGGGCCTCATCTCTTCAAGGTTCATATCATCGTTTACGTCGTTATGCTGGTGCTGGTGATCAGGGGCTTGATGTCGTTGGTTTTATTGAGTCTACCCAGTTCAGCGATGGGTGGGATAACTATCAATGCAAATTCTATGATCACCCATTAACACCTTCTGATGTTTGGGTGGAATTCGGAAAAATTATTTATTTTTCCTATCAAGGGAGCTATCCACCTCCTAGAAAGTATTATTTTGTAGCACCAAAACAAGTTGGTACAAAACTGGGTAGGCTGCTAGCAAACTCTCAAAAATTAAAGGATAGTTTGCAAGAAAACTGGAAAAAGTATTGCGAAAGTGACATCACATCTACAATGAAAGTAAAACTTGAAGGTGATCTTTTAGCTTATTTTGATAATTTTGATTTCACAATATTTGATACGGTTTCACTCGTTGAAATGATTGAGCAACATGTTTCAACTCCGTTTCATGTCACAAGGTTTGGAGGTGGACTCGGTCCTCGTCCAGCACCTGAAATTCCTCCTAAAGATACAATATCTCTTGATCACCGTTATGTACGTCAGCTTCTTAGTGTATATGCACAATCTATAGGAGAGCCTCAGAGGTCAGTTGATTTGTCTTTGTTGGATAAAGACCCTGGCATAAAAAAGAAATTCCAAAGACAACGTGAACGTTTTTATCACGCAGAATCTTTACGAAATTTTTCACGTGATACCGTTCCTCCTGGAGTTTTTGAAGAACTCCAAAATGATATTTTTGATGGAGTTGTTGATGTATGCGAATCTCAGTATGAGACTGACATAGATCGATTAGCTACCACATTAACTCAGGCCGCAAAAGTCTCGGTTGAGGCTAGTCCGCTTGCTAGCGTAACACGTGTTCGCGACAAACAGGGCATGTGCCATCAGTTAGTAAATGATGAGAAATTAGACTGGAGTAACGAAGATGACTGAACTTAAAAAATTAGACGTTACTCTTTTCAATAGCGCTTTGGAGACCGGCGTTCGCTCATTGGCCATACTTACTGCTAACTATCCTAATACTTTAGATTTACAACGGTTAGTGGACTTCGATTATATGGTTGTTCACTCAGGTGATGTCGATGGCCCGGAAAGCCTTCACCCTCCATTGCCTATGAGAGAGGGCGAACTCCTTGTGAGGCGTAAAATTATTGAATCTGGACTCTCATTAATGATGAGTCGAGGTTTGGTTACGAGAGTAACCTCTTCAAAAGGAATTTTGTATCAAGCCAGCGATTACGCTAAGCCATTTGTTGATTCATTTTGCACATCTTATATGCGTTCGTTATTGGAAAGGGCCAATTGGGTGGCTGAGACATTTGGTAATGCAGATACAATAGAACTCCACACATTAATAAACAGCTTTTTTGATAAGTGGACTACTCAATTTCACTCACCTCAAAAGGTAGGCAGTTAATTAGATGCAAGAAACTATTAAAATAAGACAGATTTGTTTCTTAGGTCCCCATGTTGAACCTGCTTCGCTTTCCTTCGCTCAAGGTTTGAGTGTTATATGTGGTGCTTCTGATACTGGTAAATCATTTCTCATTGAGGCTATTGATTTCCTTTTGGGTGGAAAAGATTTGCGAAAGATTCCTGAACTTGATGGATATGAGCGCGCACGTATTTCTATCGAGTCTTCCAAAAAAGAAATATGGACTTTTGAACGAAGTATTGAAGGTGGTAACTATCTAGAATTCAAAGGCATTATTGGTTCGGCAACGGATGTACAACATACGAGTACAATTAATGTAAAACATGCGGCTGGCAAAGAAAATAACATTTCGGGCTGGATGCTAGGTGCAATAGATTTGCTTGATAAGTCATTACGCAAAAATGCACGTGGAGAATGTCGTTCGTTAAGTTTCCGTGATATAGCTAGGTTAATCATTGTTAATGAGCAAGAAATTATTCGTCAAGAATCTCCATTCTTAACCGGACAGTTTATAACTAAGACCGCTGAAAAATCCGTCCTAAAATTACTACTTACAGGCATAGATGATAGCGCAATAGTTCTTGCAGATGCCCGTAAAAAATCTGAAATGAGCGACTTTGCAAAAGCTGAACTTCTTGAACAATGGATAAGCGACCTAGAGGATGAAATTACTCAGCAAGGGTTTAGTCGTGAAGAACTTAAAGGTAAACTTAGCAGGTTGGAAGAGTCAATTGCAATAAGCAAAGAACAACTACAATTAACTCAGTCACAGCTTAAAGAAATGACTACCTACAGGCGGATCATTATAAAAGATCGTGAAAAGGTTGCAGACCGAATAGATGATATTGCGAATATGCTTGAAAGGTTTTTGCTTTTAAAGGCTCAATACATGACCGACCTAGATCGCCTCATGGCAATCGAGGAAACGGGCTCGCTTTTTATTCATCATGAACGGGTATCTTGCCCACTTTGCGGGGCTTTACCTGATGCGCAACATAGCAGTACAGAGTGCGATGGTGATGTGGAAGCTATTGTCACTGCCGCATCTGCGGAAATGGAAAAAATAAAAAAACTTGCTAGTGATCTTGAGGCAACAATATCTGCCTTGCATATAGAGTCATCGCGACTTTCGGAGGAGCTTGTTAGTATAGAGGATCACTTTAATGGAATTGATGGTAAAATTAAGCGCGCGATCGCCCCAGAACTAACAGATGCTCAATCAAATTATTCTAGGTATGTAGACGAAAGAAGTACAGTTATCTCAAATCTTTCTCTATTTAATAGGTTAGACAAAATCCACAAACAAAGAGAAGAGCTTTTTGGTGATGAAGATGGGCAGGATAACGGGGATCAAAAAATTCCAGCAAAGTTATCCTCACAAAGTTTGTATGACTTTTCTCAAACTGTTCAAAAAATATTAGAGGCTTGGGATTTCCCTGATATAGGCAGTGTTCATTTTGATGAAAAAACGATGGATTTTGTTATTGATGGTAAGCTTCGCGGAAACAGGGGTAAAGGCTTGAGGGCCATTACACATGCAGCTGCTACGTTAGGTTTATTAGAATTTTGCAAAGAGCACTCATTGCCACACCCTGGATTTGTCGTACTCGATTCTCCGTTGCTCGCGTATTATAAACCAGAAGGTGAAGATGATAGCCTGCAAGGGTCAACTCTTAAGAAAAAGTTTTATAAGTACTTGATTGAAGAGCACTCAGACAGTCAAGTTATCATTGTTGAAAACGAACACCCTCCAGAAAGCTTTGAAAAACAGCTTGATTTAACTGTATTTACAAAAAACCCTAACCATGGGCGTTTTGGTCTTTTACCTCCACTTCAAAACAAGGTCTAAAGCTTATTATAAGATAAAGCGTTTTCATAAGGCTGACGTCTGCTTTTGACCGCGGGTAAACACATTACACCCACATCCGACTAACCAACTCGCGCCTTTCATCCCCTACAGCATCAACATAGATGGCCGTAGTGGACATGTTCGCATGGCCTAACATTGATTGTACGATGTTGAGCGGTACGTTGTGGGTAACAGCATGTATTCCAAATGAGTGCCTTAATCCTTTGCAGGTTCCATATGGCATTTGGGTATTGATGTTAGCTTGATCCATCGTAGCTTTTATTAGTCGCCAGGTGTGAGAGCGCGACCAAGCCCATAGTATGTCTTGAGTATGGTTTTTTAAGCTGTGAACAGCGGCCAACTCTTCTAAAAACGCCATAGGTACAGGGATAGGTCTGTAATGCGGTGTGGCGCGGCGTTTCTTGAGGGAGCGGATAACAATCTCACCTCCAGCCATATCTACTCGGTCAGCAGTTAAATTCAGCGCCTCGCTAACACGGCATCCGGTATAATATAAAAGTTGGCAGAGGGTTCTAACCTTTTCAGGTTGCTTTTGAGCTGCTTCAAAGAAGGCTTGACGCTCATCTTGCGTTAAATAAAGCCGTTTTCCTTGTGCGTTATAAAGTGAGTAAGTCAGCGCCATAATTCATTCTCGCGTGTACCCCCTTTATTTGTACAGAAACGCGCGGTTTTACCCTACGCGTTCCCCCTTCTTTTCCCTCTATGCCGCGGCAGTCATGCAACAGAATTGTACATAGTGTTGCATGGACGGTGTTCTGTTTCCGTCTAAATCTCTGTTTTTCTAGAGGTATGTCTAGGTTGGGTAGGTGCACATTAGTTCATGATCTTGAAGCAGGGAAAATACAGTTCAGATGGTTCACTTGATTGGAAGAAATATGAAAGCTCAGTTCTTGGTTCTCATAAGCTCATTGGCGTTATTAACGGCATGTTCTGAGCAACGAGATGATCAGCATTTATTAGTGGGAGAATGGAAAAAAGCTCACAGTCCCAAAATGGATATTTTTGACGATGGTGTTGGTGTTCACTTGCTTGAGGAGTACGTAATTTATGAACGTGTTGAGAGCGGCGACCAACTTGTTTTCAAAATGCTTGAGGTAAACTTCGGGGGCGAACTTAGCTATGAGATAGAGATTTCTTGCGACTATGAAGTTTCATCTGATCGGTTGGTTACTAAAGACTGTGAAGTAGATACAAGCCCGGCTATTACAAATGGCCAAGATTTCTTTGATCAAATTGTGGAAGATGCACTGCAAGGCGTTTGGGCGAGGAAATATTAATAAAATCAATGTCTTGCAGCTATGCAACACTATGTACAATAGTGTTGCACATTGGGTCAATCTTCAATTTAGGTAATGTCATTTAATCTTAATAAGAGTGATTGAATAAGGATTTTGCCTTTAAAGCTGTAATGAGTATAATTATTCTGAACATATAAAATATAATTTTATAAGGAAATTTTTGATCGTGAAGAAAATAGCTATAGGTGGTTTTTTAGTGATTTTAGTTGCGGTCGCAGCTTTCTATTATTTGTCTCCTCAAAATATTTCGAATACAAAAAAGATACGTATTATTGGAGAAGCATACGCTCCGCTTACTGCCTTGGCTGGTATGAAGAGTCAATTTGAGCAAGAAACTGGTATTGAAGTAGAGATCGTAGAAAAAGATCATATGGCGGTCGTTACTGAGTTATCTCAGGAGCTAAGCTCTAGAAATGTCACGTACGATTTAATTCTCATGCCCCACCGTTTATTAGGGCGATTAGTTGAAAACCAACAGGTACAGCCGTTGACGCCCTTTTTAAAAAAGGATGCTCAAGCCTCATTTAAACCTGAGCAGGACCTTTTTGAAAATTGGTGGAAAGAAACTGGGTGGTACAAAGGGGAACTGTATGGTTTTCCGTTCACTAATTTAACCATGTATGTTGCCTATCAGAAAGATTTAATAAACGATCCAGAGGAACAAAAAAGATTTCAGACAAGGTTTGGTCGTGACTTAACAGTTCCAAAAAATTGGTCCGAATATATAGAAGTAGCAGAGTTTTTTAATCGACCAGAGGAGGGCCTTTTTGGCACATATATTCAAGGACAACAACATGTAGCTTTATGGTATGAGTGGCTTAATTTTGCCTATTCATTTGGTGGAAGAATTTTAGAAACGGAAGCGGGAAGCTCCTATGGCGATATCGTGGTGAACTCGCCACAAAACCTTGAAGCAACCAGAGTGTACATGGATTTAGTAAAGTATAGCCCGCCGGAAACACTAAATTACAACTGGGATGATGCTTTAGCATCATTGCAGCAAGGCAGAGTCTTCATGGGAATCATTTGGCATGATCAAACCCCTTTTCTTGAAGATATAGAGCAATCGAAAATGGCAGGCAAGATTGGCTACACGACAATCCCTACCAATAGTGGGGCTCCTAAAAGCCAGTTGGAGGGATGGTCATATTTGATTCCTAAAGAGTCTAAAAACCCATCAGAGGCATTTGAATTTATTCGATGGGCAATGTCTCAATCTGTTCAAGTAGCACAAACCTTGGCCGGAGGAGCGTCTGCGTTAAAATCGACCTACCAAGACGAAAACGTCAAATCTATTCCATACGTACCTGTTTTTCTAGAGAGTGTACCGGTTGCTATACCTAAACCAACGGTCCCTGAATCTGCACAAATTACAGAGGTTATGCAAAAAGGACTTTCTGAGATATTAGTTGGTAAAGTTACGCCAAAAGATGGATTAGATAATATCGCTATTCAATTAAAAGAAATCTTAGGTGATAAAGCTCAAATGAGATATTTACCGAATAAAAATTAGGGTATTTACTTGAGTAAGTTGTCATCTTTGTTCGAAAGGAATTTCTTGGGCCTTACCTTAGGCCCAATAATGCTTCTATTGATATGTTTGGTTGTCGTCCCCTTCTTAGTTCTTATTGGGATTAGCCTTACCGATTTAAATTTCAATATTCCAGACAGGGATGGGAGTTTTGTCGGATTACAACATTTCCACACTGCTTTATTCAAAGACGATCGCTTCTTAAATAGCTTATATGTTCAAGCAATATTTTTAATAACAACTATACCTTTTGAGCTCCTTTTTGGCTTGTTGGGAGCATTTGTATTAATACACTGCGGTAAATATAGTAAGGCTCTCTTACCTGTTGTCGCCATCCCTATTGTGCTTGCGCCCGTTACTGTTGGAATGTTGTGGCGCCTACTTTTACATGGGGATTATGGGCCGATCGGTTTCTATTTGAGAGAGTTAGGTATCGTAAATGGAACTATATTAGGGGACCCTTCATTTGCTTTTGTTGGGATTGTGCTTGCTGATATTTGGCAATGGACACCTCTTTTTATTATTATTTTGTTTACTGCGTTAAAGAGTATTCCTGAACGGCCTATTAGAGCAGCAAAGCTAGATGGCGCGAACGGAATTCAGCTATTTTGGTCTATTCAAATGCCATTAATTAAGCCAGCCGTACTATTAGCTGTTTTAATAAGGGTAATGGACTCATTTAAGGAATTTGATAAGGCTTTTCAGATGACGCACGGTGGCCCTGCATCATCAACAGAGCTAATTAATATCTATACATGGATTGTTAGTTTCCAGCATGGGGATATTGGCTATGGTTCAGCCATTACTGTAATTATTTATATTCTAATTTATTGTATTTGCTTGGCGTTATTTAAGACCTTCAGAAAAGATTGGCGTACACAATGAAAAAAATTAGCGCTTTATCTTTTGGCCTCTTATTCGCCTTGCTGTCATTTCTGCCATATGCATGGCTAATATATAATTCCTTTAGAGATAGGAAAGCGCTTACAGCTAGCCCACCTGAATGGGGATTGAACTTTACCCTTGATAACTTTTCCTGGGTATATAATGGTCAAAATATTGTAGGATTGCTTGGAAATAGCTTCCTTATTAGCACTGTAACGGCCCTTGTTTGCCTATGTGTGGCATTGCCTGCAGCATATTATTTTGCTCGACATAGAAACAATTGGTCAAAACATCTATTTTTATTGGTTTTATCTACTCGAATGGCTCCACCAGTAGCTATCAGTTTGCCGTTATTCGTAATATTTTCAGAAGTGGGAATTAGAGGAACCTATGGAGCTATAATTTTGGCTGAGGTGGTTTTTAATTTGGCGTTTGTAGTTTGGTTTTTAGAAGCAGCTATATCCGCTTTTCCTCAGTCGATTGAAAAGGCTTCTTTAATTGATGGTAATGGTCGTTTACAGACATTATTAGCTGTGGTTGTTCCCAATATATGGCCTTCCGTTTTGGTATGTTTTGGATTTGTATTTTTATTTACTTGGAATGAGTATTTAATCGCATCATTGATTTCCTCATCAACAACTAGCCCAGTTACACCGGCCCTGCCTAGTTTTGTAGCTCAGGCTACGTCCCAATGGGGTAGGTTTTCAGCTGTGGCATTTATGGCTAGTTTGCCAGCGCTAGCGTTAGCTGTAGGTGCTAGGAAATACTTGGCGAATGTATTTACCAGTGGTTTGATAACAAAAACTTAGAGAAAGTATTGATGGGTTTAACCGTAAAAAATATTGTCAAAAATTACCCTAAAGTAGTCGCTTTGCAGCCAACTAGCTTTGAGGTGAAAACTGGTGAATTAATAACCATAGTCGGACCATCTGGGTGTGGAAAAACGACATTGTTAGACATTATAGCTGGTTTTACACAACAGGATTCGGGGACAGTCCAGTTGAATAGTAGAGACATAACTAATCTTCCTATAAATAAACGTAAAATTGCTTACGTAATGGATGGATTGGGGTTGTATCCACATCTCAGTGTACAAGAAAACATCGCATACCCTTTAAAATTACAAAAATTAGATACTGAGCAGATTATCGAAAAGTGTCAGGAAGTTACTCAGTTGTTGCAAATTGATGATCTCAATGAACGTATGCCTGAACAACTAAGTGCAGGGCAAAAACAGCGTGTTGCTCTAGCTAGGGCATTGGTCAGAGATGATATTGAATTGTTACTAGCTGATGAGTGTTTCTCTGACCTAGATGCCAGGCTGAAACTGCAGGTGCGTAAAGTGTTTAAGCATTGGCAAAGAAAGCACAACATTACATGCCTTTTTGTAACGCATGACCAGCAGGAAGCACTATCTCTTGGAGACCGGACTGCAATTCTTAACGCCGGAAAAGTGGAACAGTTAACAAGGCCACAGGAAGTTTATAGCGATCCTCAAAGGCTATTCTTAGCCCAGTTTATTGGAAATCCCGCAGCTAATATTATAAGCGTTGTTGATGGATCAGGTAAGTTGAAAGATATACCCAGAGATATTTTAGGGCATCGTGAAAGTGAATTTAGAGAGTGTTATATTGCGGTGCGGCCTGAGAATTTAACCATTTCATTTGATAATACAAAGTTAGCCGGAGTAGTGGAGCATATTGAATACTCTGGTTCACTTACACTTTATCATATTAGCATTGATGGCGATTTACTTGTAATTAAAGATAAATTTTATGATTCAATTTCCGTTAAGGATGAAATTGGTATCGTGATCAGCTCAAATGACTTTTTTTGCTATAATAAGAAAACAGAAAATAGGGTGTACTAGTGTTTAAACGGCAAGAAATATCGAGCTTGGACGAGATAAAATTACCTACTTTACAAAAGCATGGTTATGCAGGCTGGTATCGTAAAGTATCTAGTGAGTCCTACGCGGTGGATCCATGGGAAGCATATAAACTAGTGCTAGCTACTAGTAGCTCTGGTTGTTTAGGCACTTTGCAAAACCTGTTTATTAAACACTGCTCTATATCAGAAAGCGAATTTTTTGATGTTTTTTCTGAACAGGAGCGAGAGTGGCTAATTCAGAATGAAATTGTACAGGAAACCGAAAAAAGGTGGTCTTCAAAATATTGTCTATTGGTATGCTTCGGATTTTATTTGTTTGTTGATTGGCCTGAAAAAAGTAGCAATGAGAAGTTGGTTTCTAGCCAGACATATTTAAGCAGCAGTTCATTTGACTGTATTCATTCGATTAAAAAGTATAGTGCATCAAATGATTTATTTAATACTTTAGATGTTGGCTGTGGCTCGGGCTTAATTTTACTACAGTTATCAAAAATCTCGGAAAAAGTGTTTGGGATTGACATAGATACTGAAGCAGTGAAATTGAGCCGAATTAATTTAGAATTAAACGGAGCAAAAGCGTCGTTGGTTAATAGCGATGTCGCAGATTATCTCTTTAAAAAAGCTGGTTTTGATCTAATCAATGTAAATCCAACTTGGCGTATTGTTCCTGAAGGAGTTAATTACCCTAATCCAATAGCGAGAGTGGGAGTTGGGAATGATGGATTGGACTACGTAAGGTATCTGTTAAAGGCATTACCTTCTTTATTATCAAACGCAGGTAAAATGTTATTACGCGTTGATATTCCGTTGTCTGAGGGAGCAAAAGAAGAACGATACTTTGATTTAAAACGGTATCTACCTCCTCAATATAGATTTAAGATGTACCCTCTTAAAAAGGTATCTGCTTCACAACAATGTCGAGTAAGCGCAGATACGTGTTCTTACCTAAATCCTGAAATTGATCTGAGTGATTTGGTGCGTGTTTTTGAAACGAAATATCGACAGTTAAATATTTCAGGCCTTCAAGAAATAGAGTGTGTGATTACCTTAAAGTAAGTGATTTATTTTCTAAAACAACGGTACTGATAAACTTGTTTAACATAATCATCTCTTCCTGAATTTTACATTCAGGTGTACTGATTATTTTATGAAGAACGATTGTAATTGCTTTCCAAATTATATCTGATTCAATTATTTGATTTCGAGGTTGGCGTACCCACATAGCTTGATACGAAACCTTATGTGCCTCTTTGGCGAATGATGGGTTGACGCTACCTTTTATAGGGGTTGTGCAGCCACGTTCTAGGAAATACTTTTGAAAGTCACTAGTTAAGGTTTGTAGTGCGATTGCATAGGCGCTATCGAAGTGTGCAGAACCATTGGGGAAAACAAAAGACCAAACATCTGCTTGAGCTGTTTTCCTTCCTGACACAGTAGGTATAAAATGTAAGCCGAATTCCTGTGTCTCAAGCGTTTTGTTAACATTGATATCGTCCCACATAAAGCAACTGAATACCCTATGATTGTCCATTACCTCAGTCTTTAATTCATCCCAATCCCAGTTAAGCCCATTATATTTATCTGTTCCAAAACTTTGATAAAAACTTCTAAATGATTTTGTTGCCTTCAATATGGTAGGGGTGGTGAGTTCTAGAGCGCCATATTCGTAGCCGTGGTCTTTTCCAATTATTCTACCATTATATGCATACAAGAAATTTAGCCACTCATGATATAAACATGGGTGAATGTTAAGACTTTCTAGTTCATTTTTTGAAAGCTTGTTTTCTTTGATTTGCATGTACAATACATCAGGGTTTGGAGCGGATTTGTGTGCAAATGCCCCTCCCTGGTGACCGAAACCTAAGACGTTTTCCCGTTCTTCGGTTACTTGCAGCGCTTTTTGATACATTTCTTGAATCGTTTGTGGAAGTTTACGAGGTTTTTCCATCATATCCAGAGAATATAGCGCTCTCATAGTTAGAGATGTAAATGGAATACCGTATGGAATACCTGTAAACCATGAGCTTTCTTTCCACCAATCCTGATAGAAACATTCAGCGGGTGTTGCAAAGCTTTGAATAGGCCTATTTTCAAATAAGCACGTTAAAGGTCTTAAGATTCCAGATGCTGCAAATTTTGGTATCAATCTTTGAGGCATCAAAACAATGTCGTAGTCATTGATGTTGTTTAATTTTTCTTCATATTGAAGTATTGAACAACCATCATACGCTAGAGAGAGACCTTTGCCTTCCAGGTACTCTTGCAACATTAAAAATGGAAGTTGTTCCTCGCCAAGAATGTTTAGTGCCCGTCTTTGGTTGTGATTGTATGCAGCTTCTGTTGAGTTTGGAGCTTTAGTGTTTTTGATCAAACACAAATATTCATATTCTATCAGGTTCAAAATATGGGCTTTAGTTTTATATCGATTTTTTAAGTCTTTAAAAATGAGATCTGTTTGTGAAGTAGTAGATTGAAGTAGCCCCGATATGATCTTATTTGCGATGTTGGGCGCCATTTCTTTGTCAATTAAATCAAAGACGATACCTCGTATTAAATCGTTCGAGTAATCTAGTGAGGATCCATTAGAAATAGCATTCGCAAATAAGCGTAATATATCAGTTTTCAGTGTGTCTTTTGACCACAAAAAATGTAGAATTTTGTATAGTTTATTACTGTTATATTCTTCTAGTGAATGTTCCAGTAGTAGTGTAAATGTGCCAATATATGAAGGCTTCGCAAGTAAAAGCGGGATTATTTCATTGCGTTCCCAATCCCCTCCCATAAAATTGTTGATTTCTTCGGTGAGTTGGTGATGCAAAATTGAAAGCGCACTACGTCTGTACTTGCCAACGTTTTTCCTCTCTTGCATGGCTTTTGGCACGAAGCTTTGTAGATATGTAGCAGCAAAGAAGTCTCGTATATTGATATCAAGGAACGAAACGTTTTCTCGTGAATATTGAAAAATTCTAGATCTAGATAAGACGGTATCTAGAAGGTCTTTTGGGTTTTTACCTAGACTACTGGAGTTTCTGCTTGCTTCTTTTTGAAGATAGTCGGATGCAATATTTTTTGCTTCAACGTATGAAACAGTTTCTACTTCTCGAAATAGTAGTGTTAAACTAAAGTGTTGAATAAATTTATAATAATCTTCGACGTATATGTTAGCCTGATCGATACCTCCTTTCGTATTTTTTTCTAGTAATCTAGTGATGAGTGCTTCGAAAAAATTCAAAGAAGTGAGGGCTTCTGGAATGGGATTTTGGTCAAATATTTCTAACGCTACTTCCAAGAATAATGGAATTTTGAATAGTTGTTCAATTCTTGTACTATTTTCTAAATGCTTTTTCAGGAATACGGCTGGACTAGCTGTAGTACTTTCAGAATCTAACTGTTTTACTGAGTGATTTGTATTTTGCTGTAATTGCAAGATAAATTCTTGAATGTCATCACTGGTAAAAGGGATTATTTCGGCTCTGGAAAAATTATGCAATCTATTCAATGATACAATAGGTCTTGAAAAACATATTACCCGTATATTTTTAAATTCTGATGATATTATATTTAAACTGTTACAAAATTTATTTTGGAAATCGGGTGCAACCTCATCCAGTCCATCTACAATTAAGAGTACCTCTTTACTCGGGTCTTGCGAGGATGCATTCGGCTCTTGTGAAGATGCATTTGGCTCTTGTGAGGATGCATTCGGCTCACAAAATTGGATAATATCAGCAATACTGATGTTCGAATTTCTAAGGTCGTTATTACTTGAGAGTAAATCGAACCAGGTTGGTACTCCATTTCTTAGCGTATCAAACCAGTCGTTACCTGTGTCTTTGGCGTGAACAAAAATTGGAATGACTTCCGGGTTTACGCGTATTGCTTCTAAACAAAGTATTTGGGCAAAAAGAGATTTCCCATGGCCTGCGTTAGCTGTGACGATTACATTTTTGGGGACGTTTTTCTTATTGGGGATGTTGTTCTCAGTAGTGAGCTCAGTAATGGATTTAACATCAACTGTTTCTGGGGGAAGCCCATTCTCCATCTCAGTCTTGTGATATGGTAGACAAACTAAACTAGTTTCCCCTTCGACATCCAATAGTTTCGAAATATAGAATTGTTTCCAATTAATTTTGGATAAACCTACGTTAAGGTCGGTTGATTTTTGTAGTTTATTTGCCAGTCTGGCACGATATAAGCTCAGATTTTCTTCTAGGCTGTCTGTTTTGTTTTTTTTCTTTTTAGATAATTCACGTTTTTCCAGCCATTGGAAAAGATAGGCTATTCCCATCACAATAATTAGTAGGGATATAATATAAATCTCGAGACCCATTTAAACTTCAATCCATAAGACAAAATAGCGTGCACTAATATAGTGTAAGATGAGTAGCATCATGATAGCAGAAAACATTTTCAAAGAAATTTCGGGTAAAATAATCTTGGTTTCTATACTCTTGTCACCGCTATAATTAGTGGTGAATGAATAATCCGGTAGGCCATAGGTATAGAAATCTCTCCGATTAACTTCTTTGTTAAAGTTATTAATAGTTTCATTTCCATAGAACTGTTCACTTCTGTACAGTGTTACTAGTTTTTTAAACCATCTAATCGAATGTCTTGCAGCGATCATTGAAGTCAAATGAATAGATTTACCTACACCCTCCCGGCTAGGGATTTTTATGTCTTGTTCATAAGAAAATGCAATCGATACACTGAACATAAACATAACGCCGTGGCATATTGTAAAAAAGATTATTTGGTCAGAAACGTATTCATTATTAAAAGTTGAGAACAAGCCTAACATAATCGCAACTGGTGTTAGTATGTTGAATTCAATCATAGCTAAGAAGCAAGCCTTAAAAGGACGAACTTGGTAACGGTATGTGGCAAGCACGCAGGTAATAAAGCTTCCAATAAAAGCTATTATAACCGCATCCCTTACCACGGATGTTAAAGATGTAGCGTCAGACATTGGGGTGCACTTAATAATTGCAGTTATTACATAATCGCACGCTAAAGTAACGATCTGATGAGATCAATAGGTCAATGACCAATACTTTAATTGTACTTTACCGTTAGCTGTCCTGATGACGTAATTCTGATTAATACATTGTCATCACCACGTTTCGTGCTGGGTGATTTTCTTGTAGTGGGGCCCGCCCATTCTTTATCTGGTTTACTATCTTTTTCCCCGAGGTCGGTTAGGAAAATATTAGCTTCCTTCACACCATTTTTCAGATACCGAGCGACTGCTTTCTTCTTTGGGTGGCCATGGCCAGACCCGGCAGGGAAGACGACGTATGTAGGATTTACAGCTTTTACAAAGCACGTAGCACTACCATTGTTTCCTCCATGATGAGGCGCAATCATTACATCTGATTTAATTTCTACTGCTGAGGAGTTATCAACCATATATTTTTCGGCGGCTTCACATGTCGCATCATTATCGTTGTTGCTTTTGCCTACAGTATCTCCAGTAAACAATACCGACTTACCAGCGTAATCTAGTCTTACAACGATACTCGGAGCATTCCGTTTTTCCGAGCTCGATAGCTTATCACTAGGGGTAGTCCAATCACTGTCATCTTCCCAATTCTTCCATCCAGCAATGAAAGTTACCTTTGCGTCATTTCCAAGAGCAAATTGCGCGCCGTGCATGAGCGAAGACGATTGCAAGTTAATGACTGATACTCCTGGATTTTGGATCTCTCTAGATACAGCTCTATCAAATTTGTACCAGGTGGTCAGATTGCCGCTTTTATTAGTTCTCTTTCTTTCCATACCTGTATGCATAATCTGTCTAACATCGAAGGTATTCAAGATGGCCTCTGCCTCGCCAAGGTGATCAGCGTCAGAGTGGCTTATAATCATTAGATCTATCGGATTATTGCCTATGATTTGTTTGGCGGCACTTAGGCATTGTTTACTCTTCCAATGGCCAGCATCATAAATCATAAAGTGATCATCTGGAGTTTTGGTGATAGTACATAGAGCTTGGCCAACATCAACAATTTGTACTTCTAATTGTTGGGCCCGAACTCCTTGAGTTGTTACTGAAAAAACAGCGAATACAAAAAACAAGAAAATGCGCATCGTATTTCTCCCCATTTCACGACTACAACTTCCTATAGCATAATTATCTTAAAAATTCTGTGTTACCGATCACGCTCGTTCTGTCTTTCCTTAACTCTCACCTTTTCAATATCCCTAGCATTGTTCCATTTAGTCATCATCTTGATCTTCTCAGCCCGTGGAATATTGGCGTTTAAGATCATCTCCTTGGGGATACTACGCAAGAGCTGAATAGAACGCTTTTGGAGCAGGTCTTTTGTTTGGGTATTGCGTGTACGCGCAAGCTTCTTTGCTGCGAGATGCTTTTCCGTTTGAGAGAGCGAGTTCTTCTTTTCCTTCACGCGCATTCGAGCTTCATTCAGCTTTTGCATGCGGTAATAGAGTTGTTTCTCAATCTTCTGAGTACGCTTGTTCGTCTTCTCTCGTTTGCGTTTGTTAGATATAAGTTTCTTGCGACGAGAACGGAGAAGCTTCAGAAGGTTTTTGGTTTTAGGAGTTTTCTGCTGGTATTTAAGTTTCTGGATAGACTTATCCAGCTTATCAATAGATTTTACAGCCTTATCTTCAGGACTGCGATCATCAACAGCTAAGAGTAGTTCCCAACTCTTTTGCTTGTGGTGACTGAGATACCCTTCTGCTCTTTGCAGAGCCTTGTTTTGTTTTTCAACGCGCTTTTGCAGTTTCTTGATTTGCTCGTTTGTATTTTGCCGATGGAAGCGGTCTTCAAACTTGTCTAACCCGTTCATAATGGCTGCAAGTTCAGATGTTTTTACATCTGGGGCAGGGCCGCGGCCACCAGCCCTGGCGTATTCATGTTCTACCCTTCTGATTTCACGGTGAATGTGCTTTTCAATACGTTCATCAACTGAGTGATAGGCTTCCTTAGGTGTTTTTTCACTTACAGGCTCAAGAGGGTCTTTAGACAGATAATCAGCGCACTTTTCTCCAAACTTCTGTTCCAACAGGTTTAAGCGTAGCTGCTTCCCCATCATTGAAAGTTGAGTGTAACTTTTCCCATCAGTGATGATCAAACCTTGGCCTTTAGACCTCAGCTCATACCCGCTTTTACCAATACGGTCTGAGAGCTCCTCCCAACCTAACGCCTCATAAAAGTCTCGGCCTATTTCGTTTTTAACCTCAGCAATCTTCTCTTTGCCCCAAGGTTTAAGAGGATCTAGTCGTTGTTCTCTGGTTTGGGATGCATTGCGTTCTTTATCCGGTGCATAGTCCAGTTCATTGTGCTTGCCCGGTATCTGCATGAACCCCATTTCTTTTGCAGTTTCATGAGCAGCACGCTCTAGGCGTTCTTTGGACTTCCACATGTCCCAGGCTTTGCCAGTGCGTTCATGCACTCGGTTAACTACCACATGCATGTGAGGGTGATCAGCGTCTACATGCCAGAAGTATAAAGCTTGATGTTCCTGTAGGCCGATTTTCTCTAGCACTTGGTCAGCGGTTTTTATGCATTTCTCTTTATCTAGGAGACGTTCTTCTGATCGATCCCAATCGATGGAGAAATGATAAACCGGCTTACTGGCTTTGCTGGCGGAAGCAGTTGCTTCCATAATGGTTTCAGCAACATCGAGTTCTTTGGTAAAGATATTCTTGGCGGCATACCAACCACACTTATGTGGATTGGGATCATTTCTATGCCCCTGAATATTGTACATGATGTTGTCAGCAAAGCTTCTGCCAAAGGCGATCTCATTCGCAATCATCGGGGAGCCCCCTAAGACATTATGAGAGGTGGTTGCTTATACATCGCTAGCTTACACCTCTCGGATTGCCTCTATGATTTCGCCAACTGCGGTTTTTACTTCCGTGAGCGTATGTTCATAGTGAATACGCTTATCGTCATAACCGGCAGCATTGGCTTGGTGAGCGAGTTGGTTCAGATTGTTTCCCACGCGGTTCAGGTCTGCGCCTAGTTTGCTAAACACTGTCACTAGTTCTTTGACCTGGCGGCTACGGGCAGGGCGTATTTGCTGTGCTAGCGCTATGTGACGCAGGAAGACAGATACCTTCAGATCTGCGAGGTCAGCAGCTTCTTTAATACGTTCCTCTTCTTCGGCAGTAACATAGGTATATAGTCTGATAGGACGCGGCTGTGCCTTTATCTTACTCGGTTTTGCCATAACGGTTCCCCCATTTACCGTACAAACCTCTGAAGAAACTATCCTTATAGTAAATAACGCGATTTACAAGGAATGGTCGTAAACCAGATACAAAAAGCAGTGTCTTGCCTTCAGGGAGGCAGAGTATCTCATCAGGTGTAAGAAGCCTGCGGGTACGTGTGCTTCGGTTATCAGTGTAGTTATGAGCCAAACTCAATCTACGGCGCTGTGAGCGTGTTTCGCTGTATGTAGTGACCATCTTCTCTCCCAACGTGCGAGAGACATGCTCAGCGGTCTTAAAATCGGCTGGAGCCAGTGACCAGACTTGAGTGATGGCACAGTTAGACAGGATTGCATCTGCTTGCTTCCCGTATATGGCTTCTAGCTGGCCGATGCTCTGTGTAAACACCCATAGGCTCACACCGTAACCAGCTAGATATGCAAACCCATTCACAGGCATTTTGCCAAGCGCAGGAAACTCATCCAGCAGGAACAACACCGGACGTTCAGGAATATGTTGGTTCCTTGTCATGGCTGCTTGCGTCAATCCCACAATCAAGCGCAAGTAAGGACGATATACAGCGATTTGATGAGGCGGGATGTTCAGATACAAGCTGATGACATGTTGCTTCAGGTCTTCCAGCTTGAAGTCACTGGATGATGTGATACTGGTCAACCTCGGACTATCAAACACCTTGGTATGACTTTGAGCTGTTGAGATCACCCCACTACGTTCTTTCTCGGCCTTTTGGCCAAATGCTGAAGCAGCGCGTTTAATCCATGGATGCGGAGATTGCTTCATAGCTTCAAGCAGATCGTCAAAGTCCTCTTCACCTAGAGTGATCAGACGACGAACCTCAGCAAGGTTTTGCAGTTCTTTGGGCTTATGGCGCACCACGTACAAGATTAGGCCTGTAAGAAGTGCTCTGGCTTCTTTATCCCAGAAGCTGTCCATTGATACTTCACCTGGCACAACAATGAGAGAAGCAATCAGGGAAGCATCATCAATCTCATCCGGTCCATAGCGAATGAAGTCTAGTGGGTTATAGCAGTTTGAGTTCTCCTCAAACGGAGCCAGACAAAAGACAGTACTAAGCTCTTTGCGGCGTTCTGCTGTGATAGCGTAGTTCTCACCTTTGATATCGACACAGAACACAGAGCCTTGGTGATCTAGTAGATTGGGAATAACAGAACTTACGCCTTTACCGCCTCGTGTTTTAGAAACAGTGATCAAATGCCCAGCTTTGTTAAAGCGCAATGGCTTGTTGCCATCCTTCGCGACGATGAGCCCTTCCTTGAAGTTTAGACCTCCTTGGGCAAGTTCACTGCGTTTACCGAAACGCGCGGTCGCCAAGTTACCGTTGCGAACTTTTTCGAAGAAACGCATTCCTTCATAAGCGGTGGCACTAAGCAACACACCAAAGATAAAGGTCACGCTGTACCAGAATATCATTTCCCAGGTTTGAAGATTAAATGCTGGAAGGCTCTCCACTGCCGCTATCAACATTCCAATAGGTAATAACACCATAAACCACTTCATAAGCTTTCTCCTTTTTTGCAGTTCAAGGAGTTATGGAGGCTTAAAAGAGCAGGGCATTTTTGAGCGTCATTTTGGGCGGAAAATGCGGAATTTACCGAAATTGGCAATTACGCATGGCACTAGATTCAAAAAGCCTTAGTGACGGTGACTTTCAGAAGATTTTGAAGTGATTATTTTGTAGGCAAAAAAGCGACGAAAAAATACGTCACTCCGCATATACTCCGCATCGTGCTAAAAAACAAAAACAGCCTCTGTATAAGAGGCTGTTTTTTAATGGAAAATTTCCCAAAATATTGGCTGGGGTGGTAGGATTCGAAGGGCGATTTTAAAATTTTCTCATTCTCATTTTTTATAAAAAGTAAGAATAATTTCAAAAGTTTATTTCCTGACTACCTATTTTATTTTTGTATGCAATATCGAGTTTTTGTATCAATTTTCGAGTATCGCTCCGCTTTATTTCCGCTTAAGATTCCAAACAGCATTTGGGAAGCAAATTCATTAATATTCGAAGACATAACCCATTAATAAATAACTGACAGGAGGATACCATGGATGGCACATTACAGGAAGTATTATACATCTAGAGGTGATTTAAGGTATCGCGCAGAAGTTAGGGTTAAAGGTGCTAAGCCAATTTCTAAGGCTTTCCGTAGACTAAGCGATGCGAAAGAATGGGCGAAAGAGCAAGAGGATGCTTCGAAGAGATTATCCGCAGGTCTTCATGATAATAAGCATTACACACTAGCAGAGGCGATTGATCGTTATTGTGTTGAACGCCTTCCTTTGTTGAGAAATAAGACGACTAACCCCGCTTTAAACTGGTGGCGTAAAGAATTAGGTAGTCGATACATCCATACAATTAGACGCTCTGAAGTAATCGACAAGCGTTCGAAGCTTCAGCTTCAGCCTATCTATCGTGTATGTCGAAAAACGGGGGCGCATATAACGTTATATAAACCGGATGGTTCTATAAGGTTGCGCTTACCTAAAACGGTACAGGCGTATGTCGATGAGCTCAACACGCTTTTCAATATCGCGATGGATGAATGGGAGTGGATTGAGAACAATCCATTACGGCGTATCAAAAAGCTTAAGGCGAATAATGAGCGCGTACGCTTCTTATCGGATCACTATCACATGTGGCCAGGGCATTCTGAATCTATTCATTGGGATGAATTAACTGACCTAGAAAAACAGGATGCGAAGATTAAGTTCCCAAGAGCCTATGAGCTACCGAGGTTATTGGATGCGGCGAAGAGCCAAAAAGATAGAAAACTTATTCGTAGATATCATCCAGAGTGGACATACCAACTTCTTACTATCCAACTCGGAACAGGCCTTAGATTAGGCGAAGCAACTCACTTGGTGTGGGAGGAAAACGATCTGATCGAACATCCAATTGTTGTGGTGGATATGAAGGAGCAAAGGCTTATTTTAAAGAGTACGAAGTCAGATACTTCTCCCAGAGTAAAGCCGCTAGCAGGAAAGGCCTTAGAAGAGCTTATTGATCTATATGAGAATAGAAGATTTGATACTCCCCTTGTCTTCCCCAACTCTTCGGGCAAGAAACCTCTTCGGTTCGATAGTCGTATTCGAATTGCAATTGATGAAGCTGGTCTAGAAGATTTCCGATGGCACGACCTTAGGCATACCACAGCGAGCTATTTAGGGCTTCTTGGAGCTAACCAGAGAGAAATCCAGGAAGCACTACACCATCGGTCTATCAAATCGTCAGAAAGATATCAGCATGTATCTAATGATCATCTGCGAGGATTGTTCGATAAGTTCTCCCGTATAGTGCAGGAGGAAAAACGTGCAGTTTCTCGCTTCTCTTAAGCATGTCAGTTAAATATTTGAAAGATAAAACATAAGCCCATTGGGACTGGTCATAATAATAGGGAGGTTATGACCTTATGGAGGTTGATTACAGTAGGCTTATAACGGTCGAACAAATTGTCGAGCAGGCACCAGCTATCACACATGGGACCATGAGGCATTGGCTGTTTTATCGAAACAAAAACTTGCTTGCGACAGCAATTTTAAAACTAGATCAAAGCATCTTCATAGATATTGATCGCTTCAATACATGGCTTTCTTTAGACAAAGATGAAGTATCTGATTTCCGTGATTTAAGAACGAAGCAACAGATACTAGAGAACTCTCTTCTCAAACCTGGAACATTCGATAACTGGCTTCGTAACCGTCATTGGAACGGGCTCGAAGAAGCTGTCATCAAGAAAGGTGAACGCCGCCTATTCATTGATATTTTCAAGTTCAATAACTGGATCCGAAACAACAATTCGAATCCCGAATTTGGATCGTGATTGATGTTGGCTACGGTTTTGATGGGTAGCGAGATGCATACTTGTTTAGAGCGTGATGAAATTTGCTCAAGCGGTAGTTCCCTTTGTTATCTTCCCATATTAATTTTTGGCGCTCTAAGTGTATTAGGAAGTTTTGTGTATCTGCATAGGGGCCATCACCAAAATGTCCGAAGCTATTTGCGTAATCCAATATATGATCAGCATCATAATATACCGAAAATAGGCTAGGTAAGAGTTTACGATCCAGTAGCCAATGAAAAATGATGTCCGCATTAAAATGGCGGGTTGAGTGTTTATATTGCCCTTCTCTTATACGTTTTAAAATAAAAGCATCTACAATTGCAGCCTGCCATACGCGTGGCTCTACTTCAAATAAGAATGGAGATGAAGGCTGGTAAGTCCCAATGTAAATTCTATTGTTTTTTAATGTTTGAATGGGATTCCACCATTTGGGGAAGACCTCTTCTGGCGGTTTGTATGGAGTTTTCCAAATTTTTTGAAATGCCAAAAATTGCGTTGCCATTTCCTCAGCGTGTTTGTCTTTTGCCTTTTGAGCTCTGATAGTTTCTTCAATTGCGGCTTTCTCGGCGTCCTCTTTCTCCTTGGCTCTAATTCTCTCCAGCTCTATTCCTAATTTAACAGAATGTAGCCATTCTCTGGGAGCATCATGCAAAATATACTGATCTAATTCTGACTGGGATAATTCAAAAGGCGTTTTGGACAGATCAACCTCTATTGTACTCACGCCGTAGTCTTTTAGTTTTACAATTTTTTCGGGTTCTGAGAAGTGAGTAACAGCAAACTCAACGAACAGCTGATGAGGCTCTGTGATGGATGCATCTGGTTGAAAATGAGTATAGCTTTTTTCTAAAATCAATCCCTCAAACTTATAAACTTGAGCGTCTTGTATTAAAACGTCAGCCCTACGAGTTCGTTTAATTAAGATTTGAGGAATGGTAACTTCTTGTGCATTCATAAGAAGTTGCTTTGCATACAAGTGAAGCGCGGTTTCCCAAGAACCTTCACATTCTTCTGTACTATGGTGAGCAAAATGGTGTGTAGTTTTAGCGCCCTTTTTGGCTACCAATTGTGAATTACATTTTGGGCAGATACAATTGCAGGCTAGCCCCCGCGCTGCATTTTGAATATGGATCAACTGTTTAGTGTCTGAATGTAATCCGACAGTCAATTTAGCTTGGCTCATTTAGTGAACAGGCACCTTATATTTTTATGCAATAAAATTATATGTATTTATTCTAAAAAATCACGTTTAAGTTGTTTTTATGGTCTCTGCTTTTAACCAGCCTTGAGCGTTATTCAGTTCTTTCTCAATGATGGAAGTCAATTCAGGGTCATTTACTACATGGCGAACTTGGCCGATTGTGGAGATGGCTCGATTGACGGCCATGGCTGGCTTAGTTGTTCGCTTTTTAAGGAAGTATAATAAGATACATTCTATGCAGGTTATGAAGTTCTTGGGATAATCGTAAGCCTTACTATGATCAGCGTCTAAGAAACTGTTTTCGTTGTTGTAAACGATGCTCAGTTCAATGCTTGCGTAAAAATCATCTGGAATAACCTCCAATGTATTGAGCAAGCTAAGTAGTCTTAGTACACCGATTTCTTTATCATTGAAGTCAGCAACAGTACGCCCAACTTTGTGAAAGCAATCTTCCGTTAAACATTGCACTAGTTTTTTGTCTTTGACCGCTATCCATTCGCCAACATGGTCTTTGGTAGCAACTAGTGTACTGAGCACTACATTTGCGGTGAAATGATGTTTACCTTTAAAGTAAGGTGCCAAGTCCACTTCAAGGACATTCAATGGATCAGCAAGAGTTTCCTCTAGCATTTGATGACGATGTTCGCGTAACTTTCTGAGATGTTCAATGGCACGCTGTTGCGCTTTTTTCTCTTCTTCGGCTTTTTTAGCCTCTCTCTCGGCGTTGACCCGAGGACGAATGAGATCACGTTGTAACTCAACTTCTTTGAGCCAATTTTCGGTTTCTTGTTTTTCTTTTTCTCTTTTTGCCCGTAACTGAGCCGCTAATTCGGCTTGGCGCTGTTGGTTTTGTTTATGTTCTTCATGCCACTCACTGGCTTTTTCAACGCCCTTCATTCCTTGTTTCAAAGACCAGGACAGAGCTTTACCAAATAAACGTCCACCAGTTCCTATTGCTGCATCTGCTTTCTCAAGAAGCTCTTTGTTTCTGTTGTTAGACATGAGCGTTATTCCTATATCTGTGCCATTCGTTCACGAATGCCAGCAGCTTCGTAGGCAAAAACTTTGTCGAGTTTCATAGGGTCTTTACCACGCACAAAACTGAGAATGGTATTTGCGTATTCCGAGCCCATGAGCTCTTGCGGTTCCACAACGCGCTCTCTCTTTCCTGCTATGAGGCTTTTCTTGTTGCCAACACGATCAGAAAGCCGTCTTGCAGTATCAAACTCCGGGTTCATAAAGCACTGGGCGTAACACATCTCCATAAGGCCATCTGCATCAGGATAGGCTTTGCGGATTTGTCCCATACTCTGTGCAAACATCCAGGTGCTTAATCCATAACTACGCCCCACTTCGATAGATTCAGCTATGGGTTCCATATAACCAAGTTGAGGCATTTCATCGATCAACAAAAGTGCGTTTGGAATGTTACCCAGTTCTCGTTCTCTGCGTGATGGTGCTGAAGCAATAAGACCTCTAATATGTTGCCCGATAAGAACCCGCAGAACGGATGCAAATGTTCGAACACGACCCACTGGTATGCAGATGTATAACGTCTTCCAAGGTGGCTTCCAAAAGTCTTCAGGTAACCATTCAGTTTTGTCGGTGATGTTTCTTACAAACTCACTTTGCCAAATTTCAGCATATCGCCGTGCACTATCAAAAATTGACTCCCGCTGCTTCTCAGGCATCGTTGGTAAAATGTTCCCGGTACGCCTCAATGCATCTATTGGGGAGCTTTGCATTTCGCTTGCTAAAACTTCCAAGCCTTCCTTTGTCGGCCATAGAAGATCTAACACCTCATTCATGTTTTGGTCTTTGGCTGGCGAATGGGTTTTAACATGCGCGATAATGGCCGCGATCATATCTTCTGCGCGAGACTCCCAAAAATCTGGGTTGGCTTGTTGTACTACAATCATGCTTGCCATGAGCTTCGCGTCATCCCAAATTTTAGCATGATCTTTATGGGCTATGAAATCGAGCGGATTATAGTGGTGAGTGTCTTTATCGAAGGGCGCAAATTTATAGATAGGTCCAACATTTTCACGCCGCCATTCGTGGGTTAGGTCGTAATTTTCTCGCTTAATATCGAGAACAATTGCGGACCCATTGTAGGTCAGTAAGTTTGGAATAATTTGAGCCTGACCTTTGCCCGCTCCTGGCGGGGCAATTGTCACGAGTGACCCTTCTCCTCCAAACCAGAGAGCTTCAAAGTTCCCACTCTTTTCTGGGTGCTCAATTGCACCGAGTAGCACTTTTTCATCTTTGGAATTTGCGTACTTGTCGCCACGAGTGAGCATGTATATTCCCCCAATATGCCCAAATGATAACGTGTATAAATACAATTAAAAGCAGCTAACACCAGTTGAATAAAAAAGGCAACAGGCGGTGGGAAATAACTCAAAGTAAGCCGGAGTGTTCCCTTCGGGGATGTGGATGTTTTTAGGTAGGTTTAATTTTGAATTATATAAGGAGGCAAGCAGGTGGTTAGGGTGTTTAAACTGACTTTTGCAAAGCCATCTTATTTACTCCTAACCAAACTTGATCATTCGCCCGCAGGGGGCTCAAGTTTTTTGAAAACATGATAATAGGATTTAACGTAAGATCTCTCATCCCTATTCTTTTTTGGGGTTTTGCTTGAGTTGATCTTCCTGCGTTTCAAGTGCCGAATAAGGTGTTGGGCTACAGGTTTTAACAGGTCTATTGGTGCTTTTGAGTGGGACGTCTCGCTTGCCAATAAAAGCAATGCTCTTCACTCGCTCTCGTGCAAATTCGATTTGAGAGTTTTTGTAACATGTACTTTGTGGGGCGTTTTCAGGGAGTTTCACAAATACCTTGCTATCAGTAAGTAGTGTTAGACTTAAAACTTGAGTGCGCCGTTTTATTTTTTTATCAGTTTTTGTTTCTGGTATAGGGAACAACTCTGGCCATTCTTCGATTAGTTGATCATCTGTCGACATAACAACCAGAACACCGCCTCCTTGAGACATCATTTTCAGATGATTTGTTACCAACTGAGATGCACCCGGATAAATGAACAGGAGTATTATAATCACTACTGCTGGAGTAATTATAATGCTCTTAGTATTCTTGTGTGCAGCCCATACAGTGAACAAAAATGCGATGAAAAGTGAAGCAGCTAAAATTAGAAATACAACAATACCAATTAGTATCGGTTCTTCAATTTTTTGAAGAAAGCTAGCATGGGTTTGAAGGACGCCTTGGAGGATGAGGTAGATCCATAAGCTTATAAAAGCAACGTCAATAAGTGTTGTTGTGGAGGGGATGTATGGGCGAGCGTATTCACGATTTAACTTTTTACAAAGTCGACTATATTTTAAATTCATATAACAAGCCCCAAATGCAGCGAGGCCAAAGCTCGCAAAAAAGCCTATTATTTCTGGATTCTTATACGTAACATCTGAAGTTTGTATGGTGAGGTAAAAAAGGAACCCAGTAATGACTACACTAGGGAGTAGGCTCGCACCTATTCGAAATACATTGTGACTATGTAGATCCTTAAAGTTTTTTTTATCCTCTTCTTTTTCCTTATCATCCACAAGGTATGGATCATTGAAGCGCATGAGACCGGGTGCGATAGGATAGAATGCTAGAACGAGTGTTATCAGGAAAGAAATAAGAATGATGGTAAAACCATGCTTCTCAAGTGCATCAATCACCTCTAAAACAGGTAGTCCGTGTTTGAAAGCATAAATGCTGCCGAGTACAAAAGGGCTTATAACGGAGAAAAAACCAGCTAAGATCAAAGGAATTTTAAAACTTCCTAGCGGTAGTTTGTTCCATACGTTTGAAGAGGTTTTCACTAAGCTTTCAAGGAAATTCGTTTTTGGGGCGTTGGGTTGGATTTCATCATTTTGGGTCATAAGGCCCTCCGCTAAAATTATATTCAGAATTCATTTACAATCGTCAAAATCGAATGGCTTAGTAGTCTGCCTATCTTTAAAATAATTTTGGAGCAGAAGTAAATTAATAGGCTTTTCACGTCCATTTATTGAGGTGAAATGGCTGTAGTCTCACGATCAATAGTGTTGTAGTTCCATCACAGCTATGAAAGCAATATCAAATACCTATGGTTGTAATTTGGTGAGTAACTGTTATATCTTTTGATTTCAAGAATATCGATTGGGGGATGTATGAAAGTAGCAAAAATAGAGGTCGAGAATTTTCGAGGAATCAGATCGGCCACGTTGCATCTGCCTACGCATGCAGTGCTCATAGGTGATAATAATACTGGGAAAACTACAGTTCTAGAAGCGCTTGACCTAGTGTTGGGGCCTGATCGATTAAACCGTAGACCACCTATCAACGAGCATGATTTCTTTGAAGGTAGGTATATCCAGCAAGCCAAAAGAGAAGAAGTTGATGGTGAAGCTGTCGAAGCTGAAGATGGTGAGGCTTTTGAGTATCCCGAAGTCAAAATTGAAGCTGTAGTTGTTGATCTGTCAAGCGAACAGCTTTCAAGGTTTGGCAGTTATATTGAATTTTGGGACCAAGCTCAGAATGAATTGTACGATGAGGCATCGCCTGAAGGAGTTGATGAAGAGCATATCTTAAATGCGCTGCGCGTTACATTTGTTGGGAAATACAATGCCGATGAAGATGACTTTGAAGGTACAACCTATTATTCTCGTAGTCTGAAGGAAGATGAGAAACCCGTCCCATTCAGTAAAAAAGATAAGCAACTGTGTGGGTTCCTTTATTTGCGGTCTGTAAGAACTGGTTCACGTGCCCTCAGTCTAGAGCACGGTAGTTTGTTAGACATCATTCTTCGGCTAAAAGAGGTCCGGCCAAGAATGTGGGAGGAGACTATTTCTTCTTTGGATGGCCTTGCCGTTGCGAGTAATCCAGAAGTTGGCATATCCGGCATCCTCGAAAGTATTAATGCGTCTCTAAAGAAGTATGTTCCAAGAGAATGGGGCGTTGGCCCGCATTTGAAAGTATCCAATCTCACTAGAGATCACCTCAGGAAAGTTATCACGGCATTTATTGCAACAGGCAACGGAGAGCATGCCGCTCCTTTTTATCGACAGGGTACAGGAACTATTAACCTTCTGGTCTTGGCCATGCTGAGCCAGATTGCTGCGGATAAGCAGAATGTTATCTTTGCGATGGAAGAACCTGAGACAGCTGTTCCTCCATATGCTCAAAAACAGATAATTCATGAAGTCAAGAAACTGGCCTCACAAACGATCTTCACCTCTCATTCTCCCTATGTACTTGAAGAGTATGACATAGAACAAACTGTAGTTTTACAGCGCTCCGATTTAAGTGTTCTCGAACAAAAGCAAATAGAGCTTCCTGACAGCATAAAACTCAAGATGTTCCGTCAAGACTTTCGGAAGAGGTTTTGTGAGGGGTTGCTCTCTCGCAGAGTACTTGTTGCTGAGGGGTATACAGAGACTGATGCATTTCCCACGGTTTGTCGCAGGTTAGCGGATTTGGACCCATCAAAGTACTCCAGTTTAGAAGCGCTCGGTATTTGTACCGTCAATGCAATTGGAGAAACCAATATTCCTGCGGTGGCAAAACTATATGGAGACATTGGGAAAAGGGTTTTTGCTCTTTGCGATCTTCAAAAAGACGAAAACAAGAACAGGATTGTCGCAAACGTAGAGCAAATGTTTATGCACGCGGAGAAAGGCTTCGAAGAGTTGGTGTTGTCAGGTACTACAGAAGCCGCACTCAAGAGATTTAGGGGGTGCATAGATTGGCCTCAACATTTGCAAGCTAAGTTTCCTGATCCAGAGATAGATATTATTCCTGCGATGAAAGAGTACTTTAGCTGGTCTAAAGCTAGTTGGGGTATCGCTGATTTCCTGGCTCAATGTAGTGAGAATGAAGTGCCTGAGTGGCTACGTGAAACCGCTGTAACGATCAAAAAATTATTCGATGAGGTAGAAACGTTTGATGAGGGTGAGGAAGGTGATCCTGAGGCTCATTTTGTTCCCTATGTAGCAGGAACTGCACGTATTCAAAGTTTCGGGGATAAGCAAATTTATACAGTGGAAGCTGATGAATTGGACTGGGCTGTCGTATCATCAGAAGAGCGTGGTATGGGGCCTGAAAATCACTATCAAGCTATCGTTCATCATGATGACCTCGGTGAGCTTTCCTGGAATCTTTGGGAATACCCAGTAGGTGGAGAAAATCGGCGCGAAACTAACGTTGGCGTTCACGAGATACTCGATGATCTCGATTATGGATTTGAGTGGGAGAAGCCAGGAAACAAAAAGGCAGAGGCTGAATAATCACCCATGGAACTTACTGAAAAACAGAAGGAAGTGCTAACTTCGGAGGGGTGTCAGCTAGTAACCGGAGGGCCCGGCTCTGGGAAGACAACTATATCCATCTTGAAAGCCGCCAAACTTACTGAGGAACTGCAAAATACCCAGCAAAAAGTGCTGTTTCTTAGCTTTGCTAGAGCGACCGTTTCTAGGGTTATAGAGGCGATTGATGAGCAAGAAGCTATTACTAACGTTCATAGGCAAGCCATTGAAGTCGACACTTATCATTCTTTCTTTTGGCAAATTTTGAAGACGCATGGGTACCTTAAGGGCTTACCACGAAAGCTAAGTATTTTAACGCCACCTGATGAAGCCATTGAGCTATCCACAATGAGATTGGAGTATCCACCTAGCTCCAAAATCACCAAAGAACAGCGGGAAGAACGTGACAGTAGAGAAACTGAACTGAGAACGGCGTTGGCCCACGAACATGGGAAAGTTTGTTTTGACTTATTTGCTCCAATTGTAGGCGATATTCTTTGTGAGAGTAGTCGCATTCGGGAACTCGTTGCCAATAGATATCCTTTTATTATTTTGGATGAGTTTCAAGACACTAATCAAGAGCAGTGGAGAGTTGTGAAGGCCTTAGGCGAGAAATCAACTTTAATTGCATTAGCGGACCCAGAACAACGCATATATGATTTTATGGGGGCCGACCCAGAACGCCTTAACCACTTTGAAGACGAGTTCATGCCCGTCAAAATTGACTTACAGGGTGATAACCACAGGAGTTCTGGTACTGAGATAGCCCTGTTTGGCAACGAAATTTTAAGAGGACGATATGGCCAAAGGAAATATGTGGGCATATCTCGCTTGAAATATCCAATCGGCGCTGATCCTGCAATGACAAAGCTTGTAACTGAAATATACAAGGCCCGCAAAAGGCTAGTAGACGCAGGTGTAAAGGACTGGTCTCTGGCTATCTTAGTTCCTACCAAGAAGTTGACACGGGTAACTTCTGACAAACTCAACAATCCACCTGCTGGCATGACACCCATCTTTCATCATGCGGTTGTCGAACTAGAAGCAGCAATTTTAGGCTCCGAAGTTGTTGCGTTTTTGATGCAGCCTCAAAATGAAGAATCCTTCTTCGGTTTTGTAGAGCTAGTAATTTCTTATTTTAAAGGCAAAGGTGGCGCAAAGCCAACAAAGGGAAGCATCGAAGAGGCCAACGGCCTAGCTAAAAACCTTGTTGAATGGAAAGAGAAAATTGCTCAAGGGAAACCTCAAAGAAAGACAAGCAAACTTACTCCAATGTTTGAGGTGTTTGAACAAGTAACGAAGACATCCTTCATGGGTGATCCTGATGAAGATTGGAAAGCTATTCGAGCTTTGCTTATTGCTGGAAATTGTAAGCGACTTCAAGAAATTGCGGATGAGCTTCGAAACCTACGGATACTTAATCGGGGGTCACAGCTTCGCGCCGAGTTGTTTGAAGATTGGAAAGCCAATGGTGCTTACAACAATGCACTTAACATTGTACGTCAGGCTTTTGTTCAAGAACATTTCTCCATGAAATCTAAGCCGGAGACAGGGGTCATTGTAATGAATATGCACAAATCAAAAGGCAAGCAGTTTGACGAGGTGATCATATTTGAAGGATGGCCGAACGTATCGAGAGGTCAGATCGTTGCCAATTCAGACAGAATAGTGCGAAGCAATGAACAGGGCGCAATCGATGATCAAGCGCGTCAGAACTTCAGAGTGAGTGTGACCAGGGGCAAGAGACAGGTCACCATTTTAACTCCTGAAGTTGATCCATGTGTATTGCTGCTGAACCAATAATATAGAGGCATCTATTTTTATATTCACTCCTAGAAGGAGCTAGATGGCGGCTACTGTATCGTTCATGGTGGTTAGAGTGCTAGAAAAGCTAGAGGCAATAGATATTGAAATTAAGACGCACCATTCTATCAGCAATGCTTTCCGGTGAGATTGGACCACTCACCTCTGATCAACTCTTGGCTTTGCCTAAAACGGAATGGCAGCACTTACGCGATGCAATAACTGATAATCGTCGGGGTCAGGCAAAAGGCGTTGAAGCGAAGTGTATGGCCTGTGGTGCCCCTGTTTATATCTCTTGCAGTGATGTCAAAGGGGAAAAGCGGCCCTATTATGCGCACTATAACGAAGCCAATCAATCTTGCCCTTGGTATCGAGGTAAAAACCTAAGTCCACATGATGCTCGCGCTATTCAATATGCTGGACAACAGGAATCTGAAGTTCATAGAATGCTCTGTGAAAAAGTTGACGAGCTGGTACGATTGGATGCTCGATACATGTCCTCTACTGTCGATCAGTATTTACCACCTAAAGATAATAGCCACGGCAGGTATCCTGACGTTTACTTCGAATTGGAAGGGTTGGGGCAATTTGTAATTGAAATACAGAAGTCGAATACGTTTCAAACAGAAATCTCTGATCGCATAGGCCATTATCAACGTGAAAACATCCCGATCATATGGGTGCTGTTCGGGTTGGAAGCAGGAAAAGATGTTAATCAGAGTTTTAGCGATGTGATTCAGCGACATAGAGGAAACGCTTTTGTGTTGGATCAAGCTGCTATTAAAAAGTCTATTAGTCGTCAATCACTACACCTTTCTTGCTACTTACTAGACAAAAATGGAGAGCTAGAGCCTCCGGTTCAGGTTTCGCTAGATCAACTGACGGTTCCTCAAAATATGGTTCCTTTTTATCAGGATCGCATTGCGGAACCAATGTGTGCCGAATTTCGTAACCGAAGAATTGGTCTTTATAAGGCAATAAGATCTTGGGATATCGAAGATCAGTATGTCGTGATAGTTGATATCGAAATCGCTTTTTCTGAGCTGCCTGTTCAAGCTTCTCTTGATCTGGCGTTCGTTAAATGTATAGCGACAATATACTCAATAATCCTTGACGGGTTACAACGACCTGAAATACTGGTGACCCGCTGTCACAACATAAAAGCAATGATTAACTCGTTGTGCCAAGGGCATGAATACGCACGTTATTCGGCACTGCTGATTGAGGTGCTTAAACACTCACACCTTAATTATTTGCTGCAGGAAAAGGTTGGTGAGCACCTTTCTAGGAATGCAAAAGCCTTGGTTTTGGAGGATAGTAGTCAGTGGGCTGTGGCTTCTTACCTTTTCCCTGAATTATTAAATCCGCTTAAAAGGAAGCTATTGTCGGATTTAGGCGCTTTGCCGGTCTGGGCGGTGCCTCGCTAAAAAATAGCCGTTCAACTAATGCTTTCTAAAGGTGGGGGAATGGATGGGTAAGTGAGTTGTAACGATTTTGATGAAGGTCAGTTCCTTATCAAATTTGATGATACTCGATTGGCAAGCGCCCTAAACGAGTTCCGGGAATCTCGTAACTCACACAATATTGCACACAAAAATTTTATACCGTATAAAATATATTTATAAATCAATGGATTATGTGTGTATTAATCAGGCTCATAACCTGAAGGTCGTAGGTTCAAATCCTACTCCCGCAACCAAATTAAAGGGTCGTCCACCATCTAGTGGGCGGCCCTTTAACTTTGTTGACCGGATTTAGGCTGCGATACCTTGCAAGATACGCCCAAAGCGTAGATTGCAGGTTCATATGGAGCAAGTCGAAGACGCAGCGGAATGACGAGGAAGGACATAGTCCTGACGAGACTAATCCTAATCCCAAAACCATTAAAAGAGGTCAGTACCCAGAGGGTGCTGGCCTTTTTTAATTGGTACGTGGAGTATGGTGTTTTAACTCTACTGGTTCGGGCGGAAACCTGCTGTATTACAACAGGTTGGAGACAACGCGAGGAGCGAAGCCCGCAAGCGGTAAATCCTACTACCAAAACCATCTTAACTTGCTCAGAAAAGCCTCGGTACCCGATTGGGGGCCGGGGCTCTTCTAATTGTACCAGAGACGATGAAGATCTTTGATCAGCTAAATAAGAACATTGATCCAGGCTATGATAGCAGAGGTTGGTTTTTTTCAAACCAACTCCATCCATCAGCTGTCATGATTTTGATACCACTTATGTTTTTATTTGCATCTAAGGTAAATACTGCAACGGTTCCATCTCCGGGTTTGGGCTCGATACGCATTGTATTGAGCTCTGGAAATGGTTCTGCAATGTTCCATACATTGCCAATGCGGTAAGCGAGCTTCCCATCTTTCAGAAATATTTCGAACATACCCCAAGTTTCATTCTCGTATGTTCCAACATAGTCTTCAAAGGGCTTCGATAAAGTCCATTGGCGTTTGGAGCGGTTGACTTTCAAGTTTTTGGTGCTTTCAAGCCAAAGCTTACCTTGCTTTACAACTTTGCGGATTTTCTGCTCCGCATCTTTTCGAGCATTCTCGCGACCCATAAGACGATCATATATGTAGTTATTGATAATAATAGGTAGCTCTCGACCAATTGTACTTTCATTGGCGAATGATGTGATCCCGATTTTCAGCTCCGGCATGTACGAAATTTGGGCTGAGTATCCAGGAAAGTCACCGCCGTGACTTACAATGCTGTTCTCACGATATTGGCCAATATTCCATCCAAGGCCATAATGATCACGTGTATAACCAGCATACCTATCTCCTCTCTTTACATGGCGTTTACGTGTTTCCTCAATGATATTAGCAGGTAAGATTTGCTTACCCTCTAATTTACCATCCTCGACAAGTATTTCTAGCCAGCGGGCAGCATCATTAGCGCTCATAATCACACCACCAGCGGATTGCATATTTTTATCAGTTTTTTCAATGGTAAGGTGTTTGACTGATTGAACAAAACCTCCGTCCTTTGGCCATGCCCCAGCTTCATGTGGAGCAGCGATGGACCAACCATGTGCAATAGCATTAGACATACGTGCTGTTGTGCGGGTCATCCCTGCTGGTGCAAAAATATTTTGCTGAAGCAAATCCTGCCAAGGCGTTTTGAGTTTTCTGTTTGTTAGAGTCGTTAAAATATTATAGCCAATGTTTGAATACTGAAACTTACCTATTGGTTTCTCCGCGTTTCGGATGGTCTTGGTTTCTAAAAGCTTCCAATTAATGTCAGGCGTATGTTGACCTGAAAAGGCACTCCGAAACGTGAGTGGTTCATTCAGAAGGCCATGCGTATGCGTTAGCAAATTGCGTAATGTGATACGATCGGATGCTAGCGTTTCTGCAAATCTGATTTCAGGGGCATATTCCTCTATTGTTGTATCCAGGTTAAGGTCCCCGCGATGATGCAGGATATTCATCGTGAGGGCGGTGAAGGCCTTTGTTGTTGACCCGATATAAAAAGCTGTATCTGCGGAGACGGCTGCATTCGTTTCGACATCAGTTACGCCAAAACCGCGCTTGTAGGTGCCATCAGGCGTATAAACAGCAATTGCAAACCCTGGAACAAATTTAAGATCTTCCATGGCTGTGTTGATAACGTCATCCAATTCTGACGTTATAGTTTCGAGTGATACAACTGTCTTTGCTTTTTGTACCCTAGTATCTTCATTAGTGAAAAACAAAATGGAGGCAAAGCAGGAGATGGACATAAATATGTTTTTAACTGTCATGATCGGTTTCTTTCGCTGATGTATTTGATAAATGCACCAGTAAACAAACAGGTTGATCAGTGTCTGCCCAGATTCGAAAAATCGAAACCGAATTTGAAATTGGTCTAATTAATTTCAGTAATGGTTCAGTGCTTTTAGAGCTTCTTTGCGATAAGCCCCCGCTGACTTACCAACCTCTGTGCGAAAAGTACGATTGAATGTTGTGAGGGACGAAAAGCCACCATTCAATGCGATTGTAAGTATAGGCAGGTGGGCTTGCTCAGGGTCAGCAAGTGCCGTTCTTATGTTAGCAATACGGTACTTAGCTAGGAACTGCGAGAAGTTGCGATACCCCATCTTTTGATTTATCAGGTTCCGTAATTGATGTGGCGGTATACCCACTCGCTCCGCTAGCATCGGAATTGTGAGGCCATCTTCTAAATAAATTTTCTCGTTTTCCACTAGAACCATTAGACGATTATAAGCAATTCTGTCTTGTGCTGGTATCTCTATGTCTGCGCTGGTTGAAGAGCCCTCGATTTTAGCTGAAGCAAAATAGAATTGGGATGTTTGAAAACGAGTAAGCCAAAGTAGAATTAAAATAGACAATGGAAGTATGAATATTAACCGTATTAATACATGCTGCTCCGATGCCAATAGATAATCTGAGATTACCAATATCATCACAGTTATTGCAGGTAAAATTGCTATCCAAAGCCTTAGATTTCTCCGTGCATTGATTAGATCATCCCCAAAGCCGGACATAGACACCCACATTATGTGAAGTGACATTAATATCTGTATAAGAGAAAGTGTGTGTTTGATGATTTGAGGGCCTCCGCTCAACAAGCCAACATCACCCAAAAATATGAAAAGTAAAAGAGCAGCTGGAACCAATAGTCCTGTCCATGCGAGTGGCCCAAGACGAAACTTGTCATCTATCAGGGACAGGCAGAACCACCAGATGAGACCGTAATTAGGTACCGAGAGAAATTTGCCCACGACTTCCCAAAATCGAGAAGGAGGCAGTTCTGGTGGCATAACATCAATAAGAAAACCGGAGATACTAATACATAGAAGAATAAGTATGTATTTTGTGCGATTGTGTGTCCGTTCATACAACGCAAGACCTGCGATTAAAAGCAAAACTGTGATGGTTGAGGTTGTTAGTGTATATATGTACGTGTTTAGCATGATGGATATATAGTTCAGCTTTTATGAATTGACTAACAAACAAGTGTTCTGGTTGCTAATAGTCAAGTCAAAATGCCGGGTCATGACCGCAATAGGTCAAATGATTTAGCTAGGTATTCCGATTTGCGAAAGGGTCAATGTTCGAAAATCATAGAAAACAGGCATTTCTAAAACATTCGATAACGAACAAATTCAGCTTCGGCAACTAATTAAAGGGTCGTTCACCATTCGGTGGCCGGCCCTTTAACTTTGTTGACTGGGTATAAGATGTGATGCCTCGCTAGACGGACCGTAAGGGTCCGGATTGCTGGTTCATACGCAGCAAAGCGGAGTGACGAGGAGCCCATAAGGGGGACGAGGCTATATTAGATAGCTGTATAAGCTGATATCGCTCGCTAATCGTCAAAACTATGTTTCATTTCATAGTCGAGAGGTTCGCAACGCTGGATGCGATATAAATTTTATTCATCCATGCCTAAAAAGGGGTTCATCAAGGTTATGCCTCTGTTTGTCCAATAACCACTTGTTGTTTCGATGGCTACTGTCAATGAAGGTTATCAAAAAGTTACTTTGTAACAGATACGTGATTTTAACGTGAGGATAGCTAATATGTTGAATGGAAGTCGTAGTCGTGAGCTGAGATATAAATCTCTCGCCTCTGTTATCTGTCTGATAATAAGTGGAAGTGCTTTAGCTCAAGACAGTAACGTAAACGTTCAAATAAATCAAAATGCGACTGTTAAGTATGAGCCAGAGTTTTTCCAACAATATAATCCCATTACTGCACTTGATCTTGTGAACCGCGTTCCTGGTTTTACAATTGATAGAGGCGATAATGTTCGTGGTTTTGGTGGATCAGCGGGTAATATTCTGATTAACGGCAAAAGACCCAGCACTAAATCCGATAGTATTGACAATATTCTGAGCAGAATTTCTCAGGATAATGTTCTACACATTGAGCTAATTCGAGGTGCGACAGGTGGTTTGGATTTAGGGGCAGGACAAAGTGTTGTTGTTAACGTTATCCTGAAAAAACAAAGCAGCGGCAGTGGTACTTTTGAAGTGACCCTTGTTGAGCGTGAAGGAAAAATAGAGTCGCGTTTTAACGTTTCCTACAATGATAAAATAGCAAATACGTTATATACAGTTGGGATTGAAAGGTTTGGCTTTGATATCGCTCGGAGAGGTGTCGAAACACTAACCAACTTCCAAGGACCAGATGAACTTAGGGAAGAGGAAGAAGATGGTGGTTTAGGTGAATGGTTATTAAACCTCAAAACTGAAACCAACTTTAATAGTGGTGACGTTTTCCGCTTAAACTTTCAGGGTCGAACAGGCCCGTTTGACGTTTTAGAGAATTCAATCCGAACACCTGTAGGACAATCAGAACCAAATTTATTTGTCCGTACATTTCGTGATGAAGAAGACCAATTTGAAATTAGTAGTGACTATGAACATAAATTCAATGAAGCATTCCGAGTAAAGCTAATCGGCCTATTAAACCGGGAATACAGTGATACATTCTCTTCGCTGAATATTCTAAGGGCAGATGATACAGGTAGTTTTTCTCGTTCTGTTAGGGGAAGTAATGAGGGAGAAACTATCGGTCGGATAGAGTTTGATTGGACAAGTTTTAAAAACCATACGGTCCAATTTGGTATTGAAGGCGCGCGTAACTTTGTTGAGAGCGAATTTGCACTTTTCAGGGATAATGGTGAAGGTGAGGAAGAGATTAATGTTCCTGGCGCCAATACACGCGTTAGTGAGAAACGCGGGGAAATCTTTACTTCGGATTCGTGGCGTCTAAATTCAAAACTAACACTTGATCTAGGTTTTAACGTAGAGTTCTCAGAAATTAGCCAATCGGGTGATGTGCAAAACGCTAGAACATTTACGTTTGCAAAACCTTCAGCAGCCTTAACGTATGTTTCAAGTGAGAAAAGCCAATGGCGATTAAGATTTGAGCGCGAAGTTGGTCAGCTTAATTTCAATGATTTTGTATCAAGAGCAAACTTTCAAGATGAAGATTTAGATTTAGGTAATCCTGAACTGCAACCTGATAGTACGTGGGTAGCTGAGGCGACCTATGAGCGTAGATTTGGCGATATTGGCGTAGTCGAACTAACGCTTTTCTATAATTACATTGAAGATGTGATTGATTTGCTCCCACTTGGGCCCACTACAGAAAGCCCTGGTAATATTGGTAATGGGGAACGCTGGGGTGCTGAAATTAATTTCAGCACTGATTTTGATTTCCTCGGAATTCCAAACGCTAGGATTGATGTAAACTATCGTGTTCAAGATTCCAGCGTTACAGATCTCGTAACAGGACAAAACCGCCGACTTTCTAATGAACGACCTGAAAACTTTGAACTTACATTCAGGAAGGAATTTCCGACATTAAACTCAAATTTCGGCATTGAGTATATGAAGGAAGACCCTCAAGACAGATTTGGTGTTGATGAAATCGAAAGTAATGATGGACGTAATCGGGTGAATTTTTTCTGGGAAACTATTTTCCCAATTGGGCTTAAAGGGCGATTTGAAGTTAGAGATGCTTTTAACCAAGCACGCGGTAGAGATAGAACAGTGTTCAGTGGTTTCCGTTCTCTTAGCGATATAGCATTTATTGAAAGCAGGAGGCGGCGTGACGGAACGGAACTATTCTTCACGATTAGTGGCGTATTCTAATGCACGTATACCTTTGAACACGAAGTAATCAGAGTGATGTTCGCCCAAGCTCACTCTGGTTACTTTTACACAAACGGTTTCCAATATGCTCCTCTCATCAAGATAACATTATGGAATGCTATGCATCTGTTCCCTTTGATGCATAGACAACAAAGAGGGTTAAAGTTCCCTCTATTTTCCTCGCATGTGTACCCTTACCTTTACGCATGCATCCTCCTAGGGGAGGCGCATCGCCTCTCCTTTTTTTACAAAGGTAATGGTCACCTACAGCTAGCTTAAAATACATAGCCAAACACGGTCTCCATCCCCAATCTGCACTAATAGACACCAATAAAAAGCGGCGTGCTTTTAGCACTCTGGAAAATCACGAAACCGTGTAATGGCACCCATTGGTCAAGTAGAGCCCGTTGTTCATCCAACAGGTAGTTTATGGGATTTTATCAGAAGCTATGAGTTCTTGTATGTTAATCATTAAGGAACCCATTATGAAACAACTCCTCTTATCAGCCTGTTTGATCGCAGGCTCTGCGGCAACGCTTCATGCGGATGACCGAGATTTTAATTATATGCCGAAAGGCGGTTATGCCTCCCCAACAGGGGCAGAATATGTTGTTGCATCATCAGAGCGCAAACTTAAGCCGGGGCAGAAAACGGCCAACCTCACTAAATTAAATTTTGCAGGGGAAGCAATTGTCCAAAGATTGACTGACCGTGCATATTGGGCGCAGGCAGGTTTTTACAGCACGATCTTTTATGTTGGTGATGAGGGTGTGTTGATAATGGACCCACTGGCTTTTGGTTCTGGTGAGAAAATTCTAAAGGCTATTGGTACAGTAACTGATAAGCCTGTAACCGCGATTATCTACTCCCATTATCACGGTGACCATATTGGCGATGTTGGTGTTTATGTGAAAGCTGCTGAGGGACGCGGGCATGATCTCAGAATTATTGCCAGTGATGCTACTGAGAAAATGTTAAAGCAGGTAAAGACAAAGCTTCCGCTTCCTACAGAGACTATAAAATTTAAAGGTGGTAGCACCAAGTTTGAAAATCTGACAGTTCGCGTTCATGGGCTTGAGAATCCCTCCCATGATAAGGATAGTGGTGTCTGGGAACTGGTAGGTGAAAAGGTTGTTCACTTCCCTGATCTCGTTAACCCTGATCAGATGCCATTCATGGGATTTGCAGGTGCAGAAAGCTATAAAAAGTATATTCTTAATCTGGAAACGCTTAACGGGATGGATTGGGATTATTTATCCGGTGGTCATGGTGATGTAGGTAGTCATAAGGATGTGACTTTCGTACAGAATTACATTGTAGATCTGGAACAGGCTATTTTAACTGCTCGTAAGGAAGCTGGCAAACAACGCTTCTTTGAGAAAATCTATAATAATCATCAGGCTCAGGGATATGCGGGTAATGAGTTTATAAATAAAAAAGCCGCTGAAATTCTTCGAGAGAAATATGGTAATTATTACGGATTTGAAGCAGGTGTTGGTGCACAAATCCATATGTCACGCGATACTGCACACCACTAAGTGTGGTGATAAATAAAAATTAGGACTGAGGAATATTCCTTAGTCCATTTCCAGCCTACATTTACCTTATAATGCTTCTCAAAAAGGTCTCATGTATATATGTGATTATGCCCTATTTTTACTTGCTAATGCCCTGTGGTACTAGGGAGCTTGCTATCTGATGATAAAGACAGGGTACTAGTCCTCTAAATCTATATGAAATCCATCTTATGTAGGGGGGAGAGTTACCTTGTTCAGGAGTGACCTTGTCACTTCTAACGCTTCTCAATTAGCTGGGGCAGCCTTTAATGCTTCGGAGAGCGTGGATATAGTCCATGATTTCCAAGCGGTATAAAAAAATAATCTAGCAATTCAGCACTTTGCAGATTTCATTTCCTTATGGTTGTGTTCATTTAAATTAAATTAAACCTTATGATTGTGTTAACAATTTTAAGTTCATATATTTCCTCAATATATTTTAGGCATTGTTGGGGATAATCTATGTCAGATCAGTTTGTTACATCTGAAGAAAATCAAGTTAATACTACAGTTGCAGGAAATCAGGCAGATGCCTATGTTGCAACCTTTGAGGTAGGCCATCCAACACTTGCAGGCGGTCATATCATTGTGTGGCACTCAGCGGGGCAGGATGGAGATGGTTCTTCAGGCATCTATGGTCAGCTTTATGGAGCAAATGGTCAGCCGGTTGGTTTTGAATTCCGTGTGAATGAAAACGTAGCTGGGGATCAGCAGCATGCAGTGGCCGAAGTGCTGGCGAACGGTGATATCATTGTCGCATATAGTAATGGTTCTACTTATTTTTTCCAACGTCTGAGGGTGGATAATGATGAACTGGTTCGTGTTGGCTCGGAAGTATCAATTGATTCTGTCGTAAGTGATGGTTTTGAAATTACAGCATTGTCGTCAGGCGGCTTTGTTGTGACGTATCAATCCACTCAAAATGGGCAGTTTGAAGTATTTAGTCGTATTTATACTGCAGATGGAACTCTTGAAGGAAATACCTTTCAGCCTACTACGGCTTCCTTCTTTGCCCGGCCTGATGTCGTTGAGCTATTAGATGGCCGTTTACTGTATACCTATAGCGGAAATACAGGCACGGCTGGTGAAGGGGTCCATGGGCGGATTTTCAATTCTGATGGTACGCCAGCGGGAGCACAGTTTACGATTGATCAGGGCACCGGATCACAAACTTTCCCTCAAAGCGTTGCACTTGAGAACGGTGGTTTTGTTACAGTTTGGCATTTCCGTAATGGTTTTGTAGTGGGCCGTGCCTATGATGCAGATGGCAATGCTACCACAGATCAATTTAATATTTCTACGACAGCAGTGAGTGGTGATGGTGGAAGAGATACAGAACCTACTATAACTCTTCTTTCAGATGGTACGCTGTTTGTTGCCTATGAAGGTAATGGCAATATTCTTGGGCAGAGACTAACGGTTGAAGGTACACCGATTGGTGATGAAATTATTCTCAATGAGGTAACTGGTGGCCAGCAGTTTAATGTTGAGGCTGCACTTAATGCGGCTGGTGATGTTGTTGTCAGCTTCCAGTCAGATACTGGTGACGGTAACGGCTTTGATATCATATCAAGGGTGCTGTCGTTTGATGAGTTTGTACCAACGGGTGGTGATGGTAGCACAGCTGTAACGAACCCGGATGCACCACCTGTGGTGACAGACCCTGCTGATGAACATCAGAATAATACTTATGAAACAGGTAATCAGGAAAATCCAAGTATAGCTACTTTTTCGTCTGATCATCCAACACTTGCAGGCGGTCATATCATTGTGTGGCACTCAGCGGGGCAGGATGGAGATGGTTCTTCAGGCATCTATGGCCAGCTTTATGGAGCAAATGGTCAGCCGGTTGGTTTTGAATTCCGTGTGAATGAAAATGTAGCTGGAGATCAGCAGCATGCAGTGGCCGAAGTACTGGCGAATGGTGATATCATTGTCGCATATAGCAATGGTTCTAACTATTTTTTCCAACGTCTGAGGGTGGATAATGATGAACTGGTTCGTGTTGGCTCGGAAGTATCAATTGATTCTGTCGTAAGTGATGGTTTTGAAATTACATCGTTGTCGTCAGGCGGCTTTGTTGTGACGTATCAATCCACTCAAAATGGGCAGTTTGAAGTATTTAGCCGTATCTATACTGCAGACGGAACTCTTGAAGGAAATACCTTTCAGCCTACTACGGCTTCCTTCTTTGCCCGGCCTGATGTCGTTGAGCTATTAGATGGCCGTTTACTGTATACCTATAGCGGAAATACAGGCACGGCTGGTGAAGGGGTCCATGGGCGGATTTTCAATTCTGATGGTACGCCAGCGGGAGCACAGTTTACGATTGATCAGGGCACCGGATCACAAACTTTCCCTCAAAGCGTTGCACTTGAGAACGGTGGTTTTGTTACAGTTTGGCATTTCCGTAATGGTTTTGTAGTGGGCCGTGCCTATGATGCAGATGGCAATGCTACCACAGATCAATTTAATATTTCTACGACAGCAGTGAGTGGTGATGGTGGAAGAGATACAGAACCTACTATAACTCTTCTTTCAGATGGTACGCTGTTTGTTGCCTATGAAGGTAATGGCAATATTCTTGGGCAGAGACTAACGGTTGAAGGTACACCGATTGGTGATGAAATTATTCTCAATGAGGTAACTGGTGGCCAGCAGTTTAATGTTGAGGCTGCACTTAATGCGGCTGGTGATGTTGTTGTCAGCTTCCAGTCAGATACTGGTGACGGTAACGGCTTTGATATCATATCAAGGGTGCTGTCGTTTGATGAGTTTGTACCAACGGGTGGTGATGGTAGCACAGCTGTAACGAACCCGGATGCACCACCTGTGGTGACAGACCCTGCTGATGAGAACCAGGTGAACACTGAAGTTGCTGGTGATCAGCGTGAGCCAGATGTTGCGACCTTTGGAGCTGATCATCCGACACTTGCAGGTGGTCATGTGATTGTTTGGCAATCGAGTGGCCAAGATGGTGATGGTCAGGGTGTTTATGGTCAGCTGTATGGTGCCGACGGTCAGCCTTTAGGCTTTGAGTTCCAGATAGATGACAGCACAGCCGGTGATCAAACTCTTCCAAGCGTTGATGTTCTCGCAAATGGTAATATCATCATTGTTTGGTCTACAGAGGGTGTCGGGAGTAACAAGCAGCTTGTTGCTCAGGAATTCAGTCTTGACGGAACCACGTTGGTACGTGTTGGTGAAGAGCGGATCATTGATGATAATGTAGAGCTTGAAACAACAAATCAGAATTATACAGATTATTTTAATGCCCCGTCTATTGAAGCTCTTGATGGAGGTGGTTATGCGGTTACCTGGTTTGATCTGACAGATAACAGTGTGCATGTGAATGTATATGATGGCGTGGGTAATCTTCTGAATGCAGATACTATCAGCAACATTGGGTCGGTTGATTTTACCACTGTCTCTATCACCGAGCTATCTGATGGTCGCATTGCTGTAGGCTATAACCAGTATACCGCCAATGCATCTATCCGCAATGAAGCATATGTACAGATTTATAGTGCAGATGGTACGAGGTCTGGTGTTCGTTTAACCTTGAATGATACGACCCCGAACTATCAAAGTGCAGTGCAGCTTGATGCACTTGCAGATGGTGGTTTTGTAGCTATTTGGACAACGGAAACAATCCCTTCCATTACGAGTGATGCTGCAGATCAGGGAGTGTTTGTTCGTGTGTTTGATGCAAATGGAAACCCGACAACACCGGATATTCCAGTTGCGCCTGCTGGTGGTTTAGGGGTTCTTAGTCGTAATGCTGTGATTAATCTGGAGGACGGTACTTTCGTTGTGCTCTGGGAGCAGGAAGATACCGGTTCTGGTGCGAACGTTCATGGACAGCGTTTTACTGTTGAAGGTGAGAAGGTTGGTGATGAACTTATTATCAATCAGGCTCTTCCTGGCACCCAGGAGCAGATTAGCGCAGAACTTAATGCGGCTGGTGATGTTGTTATCAGCTTCCAGTCAGATACTGGTGATGGTAACGGCTTTGATATCCAGTCAAGAGTGCTTGATATTGATGCACTTGCACCAGTGCCTGAACCACAGCCTATCGAGAACCCGAACCCTGCACCAGTTGTAACAGACCCGGGCAGTGATACAGATATCAACACCACAGTTGCAGGAGATCAGACAGAGACCTCTGTTGCAACCTTTGGGTCAGATCATCCAACACTTGCAGGCGGTCATATTATTATATGGCAATCTGAAGGGCAGGATATTGACGGCTCCACAGGTATCTACGGACAGCTTTATGATGCAAACGGCCAGCCAGTAGGTGGAGAGCTTTCCCTTGCAGTTGCAGGTGGTGCTCAGGAACATGCAGAAGTGGCTGTTCTGGCCAATGGTGATTTTATTGTCACCTATTATGGTGAAGATGTGAGCGGAACAGTAGGTGTTAGAGCACAGCGCTTCTCTTATGATGGTGATACTATTGTACAGGTTGGTGATGAGCTGACCATTGATGCCAATGCGGTTTATGATCATGCAACAGTGGTTGATGAAGGTATTTCCAACCCGCCACAGGTAGAAGCGTTAAGCGATGGTGGCTATGTTATCAGCTGGTATGATGCTTCGATTAATTCAGTGTCAGTCAGCTTCTTTGGAGCTGATGACAGTTTAGTTCATACATCAAGCTTTGGTGGACATTCTTCGCAATCTTATGTGCCGTCAGTGCTGGAGCTTTCTGATGGTCGGGTGCTGTTTACCTGGTCTAACTATATTGCCAATGCCAGTGTGCGTGAAGAAGCATATGGCCGTATTTATAACGCAGATGGTACGCTGTCTGTTGATACATTTGTGCTTAATTCCAATGTACCGGATTATCAGAATAATGTTTCTACCGCTGCACTAGATAATGGTGGCTTTGTAGCAACCTGGCATGTTGAGACCACGACCTCTTTCACAGGTCAGGACCGTGGTGTGTTTGTACGTATTTTTGATGCGAACGGTCAGGGTGTTACAGCTGATATTGAAGTTGTTCCCGTTGGTTCTGATCAGTGGTACGGCACCAGTAATGTAACAGTTCTTGATGATGGTACGTTTGTTGTATTCTGGGAACAGAGCGATGCAGGCTCGGGTGTTAACATTTATGGGCAGCGTTTTGATGCGGATGGTGCCCGTATAGCTGATAGCTTTGTTGTGCATGAAGATAGCACAGGCAATCAGGAACTGCTTGATGCAGAACTTAATGCGGCTGGTGATGTTGTTGTCAGCTTCCAATCAGATACTGGTGATGGTAACGGCTTTGATATCGTATCAAGAGTGCTGTCGTTTGGTGAGTTTGTACCAACGGGTGGTGATGGTAGCACACCAGACACGAACCCGGACGCACCACCTGTGGTGACCGACCCTGCAGATGAGAACCAGGTGAACACTGAAGGTGCAGATGACCAGCGTGGTCCTGATGTAGGTGTGTTTGGAGCTGATCATCCAACGCTTCCAGGTGGGCATATTATTATATGGCAGTCTGAAGGGCAGGATGGTGATGGTTCCGGTGTATATGGTCAGCTTTATGATGCTAATGGCCAGCCAGTAGGTAATGAATTCCGTGTTCATGAGAACTTCCAGGGTGAGCAGCGAGCTGCGTCAGTTGATGTGCTTGAGAACGGTAATGTGCTTGTTGTCTGGTTTGGTGAAAGCGTTGATGGTACCAGCCAGGTTAAAGCACAGGAGTTCAGCTATGATGGGACAACACTGAACCGTGTTGGTGAGGAACGTGTTCTGGATGATGCGGCGAGCTCTGAAGATTCACCATTCCCGGATTATATCAACCCAGTTCAGGTTGAAGCGCTGGATGACGGTGGCTATGCCGTTGCTTGGTTTGAGCGTAATACCAATGCGGTTCGTATCAATATTTATGATGAGAATGATACGCTGCTGAGCAGCGACAGTATTGGTGGTATCGGTTCAGTAAACCCATCTACTGTCAGCCTGACAGAGTTATCTGATGGCCGGATTGCTCTTGGATGGAACCAGTATGTTGCTAACACCTCTGTTAGAGATCAGGCGCATGCCCGTATCTATAATGCTGACGGTACGCTTTCGGTTAACACACTGACCTTGAACTCTACGACAGCTGAATATCAGAATGCAGTTCAGCTTGAAGGGCTTGCTAATGGTGGCTTTGTAGCGACCTGGAATGTTGAGACAGTCTCTTCCTATAGTGGAGCTAATGATCTTGGCGTTGTTGTGCGTATTTTTGATGCGAACGGTGTGCCGACCAGTCAGGAAATACAGGTTACCCCTGTTGGAGCGACGAGTTGGTTTAAGACCAGCAGTCTTGTAAGCCTTGATGACGGTTCGTTTGTTATCTTCTGGGAGCAGGAAGCTTCAGGGGTTGGAGCTGAGATTTATGGGCAGCGTTATTCAGATGTTGGTGAGGCCATTGGTGAGAGCTTTGTTGTTAATCTGGAGAGTACAGGTGAGCAGAGCCTTGTGAATGCCGAGGTTAATGCGGCTGGCGATGTTGTTATCAGCTTCCAGTCAGATACTGGTGATGGTAACGGCTTTGATATCGTATCAAGGGTGCTGTCGTTTGGTGAGTTTGTACCAACGGGTGGTGATGGTAGCACACCAGACACGAACCCGGATGCACCACCTGTGGTGACCGACCCTGCAGATGAGAACCAGGTGAACACTGAAGGTGCAGATGACCAGCGTGGTCCTGATGTAGGTGTGTTTGGAGCTGATCACCCAACGCTTCCAGGTGGGCATATTATTATATGGCAGTCTGAAGGGCAGGATGGTGATGGTTCCGGTGTATATGGTCAGCTTTATGATGCTAATGGCCAGCCAGTAGGTAATGAATTCCGTGTTCATGAGAACTTCCAGGGTGAGCAGCGAGCTGCGTCAGTTGATGTGCTTGAGAACGGTAATGTGCTTGTTGTCTGGTTTGGTGAAAGCGTTGATGGTACCAGCCAGGTTAAAGCACAGGAGTTCAGCTATGATGGGACAACACTGAACCGTGTTGGTGAGGAACGTGTTCTGGATGATGCGGCGAGCTCTGAAGATTCACCATTCCCGGATTATATCAACCCAGTTCAGGTTGAAGCGCTGGATGACGGTGGCTATGCCGTTGCTTGGTTTGAGCGTAATACCAATGCGGTTCGTATCAATATTTATGATGAGAATGATACGCTGCTGAGCAGCGACAGTATTGGTGGTATCGGTTCAGTAAACCCATCTACTGTCAGCCTGACAGAGTTATCTGATGGCCGGATTGCTCTTGGATGGAACCAGTATGTTGCTAACACCTCTGTTAGAGATCAGGCGCATGCCCGTATCTATAATGCTGACGGTACGCTTTCGGTTAACACACTGACCTTGAACTCTACGACAGCTGAATATCAGAATGCAGTTCAGCTTGAAGGGCTTGCTAATGGTGGCTTTGTAGCGACCTGGAATGTTGAGACAGTCTCTTCCTATAGTGGAGCTAATGATCTTGGCGTTGTTGTGCGTATTTTTGATGCGAACGGTGTGCCGACCAGTCAGGAAATACAGGTTACCCCTGTTGGAGCGACGAGTTGGTTTAAGACCAGCAGTCTTGTAAGCCTTGATGACGGTTCGTTTGTTATCTTCTGGGAGCAGGAAGCTTCAGGGGTTGGAGCTGAGATTTATGGGCAGCGTTATTCAGATATTGGTGAGGCCATTGGTGAGAGCTTTGTTGTTAATCTGGAGAGTACAGGTGAGCAGAGCCTTGTGAATGCCGAGGTTAATGCGGCTGGCGATGTTGTTATCAGCTTCCAGTCAGATACTGGTGATGGTAACGGCTTTGATATCGTATCAAGGGTGCTGTCGTTTGGTGAGTTTGTACCAACGGGTGGTGATGGTAGCACACCAGACACGAACCCGGATGCACCACCTGTGGTGACCGACCCTGCAGATGAGAACCAGGTGAACACTGAAGGTGCAGATGACCAGCGTGGTCCTGATGTAGGTGTGTTTGGAGCTGATCACCCAACGCTTCCAGGTGGGCATATTATTATATGGCAGTCTGAAGGGCAGGATGGTGATGGTTCCGGTGTATATGGTCAGCTTTATGATGCTAATGGCCAGCCAGTAGGTAATGAATTCCGTGTTCATGAGAACTTCCAGGGTGAGCAGCGAGCTGCGTCAGTTGATGTGCTTGAGAACGGTAATGTGCTTGTTGTCTGGTTTGGTGAAAGCGTTGATGGTACCAGCCAGGTTAAAGCACAGGAGTTCAGCTATGATGGGACAACACTGAACCGTGTTGGTGAGGAACGTGTTCTGGATGATGCGGCGAGCTCTGAAGATTCACCATTCCCGGATTATATCAACCCAGTTCAGGTTGAAGCGCTGGATGACGGTGGCTATGCCGTTGCTTGGTTTGAGCGTAATACCAATGCGGTTCGTATCAATATTTATGATGAGAATGATACGCTGCTGAGCAGCGACAGTATTGGTGGTATCGGTTCAGTAAACCCATCTACTGTCAGCCTGACAGAGTTATCTGATGGCCGGATTGCTCTTGGATGGAACCAGTATGTTGCTAACACCTCTGTTAGAGATCAGGCGCATGCCCGTATCTATAATGCTGACGGTACGCTTTCGGTTAACACACTGACCTTGAACTCTACGACAGCTGAATATCAGAATGCAGTTCAGCTTGAAGGGCTTGCTAATGGTGGCTTTGTAGCGACCTGGAATGTTGAGACAGTCTCTTCCTATAGTGGAGCTAATGATCTTGGCGTTGTTGTGCGTATTTTTGATGCGAACGGTGTGCCGACCAGTCAGGAAATACAGGTTACCCCTGTTGGAGCGACGAGTTGGTTTAAGACCAGCAGTCTTGTAAGCCTTGATGACGGTTCGTTTGTTATCTTCTGGGAGCAGGAAGCTTCAGGGGTTGGAGCTGAGATTTATGGGCAGCGTTATTCAGATATTGGTGAGGCCATTGGTGAGAGCTTTGTTGTTAATCTGGAGAGTACAGGTGAGCAGAGCCTTGTGAATGCCGAGGTTAATGCGGCTGGCGATGTTGTTATCAGCTTCCAGTCAGATACTGGTGACGGTAACGGCTTTGATATCGTATCAAGAGTGCTTAATTTTAATCTTGACCCTGAAATCATTAATACTGACGTCCCGCTTGACCTAGCTTCTACGGAAGAAGATACGGCCATAGTCCTGACTTCAGATATATTCACGGCTGCGGTAACCGATCCTGATGGTGATGTTCTATCAGTTACAACTGTTTCTGTTGATCCAGCTTTTGGCACAGTTACGGACAATGGTGATGGCACATTTACTTATACGCCAGCAGCTGATTTCCACGGAGAGGATGTTACGCTTACCTTCACAGTGGATGATGGGTTTGGTGGCTCTGTTGAAGGTGAAGCAACGATAGATGTCACATCAGTGGTTGATGCTGTTGAGGATAGCGTGACGACAGATGAAAACACGGCTGTGAGTGTGAATGTTCTGAACAATGATACATTCTCAGGCACAGCAACGCTTTCTTCAGCTACCCTTCAGGACCCATCACAGGGAACACTTAGCTTTGACGATGATGGTACTGTGAGTTTCACGCCTGCAGTAGATGTAGCAAATGGTGAGACTGTAACTGTTGTGGTTGATACGGTCATTGCCAATGGTGGAGCTGATGAAACAGCGACACTTACGATTACTCTCACAGCAGTGAATGGTGAACCGTTGGTGACAGATGTTGTTCTAGATGCAACTGCTGAAGATACAGCTGTTATCATTACGTCAGATGCTCTGCTTGCAGGTGCAAGCGATGTTGATGGTGATGTTCTATCAGTTACAACTGTTTCTGTTGATCCAGCTTTTGGCACAGTTACGGACAATGGTGATGGCACATTTACTTATACGCCAGCAGCTGATTTCCACGGAGAGGATGTTACGCTTACCTTCACAGTGGATGATGGGTTTGGTGGCTCTGTTGAAGGTGAAGCAACGATAGATGTCACATCAGTGGTTGATGCTGTTGAGGATAGCGTGACGACAGATGAAAACACGGCTGTGAGTGTGAATGTTCTGAACAATGATACATTCTCAGGCACAGCAACGCTTTCTTCAGCTACCCTTCAGGACCCATCACAGGGAACACTTAGCTTTGACGATGATGGTACTGTGAGTTTCACGCCTGCAGTAGATGTAGCAAATGGTGAGACTGTAACTGTTGTGGTTGATACGGTCATTGCCAATGGTGGAGCTGATGAAACAGCGACACTTACGATTACTCTCACAGCAGTGAATGGTGAACCGTTGGTGACAGATGTTGTTCTAGATGCAACTGCTGAAGATACAGCTGTTATCATTACGTCAGATGCTCTGCTTGCAGGTGCAAGCGATGTTGATGGTGATGTTCTATCAGTTACAACTGTTTCTGTTGATCCAGCTTTTGGCACAATTACAGACAATGGTGATGGCACATTTACTTATACGCCGGCAGCTGATTTCCACGGAGAGGATGTTACGCTTACCTTCACAGTGGATGATGGGTTTGGTGGCTCTGTTGAAGGTGAAGCAACGATAGATGTTACATCAGTGGCTGATGCTGTTGAGGATAGCGTGACGACAGATGAAAACACGGCCGTGAGTGTGAATGTTCTGAACAATGATACATTCTCAGGCACAGCAACGCTTTCTTCAGCTACCCTTCAGGATCCATCACAGGGAACACTCAGCTTTGACGCTGATGGTACTGTGAGTTTCACGCCTGCAGATGGCTTTGCTGCCGGTGAAAGCGCCACAGTTTTAATAGATACGGTAATTTCCAATGGCGGAGCTGACGAAACATCAACGATAACCATCACGGTGAACGGTATCAATGATGCTGCTGTTATTGGTGGAGACCGTACGGGAGCCGTGACGGAGGACGAAGATCCTGATGGTGATGGCCTTCTTGAGACGAGTGGTCAGCTTACTGTTTCTGATGTAGATGGAGCGGCTGAAGAAAGCTTTGTACCGGGTACATTCTCAGGAACATTCGGTAGCTTAAGCCTTGATGCTGCTGGTAATTGGAGTTATGCGGTCAGCAATAACCTATCTGCTGTACAAAATCTGGATAATGGTAACAGTCTGACGGATACCATTACTGTAAGTTCAACAGATGGAACAACGCAGGATGTTACTGTTACTATTTCAGGCGTCAATGAACCTGCTAGTCCCCCTCCCGCTCCGGGCAGGCCAAACCTTGTTTCCTCTTCGGATCGTGGTTCGAGTTCCATTGATAACGTTACCAACGATACAACGCCAACTTTCAGCATAAATGTATCGGGGCAAGAGGTTGGCACAGTGATTCAATTGATGGAAGGTATCAATATACTTGCCAGTAGGGTCTTGACATCAAGTGATGTTTCTAGTGGCTCCATTACCCTGACCAGTACTGGTTTGAGTGGTGGTGCTACGAACGGGATTACCCATGTGGTTACGGCTTTAGCTACTAACAATGGCTTTTCGACAAGTTCGGCTTCTTTAACTCTGGTCATCGATACAGTAGCGCCGGTAACTTCGCCTTCATCTGTGAGTGTCAATATTGATAGTATCAGTAATGATACTGGGGTTAGTGGCTCAGATTTTGTGACAAGCGCAACCAGTTTTACAGTGAACGGTTCGGCAACGCCTGGATCGATTGTTACTGTTAGTCTCGGCGGTAATAGTCAAGCGGTTACTGCGAGTTCAAGTGGTACGTTCTCAGCCAGTTTCTCAGGTCTTGGGGATGGCAATCACACGATCACTGCTACAGCAAGACTTGTAACACCTGGTCAAACAGATACTGCCGGTAATACAGGTTCTTCCGTAACCAGTATCGCTAGCGATACGCAGGGTATCACTATTGATACAGTAGCGCCGACTTTAAGTATATCTGATAATACTTCAGGTGTTGCTGATGATGCTGTTAGATTTAATTTTGGTTTCAGTGAAGATGTATTTGGTTTTGGTACTAGTGACGTTGCAGTCTCAGGTGGGGCAGCAAGTAGTATCAGCAGCAGCGGTGTTACAGTAACGCCTCCTTCAGACGCTTCTGGTACCATCAACGTATCTGTAGCCAACGGTAGTTTTACTGACAGAGCTGGTAATGCTGGTGTTGGTGATAGTCATAATCAGGGCTTTGATACAGAACTCCCTAATAATGCACCAACTATAGTGAATCTCGACGTTGCTAATGATCCACTTCGTAGTGGGTCAACGGTAAGCAATGTTCTCATTGCTAGAGTAGATGCTAACGACCTTGATGGAGATAGGCTGAACTTTACGGTCACAGGCTTTATTGGCACTACACCACAGGCTTTGAATACGACGTTTAATTTTGTTCGAATTGATGATAATTCTGCCGAGATAAGAGCGACAGGAGGGCCAGTGCAATCAGGTTTCTATAGTATTGATTTTATCATAACTGATGGCAACGGCGGTTCGGTTGAAGGAGGCTTCACGTTTCAGGCAAGTGGCGAAATATTCGATGGTAGCGGTTTCCTACCAATCGTTCTGGATCTGGATGGTGATGGGCTTGAGCTCATCGATAACCATTCGTTTGATGTTGATGGTGATGGCGTTCAGGAGCTTACGGGTTTTGTTGGCCCAGATGATGGTTTGCTCGCCCTTGATCGGGATGGTAATGGGATCATTGATAGAGGTGAGGAAATTTCCTTCGTGGATGATCTGCCGGGCGCTGAAACAGACCTAGAAGGACTTCGCGCCTTTGATACTAATGGTGATGGTGTTCTCGACAGCGGTGATGACCAGTTTGATGAGTTCCTTGTGTTCCAGGATCTGAATGGTGACGGTATTGGTGATGGCGATGAACTCTCCAGCCTCGTTGAGCTAGGTATTGCATCAATTGATCTTACCGGTACACCAACTGGCGAAGTACTGGATACAACAATAGCAACTGGCGCGATCTTGAATACCACGACTTTCACGCGAGTTGATGGAACCACCGGAGAAGTGGGTGATGCTGTGTTTACGACTTTCGAGTTTTCTATTGAAATTCTTTAAGAATAGAGAGTCTAAGTGCCATCAGTGTAGTTAATACCTGGCGGTTCTGTTTCGAAATAGTTGTACATCTGTATTAATGATGCAGGTTAAGATGAATTCGAACTCCCGTAACCAATTAAAACCCCGGCACCTGATAAGGGGCCGGGGTTTTAATTATCTGCTGAGGAACTGATTAAGCTGAAGAGAGATATGATTCGCATAAAAAGGAGTAGTAGTCCTAGAATGCCTTAACGGAATAACTACTACATAAAATACCGTCATGGAGAGCGAGATGGAAAATTTAAATATAGTGAGAGAAATATATAATTTCGCCGTGAATCTGAGAAAGTAATCATTATATTGGGCAGATGACTACCAATCTCGGCACGCTCTTATAGGCTCCATTTGTGACACATTATATCCAAACCGGCGATTATCAGATCCACCCTGTTGCTGGCCATATTTGGCACCAAGGCGAGACTGTGAAAGTGCGGCCAAAGACATTTGAGCTTTTACTGTTACTGACGGAGGCTCGTGGTGAGCTGGTCAGTAAGCAGGAAATCCTTCGCAGAGTGTGGGACGATGTAAGCGTAGATGAGCAAGTGGTCTTTCAGTCTATCAAAGAATTACGCAAGATCTTCCATGATGCTGATGCTATCAAAACCGTGCCGCGGAAAGGGTATGCCTGGACGTTACCTGTGGAGGAAATCGACCTGACCAAGCAGCGTGCTCAGGAAAAAACAGATGATACACCTACTGATACTCTGCGCTGGAGGTTTCCTGCCATATTAGGCTTTGGGCTGCTGCTGGTTCTTGTTATCTGGGCGGCGTTTCAGAAAGAGGACAAGAGCACGCTGGAAGCTGGCGCGGTTATTGTTTTGCCGGTTGCGAGCAATCTATCCGACACGGACCATACTTGGGTGCGGTACGGTGCTATGGATCATCTGATCCGCCGATTGCCGGCCTCTGACCATTTCGGCGTTTACCAAACCATTGATGTATTAGATGTTATAAAAAGAGCAGGCATCTCCGCAGAACGTTTTTCCCATGCCGACATCTCCCGCATTTTTTCTGTAACTGGGGCTGCTTTGATTGTTGAAGCTAAGCTTGGCGGTACGCCGCATGAATACCAGCTTCTGTACACGCTTCATGAGCGCAGCAATACCGAGAAGGGTGTCTTGCTGGCGGACCGTGTAGAGAATGGTCTGGACCGTTTGGCTGCCAGAATTACACAGAAGATCGGCAAAAAAAATCTGGGTACTGGTGGTACTTATTATTCCGACTTTGCAAATGAAATGATGGCGGCTGCGCTTGAGCACATGCAAACAGAGGATTTTGCGTCAGCAGAGAAATATCTGGAGGCAGCAGTTAAGACAGAACCAGACAATATGGCAGCGAAGCGGCTGCTGGCCCACAGCCTGGTGGCACAAAATAAGAGCGAAAAAGCCGCTTCTGTTCTTGAGGATGGACTTCAGCACGCTGAGGCAACTGATAGCAAACGTGAACTGGCACGGCTCTATTATTTGAAGGGCATCCACAAGCTACAAAATAGGGATTTTCAAGCAGGTCTCGATTTTTTATCGCTGGCTGCTGATGAAGCTGAAGCGCTCAAAGACTGGCTGTATTTGGGGTATATCTCGGAATATAAAGGCCATGCTAAACGCGCCTTAGGCGATTTGCCTGCCGCCCAGGAACACTACCGAACGGCAATTGAATATCATCAGATTATTCAGTGCCCTTACGGCCAAGCAATGGGCTTGTTGAATATGGCGCGTACAGCGCATGATCTTGGCGATGAGGCAGGAGCGCAATCAAACACCCAATCTGCTCTGGAAATTATTGAAAATCGAGACCTCAGGTCTCTTGAGGCGGAAGCTTCCAGATGGGCAGCAACGCTTGATAAACGAATGGATCAAAACAGCTCTAATCCTTAGAGATCATTTAAGGTATTGATATTAATGCCTTAAATTGAAATTTCAGACTATTTCAGACTATTTAATTGGCATCAGCTACATGCCAGAAGCATCTATTCAGCACCTTAAGGCGCGATCAGCGCTTTTCTAACCAATAACAAAGAAAATGGTGCCCTGATGCAAAAACACCTTTCAAATAAAACACGATTTAATGCGAGAAAAACCCTTTCAGCTCTACTCTGCTCCGTAAGTATTGGCGGGAGTGCTATGGCACACTCCCCTTCAATCACTGAGGCAGTTGGACGCCAAACAGTTAGCAATAAAGTTGCCTTCATAGGAGGAACGGTTATCAGCTCTCATCTTGCTGCCCCTATTGAGGATGCAGTCGTTCTTGTTAAGAACGGTAAAATTGAGGCTGTTGGCCCTGCCACAATGGATGTTGCTGGTGACTACCAGATTGTTGATGTTACCGGGCAGTATCTGGCGCCTGGTTACATTGATGCCCATATGCATTTTTTTCAATCAGGCAGCGCGTTTACCCGGCCCGATAGTTTTGATTATAGCAAGATTCAGCCTTATGAAAGCGATCGAACCTGGGTACGGGAGCATATGGCGGATACATATTTAAGGTATCTAGTGAGTGGTGTGACTGGAGTGGTTGATATGTGCGGGCCGTCTTTGAACTACCAGGTACGTGCAGAAGCCCGCCGTGAGGCCTTCACCCCAACTGTCGCAATTGCAGGTGCTTGTATTTCCAGTTTTTCCGCTCCGATCCTTGATCTCGGGGACGGTGATCCGGTATTTCAATATACTAACTCCACAGACGATGCTGTCGCATTTGTAAAAGCTCAACTTCAAAAGGGCCCCGACCTTATAAAAATTATCTGGTCACCGGATCAGGGTGAAACGCCGCAGCAGCTTTTCGATCTGTTCAAAGATGCAATCCAATTAGCGCGCCGTGAAGGTATACCCGTCGCTGTGCATGCAACGGAGCTTGCGAACGCTAAAATGGCAATCCGGGCGGGAGCAGACATTCTTGTTCACGGCGTTATGACCGAAGCAATTGATGATGAGTTTGTCGCGCTTATAAAGCAGCATCAAACCATTTATATGCCAACATTGGTGGTCCATGAGAAAACGGTTGAAATAGCCGGGAACGATTTGAAGTTTTCAAATCACGAACATGGCCTGGCCCATCCAGATATTCTGGAGAGTTTCAAGCTTGCTGATGTCATGCCAGAGAAAGCTGGTGCAATGGTACAGATAATGCACAAATATATGCCCTATGTTGATGCGGAAGAGGCTGAAGTAGCTGCTCTTTCTGAGCAAGAACAATTTATTGTTGGCCAGCTAAGAGGCTTCTTTTCCAGTAAGCTAACCCAAATCCAGCGCGATAATCTCCTACGTCTCTATCGTGAGGGTATCACTTTGGCGCTGGGTACCGATGCAGGCAACCCCGGTGTATTGCATGGCGGTTCTTTATATACAGAAATGACTGAATGGCACAAAGCAGGACTGCCTCTGTCTGCTATTCTCAAAGCTTCGACGCTTAATGGCGCCAAGGTTATGGGGCACGAGGCCTCGCTTGGTTCTATTGAAGTTGGAAAATGGGCTGATTTGATTGTCCTTGAAAAAGACCCGCTAAAGGACCTTGATAATCTGTCGTCAGTAGCAGCAGTGATTAAGGGTGGTAGGTACCGTACTGTAAATCAATTGAAAGCGCAGCTTGAAACGAAGCGTTAAACATCATGTTGAAGGTGTAATAGTCTGTTTGGTGATGTAGCTTTTACTACCTTTGATATATTCTGTAACGAAAGCTCTGGCAGCAACTATTGGGTAGTTAATACTTAGTTAGTTGCTGCTTTACCTATACGGAAATTCAACTGGTTTATCTGTTGCGTTGATCAGGAGCAGTGTTTCTATTCGTTGACATCATGCCCGGATGCTGTATCTACTACATATGTAGTAGATAATTTCTGAAGGGGGATATGATGAAATATTACTTACTGGCAGCTTCGGTGCTTTTTGCTTCTGGAGCTGATGTTGTCGATGCAAACATGGTTGATTACGTGAACACATCAGTTGATCCCACCATTGAGATTGCACAGAAAATACCGGAACTGATGAAAGTTTATGGTGTTTCTGGCTTAGCGGCAACAGCCGTAAAAGGGGATAAGGTTCTGTTCTCTCAAGGGTTTGGTGTTACCTCAGATGGTCAGTCATATAGTTCTTCAACCTCCTGCGGTTTATATTCAGCGACGAAAGTATTGGCATCGCTTACATATGCGAACCTTGCAAAAGATGGCAGGATCAATATGGAAGGCGAACTTGCTGATTATATTGAAGATGCCCCAGAAGCATGGCGGAAAATTCCTTTCTACAGGCTCCTCAACCATACCTCGGGTATTACGATGGCAGTGAATAAAAGCTGGTTTGGTGAACTTGTTTCGAATCCATCTACCCAAAATGCAGATATTTACCAAAAGGTGAGAGATATTCCCCTTGATTATAAACCTGGGGAGTTTTCCAGGTATCGCCAGTCTGGCTATGCTGTTGCGGAAATGATTTTAAAAAATAAACTGGGTGTAAGTTTTGCCGATATAGCGCTCGAATATCTTACCTCTCCAGCAAATATGACCAATACCAAACACCCTAGTGTTTCAGATGATAGTCAGCCCGCTTTTTTGCTAAGTGCGGGCGGTTTTGTAACAACCGCGGATGATATGTCGAAGCTTTTCATTGGTATTAATAATGGTGCGGTAATAGCACCACAGGAATGGAAAGCATTTCTCCTTAATCAGGATTATCGTTTTAAGGATTACAGCCTTGGAAGTTTGATTGAGGAAAGAGACGGTATCTTAACCATGGGTCACAGCGGTGGTGGCGCCAGAGCAAATATTCGCTATGCCCCTGACGAAAAAGTAGGAGTTATGATTTGTACGGATGATCGTAGTAATAAAGGATTAGCTATTCCTTTAGCGCGTATGCTGATGCATGAAATTGTGACAGGTGAAGTACCTCCGCTGCCACTTTTAACAGCGTTTGGGGATTATAAAGCCATGAATGGTGTTGATATTATCTCTGTCTATAAACAAGCGAAAGAACGAGCTGACGGCTATGATTTCTCTGATGCTGAGGCTCTGTTGAATAATATTGGTTACACATTCCTTTCCGATAAGAGGGTAGAAGACGCAATTCAGGTGTTTAAGCTGAACGTGCAAGAGCACCCGAATTCAGGAAATGTTTACGATAGTCTCGGAGAAGCGCAGTTAACAGCTGGCGATAAACTAGGTGCGTTGGCAAGTTATCAACAAGCAGTAGCGCTTGATCCGCACAACCAAGGCGCTGCTAAGGCTGTAAAAAAGTTACTTCAGGAGAAATAAGTAGGATGAGCTAGAGAGGTAATTGGCTGAACCGCTCTAGCTCTTTTCTATGCAGTTATTTGCGTGGTGAACCTGCTTTATATAGCCTTACAAATCTGGCGATAGCAGCCAAAATTAAAACCAGCCAGCCTAATAAGATGATATTGATCATTTGTTCTGATTTCATGGAAAACAGCATTAGGTCGATGTTGCTGGTCTGCCAATAAACCCATTCGCCAGCCAGTTCAGTTGCCAGAAATTTGTTTCCGGTTTCTAAAATAACGATGCCGTCCCCTGTCGCTGGATTATAACGTACAGAGGTGTTAATGGCGGGCTCGTTGCTGCCGTCGTGACCCGCGATAAAATCACCTTTGTTGTTGGATGCATAGAGAATGGTGCCAAGCCCCCAGATATCAGCGCCCAGTTCGGAAGCATGAGGTTCGCGCATACGGGTAAGCATTTCGGGTGAAAGGACACCTCTGCCAGCCGCAAGATCGTTCGTTGGGAAATGGGCTTGAATAAATAATGTCATATCGTGGCCACTGGTATAGAGAGAGGAAGCTGCGAGTGCTGTAAATTTATAATGAGTGGCAGGCTTGCCTTGGGTATCATAGAGGGTAGCAACATTTTCGTGGTGTGTATCTAGAATGTAAGTAGACCGCATCATACCTAGTGGTTGAAAGATATGTTGTTGCATATAATCGTTGAAACTTTGGCCAGAAACTTCCTCAATAAGCAATTGCAGCAGGGTGTAACCACCACCGGAATATGCGAAAGCACTACCGGGCTCGATCCCAACCATAACGCGGCCATCTTTTCCCGGTGAAGCATCTTCTGCTTGGGTTAGGGATTGTTCAAGGGATTGAATGTCTTGTTCCGGAAGAAAACCGCCGTATCCCAATCCGTCGGTAAGCCCTGCAGTATGGCTAAGTAAGCGTCTTATCGTTACCTTGGTATTGTCAAATTGGCTGGGAGGAAGATGCCAGCGGGATAGATAGGTATCAACTGGTGTATCCAGATCTAGTTTGCCTTGTTCGACAAGTGATAAAACGCCCCATGCAGTAACCCATTTGCTTAGGGAGGCCACTTGGAAAAGGGTTTGTTGGTTAATAGCTTGCTTTGTTGAGTGGGTGTAGCCGCTATATATTTCACCATCAGCAATTAGCAACAAAACAGCATTTCCTTGTGATCGGGTTGCGATCTCATTTTGGGCCGCGGTGGAAAAGGACTGAATATCCCCTTTAGGTGCAATTGCAGTGTGAAACCAACCTCGATCAATACTTGTAAAAGTTAAAAACGCCCACAATAGTCCAAGAAAAATCGCTATGAGCATTGTGTATACATAAGGCCGCATGGGGAGCTCCAGTGTGTGTCATGATGTTGCTTTGATCATAAGTTGGCGAAGCTATCTATTTTGCAATGGTATCTGGCCAGTTGATCTGTGAACGGTGGCCTATAGTCTGCAATCGGTAAGTTTGGATCAGGGTTTAATGTTGATTCAAACCTAACCGATGTGCCGAGTTTAAAAACAGTAACGGATCACAATTTAGTTAGTAGCTAAAATTAAAGCCTGTTTTTACGCATTAAAAGTGGTTTTGAAAATAAACCGTTTTACAACTATTGCGGTATTTTTAGAAAATTTAATTTTCTATTATATAAGACTTTTTCGTAATTTTCTTATTTTAAAATGAATTAAGTGGAAATAGAATTCTACTTCTTTAGATTAGTTTAATTCAATAAAAACTATCTAATTAATTGATAATTATACATAATATGAAAATATTTTCAGAAATTAAATAACATAACATGTTAGTTTTGTTAGCTTATGTCTATTGTGTTTTTATTACATCTAATAATAGTATTTTGGCTTGTTCTAAGTAGATAAGGGAGCCATGGGCTGAACTATCAGCCGATGGCTGTTTGTACAATTGATACAAGAGAGGGAGCCCTATCATGCCAAGCACGAATGGGAATACGGTAACGGTAGCAGGCGTAGAATATACGGAAGTTTCACACGAGGTTCTGTTCGGTACTGATGAATTAGCGGAAGAGGGATTATTAAGTTTTCCGTTTGAAGCATTTAATAATCTTCCAGCATTTATTACATCCGCCAGCTTAAGTAATCCATTATTTGATTTTGGTGTTGCAGTGGTGAACGCTGCAGACGAATCTTTCGATGGATTTGTTGATGATTTGGCTGCGGTTACAACAGCTGCACTTGAATTGATTTCCGACGTAATTGTTGGCGCAGACGGTGCCGACATTCAGGTGGCCGTAACAATCAATCCAACCCTAGGGCCTGGTACTGTTGCAAGTGCAACTGCGGGAAGTTTTTTTGTTGGCCCGGAAAGTGATGACGGTTTTGTTGAAGTGTTTACATCCGCTCAACTGGAACTTCAGCAAGGCGTAGATTTGAACGGCGATACCCCAGATATCGTTATTAACGTAAATCCTGAATTTTTACTTGGTGCATCTTTTGATGTTGATCCTGATCGTGTTGCAGTGCCAGGTGTAACGGATTTTGTTTCTGTACTGGCGCATGAAATTATCCACAGCCTTGGCTTCTTGTCGTTCCGCGATAATACAGGTCAAGATTTTCTGCTGGATATTGATGGTGACGGTGAACTTGAAACGCTCGATTCTACATACGGCACATTCGTGGAATTTGATGAGGTTGATGGTTTCCTTACGCCTACCTTTAATGGTGAAAATGCCGTAGAGGTGTATGGTGAAGCAATTACGCTTGAGAGTACATTTGATAGTGCCGGTTCAGACGTTTCTCACTTTGCACTCCGTAACCCTGATGGATCTATTGCTGATACAGCATTGGCGCTTGAAAACCCCTCTGTGATCCCGGGTGATATCGTAACGCTTGGCGCGCTTGAACTCGCGGTCTTCGAGGACCTGGGTTATACGGTGGAGCGTCCAGATGGTGTTGGTCTGGTGAATACGCTTGATGGTTTGCCTTTTACGCCAACAGTTTCTGTGAATCAGCAGCTTTCCGCGAACGGAGATACGGTTGAACTGATACTACAGTTTGATTCAGCATCGCTCTTTACCACGCTCCCAAGTTCAGTTGGGATCACTGTGATAGGCGCTGATGGTTCAGAGCAAACACTGCGTGCACAGTTTAATCCGGGTGAAACAACTGTGACAATTGAGCTGGATGCAGATGAATTCTTTGATGTTACAGGTCCTGATGGCTTTACCAGCGTATCTGGTGATGTTGATGTAACACTTTTCTTCCCTGCACAGGCTGATCTAGCAAGTGGTGATCAAACTGAAACTGTTTCGGTATCTGCGAATTTGATCAGCGGCACAATCGGTGATGATGTTATTAATGGCAGCCATGGTGACGAGCAACTGTTCGGTGGTGATGGTGCTGATGAAGTGAACGGCGGCAACGGTAATGATCTTGTGAGCGGTGGTGCTGGCGACGATGATCTCATCGGTGATCACGGTAATGATACACTGTTAGGCGGCGAAGGTGATGACGAGCTTGATGGCGGCACCGGTAGTGACCAGCTGTTAGGTGGCGAAGGTGATGATGAACTTGATGGCGATCATGCAAACGACACGCTAGATGGTGGTGCAGGTAATGATGTAATTGATGGCGGTACAGGCCACGATATTATCAGCGCTGGCTCAGGTTCCGATACGGTTGAGGGTGATCACGGCGATGATCTAATCTTTGCAGGCGAAGGTGATGATATTGTGAGCGTGGGCAACGGTAGTGATACTGTATCAGCTGGTGATGGCGCCGATGTCATTGATGGTGATCATGGTGATGATTTGCTGTTGGGTGGTGCTGGCAACGACAATATTTCAGCAGGTACTGGCGGCGATACACTTTCAGGTGGCGCAGGCAGTGATACGCTTGAAGGTGGTTCGGGCGGAGATGATTTCATTTTCAACTTCGGTGATCAGGACGATGCTGATGTCATCACTGATTTTGAAAGAAATGATACCTTGTCATTTGATGGGTTTACATCGTTTGAAACAGCTGAAGATGTGTTGGCTGCTGCCAGTCAAATAGATAGTGGCGTTCTTATCACGTTGGATGCGGCAACAAATCAAACCCTTCTTCTTGAAGGTGTAGAGCTTTCGTCGCTTGCAGCATCAAACATTTCGCTAGAAGTGGAAGAGTTTAACTTGCCGACTTTCGGATCTTTCATCTCGAATGATCTGGCAAACATAGCTTAACGTCATTTTAGATACGGAAAGGCCCGCATATGGCGGGCCTTTTTACTATTGTGCGTTTTGAAGCCAGTTCTCAAAATGCTTGAGGAACCTGTCTGCATCTTCTTTTGAAAAAACAATAGGCGGTTTAATTTTCAGAATATTATGAAAGGGCCCTTCAGTACTGAGGATGATATGCCGCTCTTTAAGATACTCAATTAATTCAGCCGTTTCTTCTGTTGCCGGTTCTTTCGTATCACGGTTTCGCACCATCTCCACACCCAGGAATAAACCAAGACCACGTACATCACCCAGTATTTCAAAGCCCTGCTGCAGTGCCTGAAGTTTTCCTTTGAAATAAGCGCCAACTTCAAGAGCATTTTCTTTGAGGCCTTCATCCTTAATCACATCAAGAACAGCCATACCAATGGCACACGAAACTGGGTTGCCGCCGAAAGTGTTAAAATATTCCATACCCGTAACGAAAGCGTCTGCAATTTCCTGGGTGGTAATAACAGCAGCTAGTGGATGCCCGTTGCCAATTGGTTTGCCGAGTGTCACTATATCTGGCACCACACCTTGTGTTTCGAACGCCCACATGTGTGTGCCCACACGTCCGAAGCCTACTTGTACTTCGTCAGCAATACACACACCACCTGCGCTTCTTATATGTTCATAGACGTGTTCAAGGTAACCTTCTGGCATGATAATTTGGCCCGCCACGCCTTGCAGGCTTTCACAGATAAAGGCTCCTGGCTTTTTACCCTTGCTTTCAAGATCCAGAATGGCTCGCTTTACATCAGAGGCATATTTTTTGCCCGTTTCCTTCGTGGTACCTACATAGGTGCCTCTGTAAGGATCTGGCAACATTACTTTATGAACATAATCTGGTGCACCTTCACCGCCCGGGCCGTCAAATTTGTAGGGGCTTGCCTCAATGCAGGCGTTTGTGTTGCCGTGGTATGCGCCTTCAACCGTTAAAAGTTCTCTTGAGCCAGTGAAATTGCGGGCTAGCCTGAAAGCTAGTTCGTTGGCTTCACTGCCCGAGTTTACAAACATGCAGACAGATAGCTTTTCAGGCATGGTGGTGAGGAGTTTTTCAGCGTAATCTACCAGATTGTCGTGGAGGAAACGTGTGTTGGTGTTGAGCTTTGCCATCTGTGCTTGGCCAGCGGCAACCACCTTCGGATGGCAGTGGCCAACGTGGCAAACGTTGTTCACCATATCCAGATATTCAGTACCATTTTCATCATAAAGATAAGGGCCTAAACCACGTACTATTTTAAGTGGTTCTTTAAAACTCAAGCTAAGGGTTTTCCCCAGATGTTGCTGCCGGAAACTGTGAATATCTTCTTTGGCCTGACCATTATCTGGTTCTATTCCACATGCTTTCTTAAGTTGGCATTCAATGGCAAAAGGCGCCATGCGTTTAAGTTTTTTAAGGAGGTCAAATGCAGGGCGCACAGAAACCAGTAAATATTCATTGTCTGGATGTTTTTTATATTCCGTTGCTGCATTACAAAGTGTGGTGCAAAGCCTGAGAGCAATCAGTCCGTAAAGTACTTCGAAGTCCGCAACGGACAGTGGGCGTGCTTGATGATAAGCACTAACAATGACTTTCAGCGTTTCTATAGGATCATGTTGATCAAGCAGCGCGTAGGCACAGGCGATTGCCAGTTCATTAATGGTGTGGCTATGAACCATATCGCCAAAATCAATTAGCCCTGTAACAGTTTTAGGCTCGTTTGGATTATCTATCAAAATGTTGTAGTCATTGGCATCATTGTGGATGACAGATGTTTCGAGCTTTCCAAGCTGTGACATGATATGGCTGTGATAGTAGCTAAGAAAATGTTCAACAACGCCTTTATGTTCTTCGTTTAGATCCACTTTTTTGCTCTGGCAAATGCTGTAGCCGTGGGCCAAATCCCAATCAAAAAAACGGTATGCGCCAGTATGTTTGAAGTTTTTGAGGGCGTTATCCATTGTGCCTAAAAATGTGCCCAAACTTGTCCACAAATCAGTGCCGTGGGTTTCGGGTTTTGCTTCCGCATAGAACTGGCCTTCAAGGAAGCTGAGAACTCGAAAATGGAACTGGGTACCTTCGTCATTTGTAATGAAGCTGATCTCGGCACCATCTGTAGATTTCAGTACGTGTGGCACAGCTATTTTTGCTTTGGTCAGATGCCCCATCGCGGCGTTTTGCATATCAAGCTCGTTAAAGCTTTCCTGCCGGTTGGCAATTTTTACAATGAGCTTGTTGTCCGTCTCTGTTTTCAGAAGAAAGTTCTGGTCACTATAGCTGGCGAGCGCCTTAAGTGTGCCTTTCAAATCATATTGATTTGAAAGGTGTTCCAGAATGGTTGCTTCGTCAAAAGAAGGGGTAAGCGACTGAGACATAATTTTTACTCAAATTTCTAATGTACGTTGCGTGCGAGTTTCGCAGTGTCTTTACCAGAGGTTACAGGAACCAGTGTGAAACTATACTGATAATTGCCTGCCGGAATAGTATATTCCTTATGCACAAGTCGTCCCCACGAAGTATCGCCACCCACACCCATTTGTTTATGGTCAATGTTGAAGGTGCTGATATCGCGTTGGGGCACATCAATAGCATGTTTGGTGGTGACAGGTACAAGGCCGGAGGCCGAGGCAGAACCATCACCGGCGCTGAAATCAATATCAGATTGCAGGTATGGCCATGCGCTCGCGCTCAGTGGTCTATTACCTACAGCCATCAAGCCTGATCCGCTTTCGTTAAGGAGTGCCATCCAGCGCACATCTGTCCGGTTTTCGTTTTCTTGCGGGCGTACATAGTGATGTTCGCCTTGTCGGATATCTTTTTTGTAAAGTGAGATACGAGCAGATGTTTTCCTGTCCGCATAGCTTTCATGGGGGCCTCGACCAAACCAGCTCAAATATGTATGGCCCTTCGGCATAATCAGTTGCATGCCGTAACGTGGTAGGTTTGGAAGCTTTTGATCAGAGGGCAGTTTAAGTTTATTTGAAACTTTCACCTGACCATTGGCACCAAATTTATAGGTAAGCTCTAGTGATCCAGGAATTCCTTCGAATGCATAAGATGCTTCTACCATATTCTCGCTAGTCTCTAAGCTGATAAGGGAGAGCTTATCAGCTGCGGTTTGCCAGATAGCTGCCCATTTATGCATATTGTTGCCGAGGTCATTGTCTGTTGGCGCACGCCAGAAATTTGGTTTCAGAGCGCCTGCCAATAATGATTGCCCTGCATGTTCATACACTTCCAGCCAGCCTGTCGTTTTATTGAAGCCGAGTTTTGTATCAGCGTTTTGATAGGTAACCATACCGCCGGCATCGGTAACTGTATAAGAGGCATGCAAGGTTTTTGGGCTTACATCAGGCTCCTGTACTGGCAGCTTAAATTGTTCAAATGCGATTTCATGCCCGATTGGCAGCATTGGATCAGCTTCTCGAGTAACCGCACTCAGGGTTATGAAATATTCAGCGTTACTGGAGACAGGGAGAGTAGGAAGATTGAGTTTCAGTTCCGTAGTGGCGTCGGGCGCTACCGATGGCATGGCTTGATAACCTTCTTTTACCAGTTTTCCGCCGGCTTCAATTCGCCATTTCAGGTCATATTTCTTCAGGTCGGTGAACGCGTATTTATTTATTACGCTGAACAGGCCTGCGGCAGCATCAATCACATTAAATCGGATCGGTTGATAAACCTTTTTTACCTCATAAGCATGAGGATGGGGAATGCGATACGCATTCACAAGGCCGTTGTTCAGGAAATTGCCATCTGTTGGTAAAGTGGGATGAAAATCCTTGCCATAAGCTAGATATTTCACCCCTTTATCACTTGTGTATTCAAGGCTTTGGTCTACCCAGTCCCAAATAAAACCGCCCTGTAGTACGTCATATTTTTCAATTGCGTTCCAATAATCTTGCAGATTACCAACCGAGTTACCCATGGCATGTGCATATTCGATCATAATAGCTGGGCGTTGGGGTTTGCTTTCGGCATATTTCACCAGTCGTTCGATAGGCGGATACATTGGCGCATAAATATCTGTGTACGCTTCGAGACCCGCTGGTTCATATTGCACAGGTCGGCTGTCATCGTGTTCCTTAAGCCATTTGTACGTAGCTTCAAAAACCTTGCCTTCACCAGCTTCATTCCCAAGTGACCATATGATGATTGACGGATGATTTTTATCCCGCTCAAACATGCGTTTGGTGCGATCAATATGGGCTGGGAGCCAGCTCATTTCGTTGCCCAATTGCGTATCTTCATGAATAGCTAATGGATGTGATTCAATATTGGCTTCATCAATGATGTAAAGGCCGTATTTATCAGTAAGATCATACCAGTAAGGATCGTTAGGGTAGTGGCTTGAGCGTACGGCATTGATATTCAGTTGCTTCATTAGGCGGATATCTTTTTCCATGGAAGCCCGGTCAACCACATGGCCTGTGTGAGGGGAGGTTTCATGCCTGTCTACGCCGCGGATATAAATGGCTTTGCCGTTTACGAGCAGCTGGCTACCCGCAATCTCAATACGTCGGAAGCCAATATCATCGCGGATGACCTCTAAAGTTTTACCGTTACTGTCCTTCAGTGTAATCAGGAGTGTATAAAGATGAGGGTTTTCAGCGGACCAAAGCCTTGGGTTCTGAAGTTTACCGATAAAGGTAAATTCTGCTGTTTTCCTTAGATCTATATTTTGAGATCCACTAAGTATTCTTTCCATATGATTTGACGGATTGAGAAGTGCATATTCTACAGTAACAGTAGTGCTACTATCGACATAATTTTCAAGCGTTACATCCAGTTCAAGCTCACCAGTTTTTAGGCTTTTATCCAGTGTTGGTTTCGCGTGAAAATCGAATATATGTTGCTTTGGTGTGGCATAAAGATAAACATCTCGCTCAATACCCGAAATACGGAGCATATCCTGGCTTTCCAGATAGCTGGCGTCTGTCCAGCGGCGGATCTGGAACGCAATCAGATTTTCACCCTTCTGTACGTAGGATGTGAGATCAAATTCTGCGGGCGTTTTTGCGCCTTGACTGAAGCCAACCTTTTTTCCGTTTACCCATACGTCCAACGATGATTTAGCGGCGCCTACATGCAGGAAGATTTGTTTACCGTTCCATTTGGCAGGGAGAGTGAATGTGCGGCGGTATGATCCAACCGGATTATAGTCTTTCGGTACATTTGGCCATTTGGTGGTGAAAGGAAAACGTTCATCCAGATAAATAGGATAGCCGTAGCCTTCAACCTCCCAGTTGCTAGGTACTTTTATTTTATCCCAGTGCCTTGCATCATATTCAGGTTGCTCGAAACCTTCAGGCAAATTGGTTGGAGATCGCTGCCAGTGAAATTGCCACATGCCATTTAGGAGGACATAATTATTGCTTTCCTTTAGGGAGTTGTTGAGTGCTGCTGATTTTGATGAATAAGGAAAAAGCGTGGCGTGCGGCTCAAGTTTGTTGATGCCGAAAACAGTATGATCTTCCCACCGTTCTTGTGCAGAAACCGTATTACAAAACAGTAGGCTGGCGGCTATTGTTAGTATGCTCCAATATTTCACCGCAAATCCCCCTAGATAGCAATAAATATTAATTATTATTTATATGATAAATGACAAGATGGGGGCAAGAGTTATGTCTGTTAAGAATGGAAGAATAGAAAGGCATATTGATGTGTTAATCAATATGCCATTGTTTTATATGGCAGTTATTTAGCAGGTAAAAAGTTACTGACGACCTGTTTAAACTTTTCATTTTCTTCTGCCCATATCCAGTGACCACTTTTTTCAAACATCTCAAATTGAGTTGTTTGCTCAGGCAGCATTTTATATAGGCGGTATACAAGCTCCGGTGTGGAAACCTTGTCCGCCCGACCACCAAGGATAAGAGTAGGGATATTAAAGCCCCGCAGTTTGTCCTCAACTGTTAGGCCTTTGAGAGTGCCAGTGATTTCCCATTCTGGGTCTTCACCTATAATATCGAGATAAACTTGAAAATTAAATCGGTCACGCTTGTCGTTTGAACGATATTTCCATAAGCCTTTCCGGTTTGCCCGGTTGAACCACTGAAGTTCACGACCAAGTGCGCTCTCGTAAATCAGGTCCAAATATTCATCTTCGGACGAAAGCATACCTTTTGCACGTAATGCCATAACTTGCTCATGAATTTCAGGATATTTGGTTTTCATAAGATGGCTTACGTGATCAATATTCATTTGCTGGCTTTGAGCGTCATAGGATGCGCTCAGCATAACAAGGCGTTCAACATGCTCTGGGAACTGAATGGCATACTGCATGGCTGGAATGCCGCCATATGAATGGCCCATAACCACAATTTTTTCTGCGTTCAGGTGTGCCCGAAGCGCTTCCATATCATCCACCGTCATTTGCGGTGTAAACTTGCCTTTGATGTTTCGTTCAGAACGGCCCCTGCCAATTTCATCGAAGTAGACGATCTGGTATCCCTTTGTTTTAAGGAATTCAAACCAGCCTAAGAAAACACGGTGACCAGCACCTGGTCCGCCATTAACAATAAAAACAGGCGTGCCGCTGCCTTCAGTCTCGTAATAGATTTTACCGCGCGGTGTTTCGAGATACTGCCCATGGCCATATGGATTGCTTTGCTCTGCATCAGGTTGGCTGAAAGCTGATTGGGCGCCTAGAATGAGGGATAATAAAAGAAGAATACGCAAAGTTCGCTCCTGATCTATTCGTAAGATTGCAAGAGGAATTTCCGTGAATCGCAGCTGTGCACAAGGCCTCAATCGGTCAGTTGGACATGGATGCGGTGAACTGGATTATTGGTAAGGAAAGTTGGAGTGCCTTTATTTGATACCTGCAAAACGGCTTTTGAAATCTTTCATATAACTGCGGCTGGAAGCGATCTTGGTGCCGGACTTTAGAATAAGCGTGAAGTCACCTTTTCCTTTTGGGTCCAGTTCTTTGATAGCGTGCAGGTTTACGATGGTTGAGCGGTGGACACGCTGGAACAGTTGTGGGTCCAATGTACGGTTCATATTGCTTAAGGAATCGCGTTTTAGAAATGTGCCATCATCGGTACCAATTTCTACATAATCCCCAGCGCCTTGAATAACAGTAATACTTGCGACAGGTAATAAGACAATCTTCTTGTCCCGCTCTAGTGCGATAAATTCAGGGTAAGTAGAAACCGAGGTGATGGAAGAAATCGCTTCTGCAGCCTTTTGTGCTTCATCGCCTTTTACAAATCTAAGCCCCATTTTGAATGCCAGATAAAGACCACACCAAACAAGAATAACCAGCGAGAAATTTAATGAGCCTGAAAACCAGCGCGGCCAGGGTAGTTCCCAAACGAGTAAGCCCTGCATAGCAAAAGCTATAGGGTTAACGAGAAGGGAAACCGTCGCACCAATAATGTAGGCACTCAATAGAGTAGTCAGGAGTAGTTTTTGCGTGCTTTGCAGGCGACTTTGATCAAATAGTGGAATTAACAGAAGTGTAGAGGTAAAACCTAAAATGCCATATGAAATGTTCCGTACCAGTGCAACCTCAAGCGTTTTAAACTGGGATAGGCCAGCAAGAAACATGATGACAAAGGTAACGCCCCAGAAAATGAGATGGAAGCGCCAGAACTGATTGCCAAATCCCTTTTTGAGGTGTGCCTGTACGTCGGTATTATCTGAAGAGCTCACGAGCTACACACCCTAGGTTATTGCGTTTGTTGAACCTGTATTTTGACATATACAACATAGTACCTCTGATCAATATTTCTATTGGGTATAAACGTTTAATCGCATTTATGGTTAACGAATCAAAGTTTCTGTGCTGCATTGAATTAGATAAGAATTTAATAAAATATGATGTTTTTATCGCGCTCAAATGGTGCTTAGCGGTGTGATTTAACAAAAAACATTCATAAAAGTTGAATTAAATTGCCTTTTATCTCAATTGCGGGAACACTGAAGTTCGTGGGTGATAGAAATATCAACGAGGGATTTATCGTGAATAAATATGTAAAACTACTAGCAGGCGTTTCTGCAGGCGTAATGATGACAACAACAGCAGCTTTCGCTGGTGATAAAGGTGATTGCTATGAAGCTGTTGCAGCTTATGAAAATGGCATGCCTTCAATTGCTAAAGCGCAAGGTATGGAAGTTGAAAAGCAGGTTGAACTTGTATCGGGTGAGTTCAAGAAAGTTATCTCTGCTTCAACTGCTGCACACCGCTGCTATGTGAAAAGCATGAAATCAGCGTCTGATGCTGACCGTGCTGATCTGAAAGCTGGCATGAAAAAAGCTGGTGCTATTCTTGTTAAAGCACAGTCGCAGTTCAGCGGTTGGATTGATGAAATGTCAGTTTCCATGATGTCTGATATCGCACCGGCAGCTGGTGCAACGACAGAAGCAAGCGATGCTCCATCTGCTATGGAAGCAAGCCTTGATGTGCTTATTGGTTCTTACATGCTGCTTGATGATGCAACAGAGGTTGCGTCTCGCATGACTAAAGGCAGCTAATTTAGCTAACATAATTTGGAAGAGCCGCTCAATATTGGGCGGCTTTTTTTATGGGATTATTTATTGGCTTTGATGAATTTCACAAAATCAGGCCCAAATTCTTCCTGCTTTGAAGCCCCCACCCCGTGCACGAGACCGAAATCAGTAAGATTGGTGGGTTTCATGAGTGCCATATCCACCAGCGACTTATCAGAAAATATTACATAGGCAGGCACACTGCGCTCAACAGCAATTTCCTTCCGGTATTCCTTAAGCGCCTGATACAGATGTTGCGCGTGTTCCGGTAATTCGATGGCGGTGGCTCTTGAGCGTGAAGCGCCAGCAGCTTTTTTCTTCGAAACCAAGTCAGGCCGATACTGAAAGCTTTCTTCACCTTTGATCAGCTTTATACCTAAATCAGTAATCTTCAGGGCGCCAAATTCCATATCAGCAACAATGAAGCCTCGAGCCATTAGCTGTCGGGCAATGGTTTTCCATTCATTCTGACTGTATTCCTTACCAATACCGTAAGTGGGTAGTGTATCATGGCCAAGTTTTTCGATTTTGTCTGTAAGCTTGCCAAGAAGAACATTCACGATATGGCTGGTGCCAAAGCTTTGGCCTGTACGGTAAGCCGCAGACAAGAATTTTTGCCCAGCCTCGGTGGCCTCGCTTGTTGGTACAGGGTTCGCACAGAGATCACAGTTGCCGCAGTGTTCAAATTCTGGTGTTTCGGCGAAGTACCTGAGAAGTGTAACACGCCTGCATTCAGGTGCTTCCGCATAGGAAAGCAGGGCGTTAAGCCGCTGGTGACTACGCATTTTATGATCATCGCTCGCGAATTCATCATCAATGAACATGCGCCGCATGCGGATATCATCCATGCCGTAAAGCATGTGTGCAACAGCGGGTTCACCGTCTCTGCCCGCACGGCCAATTTCCTGATAATAAGCTTCAGGGGAGGATGGCAGATCCGTATGAAATACAAAACGGATATCCGGTTTATCAATCCCCATACCGAAGGCAATAGTGGCTACCATTATCAGATCATCCTCCGCCATAAAGCGGCTGAGATTTTCTTCTCTCTGCGCGTTTGACATGCCAGCGTGATACGCAAGTGCGTTATAGCCTTTTTCTCTTAGGATACTGCACGCTTCTTCAGTGCGTTTGCGGGAAAGGCAGTAGACAATGCCATTTTCCTGAAGGCCTTCACCGGGCTTGGTGCGGCCAGCGATAAAGCGCACCATCTGCTGTTTCCAGCCGTTTTTGATTTCAACATTCAGGCTGATGTTAGGGCGATCAAAGCCTGTAAGAAACGTATGAACCTCGCGTGAAAAAATCTTCTGTTCGATTTGATCGCGGGTGGTTTCATCGGCGGTGGCGGTAAGTGCGATTACTGGGATATGAGGAAATCTTTTATGAAGAAGAGCCAGATCTTCATACTCGGGCCTGAAAGCGGCACCCCACTGTGAAATACAGTGCGCTTCATCAATGGCGAATAAGCTTATATTCAGGATTTCGACTGCATTCAGCATGTTGGTGGTCAGCAGCTTTTCCGGCGAAATATAAAGCAGTTTCAGCTTGCCGTTCTGCATCTTTTGCCAAATTGCTGCGTTTTCTTCCCGGCTGTTACTGCTGTTAATAGTGGCCGCTTCAACGCCCAGAATTTTAAGGGCTTCTACTTGGTTTTGCATTAATGAGATCAGCGGAGAAACAACAATCCCAAAACCTGATTTCATCAAAGCTGGGATTTGGTAGCAGAGCGATTTACCAGCGCCAGTGGGCATAATAGCAAGCACACTCTCGCCCGCAGTTACGCGGTCTATAATCTCGGCTTGCTTACCTCGAAAGCTTTCATACCCAAATACGCTATGTAAAATTTCTGCTGCGGTTTGCTGCATGAAAGCCCCTAAGAGATACTAAATTTCTGCATTCTTAACGGGCTTTATATCTGGCGGCTAGTCAGAAAATTATTGGTCAAACATCAGAGCTGCGCCTTTGAGAGCGGCATCTGGTGCTGTGATAAGGTTTACAGGGATATCGGCCACGAAATGTGACATGGGTGGTTTGTGCAGAAACCGTTTCAGGAAGTGGCTGTTTGTGAAGAAATCGGAAACCTTTGGCAGAATACCGCCACCAATGAAAACACCACCTTTTGCACCAAGCGCCAAGGCAAGATCACCGGCCACGCTACCCATGATGCCGCAGAAGATAGTGAGAGTTTCCATGCAAAGTTCATCTTCACCATCCATAGCGAGCTGAGAGATTGTACTTGGTTCATAATTGAGCGGAGAAACATGGCTGATATGGCATAGCTCGCGGTAAATCCGCATCAAGCCAACGCCCGAAAGCATTGTTTCAACGGTTACACGTTCAAGGCTGTTTTGAAGATTTTCCCATACTGCTTGCTCTCGCTCGCCCTGCGGTACAAAGGAAATATGCCCACCTTCGGTGGGGACTACAGTAACACCAGCGGCATGGCGCACGAGAAGGGCAAGGCCAAAGCCGGTGCCGGGGCCCATAATGGCGATTGGACTATCTGGTGCGTTATTGCCGTTGGTTAAGATAACCAGATCGTTATTTTCCAGCGCTGTGACAGACCGGGCAAGGGCTGCAAAATCATTCACTAACTTTACATCTTCAAAGCCAAACTCCTGTTGAAGTTTACCCTCATCAAGATGCCAGCCAAGATTTGTGAGATGGGCTGTGCCATCAAAAATTGGCCCGGCAACAGCCAAACAAGCGCAGGTAGGTTTATGGTTGGGGAAATCGATTTGATACTGCTTAATAACCTGTGACATATCGTGATATTCAGAATTTGGATACGCTCTGAAATCTTGTATCTTCGGGGCTGAACTATCAGTGCTGAGTGTGGCAATTGCCAACCGTGCGTTGGTGCCGCCAATGTCGCCAACCAAAATAGTCTTGCCGCTATTTACTGTTTCCTCAAGCATGATCATCCCCTCTCACTACTTTTTACTGGTGGTAATCACAGATTATGAATTGTCCTTCCCAAGGCCTTATTTCTTAATCTTGCTTGACAGCGCTGTCAATTATTGCTTTAGATATTTTGGGAATTTTCGCCACGCTCACTTGTGTGGCAGGGACTATTTGGAAGGAATGCCGTACCTTATGGTATGAGCATAAATAGGGGCCCAAGGGGCCCACTTAGTAGTTTAGGGGAGGACTATGTTATCAACTCTCGATGTCACAGTTGTGGCACTATATGCTGTTGCGCTTTTTGCAATTGCGCAGTGGGTATCTCGTGAAAAAGCAGGGCATGAAAAAGATGCCTCAGATTATTTCCTTGCAGGCAAGGCACTGCCTTGGTGGGCGATTGGCGCGTCCTTGATCGCAGCTAATATTTCTGCAGAGCAGATTATTGGTATGTCTGGTTCCGGATATGCGATGGGGCTTGCAATTGCATCCTATGAATGGATGGCGGCTGTTACGCTCTTGGTTGTTGGTAAATATCTACTGCCGATCTTCTTGAAGCGCGGTATTTATACGATGCCACAATTCCTTGAACAGCGGTACGACCACAGTGTGCGTATGGTAATGGCCTTCTTCTGGCTCGCCGTTTATATCTTTGTGAATCTTACCTCTATTCTTTGGCTGGGTGCGCTGGCTATTTCATCAGTTGCGGGCGTTGATCTTGTTACTGGCCTTGTTGTGCTGGGTTTGTTTGCAGCGGCATACAGCTTCTATGGCGGTCTGAAAGCTGTGGCATTTACTGATATTATTCAGGTTGTTTTACTTGTATTCGGTGGCCTTGTGATCGCTTATATTATGCTTGATCAAATCTCTGGCGGTGCAGGCGTTGCAAGTGGCTTTAATACGCTTCTTGAGAGAGCGCCCGAGAAGTTCGATATGGTGTTTGAGAAAGGTCACCCTTTCTATGATGCCCTTCCGGGTATTAGTGTGATTGTTGGTGGTATGTGGATTATGAACCTCTCTTATTGGGGTTTTAACCAGTATATTATCCAGCGTGCATTGGCTGCTAAAAGCCTTCCGGAAGCGCAAAAAGGTATCGCTTTTGCTGCCTTCTTGAAGATTCTTATGCCTGTTATCGTGGTGCTACCGGGCATCGCTATCGGGGTTCTCTCTACAGAGCCTTTAAGTGCGCCGGACCAGGCGTATCCTGAAGCTATGAAGCTATTGCCAACTGGTCTTCTCGGTCTTGTGTTTGCAGCGCTTATCGCGGCTATTGTTTCAAGCCTTGGTTCCATGACCAACAGTATTTCAACCATCTTCACTATGGATATTTACCCATCCTTTGTGAAAGAAGAAAACCGCAAGAACCCTGTTGTCGTTGGTCGGTTTGTAGCGGTTGTTTCTATGTTAATTGCGATTGTTATCGCGAAGCCACTTCTTGGTAACTTTGATCAGGCGTTCCAGTATATCCAGGAATTCACAGGCTTCTTCACGCCAGGTATTGTTGTGATCTTCTTCCTCGGTATGTTCTGGAAGAAGACAACGGCTAAAGGCGCTCTTGCTGCGGCTGTTGGGTCGTTTGTCCTGTCACTCGCTTTCAAGCTTTACTGGCCTGAATTGCCGTTCATTGACCGCGTTGGTGTTGTGTTCCTTATCTGTGCGGCACTCGCGGTTGCGATTTCCCTTGTCCAGAAGGGTGGTGACCAAGAAGGTGCGGTTGAATTGAATGATATCCAGTTCAGCACTACAGCGGGCTTTAACATTGCCTCGATAATCGTTGTTGCAATTATCGCAACACTTTATACGATTTGGTGGTAAGTAGAGTTTGGAAGGTGGGCATGGGCTCGCCTTCCAAAATTTCAGGCTAAGGGGGCCGTATGTCTGGTTCTGTGACCATTGATGACGTTGCCAAAAAGGCGGGCGTTTCTATGAAGACCGTATCACGTGTTGTAAACCGTGAACCGAATGTCAGTGCTAAAACCAGAGAAAAAGTTCAAGCTGTTATCAGCGAATTGAATTACAGGCCTAATCCTTCGGCTCGTGGCCTTGCTAGCCGCAAATCATTTGTTATTGGGCTGCTGTACGATAAGCCCAGTCCAAACTATCTCGCAAAATTACAAGCCGGCGTCCTCGAAGTATGCCAGAAAAGCGGTTATAGCATGGCGCTTGGGCCGTTTGATTTTCATACTGAAAACCTTGTTGAAGATATCCTCAATTGGGTGCGCCATTCGAATATAGACGGTGTTATCCTTACACCGCCGCTCAGTGATTTTTTCCCACTTCTTACAGCTCTTCAGGCACGCAGGATTCCTGTTGTAGCTGCGTCATCGAAGGGAAACGGTGAAGTACCTTCCGTGATGATTGATGATGAAGAAGCGGCTTACCAGATGACGCGGCATCTCATTAAAGGCGGCCATACCGATATAGCGTTTGTAAAAGGACATCCTGATCATTTGTCTACCCGTTACCGTTTTGAAGGATTCTCCCGTGCGGTGGTCGAAGCGGATATTGAAGTGGTGGATACATTTATCTGTGACGGCCTTTATGATTTTGAAAGCGGCCGAACAGCGGGTGAAGCACTACTTACACAAGTGAAGCGCCCCACAGCAGTTTTTGCCAGCAACGATGATATGGCCGCGGGTGTCATGAATATGGCGCATCAGCTAAATATTAAGATGCCATTTGAACTTGCGGTCTGTGGGTTCGATGATACTCCGATTTCGCAGCAGGTTTGGCCAACCATGACGACAATCCGTCAGCCAATCCGGCAAATGGGAATTAGCGCTGGCGAGATACTTCTGAAAAATATCAACGCCAAGACAATTGAGGCGGAAATATCTCATCACCAATTTGAGCTGAAAGAGCGCGGTTCTACCCAGAAATAGCTGTGAATTTGACTAATTTCTCCAATAAATCACATTATTACCATTTGACAGCGTTGTCATATGGTAATAGCTTCCTTGTCATGAATTGAAAACATCTCGGCCCTATGATGGGAAGTGTAAGTTGGAAGGTGTGATATGGTTGATGTGTTTGATCTGGTGATTTTTGGTGGTACCGGGGACCTATCCCGTAAAAAGCTGTTGCCCGCGCTTTATGCTGGATATGTGGCTGGCCGTATCTCAAGTAAGAGCCGTATTTTTCTAACTTCACGAAGTGCACAAGATGCAGCCATGGAAGAATGGCTCAGGGAAGTGTTTGCGGCAACTACGCCAGCATGCGGGATTGATGCCATATCGATTCGTGAGTTTGCGAATATGGTGGAAGTGGTTGAACTTGGTCTCACTGAAGGTGGTGAGCAGTGGGAAACGCTTCAGGCGAAGCTTTCAGAAACCAAAAGCACTTCTGTTGTTCATTTTCTTGCAATTCCGCCATCACTATTCACAAGCACATGTAGCTTGCTTGCTGAATATGGCCTCAACGGCACCAATGCACGGGTGGTACTAGAAAAGCCGCTTGGTAATAATTTGGAAACTGCGCAAGCAATCAATGCGGATGTCGGTAAGTTTTTTGGTGAAGACCAAACTTTCCGGATTGATCATTACCTAGGTAAGGAAGCTGTGCAGAACCTTCTTGCTCTTCGCTTTTCAAATATCATGTTTGAAGAACTTTGGAGCGCCCGCACTATTGATCATATCCAGATTACGATTGCCGAAGATCTGGGTGTGCAGGGCCGCGCAGGCTTTTATGAAGGCACAGGTGCTATGCGTGATATGGTGCAGAACCATTTGCTGCAACTTCTTTGCCTTGTAGCGATGGAGCCGCCAGCGCGGCTTGATGCAGACAGCATCCGTGATGAAAAATTAAAAGTTCTGAAATCACTTCGCCCACTTGAAGGCGATTTGATCGACCGTAATGTGGTGCGGGCTCAGTATGGCGCAGGTGCTATGCATGGCGAAGCAGTAAAAGGCTATGCTGATGATCTTGAACTTGAAGATCCATCAAACACCGAAACTTTTGTGGCTATTAAAGCCCATATTGAAAACTGGCGCTGGGCAGGTGTTCCTTTCTATTTACGTACGGGGAAACGTCTTCCGGAACGGTTTGCTGAGATTGTAATCCAGTTCAAAGAAGTGCCGCATAGCCCGCATCCCGACTGGAAAGGCGGTATTAATCCGAACCGCTTCATTATCCGCCTGCAGCCCGAGGATCATCTGGCACTCCGTATGATGGTGAAGAACCACGGTGCGAAATCGGAAACGCTTCGCGAGGTGGAAATGAACCTAGATGTAATGGGCAATAGCGGCACACGCCTTGGTCCGTATCTCCGCCTTATCCTTGATGCTGTGAAAGGGGACCAAAGTCTCTTCGTACACCGTGATGAGGTTGAGCATGCCTGGCGGTGGGTGGACCGTATTATCAACCACTGGCAGGAGAAAGGCCAGGCACCAAAAAGTTATCAGGCAGGCACATGGGGGCCGTATGAGGCACATGATTTGATGGTGCGTGATCGCCGTGAATGGTTCCATGAAACCGTTGGGAAGTAAGGTTTAGAGTAATGATTTGGCATAAGTTTGATAGCCGCGATGAAATGGTAGCTGCGCTGAAGCATGCTACCAAAGAAAAGCTTGAAGCAGCACTTGATGCGCGCGGCCAGGCAAGTTGGTTGGTGTCTGGTGGTTCAACACCAAAACCGCTTTTCGAGGCAATGAGCGCAGAAAAGCTTGCGTGGGATAATGTGCAGATAGCACTTGTGGATGAGCGCTGGGTGGACATAGGTCACCCGCGGTCTAACGAAGCCTTCATGCGCGGTGCACTTGAAAAGGGTGAAACCGCGGCAGCTAATTTTATTGGTATGAAAACCGAGCATGCTGATCCGTTTGAAGCGGTTGAAGCTGTGAATGAGCGGTATGGCTCTATTGTCTATCCATTTGATAGCGTGCTTCTTGGTATGGGACCAGACGGCCATACAGCTTCCCTGTTTCCTGACGCAAAAGGGCTGGATTCTGCTTTTTACCCGGAATGCCGTAATATCTGTGCAGCGCTAACGGCTGTTAAATCAGATGTAACTGGCGAAGAAGTTGACCGCATGAGCCTAACCGCGGCTGCAATCACTAAGGCCCATCATGTGGTGCTAATGATTACGGGCGATGAAAAATTACGGGTGCTTGAGGAAGCTCTTGATCCTCAATCCCGCTTGCCAATTGGCAGGCTCGCACGCCGCAAACCGTTTGAAGTTTATTGGGCACCGTAAGGGGCCATCTGTCAGGAGTGTGTAATGACACATCCAAAACTCGTTGAAATTACTGAGCGGATTAAAGAACGCTCTAAAGATACCCGTGCAATTTATGAAGCTCGTATTGAAGCTATGCGGGCGCAAGGCCGTGCTCGTCCGCGCCTTTCCTGTGGTAACTTGGCGCATGCTCTCGCGGCCTGTTCAGAAGCCGAAAAGCATAAACTGATGCAAGACGGCATGGCGAATATTGGTATTGTAAGCGCCTATAATGATATGCTTTCTGCCCATCAGCCATATCATCAGCTTCTGGATCAGGTAAAAGAATATATCACCGATGTTGGTTCCGTTGCGCAGATGGCGGGCGGTGTTCCTGCTATGTGTGACGGGGTAACTCAAGGCCAGCCGGGTATGGAGCTTTCTCTTTTCAGCAGGGAAGTGATTGCTATGTCAACCGCTGTGGCGATGACCCACAATGTGTTTGATGCAGGGCTCCTGTTCGGTATTTGTGATAAGATCGTGCCGGGCCTTCTTATTGGCTCGCTTTCTTTCGGGCACTTACCGTTTATGTTCTTGCCCGCAGGGCCTATGCAGACAGGTATTTCCAATAGCGAAAAAGCCAAAGTGCGGCAGGATTTTGCTCAGGGAAAAGTTGGTCGCGCGGAACTGTTACAAAGCGAAAGCCGCGCTTACCACAGCCCAGGAACATGCACTTTCTACGGCACAGCAAACTCGAACCAGATGATGCTTGAAATGATGGGGCTTCAACTACCAGGTAGTAGTTTTGTGAACCCAACCGATCCGCTAAGGGAAGCGCTCTCGCGGTCAGCGGCCGCACGTATTGCTGAACTTGCACAGCCGGATGCAAATATCGGTCTGGCTGAAATGGTGACAGCGGAATCCATTGTGAACGGTACCATTGGTCTCTTGGCAACAGGTGGTTCAACAAACCACACGCTTCATATTGTGGCGATTGCGGCCGCTGCTGGTATTCAGATTACTTGGCAGGATTTTGCTGATCTTTCCGAAATTATCCCGCTTCTTGCCCGCGTTTATCCGAACGGTACGGCAGATGTGAATGCATTCCACGAAGCTGGCGGTACACCATTTGTTGTGCGCGAGCTTTTATCCGCAGGCCTTTTGAATACCAATGTTCAAACTATTCTCGGTGAAGGCATGGAAGCGTTTGCTGAGACACCAGTGCTGAAGGATGGGCTAGCCGTTTGGGAAGAAACACCAGCTAAGCCGAGTGATGATATGATTCTCCGCAAAGCAGATAATCCGTTCCAGCCAAACGGTGGCTTGGCTGTACTTCACGGTGAACTTGGTGAAGCGGTGATGAAAATCTCTGCAGTAAAGCCGGAGAAGCGGTTTGTAGAAGCGCCAGCGGTGGTGTTTGAAGATCAGGATGAACTTCTTGAAGCTTATAAAGCCGGTGAACTTGAAAAGGATTTCGTGGCAGTTATCCGGTTCCAGGGCCCAAAGGCAAACGGGATGCCTGAACTGCATAAGCTTACCCCAAGCCTTGGTGTTCTTCAGGACAAAGGGTTCAAGGTTGCACTGGTAACGGACGGCCGTATGTCTGGTGCATCAGGCAAGGTGCCTGCGGCGATCCATGTAACACCAGAGGCAGCACATGGCGGTGCTATCGCACGTGTGCAAAACGGTGATCTTGTGCGTGTAGATGCTGAAGGCGGCAAGCTTGAAATCCTTGTGGATAAAGCTGAATTTGAGGCGCGTACACCATCTACTGGCCCTGCGGTTATGGATACTTTTGGTCGTGATTTGTTTGCTGGTATGCGCAGCCTGGCTGGTCCTGCGGGCCTTGGGGCATCTTTCTTTGAAAATAATGGAATTCGCTAATGACAACTGTTCTTGAAGTAATGAAAGCAGGGCCTGTTATCCCTGTACTTGCGTTTAAAAGTGCCGATGAAGCGGTGGCTGTTTGCCGGGCGCTTTACGAAGCGGGTATCCGTGTTTTCGAAATTACCTTACGCCATGAAACAGCGCTTGAAGCGATCAAAGCGGTAGCAGATGATCTGCCAGAGGACGCAATCGTGGGAGCTGGTACAGTGCTTACGCCAGATCTGGCGGAAAAAGCGAAAGCCGCTGGTGCAGTTTTTGGCGTGAGCCCGGGACTTACAGAAGAACTGGCAAAAGCTGTTAAAGCACTTGATTGGGCGTTCCTTCCGGGTGTCGCCAGTATTTCAGAAGCGATGCAGGCCAAAGAATGGGGCTTTTCTGAGCTGAAGTTTTTCCCAGCAAGCGTTTCTGGTGGGCCAGCTTTCCTGAAGGCAGTTGGCAGTGTGCTGCCTGATCTTACCTTCTGCCCAACAGGCGGTGTAACACCTTCAACGGCGGATGATTACCGTGTACTAGCTAATGTGGCAACAGTAGGTGGTTCCTGGATCACGCCGCGCGGTGAAGACGGCACGATTGACCCTGCAAAGGTTAGAGAATTAGCTACCGCTGCAATCGCAATATAAAGATAAAGAAAACTTGTGATGCGCTTGTTCCCTCTGCTCGGTATGGTGATCATATCAGCAGGAAAGCAGGCGCATTATTATGTTATCTGATTTACTTAAAAAATTCTCATCACATGGTAGCGTTGATTGGATTGGCCTCAGGCCGGAACGCAAAGCGCCTATGAAAGTGGTGGAAGAAGTTGAGGTTACAGAAAGCGGCCTTGTGGGTGACAGGCGTGAAAAGCCCGGCAAGCGGGCTGTTACCCTTATTCAAGCAGAGCATCTGCCTGTTATTGCGAGCCTTGCTGGCCTGGAGGTCATTTACCCTGAACAGCTTCGCCGGAATATTGTTGTCTCTGGCTTAAATCTGCTGGCCCTCCGACACCATGAAATCAGAATTGGTGAAGTTATCCTCCGTACTACAGGGCCTTGTGCGCCATGTAGCTATATGGAGAAAACACTTGGATTCGGTGCTTATAACGCCATGCGTGGGCATGGGGGCTTAACCGCTGAGGTAGTTCAGGGTGGTATCATTAGGTTAGGCTCTGAAGTTTCTCCTGTTTTGAAAGATTAAATTCAACGATTGTTGAATAAATACACTTTAGTGACTTGACGCTCTATCGCTCTCGCGACTAGGCTTTCTTCAAATACTGGAGGGGAGGCCAGTCCTGTGAAGCTTATACATGTTGTTTTTGCTCTGCTACTTGTCGTGGCAGGGATTACCATTTTCGTCCTTACATCCGAACCGCCATTGAATGCTGCTGGTATTGCCAGTGATAGTATTAAAGGTGTGAGTTTAGGCGGTGATGGTGCCGAGCGCCTCAGCACGATTGGTGACGCGCCACTTTATTTCCAGATTGCCGTTATTCTTCTGGCTGTATGCCTTCTGATGATGGGTGTAAACCCAAAGCGCAGGGATACTCTCTTTAAAGGGCTTATGGCAGGAGCCGGTGCTTTCGCACTGTTTGCCTGGATTATGCTTTACACCAGTTATCAGGATTATCTGGCAACCGGACAAACAGATATTGTTGCAGGTTTCCCAGTGCCGACCAATTGGTTCTTCTGGGGTATTTGGGGCAGCTTTGTTGTTTTTAACATGATTTATGTGGTGTTCTTTAACCGCTACTTCCTTCACCCGGATGATGAAAAAGCATTTCAGGACTTAGTGGCAGAACTTAAAACCGAGAAGGGAGACGCATAATGGAAGCGATGCGTCAGGAAATTATTCTCGGCTGTGTGTTTATCTATCTACTGCTGTGTATTGGTGTTGGCTTGTGGGCAATGCGCCGTACGAAATCTGCTGGTGATTTCTTTGTAGCGGGCCGGGGCCTTGGCCCTGTGGTGATCAGCTTGGCTGTGTTTTCCTCCACCCTTTCCGGCTTTGGTTTTGTTGGTGGGCCCGGCCTTGTTTATGCAACAGGGTTATCATCTGTCTGGATGGCAGTGTGCTCCGCGCTTGGTTTCGCAACGGGCTATTATCTCATTTCCAAGCGTATCAGGATGATCGCAGAGGTGCGGGATACTATGTCTATGCCTGATGTAGTGTTTGCTCGTTACGGAAGCGAAACGGCAAGGCTGCTTACCGCAGCAACAATCATTCTGGGTGTGCTTGGGTATCTGGCGACGCAAATTCTTGCCATGGCACTTGTGCTGCAGAGCATTCTTTCTGCCACTGATATGCTTGCCGATATCAGCCTTCTGGCATGTGTGGTTATCTCATCCGCTGTGCTGATTTTCTACTGCGTAACTGGCGGTATTATCGCGTCTGTTTATACGGACCTGGTGCAAGGTATCGTGATGATTATCTCGGGCGCACTTGTGGTGATTACCGCCTACAGCGTTTTCGGTGGTGGTTTTACGGAAGTAAGCTCCATTCTGCTTGAGAAAGACGGTGAAGATATCATGCCGTTTGGGACACTGGGATCTATGGCATCGCTCAGCTGGTATTTCCTCTTCGGGCTTGGCCTTGCGGGCCAACCTCATGTTGCCAGCAAGATGATGATGAACCGGAAGCTCTCGGATAACCGTGTTGTGCTGCCGATGACCATCTTTGGTTATGTAATCGCAGCTATGCTGTGGGTGAGTGTTGGCGTGGTGATGCGGGCACTTGTGCTTGGTGATGTAGCATTGCCACTTGGCGCACCAGATGAAGCTGCACCTGCTTTCCTTTCCACTTATGCGCACCCGCTTCTGGCAGGTATTGTATTCGCAGGATTGTTTGCGGCGATTATGTCGACAGCAGATAGTTTCCTCAATATCGGTGCTGCGGCAATTATTCATGATATCCCGAAGGCTATTCGCGGAAAATCTCTGAATAACGAGCTTTTCTGGGCCCGTGCATCCACCGTGGGGTTGGCAGTTTTTGCAGCGGCTATCGCGCTATATAGTGGCGATCTGGTGGCGATCCTCGGTGCCTTTGGTTGGGGTACTTTTGCAGCCGCCTTGGTGCCGGTGATATTGATCGGATTAAATTGGAAACAAGCTTCGGCAAAAGCAGCAATAGCTTCTATTTCAATCAGTTTGCTGATCAACTTTGTAATCCAGCTTTATGGTATCAAAGTGCCGTACGGTATCAGTACAGGTTTCCTTGCAATGCTTACGAGTATGATCCTGTTCATTGGTATTTCACTGCTCGAGAAGCCGAAGAAATTACCATATGATATTGATCGGATTATGGATTTATAGCGTAATAAGCCTCAAGTAATTGAGGGCTTTTATGAAACCTGTTCTGGTGTTGATGAATGGTGCGCTGCGCCTTAGTGATCATCCGGCGCTTTATAAAGCGTCGGAAACTGGTGCGCCTGTTATTCCTGTTTATATCTATGATGATGAAAGTCGGGGTGTGCGGCCGCTTGGCGGGGCATCAAAACTTTGGTTGCTGAAGTCACTTGATAGTTTGACCAAGTTTCTCGACCAGCTGGGTAGCAAGCTGATTATTCGCCGAGGTGCCACACTTGAGGTGCTTAGAAACCTTGTCGCTGAAACGGATGTAGGCGGTATTTATATGACTCGCCGTTACAGTCCGTGGGCTAGGGATATCGAAGAAGATATTCACGGTTTTGCTGTGAATAGCCAGATTGAATGCAGGCGTTTTGGAGGTAATCTGCTTGTAGAGCCGGAAGAGCCGAAAACCCTGCAAGGTAAGCCTTATGGCGTGTTCAGCCCTTTCTGGCGAAAGCTTCAGGAAATTCTTGGCGCTGTAATGCCGTTGCCCTTACCTCAAAAATTGGTGCCGCCAGCAGTTTGGCCTGAAAGTGAAAGTTTAAGTGCGGATGATATTATCCCCAAGCCACATCACTGGTTTGCACCAATCGAAGAAGCATGGAAGGTGGGCGAAGCTGGTGCAGCTGCGAAACTGGAGCGTTTTACCGAGGAAGCTGTTCATCATTATGCCAAAGGGCGTGATTTGCCTGGGCGTGATTTCACCTCCCAGCTTTCTCCCTATCTGGCGTTTGGTGAGATAAGTCCACGGCAAATTTGGTATCATTTACAAGAGGTAACCGAAGGCCGCCCTGAATGTGAAAAGGATGCATATTCTTACCTTCGAGAGATCGGCTGGCGGGAATTTAGTTATCACCTCTTATTTCATAATGAAAAAATGCCCAAGGAGCCGTTGAGACAGAATTTCAGGGATTTCCCCTGGTTCAAAGGCGAGGGTGATACGCTTGCGGCGTGGCAAAAAGGTAAAACAGGTTTCCCGATTATTGATGCAGGAATGAGGCAGCTTTGGCAAACGGGTTGGATGCATAATCGCGTACGGATGATTGTTGCGTCTTTCCTTGTGAAAGATCTTCTTTGGCACTGGCATGAAGGGGAAGAATGGTTCTGGGATACGCTCGTGGATGCCGATATCGCGAATAACACCGCTAGTTGGCAGTGGGTAGCTGGATGTGGTGCTGACGCGGCGCCCTTTTTTCGAATTTTTAATCCTGTCACGCAGGGCGAGAAGTTTGATCCAGATGGTACTTACATCCGGAAATATGTGCCAGAGCTCAAGCATATGCCTGACAAATTTATTCACAGACCTTTTGAGGCTCCACTGCTGGTGCTGAAAGAAGCTGGTGTGGAACTTGGCGATACCTACCCTGAACCTATTGTGGATAGGAAAAAGACACGCGTTGATGCACTGGCTGCATACGAAACGGTGAAAGTCGCAAAATAACCTCTGGATTGTCTTCCGCCGATTTAAAGCCTATACCTGAGGAAACATTCAGAGGGTTTTATGCTTAAATTTATCCGCCGTTTTTTACTTGTTCTCTTTGTTCTGACCGGGCTGTTTTTTGCGCTCAGCCCCATTCTCGTACCGTGGGTGGTGGAACGGTCTGCACAAAGTGCCTTTTCCAAATCAGTGACTGGGGAATTAAGCATTGAACGAACATCCTTTAATCCCTTCACGTTGAAGCTGGAAATTGAAGGAACCCGTGTTAATGGCCCCGATGGGGAGCGAGTGGCAGAGTTTGCCAAACTGCGTCTGGATGTTGCCTGGCGTAGCGTGTGGGCAGGGCATGTTGATGTTGAAGAAGTAGCGCTCCTGAGCCCTGATATTTTTGTTGAGCTTACTGCCGATGGTTCCCCGAAAATTCTGCAGATGCTGAAACCTTCTGAGACGATAGAGGCGGCAGAAGAAGAAGCTGGAGAACCGCTCATTGTGCAGATTGCACAAATTGTGATCGAAGGTGGCCAGCTTGAAGTGCAAGATAGCCAGAATAATACCTTAAAAACTGGGGAAATTAACCTTACCGCGAAAGATATTACAACTGAGGCTGGGAAAGCTCTTAACCTTTCTGAACTTCTGGTGCCGCTTGCTGATGGACGTTTGAGTATCACGGGGGAGATTAAGCATTCGCCGCTTGAGCTTGATATACGCATCGAGGCTGAACGTTTGCCCGTGGTGAATATTGCGGCACTTGCTGGAAACCCTGATTTTAAGGTGAAAGATGGATTACTATCTGGCAGCCTCACTTTAAAACGTACAGAGGTATATAGTGCCGTTGGAAATATTGAGCTTGAAAGCTTTGAGGTTGAAACACAAACACCCCTCAAAAAAGCGAGCATTGAAAAACTCACGATCCCTGCTTTTTCTGCTGATACAGAAAACAGCTCGTTGATATTGAGTTCGGGTTTGGAGCTGGTTGGCTTTTCTGTGGAAACGAATACGCCCGTTAAACAGGCAGCTGTTCAAGCGCTTACGGTTGACGATTTTTTGTATGATTTTGCTGCCAGTGAAGTTTCTGTGGGCCCGGTGCGTATTAATAACCCAGAGCTTGTAATCGATCAGAGCCAGAAAACAGAGAATGAGCCTGCGGAAGTAAGTACCGAGAAAGATACGCCGCTCGAGATATCGCTTGCAGAACTTAAAGTGCAAAATGGCGCTGTGACATATGTGGATAGCTCATTACCGGGTGACCATCAGGTCGATGTTACAGAATTAAATGTATCGCTGACAGATGTGAAAGCTGCAGAAGCTATTGAGACAGCGTTTGATGTTTCAGCGGTAGTTGCAGGAGAAAGCCCGTTCACGGCGAAGGGTGCCCTGAAGCAGGCAGAAACGCTGAACTTAGAAGGCAAGTTCGTGCTTGATAAATTAAGCCACCAAGTGGTTAGTCCATATACAGAAACCTTTATTGGTCGCTCCTCTGAAGAGGGTGGTTTGTATATAGATATGGATTACAAAATCACCGAAAACCAACTGAATGGCAAAAATACGCTACTGTTTGATCGTTGGTCTTGGGGCAACACGCTTGATGGTTATGAAGGCGATGCTGTGCCTGTGGATATGGCCTTTGCTCTTCTTCAGGATAGCCGGGGCCGGGTGAATATGAATATCCCTGTGGAAGGGGATTTGAATGATCCCAATATCAAAATTGGTGCTCTTGTCAGGAAGGCAACTGCCAACGTTGTTACCAAACTTGTGAGTTCCCCGTTCAAACTTCTGGGAAGTTTGATACCGGGCGGTAAGAGCGATCTTGATCTTACCAAGGTGAAGTTTGAAGCATCTGTATTTGAAATGGTACCACTTGAAAAAGCAAAGCTAGATGCTTTGGCCGTAGCTCTTAAAGAACGTCCACGCTTGAAGCTGGAGTTAACAGGGGAAGCTTATCAGGCGTCCGATCTGTTGCCGCCAGTGGAAGAAGATGGTGAACCAATCATGCGAGACGAAGCTTCGCTTAAGAAATTGGCGGTGATGCGCGCTGATAGTGTGTATCAGCTGTTGCTTGAGCAGGGCGTGTCAGCAGATCGCCTGATTAAAACAATCCCGAAGGTGGGTTTGTCTAAACGCAAACGGTCTGCCTATGTACGTTTGAAGCTGATTAAATAACTCCAAGTTCCTTTAGGATCGCATCGGTATCAGCGCCTTTTTCCACAGGACCATGACTTACCTCTGGTTCTGTACGAGAAAATTTGGGTGCTGGTGCTGGCTGCATCAAACCATCTATTTCCGTGAAGCTGTTTCTTGCCTGGTTGTGAGGGTGCTTGTGCGCTTCCCAGAACGGGAGGATAGGCGCAAAGCAAGCATCTGACCCTTCAAGAAAATCGCACCATTCTTCCTGCGTTTTGGTTTTAAAGAGTGTGCGCAATTCTTCTTTCAGTTCTGCCCATTTACTGAAGTTCAGGTGGTTTTGCATCCAGCTTTCATCAAGGCCTGTTTTCTCAATAAATTCCTGCATGAATTGAGGTTCCATTGCCCCGAAGCTCACGAACTTGCCGTCTTTCGTCTCAAAAGTGTCATAGAAATGCGCACCACCGTCGAGGAGGTTCACGCCGCGCATAGGCGCCCAGCGCTGGCTTGCCATCAGGCTGTGCATCAGGGTCATCATCAAAGAGGAGCCTTCAACCATGCTTACATCAATCGCCTGACCTTTGCCTGAGTTCTTAGCCTCAAGTATGCCGCACACCATGCCGAAGGCGAGCATCATGGCACCGCCGCCATAATCACCGATCAGGTTCAGTGGTACGGTTGGTGGACCGTCCGCAGGGCCAATGCCGTGAAGAGCGCCAGATAGGGAGATATAGTTGATATCATGCCCAGCAGCATGGGCGAGCGGACCGGTTTGCCCCCAGCCGGTCATGCGGCCATAAACAATCTTCGGGTTGCGCTTCAATACATCATCAGGACCTAGGCCGAGTTTTTCCATCACGCCGGGGCGGAAGCCTTCAAAAACAGCATCTGCTGTTTCGCAGAGTTTGAAGAAAATTTCCTTATCTTCGGCGGACTTTAAGTCTAGGGCGATTGAGCGTTTACCCCGGCGGTTAATGTCAACTGGGAGTTCAACAGGGGAGGCTGCACCTTTACGGTCAACAGCAATAACCTCGGCCCCCATATCTGCCATCATCATGCCAGCAAAAGGCCCCGGGCCAATGCCAACCAGTTCAATTATTCTAACGCCAGAAAGCGGTCCCATATTGTCCTCCCACATCTCATTTATCTGAGATTTAGACTGATTAGTCTATTTTGCAAGTATCCTTTGAAAATAGAAAAAGGCGGCACCATTACAGTGCCACCTTTTTTGTAACTGCGGAAGATCGTTCGCTTATTTTGGAGCCATGCGTGCAGCAGCATCCATGCGAATTGTTTCACCGTTCAGGTATGCGTTTTCAACGATGTGAGCCGCAAGCTTTGCATACTCTGCTGGTTGACCAAGGCGTTTCGGGAACACAACCTGCTCCTTAAGGCTTTCAACAGCTGCTTCTGGAAGGCCATCAAACAGTGGTGTGTGAATAAAGCCCGGTGCAATTGTCATCACACGAATGCCTGAGCGGGCAAGCTCACGTGCAACAGGAAGCGTTAGGCCAACAACGCCGCCCTTGGATGCAGAGTAAGCTGCCTGACCAATCTGGCCTTCGTATGCTGCAACAGATGCTGTGTTGATGATAACGCCGCGTTCGCCATCAGCATTTGGTTCATTCGCCTGCATTGCCTCTGCTGCGTGAGAGAGAACATTGTATGTACCCACGAGGTTTACAGCGATAATTTTCTGGAAGTATGCGAGCGGGTTGCGGTTGCCTTCGCGGTCCAGCACCTTTTGTGGTGTACCGATGCCCGCACAGTTTACAGCAATATCAACGCTGCCAAACTGTTCTTTGGCATATTCTATAGCCGCTGTAACTTCGCTTTCGTCAGCAACATTTGTTTTCTTGTAAGCAACTTTACCGTCATGAGCAGCCACAAGTTCTGCACCTAGATCATCGTTCAGATCGATTACCAACGCGTTAGCGCCTTTTTCTACAAAATACTCAACCGTTGCACGGCCAAGGCCAGATGCACCACCAGTTACAACAGCGGTCTTACCTGCAAAATCCATTTCTCGTCCTCCGTAAGGGTTTGTTGCGGTGCAGCATATGCGCGGCGCACAACTTGATCAAGCCAAACTATTATGAAGTATATGAAAGGAAAATAGATGTGCATTGATGGAAGGCAAAAAGAGAGGAGGCGAGTGGTTGTACGCTTCCTCTCATCGCTGGGAGTTAGGTCTTTGGAAACTTTATTATTCTGCTGCTACCTGGGCTGCTGAAGTCTGCTCGTCGGCAATATGTATTGGCTTTACGCCTGGGTTTACCCATTCGCCATTACGTGCTTGGTACTGGTATGATACTTCACCCTTTTGCCAGTCTGTATCCAGAAGAATTGTCGCTTTGAAATTCTTTGGAATAACAGGCCCAACACCGCCGCCTTTAGGCCAGTCAATCACTGGGTAGCCTTCAAGGTCGATACGAATTTTAGAGCCGGGGCCCATTACCGTTTCATAGATAACAGGGCCAGCAACGTCAGCCGTGCAAACAACAGGCTGAGCAAGAGCCTGCGTTACTTCTGCAAAACCAGAAGCGCGGTCATGTACTGTATCGATGCCGAGGAATAGATGTAAGGTAGGTGCACCCGGCATACCGCCTTCTGCAATTAGAGGGAGGCGGAATAAACCAGCACGTTGCTGGCCTTCAAATGTAGTTGTTTTAGTCATGATTAATCCCAATCGTGTTCCAAGATTTAAAGAAATGTTGGTGATTCAGTTATAATCGGACGAGCATTAAAATACAATTAATGATATAAATAATTCATATTATCGCCTATAAATTGCCACTAAAAAGTGTATTTTAGAAATAAACGCTTTGAATCAAAAACTTAAAAATATAGGAAGGCAACTTAGAATTTTTTGAATTCTTTGGTGTGGTAAATGGTCCTATTCAAAATGTGTGCTTGACGCTGCGATCATAAAATTGTGATCCTGTTATCAGGAATGTAGCCATTGGCAGTCGGAATATCATGTCCATATAGAGGACAATTCGTTTATAAAGCCGGGAGGCAGTTTAGTGACTTTTGATTATGATTTGTTTGTGATTGGTGCAGGTTCTGGTGGTGTGCGGGCCAGCCGTATTGCGTCCAGTTTTGGTGCCAAGGTAGCGGTAGCTGAAGAATACCGTGTTGGCGGTACATGTGTGATCCGCGGTTGTGTGCCGAAAAAACTTCTCGTGTACGCTTCTCATTTTTCTGAAGATTTCCATCTTGCAGAAGGTTTTGGTTGGACAGTTGGTGAAACATCGTTCGATTGGAAGAAACTGATAGAACGTAAAGACGCTGAGATTGACCGTTTGAATGGCCTTTATATCAATACACTGAATGGTGCGGGTGTAGAGATCATTAATGGCCGTGCAACTGTTGAAGATGCAAACACTGTTCGTGTTGGCGATAAAACCTATACCGCCAAGAAAATTCTTGTTGCTGTTGGTGGTTGGCCTTCAATGCCTGATGTACCAGGTATTGAGCATGCGATTTCATCCAATGAAGCGCTGCACCTTGAAGAGCAGCCGAAGCGTATCGTTGTTGTAGGTGGTGGTTATATCGCTGTTGAGTTCGCAGGTATTTTTGCAGGTATGGGCAGTGAAGTGATTCAGCTTTATCGAGGTGATCAAATTCTACGCGGCTTTGATGATGATCTTCGTGAACGCCTCGCCCGTGAAATGACAGGCAAAGGTATTGATCTGCGTCTGGGTACAAACATCACTGAAATTGAAAAAACAGATGATGGTGTACGCCTTACATTGACAGATGGCTCCACGCTTGATGCTGATGCTGTGATGTATGCAACAGGTCGTGTTCCGAAAACAGAAGGCCTTGGCCTTGAAAATGCAGGCGTTGAAATGGAACGTGGTGCAGTGAAGGTTGATGCATACAGCCGTACAAACGTGCCGAGCATTTTCGCAGTAGGTGACGTAACGAACCGTGTGCAGTTAACTCCTGTGGCGATTAAGGAAGGCCATGCTTTTGCGCTGACCGAATTCGGTGGCACTGAACAGGCTGCTGAGCATGATGCTATCCCGTCTGCTGTGTTCTCACAGCCGCCGATTGGCACAGTGGGCCTTTCAGAAGCGCAAGCGCGTGAAAAATATGGTGAGATTGAAGTTTACACATCTGATTTCAAGCCAATGAAACACACGCTTGGTGGTTCTGATGAGCGCGCTTTCACAAAAATGATTGTGGATAAGAAAACGGATGTAGTTGTTGGTGCACACATGATTGGTGCTGATGCCGCTGAAATTATTCAGGGTGTTGGTATTGCGGTGAAAGCTGGGCTTACAAAAGCACAGTTTGATGCAACAGTTGCGGTACACCCATCAAGCGCAGAAGAATTTGTATTGATGCGTAACGCTAAATCCTAAATAGTGAATAGGTTCCCTTTGCCGAGAGTGCGAAGGGAACCATTTTAATATGTAGAGAGTGGTTAACAGTAAGAAGTTTATGGTGAGTATGGTATAGTTGAAATGATCTCAGGATAGCGGTTCCCTTGTATCTACCGTGACGCCTGAAGGAGGACATGGCGATGGCGTTAGAGGTTCAAAGTCTTGAATCTGCGGTGGTTCGATTTGCGGGCGACAGCGGGGATGGAATGCAGCTAACCGGGAGCCAGTTCACTAATTCAACCGCACTCTCAGGAAATGATCTTGCCACTTTCCCGGATTTCCCAGCTGAAATCCGTGCTCCTGTTGGCACCACCTTTGGTGTTTCTGCTTTCCAGATAAATTTTGGTGCAACGTCTATCAAAACAGTGGGCGATCAGCCTGATGTGCTGGTCGCTATGAACCCTGCTGCTTTGAAGGTAAACCTTGGTAACTTGCGCAAGGGTGGGATGCTGGTGCTGGATGAAGGATCATTCACTACAAGAAATCTCCAGAAAGCCGGGTATGCAGATAACCCTGTAGAGGGGGATGCGCTTGATGGCTATCAGGTGATCAAGCTTGATATCTCGAAGATGACCATGGAAGCGGTGAAAGACTTTGGCCTTGGCAATAAGGAAGCTCTCCGCTGTAAGAATATGTGGACATTGGGGCTTATGCTCTGGATGTACACCCGGAAACGCCAGCCAGTGGTTGATTGGCTTGAAAAGAAATTTGCCAAGAAGCCGGAAATCGCGAACGCTAATATTGCGGCTTTGAATGCTGGCCACGCGTATGGCGAAACATCAGAACTATCAGCACACATACACCAGTATGAAGTGGAACCAGTGCATGCTGAACCGGGCATTTACCGGACCGTAACCGGAAGTCAGGCACTTTCCTGGGGGATTGCCGCAGGTGGTGACCTTTCAGGGCTTGAGGTAATGTTCGGCAGTTACCCGATCACGCCTGCATCTCCCATCCTTCACACGCTTTCAGGAATGAAAGAGCTGGGAATTGTAACGTTTCAGGCGGAAGATGAAATTGCCGCTATTTGCGCTGCCCTTGGTGCATCATATGCAGGCGCTTTAGGGGTAACCAGTTCATCAGGGCCAGGTATTGCGCTGAAGACAGAGGCACTTGGCCTTGCCATTTCAACGGAACTTCCGCTGGTGGTGATAAACAGCCAGCGTGGTGGGCCATCAACGGGGCTCCCGACCAAGACAGAACAATCTGATCTCTATCAAGCAATTTATGGCCGGAACGGTGATGCGCCCATGCCTGTAGTGACAACCAGAAGTCCGGGGGACTGTTTCGAAGTAGCTATAGAGGCTTGCAGGTTGGCCGTAAAATATATGACGCCAGTAATGCTGCTAACGGACGGCTTTATCGCCAATGCGGCGGAACCATGGAAGCTGCCTGATCTTGATGCTATTGAGCCGTTTCCGGCTTCTCAGGCAAAAACCCCTGAAGGGGATGAAACCTTCAATCCGTTCCTTCGTGACGAAGAAACACTTGCCCGCAATTGGGGCGTGCCGGGTGTGAAGGGGACGGAGCACCGCATTGGTGGTATTGAGAAAAGTTATGACACTGGCCATATTTCCTATGACCCGGATAATCACCAGAAGATGACAGATACCCGTTTTGCCAAAATAGACGGCATCGCGGGTGATATTCCTGATCAGGTCGTTGATCAGGGTGAAGATAGTGGAACGCTTGCCGTTGTTGGCTGGGGGTCAACATATGGCCCTATCGAAGAAGCAGTGAAACGTGCGCGTGCAGATGGCCTGAGCGTTAGCCATATTCATCTTCGGTATTTGAACCCTTTCCCGAAAAATTTAGAGAGTCTACTGAAAGGGTTTGATAAAATTCTGGTGCCGGAAATGAACAACGGCCAGCTTAAAACCGTGTTGCGGGATAAGTTCTTGCTGGATGCCAAGCCGTTCACACAGATCTCTGGCCTGCCGTTTAAAATCAGCGATTTGCTCGGCGCAATCCGTGCAGAAATCGCAAGTTAAGGGGGCGAACGATGAATGAAATGACAACCCCGCAAGAGAAACTCACCATCAAGGATTTTACCAGCGATCAGGAAGTGCGATGGTGCCCGGGCTGTGGTGATTACGCTATCCTGAAGTGTATGCAGCGCACACTGCCAGAGCTGGGAGCAACCAGAGAGAATACTGTGTTTGTCTCTGGTATCGGGTGTTCGAGCCGCTTTCCCTATTATATGGATACATACGGCTTCCATACCATCCACGGCAGAGCCCCTGCAATTGCAACAGGCGTTAAGCTCGCAAAACCTGAACTGGATGTGTGGGTTATTACTGGGGATGGGGATGGTTTATCTATTGGCGGGAACCATCTGATGCATGCTATCCGCCGCGATGTGGATTTAAATATCCTGTTGTTCAATAACCAGATTTATGGCCTCACCAAAGGGCAATATTCACCAACCTCGGTGGTAGGAACAAAAACACCTTCAACCCCGCAAGGCTCTGTTGATCCAACGTTGAATCCAATTGCTTTTGCACTCGGTTCCGGTGCGCGGTTTGTGGCCCGTACTGTGGATACGGCGCAGAAACATATGCCTGATGTATTTAAGCGTGCGCATGCTTTCAAGGGTGCTTCGTTTGTGGAAATTCTCCAGAACTGTATCGTTTATAATGACGCTATTTGGGAGGAGATTACCAACAAGAAAACGGCACCTGATCATCAACTGTTGTTGGAGCATGGCATGCCCATGATCTTTGGTGCTGAGCGCAACAAGGGAATTATCTTCAATGCCAAGAGCTTTGCGCTGGAGGTGGTAACTATTGGAGAAAATGGTATCACCGAAGGAGATATTCTGGTCCATGACGAAACCAGCCTGCAAATGGCCCGCATGCTTGGTGATTTAGGTGAAAACCCCAGCGAACCAGCCCCGATGGGGGTGATTTATGCTGCGGAAGCTGATCAGAGTTATGTAGATGCCGTGCGCGGCCAGATGGTTTCTGAGAAAGGCAAGCGCAGCTTGAAGGATATTATTCACGGCGGCCAAACATGGGTTGTGGAATAAAGCCTAATCCCGCAGTTTTTCTTTATGCTGATACATGCGCAACCAGTTCTTTAAGCTGGTTTCAGGGGTATCCTTGAACGGCTCGCCTGTTTTCTCCGCAGTTTTCATACGGTCGAGCCGGAAATGGCGGTAATCATTTCTTAGTTCGCACCATGCGAGTAACAGCCATGTTGGTCCCCAGAATGTAAGCGCTAGCGGGCGCACTGTGCGCTCTGATGCATTGCCGGATTCGTCTTCGTATTCAAGGCGCAATATATCTTTAGCTCTGATCGCTTTTCGAAGTTCAGAGAAATCAATGGTCCACGGAATTTTAATGCGACTTGGCGGGGCATACATCGCCGTGCCTGAGAATATCTCTCTGTCGCGTTCAGGAAGTACAGATTTCAGTTTGTTCACCAAACTGCGGGCGGATTTTGCCATGGTTTCATCAGACCAGCTGCTTACCATTTCCGCCCCCAACATAAGGGCCTCAAGCTCGCTAACATCAAGCTGCATAGGCGGCAGGCAGTAGCTTTTATCAAGCAGATATCCAACGCCTGCTTCACCTGAAATAGGAACGCCTGTCAGGATCAGGTCCTGTACATCCCGGTAAACGGTGCGGATACTTACATCAAACTCTTCCGCAATATCTTGCGCGGTTACAGCAACCCTGCGGCCCTGCATGAAATTTACTATCTGAAATAATCTGTCTGAACGTCTCATGAGTTTGCTTTTAAAACACTATTACTGTCAATTTTTGTCAGTATAGCTTGTGCCGTAAATAATTCAGTAGATTTCACTGTGGACTTCCAGTGGCCCAAACGGCACTTTGGTTGCGATCAAACAGAGAGCATATGAGGCACCAATGGCAGCGAAGAAACATTCGGCGCTTTATCGCCATATTGAAAGTTTGCATGGAGCAAGTGCGTGGGGTCGTATGCTTGATGCTGGTACTGGTGTTAATTCCCTTAGCTGGGTTTCAAGCCTGAAAACTGAAAGTTGGACTGCTGTTACGGGTTCCTCGCAGGAAGCCGGTTGGGTGCGTGATACGCTTAAAGCCAGCATCCGCTCACAAGACAATATCATCGAAGGTAACTGGGCTGATCCTCAGCTTCTCAAAGGCGAAGTTTATGATATCGTTCTGGCAGATTATCTCTTGGGTGCTATTGAGGGGTTTGCGCCGTATTTCCAATCGTATCTGTTTTCCCGTCTGCGACCCCATGTAGGGGGAAGGCTATATGTTACGGGGCTTGAACCCTATGTGCCCACTGTGAAGCCGGAAACTGAAGCTGGTCGTCTGCTATGAGAAATTGGTAGGTACCGAGACGCATGTGTGTTGCTGTCTGGTCAGCGGCCTTACAGAGAATACCCTGCGCAGTGGGTAGTTGATAGTTTGCAGCGGTCAGGTTTCGTTGTTCGTTCAGTAAAACATTTCTCCATTGGTTTTAGGAAGCGCTTTGTGAATGCACAGATTGATCTGGTAATGCCCGGGCTTGAAACACTTGAAGATAGACAACTAGCAGATACTCTCAAAGCTCGTGGGGAAGCATTACGCCGTGAGGCGTTCGACATGATCACCTCTGAAGGAGCGCTGCGTCACTGCCGGAATTATGTGGTCGTTGCCGAACCGGCATAAGGCGCTGACCCAATTCACGATAATGGGAGGGAGCGGTTGTTTGCCTGCTCATCCCTTGCCGGGTTTCCCTTATCGCTCTAACTTTCCTACTGTCAGGGTAGGGAGAGCGTGATGCTGAAGAAAATTGGACTTGGTTTTTTGGTTCTGTTGCTGGTGTTAATACTGGCGCTTTGGATTTTCTGGCCTAAAAATTTAAATATTGGTGGTCCGCTTCTTGATTTTGTTACGGGCAAACAGCTTGAAACTCCTGATACTGCAACAATGAATGCGCGCTTCCAGCTGCCTGATGGGTTTAAGCTCGGGGTGTTTGCCGAAAATGTACCTCATGCTCGCATGATGCGTACCACAAGCCAGGGTGACCTTGTGGTTAGCAGTATGCGTGAAGGTAAGGTTATTCTCTTGCATACGGATGATGATGGTGATGGTCGCTCTGATGGTAGAACTGTGCTGCTTGAAGGGCTTGATGTACCTCATGGCCTCGCACTACAGGATGGTTATCTCTATATAGCGGAAACCCACCGGATTATCCGCGTTCCTTTTGCTGCAGCCAGCAGAAAGGTTGGTGCGATTGAAAGTGTGTTTGAAGGTTTGCCACCTGGTGGAAACCACAGGACACGTACAATTGGTTTTGGCCCTGATGGTTGGCTTTACGTAACCATAGGTTCCAGCTGCAATGTATGTATTGAAGAACATGAATACCGCGCTGCTATGTTGAGGATGCACCCTGATGGCAGTGAGGCCCGTATATACGCAACGGGCCTGAGGAACACAGTAGGATTTGATTGGCATCCAATCACAGGTAAACTTTACGGTACAGATAATGGCCGAGACCTTCTGGGTGATGATACGCCGCACTGTGAAATCAACCAGATTGAAGAAGGGCAATCCTACGGCTGGCCTTATACCTATGATGATAAGCAAGTTGACCCAGATTTTGGTTTAGGAAATGAAGATAAGATCGCTGCTTCTAAAGCTATGGTGCACGGGCTTGGTGCACATGTTGCACCGCTTGGCATTAAGTTCCTGAAGCCGAACTTGGCCCCTGAAGGGTATGATAGTGTTGCGCTTGTTGCACTGCATGGTTCATGGAACCGCAGCACGCTTTCTGGCTACAAAGTGGTATCGCTCCATTATGGTGACGATGGTTCAATTGAACAGAGAGATTTCCTTATGGGTTTTGAGGAAAATGAGGATGTGATTGGCCGCCCTGTGGATATCGAACAAGGGCTCGATGGGGCTATTTATATCTCCGATGATTATTCTGGCACCATCTACCGTGTGGGATGGGGTGATATTCGAACCTCTGCGGCCACCACGGAAAATGGGGTAGTGCGTGATCCATTTGAAGGTTTGGGCGAGGACAGCATTCGCTCATTAAGTGCGGTAGGAGAAGTACTGTACAGAGAGCAGAACTGTGCATCTTGTCATGAAGCTGGGCAGGCAGGTGAAGGTGTTCAGGTGAAACTTTTGAAGGGTTTGCAAAGTCGCTACACCTTAAGTGGTCTTCAGGCGCTGCTTGCTACACCACCTGGCCCGATGCCTAGACCTGATATCTCAGATGAAGAGCGCAAAGCCTTAGCAGCCTATTTGCTTTCAACACGTTAGGTAAGGCGTTCTTCAATAGGGATATAATCCACGTCATAACCAAAGTATCTTGGTGCAAAAACGGATAATCCCTCTGCGGTACGCCACAGAGGATCACATTTGAAGCCTAGTACGGTGACAGCTTGGTCTTTCTTGAAATCAGGATTGTTGACGCCTTCTGCTGTTGCTTCATCCACTACGGTGATGAGGTCAGGGCAAGTGGCTATAACTTTACCGTTAAGCTGTGCAACAAGATGTTCGTTTTTATAGTCAAGAAGCATAGTCTGGCCGTTAAAAGTATCTGTGCCGGATAAGGTTAATGTGCCAACAAGGAAACCGTCTTTATCTTCCCAAGTGAAATCTTTTACATATCCACTGAATAATTTATATCCGCCGCCTGCAATGCGTGCTGCTTCAATAGGGTTTTGGCCTTTACTTTTTGCAGTGCGGGCTGCTTTGCCGATTGCTGTAGCTAGTGAAAAGCTTCCGGTTACGAGAGTGCCTTTTTCCTTTGCCTGCGCGCCCGTGATCGGGGCATCGGCAACGCCCACAAGCCTGCTGATAACAGATAGTGTGCGGAAAATGTCTTCTTCCCGAGATGGATCTTGCAGGCTTTGCAGAATGATTTCATCGCCAAACATGGTAACGCCAGCGGCGGGGGTAAGAGGGTAACCAGCAACACGAACAGAGTGTTGGTTGATTTCAGGTGTAGCGCGGCCAACAGTATCAGCATCCAGCGCAGGCACACCAAGCCGTGCAGCAATGGATAGACCTTCTGCCATGCTGAGTGGCCCTATCTCACCGAGAATAACACCTGCGAAAGTTTGCCCTATATGTTGTTCGAGCAATCGAAAGGCATTTAGAACTGGCATTTCTATCTTGTTCGGGATGGTGTTCAGGCGAGTTTCCATTTCACCGCTGATCGGCGCAAGGCTTGCGAGCGCATAAGGGCAGGCAACGCGATCAGTATCCTTTAACGTATCCACGTCTATGCTTTTGAACTGTAAGCCACTGGCTAAATCAGCTGCAATAAGTTCCCGCGCTTCAGAGAGGCTACCTCCACCACCACAGCCAAGGTAGCTGCTGCCCACCAGCGCATCTTCAAGTATTTGTGGTGTTAAAGCTTTGCCACTATTTGGTGATGGATTTGCTGTGTTTGAAGAAAATGCAGATGTTGCGCTCAGGGGGAGTGCGCCTGTTGCAACAGCAAGTCCTTGAAGAAATTGACGGCGTGCCAGCATGGGCTGCTCCTTTGGTTGATGCCCATGGGGAACGAGCATCATTACGGAAATAGAAAGCTCAGAACACTAGATATTAGTAACAATGAATAAGAAACTGAACAAGGGTATTGGCAGAGGGCCTTCAGAGAATATTTCAAACGAAAGTGAACAAAATTACCCGAAGATGGATTTCCTCGAAGGGTAAGTGATCTAGTTCATAAAGAAAGTAGATCAGGGAGCATTTTATGATCAAAGTTCACCATCTGAACAACAGCCGATCTCAGCGTATTTTATGGGCGCTTGAGGAGCTTGGGCTCGAATATGAAATTATCCAATATCAGCGTGATGCGGAAACGCGTCTTGCGCCTGAAAGCTTAAGGGAAATCCATCCGTTGGGGAAATCCCCAGTGCTTGAAGATGGTGATGTGAAAATTGCCGAATCTGGCGCGATTATTGAGTATCTTATCCGCACATATGGCGGCGGTAAGTTTGCTCCTGCCGCAGATAGTGCAGCATACAACAAATATGTGGAATGGATGCATTATGCAGAAGGTTCTGCCATGTTGCCGTTGTTATTAGGATTATACACGAGCTTACTTGGTGAAGCTGCGGCACCGCTTCAACCGCGTATCCAAAGCGAGTTTGCCAATCATTTTGGTTATATGGCGCAGTCGCTTGGTGAACAGCAGTATTTCATGGGTGATGAGCTTACGGGAGCAGATTTTATGCTGAGTTTCCCGATGGAGGCTGCGAATTCAAAAGGCGCGTTAGGCTTTTTCCCTAACCTTGATGCCTATATGAAGCGGATTGAAGCGAGAGAGGCGTATAAGCGCGCTCTGGAGCGTGGCGGACCATATAAACTTGGTGCATAAATGCGTATGGCAGGCCTTGGCCTGCCATTTATGCTATAGGGATCTATTACTGAGGTGTGGTTAGGCGGTAAAACTCCAGCTTTTGAATACCGCTTTCCCTTAAGGGTACATGCTTTTTATAGTCAGGGTTTCGGCTTAACTGAGCAAAGGCATCAGGGGTATCCCATTCAACAAATGTTAGTTGCGCCGGGGCTTCGCCTTTTGTGTTGGCTTCATATTTTGGAGTTTGCATTTTATAGATAAAGCGCCCACCCGCTTCGTTTACCACCTGTTTGATTGCGTCCAGATAGCGGAAATAATCATTAGGGTGTTCAGGGTTTGTCCAGGCAACAACCAGCGTATAGCTTTTTTCCGGATCGAAGGTGATGTTTAGGTCTTGTTCAATGGTTGCGCTGTAGAATTTAATCTCTTTCCAAGCTTCTTTACGCAGCTTTACGATTTCTGGCCACATTGCTTCGTTTGTTAACTTTCTCTCTGACGCTTGATCAGGATAGGAGAAAAACAAAGCCGCTGATGGGCTGTAATCACTTATAATTTTCTGTTCAACTTTCAGGCCTGCTTCTCTTTTCAGCCCATATTTTTCCGCCAGAGGAAAGGCCGCGGAATAATAAGCTTCACGAAGCATGTTTTTCGCTGGATTGGTTTCAGGAAGAACAACGGTAAGGTATTGTCCTTTTTCAAGATGAAGGGCCGGTGCTTTATTTCCAGCATAAACCGGGGAGCTGTTTTGGTGCCATATTCCTGCAATCAGGAATATGGCGATTTGGGCTAACAAGAGGTTTTTCATTTCCATAATCCTCGGCTGTCTTTGGAAGAAATTGTTTTGTGGCACCAAGGTAGGGAAATAATTTGAAGATGTATGGATTTACTTTTGCTTTCTTTGGTGCAAAATTGCACCAATGGAAAATTGGGATGATTATAGATTTATTCTGGCTTTAAGCCGATACGGAACTGTTCGGGGGGCAGCGCATCAGCTGCGGGTTACCCATTCTACGGTTTCAAGGCGGTTAGCGGTGATTAATGACCGGTACGGCGCTCCGGTTTTTGAGCGTATTGCTGGTGGCTATCGCCCTACTGAACTTGGGGACCAGTTACTCGCCGCCGCACGCAGAATGGAACAGATAAATTATGCGGCGAACCGTAAGCAGCGCGCACAAGGTGTTGGTGAAGCGGGGCCAATTACTATTTCTATTCCGGGCGTTATGGGGCAGTTTTTTCTGCTTGATGCACTGGATGAGTTTTCCAGAATGTATCCCGAAATCGAGCTAACTATAAATAGCGGATATCACTTCGCTGATTTGGATAAATCTGAAGCTGATGTGGTGGTGCGGGCAACATCAAAACCACCGGAACACTTGGTGGGCCGAAAGTTATTCTCTTTTTATCTGAATTATTATTGCAGGGTCGATTATCTGGAAAAAACATCTGCTTCAGATGTGCGGTGGATTGTAAATTCGCGCGATCCTGCACCAGAAGAATGGATTGTGAAAACACCGTTTCCCGAAGCACCTATTGGTTGGCGGCTTGATGATTTTTTGTTGCGTCATCTGGCGGCACTTCAAGGGCGGGGAATATACCGGGGCACCTGTTATATGGCTGATCCAGACCCCAATTTGATGGCGCTCGAAGGAAGTGAACCCTTCCCGTGGCAGGATATATGGGTGTTAACGCATCCTGATTTGAAAAACACACCGCGGGTAAAACTTTTGATGCGTTTTATCTCGAAGGTGCTTACGGAAAAACAGGATCTTCTACAAGGCAGGTATAAAGTGTCGCAGTGACAAGCTGTCATCTCTGTTTTGTATCTAACACTTCATAAACTGTCTTTCACATTCATTAGCTGTGAGGGGCTGACTTATGAATATTTATCTGGTGGCAGCAGCTGCTGCATCTTTCCTGACATTTGCAATCCACACATGGGTTGGTGGGCCAGTTATTGCCAAACCACTTGTTGAAAGTGATATGCACCGGGTGCCCAAATATACCAATTATGCATGCTGGCATATTGTTACCATTATGCTTTTTGCGATGGGAGGCGCTTTTCTTTGGGCTGCTTATTTCTCAGATGCCATTGAGCTTGCCTGGTTTGCATTTTTGCTATCAAGTGCAACGCTTGTTTGGTTTGCAGTATTGATTTTATGGAAACGATTAAGCTTGGTTGAATTCCCGCAGTGGGCGCTTTTTGTCACCATTGATATTTTGGCATTTATGGGGTTGGTATAGCCCCCACGGAAGGGGCTATAGAGCTTGTTTATGCCGCGGCGCTATTTTGCGCTTCAAGGTAACCAATCAAATCTTCGATAGTTACGACAGGCATATTGTGGGCTTTACCGTAAGCGCAGATTTGAGGCAGGCGTGCCATGGTTCCATCAGGCAAGGTAAGCTCGCAAAGTACGCCTGCGGGCTTGAAACCTGCCATTCGCACCAGCTCCACAGAGGCTTCAGTGTGGCCGTGGCGAGCCAGAACGCCGCCAGTGTGCGCTCTTAACGGGAATACATGGCCGGGGCGCGCAAGTTCGCTTGGTTTGCAGCCATCTTTGATGGCGGTTTTGATCGTGGTAACACGGTCAGTCGCCGAAACACCGGTGGTTACACCTTCTTTCGCTTCGATAGAAACCGTAAAGGCAGTACCCATACTGGATGAATTATCTGTAACCATCTGCGGTAACTCTAGCTCCTGGAGTTTTTCATCAGGTAGTGTGAGGCATACAATGCCTGATCCTTCACGGATCAGAAGTGCCATTTGCTCTGGTGTAATGGTTTCAGCGGCGAAAATGAAATCACCTTCATTTTCCCGATTTTCATCATCCATAACTAAGATGCCGTGCCCTTCTTTAAGTGCAGCGATAGCATTTTCAACACGCTCAACCGGTGTGCCGAACTCGCTTAGTTCAATTGTTTGATCAGTCTGATTCACTGTTTGTCTCCATAAATTTCAGACAGCAGGAATCAGGGCGTAAATATAGGGAACAGACGCGCAAAACGGAGCACGCCCTATAGCAATAGACCACCCTTAAAAAGGTGTCATATGCTGCTTCCACTCTACCATCCGGACTATACCGTCGGCTCTGGCCTCTCACCAGATCTGCTGACCCCACCACAGGTGCGGTGGGCGCTCGCGGGCTTATCTAAAAAACAGACATACCGCCGGTCAGGAATTTCACCTTGCCCTGAGTACAAGCTATGTATGCTCCAAAAAGGAACACACATTATTTAGAGCGAACCAACGTGTGTTTCAAGGAGATTAACTACTACAGCCGCCGCCACAACCGCTGCTGCATCCGCCACCATCACCGCCGCCATCTCCGGCACTGTCACCGCCTGAAGCACCAAAGATTGCCGCGCCAGAACCTGCACTTGTTCCTGCGGCGGCCGCGGCCATACACTGGATGTGACGAGCATTGAAAATCCGTTCATCAAATGCGGATTTATTAAGTGTGTAGGTAAAGCCATTTTTCACATTAAAGCGTGCATCAAGCGCAAAGAGGGGCGGCAACCTGTCTGGTTTTTTAGGATCTATATTCTGTTGGCGGCATGCATATTTCCAGGCACGCTTAAGGCTATCTTGCGCGGAGTTTTCGCTGTGCATTGCCTCGGAAGGAATATGATGAATAAAGCGGCCAAGCCCCTTTTTGCAGAAGCTTTCATATTCACGTGTTGAAAGAATAAACTCATGCCATGCGTCATCCACAATTTTTGACGGCATAGCGATACCTTTCTTTTTCTCAACCTTATGAATGATGAAGTAGTCTTTCAGGGCAGAGAAAACAGTGTTGATGTCACTATTGCTGAGTTCAGGATATTGTTCAGATAACTTCTTTTTTACATGTTCGGGGAACTGATAATCCGCAAGAAAGGTTGCGCGGCCTGATGCTTTTAAAAGCGCATAAACACCATAAATAAGGCCAATAACAATAATAGCTGCAAAAAATTCAATCATAAATCCCCCTGTATTGCTTTTTTAAATATCTGGGAGGTTGGGCAGGATAAATCAAGTTATGCAGCTGTGTCAGACGGTTTTAAATGGTCTTCAATCGCTCTTTCAAAGTCACGCGGGTTGTCGAGCACCATATGAATGGATTTTATAGGTAAATTCGAGTTTTCAATTAGATTAAGCGCGATATTGGGTTCGGCTAGAAAGACATTGATAACATACTCTTTATCGCGTCTTAGTTCCTGACTGTCTTTTGGTTTGCTGATGTTGCGTATTGAGGAAAACGGTACAGTATGTTTGTTTGAAAAGCCCCAACAGGTTTCGATAACGCCATTCCTGATATCTACTTTGACTGGGCTGTGTTTCCAGCTTTTTAAAATGCCGATAACATATATGAACCCAAGAAAACCAAGAATAAAGGCAGGAAGGCTCCAGCTGGGTTTCAAGAAGATTAGCAGAACGTGAACCGCTACAATTTCCAATAAGGAGGCGAAAAGCATGGCCTTCATCAAACCAACATCTTGGTTGTCATCATAATAGCTGAAATGGATATCAGATTTTATGGAGGCCTTTGGTTTTAACCAGAAAAATAACCCAAGAAGTAGGGTGCTTATGGTTGGATGAAGTTTCGAAATTGTCTCGTACATAAGCACCTCTTATTGGATTAGGGATTGTTACCAATCCCAGTCATCATCATCGTCTTCATCTGTGTCCACAACAACCACGCCGTATAGGTCATAGTCATTGCTTTCTGTGATATAGGCCATCACCATATCGCCGGGGGCATAGGCTGTTGCGCCTTCCAAATATACGCGGCCATCGATTTCCGGTGCATCAGCATATGTGCGGCCAATGGCACCTTCTTCTGTTATCTCGTCAATGATAACGGCCATTTCCATACCAATACGCTTCTTCAGCTTTTCGGCAGAGATTTCCTGCGATACCGTCATAAAACGTTCCCAGCGCTCTTGCTTTACGTCTTCTGGCACTTGGCCTTCAAGTTCGTTGGCTACAGCGCCATCAACAGCTTCATATTTAAAGCAGCCAACGCGGTCTAATTGTGCTTCTTGTAACCAGTCGAGAAGATACTGGAAATCTTCTTCAGTTTCGCCGGGGAAACCCACGATAAAGGTAGAACGAATTACAATTTCAGGGCAGATTTCACGCCATTTTTTTAAGCGCTCAAGCACTTTGGCATCGTTCGCTGGGCGCTTCATTGCCTTCAGTACCTTAGGGCTTGCATGCTGGAATGGGATATCCAGATACGGCAAGATTTTTCCTTCTGCCATCAGCGGGATGACGTTGTCTACATGCGGGTATGGGTAAACATAGTGCAGGCGTACCCAGACACCTAAATCACCAAGTGCCTCTGCAAGGTCTTGCATATGCGCGCGGATTTCGCGGTCTTTCCATTCTTCGGTGGCATGCTTGCGGTCGAGCCCGTAAGCAGATGTATCCTGGCTGATAATCAACAGTTCCTGGGTGCCTGCCTCTACAAGCTTTTCGGCTTCACGAAGTACAGCCCGGATCGGGCGGCTATCCAGATCACCGCGCAGGCTTGGAATGATGCAGAATTTGCAGCGGTGGTTACAGCCTTCTGAAATTTTCAGGTAGCTATAATGGCGCGGGGTTAACTTCAGGCCAGCCTCAGGCACAAGGTGTGTGAACGGATCGTGCGGTTGGGGTGCTGCCTTGTGAACCTCTGATACCACATGCTCATATTGCTGAGGACCAGTGACTGCTAGAACACCGGGTACCACTTCGCGTACCGCGCCTTCATCCACGCCTAGGCAGCCGGTTACAATCACTTTACCGTTTTCGTTCATTGCTTCTTTGATAGCGTTAAAGCTTTCTTCCTTTGCGCTATCGATAAAGCCGCAGGTGTTTACGATAACAACGTCTGAACCCTCATATTCAGGTGAGATTTCATAACCTTCGGAACGAAGCTGCGTGAGGATGCGTTCGCTATCCACCAGTGCTTTTGGGCATCCAAGGGAGATAACACCAACCTTGCTGGTTGCTGGTGCGGCTTTCGGCGATTGAACTGTATCAGTTTGTGTCATGTTATTTCTCTGTGCGGTACCCGTTGGTCGCTAAAGCAAACCATTACACCGCATCGATGTTTCAAATGTGTAGCCCACGCCTTATTTACAAGTACAAATAACGTGGGGGATTCTATGTCGTATTTGAAACTGTTGGCCCTTTTGCCGTTCCTATATCTTTCATCAGCGATTAGTGCAACCGATGAATGCTCTAAAGACTGCCAATTATCAAAGATTCAGGCCTATTTTGCGCACCTTGATAAAGTGAGTATGCAAGGTTCAACAGTGGCTGATATTGATGCGCTACTCGGTGATATGCATGAAGATGTAGAATATATTCATGCTGAATATGATGCGAATTTTGATAGGGCGACTTGGCGCAAAGCATTTATTCGCAACCTTGAAGCAGGTGCATATCAGGACGGGCCTGAGAATATCACACAGATAATCCATACAATTCACGGCAACAGGTTTGTGGCAGTGGAATATCTTGGTGCTTACAAGGATGAGAACGGGAAAAATATTCTGACCGAACCAAGACTGGCAATGTTTGGGTTTAAAGACGGAAAAATCATAAATATCACTGAATATTGGATTGCGAAATAACTGCCCTTGTAACGGCCTTTGCTGAACTTATGTTTAGATAATAACATATAAAAATACAGCGAGGATATTATGAAAAAGATTTTAGTGGCTGCTGCGGCTTATGCAGCAGTATCAATGGCGGTTCCCGCCCAAGCTTCAGATTTTAACTCAGTTCAAACGGATCAATTTGTTGCTGATTTTGCACCTACCGAAGGTAAGAAATATGGCGTGTTGGTACTTGGTGGTTCAGAGGGCGGTAAACCAAAAGATTTGGCTACTAAAATTTCAGATATGGGATATCCGGTTCTGTCTTTAGCCTACTTTAAGGAAGAAGGCCTGCCACAGGAACTGAACGAAATCCCTCTTGAATATTTTGATGCACCGAAAGATTGGTTGCAGGCTCGCGCTGATACAAAAGATGATGGTGTGATTATTGTAGGTTGGTCGAAAGGCGCAGAACTTTCCCTTCTTCTTGCCTCGCGTGATCCTTCTTATAAAGGTGTAATGGCAATTGCCCCAAGCAGCGTTGTGTGGGCTGGTATCCTTAAGGATTGGACGAAAATACCATCGTCCAGCTGGACTGTGGGTGGAGAGCCAATGGCTCATGTGCCATTTGCACAGGGTGTTCAGATAAACTCCCTTGTTGATCTGTATGAGGCTTCTTTAAAGCAGGAAACCTTTGCAGAAAAAGCAGTGATCCCCGCAGAAAATATAAGAGGTTCCGTTCTTCTGATGTCTGGCGGTATGGATGAAATCTGGCCAGCGGGTATGATGGCGGATGATGTTTGCAAGCGTATGGAAGCTGCAGGGGGTAGTTGCTCCCACGCACATTATCCAGATGCTGGGCACCTTCTAAACCCGGATTATCCTATTGGCGGCACTGATGAGGGTAATAAAAAAGCGGGTGTGGATAGCACTGCCAAGATGAAAGCTTTTCTGAAGAAATTGAATTAATAAAGAAAGGGCGCTTTCTATAGCGCCCTTTTTAAAATCTATTCGGTTTCAGACAGCCGTTTGATAGTAGCTTCAATGCGCTTCATCTGTTCAGCGCCGGGGTTATGCTCAGTTGCTTTTCGGTAAAACTCAATGGCATGTGCTTTATCACCAGAACGTTCGTAAGCATCAGCGAGGCTATCGTAAGTGTTCCAGGAATTTGGAAAGTCCTCAATGTTTACTGCGAATAGCTTGATAGCACTTTCAAAATCTCTTTTACGCATCAACATATAGCCTACATCATTGATAATAGCTTCCATGTTGATATCTGAATTATCAGCCTTCAACTTCATGTAACGTGCGATAGCATCATCAAAATCATAAGCTAAAAAGCTGTTTGTGACTTGTTCGTGGATAAGTTTGTTTTTGTCATACAGTTTCTCATCCACAAGGCTTGCAACATGGTTGATGACCGTGTTGTGGATAATCTGATATTCAAACCCATTGCTTAGATAGATGATGGTGAGATCTTCTGTTGGGAATTTCCTGAAGCTGGAAACACCACCCCCCGTGAAACCGATGCTATCCACGCCTGCAAGAGGATAATAATCCCAGCCGTGCATGAAACGGCGATCTGAGTTGCTGTAATGGAACTGCTGCCACATCTGCTGCTTGGTGCTGTTTTTCAGAAGTTCGCCTTTATCAAGGCGATTGTTCCATTTTATGAACTCATTAAGACTGATATTGAGCCCGTTCGAGCTGTGTGCAACGGGGCCAGCATTGAAATCAAGCCGTTCATAGGTTTTAGACATCCGGTTAAAGTTATATTTCACAATCCGGTTTGGAATAACCTCGAAAGCATTGGAGTTAAAAAGAGCCGATTTGGTATTTTCAAGTTGGCGTGACAGGACAAAATCTTCAAAGCTTTGCCCAGAAAGCTTGGCGATAATCCGGCTTAAAAGCCAGAAATTGGTTTGATTATAACGGTATCTTGCGCCTGTTTCGAACTGCATATCATCTTCCGCAAGGCGCTCTATGATTTCCGCTTCAGTTAAATCTTTGAAGGCTAATCGGTGTTCCAGAATATCTGGCAGGCCTGAGGAATAGCTGAGCAAGTGCTTTACCTGTACCTTTTTCCAATTCGCCGGGAAGTTCGGGAAAAGGGTGTGGACATAAGTTTCCACAGAAAGCTTGCCTTCCTCAATAAGCTGGAAAACAGCGACTGATGTTAAAAGTTTGGTGGATGAATGTACCCAGAACATCTGATTTTTCGATAAAGGTACACGGTGCTCCAGGTTCGCATAGCCATAATATCCTTCGTGGATAGTCTTACCATCTTTGATAACAGCAAGGGCAATACCGGGAATGCCGTGGACCGCCATGACTTCGCGGATGTAGCTATCAATTTTCTCTTGGGTAGGGCTCTCGGTTGTCGCTCTGGTTTTCAGCGGTACTGCGATAAACACTGCACACAGCAGTGCCATAGATAAGAATAGTCTGCACATTGTGCATATCCTCTCTGTCTAGAGTTCACATTATATGTGGTGCCGCATGTATATTTTTATACTTATGAGAGAATATTTAGATGTTGTGAACTCAGATTCAATTAAACCTAAGTTTATTAATTCTCTTCATTGGCTGTAAAGGAAGATGGCTTTATACTCTACCCATCAATCACTAAATAACGCGCCTTGAAGGGACGAACGTGAACTATGAAAAAACGTATGAAATAGAAGATATCAATTTGGCCCCCAGTGGCCGCAAGCGCATTGAATGGGCGCGGGCAAACATGCCTATCACACATTCAATCGGTGAAAGGTTTGAGCGTGAAAAACCTTTTCAAGGCAAAGCCATTTCTATTTGCCTGCATCTAGAAGCCAAGACCGGGGTTTGGCTTGAAGCACTCCGCAAGGGCGGTGCAGACATCGCAATTACTGGCAGCCCGGGCACCACACAGGATGATACCGCCGCAGCCCTTGTCGCTGATATGGGCATATCTGTTTTTACTCGTAAAAATGAAAGCTTTGAGGAACATCTATCCTACTATGAGCGTGTGTTGGAATTTACTCCTGATTTGATCGCCGATAATGGTGGGGACCTACATCATCTGATCTACCAACACTCTGAGTTTTCTCACCTACAAACCAGCCTTATTGGAGCGACAGAGGAAACCACGACTGGCGCTAACCGTATTCGTAGAGAGGAACTGACAGGCAATTTTCCAACCTTTGTAATCAATGATACACAAGCAAAGCGGATTGTTGAAAACCGCTTTGGTGTAGGCTCCAGTGTGATGGACGGTATTATGCGGGCCACCAATATTATGCTGCACGGGAAACGGGCTGTAGTCATTGGGTATGGTTATTGTGGCTCTGGCGTAGCGCAGCGTCTCAGGGGCTTGGGTGCACATGTTGTGGTAGTTGAGGCGAACCCGCTCACACGCCTTGAAGCACACCTCGAAGGGTTCCAAACCGCCGATCTTACGAATGCGGTCTCGGTTGCTGACCTCGTGATTACCGTGACCGGTGAACGCGGTGTTTTAGGTGCTGAGCATTTTGCAGTGATGCAAGATAAAACCATCATTGCCAATGCGGGTCATTTCGCCAGTGAAATAAGTGTTGATGCGTTAGCTGATATGTCTACTACCTCCTCTGAGGTGAGGGAGCATATAACGGCCTATAGTCTATGTAATGATAATACGCTTTATCTGCTGGCAGGCGGTAATCCCGTTAATCTGGCGGCAGGTGACGGCAACCCGATCGAGATTATGGACCTTGGCCTCGCTCTACAGGCACTTAGCCTTGAACGCCTTGTGTTAGGCGCAGGAGATTATGAAAACACACCGCAGATAGTGCCAGAAGATATTGAACGCCTTGTTGCCGAAGGCGCTCTTAAATATTGGGCAGGTGTTTGATCTTTAGATGAAAAATTAGATCAGTTATGTAGTGTATGAAACAAGGTAGGTTGGTTTTCTGCCTTGTTTGCTCCATTACTTTTTACCTCATATGAGTGAGTGGAGTTTCAAATTGACTATGCTACTTTTTTGAAGACAGGGCTGAAATTCCATAGATCGGGAACGAAACAGGATATTATCTTTTTTATGATGACGGCAGTAACGTTATTTTGCCCGGCGTGTGCAAGGTGCTCGATACTATGATATATTTCTCAATGTATGATAGGAGCAATGTATGCGGGTTTTAATATCTATGCCTTGTGGAGTAGGTGAAAAAGGGCAGGTCTTACATTTTAAAGGCATCGCCCCTTTAAAGGATAGCGTACGGTTCTGTTTCTTTATTGAAATGCCAGATGGTAAACGGATGAATGTAGGGGAGTTGGCATCATATGGGTTCGGGGAAAGCCTACATGATGTTTATGAAGTAGGCGTACCAAACAATAGAGCGTCGGCTCCTAAATATGATGCATTCTTGGAAATCCCCAATGATATTATCCCAATCATTCAAACCCATAATATTCGAGAACTATATTGTGAGCTAGAAGTAGTGAATGCTACAGATGCAGCATTCACATATGATGAGTTGGAGTTAATACCCGCTTAGCGGTGTGTTACAATTGATATGCCCTTGTACGGCAAGTCTGCAACTGGAACGGGTCGGTTGTCTTGATCTGTTACCGTAATCGTCAGTACGATCATATCTTGCCCATTGTCTAAATAATCCTTCAAGGGGTTCGTAATATCTTGGTAGGAATCGAATGGGGTAAGATGATGTTTTGCCCTTTTATCATAAGGATTTGGTTCTGGAACGGAACAGTGGCCTGGCGCACCCGGACATTGGCCATGGCCTAATATCACGAATCTTGCTGCACCCGTAAAGTCAGCCACTGTATCCGTTTCTCCAATCGCGATATTGATAATCAGTGTTTCTTCCGCTTTTTGCAGGCCTTGAATTTCAAGAAAAGCATGCTTGAAGCTACGATCTGAAACGGGAATTCTAAGATACCCAGTATTAGCGTTCGCAGATGGAGTGATAGCTGCTTCATCTCCATCTGTTTCAGGGGTGAATTCGCTATCAGCATATGTGTAACCAAAATATGCCGTATCCATAGTGTCCTGGCCTTTATAAGGAAAGGGGGCGCATACCCAGTTGAGGACAGAAGTTGGTACAGTGCTGTTGCCGTTATGGCGCTGCCATTCAAACCATTGGCGGTCTACATTGCAGTGGTGACACCAGAAAATCGGATCATAAGCAGAAAGAGGTACACGCCCCATATCGCCGCCTACCCAGACATGTAAACCATTATGGGGTTGTTCGAGTGCGGGGTGGAAACGATCATAAGTTTGTTGCCTTAGTGCAAGTTCATACTGGTTTCTAAGATTAGAAAGTTCATCGTTAGGGTGTGGGTTCCGGGTGGTTTGAGTGTTAGTCACTTGTGAGTAAGCAGAGAGAAGTGGATTGGGTTTGGTTTCGCCGGTATCTAGGTCTGTATATGTTTCATCGGTGAATGCGTCTGGAATGCCGATCAAATGGGCATCTTCTGCTGACCAATCCCAATAGGGTAGCATAACAGTTGGAACAATATCCTGCAGCCTCTGCTCATATTCATATAAATATGCACGGTGCCATGTAGGGAAATTGGCATTACCATGTTGGCAGTAAACTGGAGTTGGGTATCCGTGAACACCTGCTATCCACTGATAACCCCGTTCATCGTTATTACCGCCCTCTTCGGAAATTTTATATAACCCCTCAATAGCTTTTCTAAAGTCATTCAATTCTCTAGCTGACAAATGCAGGATGTTTTTGCGCATTCTTACGCCACCTAAAGAAGCTCGAATAGATGTGGCATTTACTGTTTCAGTCATAATAAACCCTTATTAAATTTGAGCATTCAACCAACGTTTACTTTGGTCAATGATGGTTACACTCAACAAATAGCCAGCAGAGGTGCCAATACCCATGCCAGCAATCATCGCAGCGTTAAGAACAACGCTGTTAAAAACTGTCTCTTCCATGAAATGAAAACTTGCCAGATCGCCAGCTAGCATCATGCCTGCAAACATCGTAATAGCGCCGATCGTGTGAATGGTAATGATCTGTAGCCGATTAAAGTGGTGTTTAAGGCAGAGGCCTGCTTTGAGGCAGGCAGGTATGCAGAATAGCAGCATGCCGATTGTCATGCCGCTAAACAGAATAAGTGAAATTGCCCCTGAATGCAGAGCGTGGTGGTTTATAGGAAACAGTAGATCACCAAGGATCATGCCTGCACCACCAAATGATATTGCTCGTAAGCCGCAATTACAGGAAAGAGATGTAGCTTCTTCTAGTGTTAGAGACATATATCACCAGTCTTTGAGTGGAAGGATATACTTAAAACTACCTTTTAAATATATCTTGCTCTTTATAGGTGTGTCCGTGATCAGGATCATGATGTGGATAATAAATTGCCAACACAGGTTTTCTTTCAGCCTTAGGCAGGGATAGGCGATGAATGCCTGAAGGTGTTGGTAGGTGCGTTAACACTTGCCTGTGCCCTTAAAAGCTATAGTGTCATCTATTCAATAAATCTGTGAGGCAAGTATGAGCAAATGGTGGAAAATCCCTGTAGGTGTTGCAGGCGTGCTGGCGGTGGCTTCATATGCTTCGGGTATCACACCAGCATATGTTTCAAATGCGCCAGCCATGGTAACCGGTATGGGAGCGATGGTTGCCTGCTCTGCGAAATATGTTTCCGGCATTGGCGCTGAGCAGAACTTGAGCGATCTGGGCAGTTACTCTCCGCTACTGGCTGAACTTGATATTACTTATGATGACAGTGAAAAACGTGTAAGTGCGGAGTTCTTGGGCCTTGATATAACATCGGCTTCTTACCGAGAGGGTTTGGGTTGCGCGCTGGATATTGGTGATACATCGGCTCTTGATCGATTAACGATCCCAAATTTTGAGAATGAACCAAATGCTCTGTGGCCTATGGGGAATAAGGCGCTTGCGCCCGATGCGGAAGTGCAAGCTATCCTCGAAAACCTGATCGTAAAAGATAATGCGGCTGGCCTTCAGACGCGAGCGTATCTTGTGGTGAAAGACGGGCAGGTTATTGCAGAAACTTATGCTGAAGGCTTCGACGCAAAAAGTAAGCTTTTTGGCTGGTCTATGACCAAAAGCATGAATGCCATTATGGTTGGCAATATGGAAATGCGTGGCCTTATTGATCCAGCTCATAAGCCTGTGTTTGGAAATTGGGCAGATGATGAGCGTAAAGAGATTTCTCTCGATGATATGCTCCATATGGCCTCTGGTCTTGATCTCGCGGAAACCTACCAGCCAGGTGAAACTGTAACCCGCTTGTTGTTCACAGAAAACAGCGGTTCGGCTCTTGGGCTTGATGTACCGCTGGTTGCCGAACCGGGCACGCACTACCAGTATTCGTCAGGTACATCGAATCTGCTTTCACGCCTTGTATTTGAAAAGAATGGCGGTGCGCAGGCGAACCTTGATTATCTCTACGGCACGTTCCTGAAACCAATGGGAATGCGGGATACGCTTTTTGAAACAGACCCGCAGGGTGTTTTGATGGGTGGTTCTTTCATGCTTTCAAGCGCCAGAGATTGGGCGCGTGTAGGGCAGTTAATGCTGAACGGTGGTGAACTTAATGGCCACCGTATTGTGACAGAAGCCTGGGTGAAGCGTGCGCTAACACCAAACCACACCGAAAACAACAAGGGCTACGGCTATCAGTTCTGGTTGAATTATGGGAATGAGGAAGCGCGGTGGCCTGATCTACCAGCTGATACGTATGCTATGCTCGGTAGCCGTGATCAGATGGTGATGATGTTCCCGAGTGAGAATACTATTATCGTGCGTCTTGGATGGAATGCGGATAATGCCTACCCGAAAAATGAGCAGATGCGCCAGATACTGGATGCAATATCCTAAAAGGAAGAAAGGGCAAACCAAATTGGTTTGCCCTTATTTTTATCTTAATCGGAAGCAGCTTCTTCCTGTCTGGCAGCGGCCAAGCGGTCACCAGCCGATAGTGGTTTGGTGGTGATATATTCCGCCATAATCTCTTTAGTATCTGCGATTGATTTCGCTTCAGTGATTTTACCGTCTTGAAGATCAGCAGCTACGCCAAGGATTGCCATGTACATTTCCTGAGGTTCACCAAGAATAGTAAGCGCAACGGTATCATTTTCAGCGAAAAGCTTATCCCATTCTGCTCGAACTGCTGTCCACAAGCCTTCGGTTTTTTCCCAATAATCTGTGCCCACATCAGTACGGAAATCACCAAATTTCTTGTAGGTGTTCAGGCCAATCTCGTGCACGAGAACCTCTGTGTTGTTACCATCAATAATAATCTTGGCATTATCTTGCTCGTGCACCCAGCCGTTTGGCGTAATTGCGTGGCGGTTTACGGCAGAAATTGTGTGGTAATCATCGCGCTTGGTAGCGTCACGGCGCGGAAGTGGGCGCCAGCTTTTTGGCGATGTCCATGCGGGTGAACCGTTTGAGTGATCCCAAGCGGCAACAGCCGCATAACGCGGTGCATCATCAACCTGGTAAACAACCTGCGCCCATTTGCCCGCGCGTTCTGTTTCTGTCAGTTCGCGCTTTTCCCAGATGTTTGCGCCCGCATATTCCATGATGCTTGTAGGCTCAAAAATCCAGTCCTGTCGCCAGTGTTTGATTGGCATAACAGGCATTTTCTCACCGTCGCCCACAATCAGAATATGCTGAAGAGCGATATAAGTGCCTGTATCTTCGATCACACGCACCATTTCGTGGCCGCCGGAAAGCTTCGGCTTTTTGATTTCATATCCGTCTTTGAAAGAAACCGTCTCACGGAAATCGAAAGTCACTTTATAGTCACCAACCATTGCGAGAATGGCAGCTCTGTCTGCTTCAAAAGTTTGTGCAACTTTTGCTTCTGCGGCCGGTGCTGAAGATATAGCTACTGGCGCCGTATGGTTCGCGCATGCTGCAAGCCCAAACGCTGCAAGCGCAAATACCCCAGCACGTACCGGGCTGGAAAAACTAGAAAATGCCATGATGAATCCCTCTAGGCGAATAATAATAATCATTATTATTATCTCTTAAGTAAGAGAGTCAAGAATAATGCATATAAGAATCGTTTGCATTATTAGATGCTCTTATATGAATATGTTAGGAGGGCTAAAGAGTGTAATTAGTTGTGTAAGTAGCGGTGCTTTAGTAAGTTTCTAAAGATGTAAAAAAGGCTTATATTTTCAGGCCAATATCCAAGATGAATTTAGCATATCAGGGGGGAAGAAGTATGCGTTTATTCTTTGTTTTATTATTAGTTATTATTTCGAACCATGTTCTGGCTGATGAGAAAAAGATCTCCTCTGTAATTAATTTATATGGCGTAACTTTTCAGCATGGAACTCCGCCATGGATAACTGATGTAGAAAACCCATTTCTTGAGGTGAGGCCTTTTAGAAACCAGAAAGGCCGTAATTTTGTATTTGAATTGATTCCTCGGGATGAAAGTTTCAAAAATTGGAAATCAATTTTCGCTGTTTCTGCCCTAAAAAATAATAGGCCGATAGCTGCAAAAATATGGAGTGATTATTCCTTGCAAGCCCTGCGCGATGCTTGCCAAAGCTATAGTGAAGAGGTTTTGTTGATGGAAAAAAATATAGCTTTGATTAAAGTTTATTGCCCAAAAGTTGTTGGTGTACCTATGCCTGGATATGAAGGCGATGTTGGGGAGATTGGTGTTTTCGCCTTTCTTGTAATGGATAATGTATTGATAAATCACCATATCGAATGGCGTGGTAGTGCTTTTGATACTTCAAACCCAGAAACTTGGCCGATATCTGTCGAAGGGATAGAAAAAGGTTTGACGGAGCTAAAAAAAGCCAAGGCTATTAGCTCCGCTGGTATGCTTGGATTTGATTCAGAATAGTATATGTTATTCTAATCTATTCAGCGCCAACGAGTGTTCTAGCGAACTCCTTAGGGTCAAAGGGCTGAAGGTCTTCGATGCTTTCACCCACACCGATGGCGTGAACAGGCAGGCCGAATTTCTCGGCGCAAGCCACAAGAACACCGCCACGGGCGGAGCCGTCCAGTTTGGTCATGATAATGCCCGTGATCTTCGCCATCTTCTGGAATACTTCCACCTGGTGCACAGCATTTTGGCCCGTGGTAGCATCAAGCACGATCACCGTATCATGCGGGGCACCGTCCAGTTTTTTGCCAATTACACGCACTACTTTTGCCAGCTCATCCATCAGCTCTTCACGGTTCTGAAGGCGACCAGCGGTATCAATTAACAGTACATCCACATTTTCGCGGACAGCACGGTCCAAGGCTTCAAAAGCAAGAGCGGCGGCGTCTGAACCAATTTCTTTTGTAACGACAGGGACGTCTGTGCGTTCCCCCCAAACCTGAAGCTGTTCAACAGCTGCTGCACGGAATGTATCACCGGCAGCAAGCATCACGGATTTGCCTTCGCCTTTATATTTCTTGGCGAGTTTACCGATTGTAGTTGTTTTACCAGCACCGTTTACGCCAGCCATCAGGATAACGTGAGGCTTATGCTCAGGGCTTGGTATGAGCGGCTTTGCAACAGGGGTAAGGATTTTTTCAATCTCACTTGAGAGGATTTCTTTCACTTCCTCGCCAGTGATTTCCTTATCGAACCGATCTTTTGAAAGAACTTCTGTGAGCTTTGCGGCTACGCCTACACCCAGATCTGACGTAATCAGCAGGTCTTCGAGATCATCCAGAGTGTCTGCATCAAGCTTGGCTTTGGTGAAAATGCCTGTGATGCCATCTGAAATAGCGCTGGTTGATTTTTTAAGGCCGTCTTTAAGGCGCTGGAACCAACTTCTTTTTTGCTCGCTCACGGATGAGTGCTCCTGATCGTATCTTTATTATGCTTTGTCTGCTGTTGTCATACAGCGGGTATCATTTTTCGCCAAGACCACATCGATAATTTCACCAGCTTTGGCGGTGGTTTTTGTGGTCACTGGAATAAATTGTTCGGTATGGCCGTGGGCCGTGCCGTCTTCTGCCACGCGCTCTAAAAGGAGTTTAGCTTTTCGGCCAACGCTGCGATCAAACAGTTTCTGGGTTTGCATTTCGCCAGCTGCACGCAAGCGTGCGGCCCGTTCTTTGCGGATTTGCTTTGGTACTTTGTTTGGAATGCGAGCAGCCGGTGTGCCTTCCCGTTCAGAATAGGGGAATACATGCAGCCACGTAAGATCACATTCTTCGATGAGCCTCAGGCTGTTTTCAAACATCTCTTCAGTTTCTGTCGGGAAGCCTGCGATGATATCAGCACCATACACCATATCAGGGCGTGCTTTTGAAACGCGATCACAAAACTCAATGGCTTGCTCGCGCATATGGCGGCGCTTCATCCGTTTGAGGATCATGTTATCCCCAGCTTGCAGGGAAAGATGCAGATGCGGCATCAATCGATCGTCCCCAATGATGGCATCATAAAGCGGTTCATCCACTTCAATACTATCGATTGAGCTGATCCGAAGGCGCGGCAGGTCTGGCACCAGTTTAAGGATTTTCTGTGTTAGCTGGCCAAGGGTTGGATTGCCAGGCAGGTCTTCACCGTAACTGGTGATATCCACGCCCGTAAGAACCACTTCGTTATAGCCTTGCTGCACAAGCCGTTTGATTTGGTCAACCGTTTCACCCATAGCAACAGAACGGCTGTTGCCGCGACCGTAAGGAATAATGCAGAAAGTACAGCGGTGATTACAGCCATTCTGGATTTGCACAAACGCCCGTGCCCGTTCACCGAAACCGTCAATCAAATGCCCGGCAGTTTCTTTTACAGAGAAAATATCATTTACCTGTACACGCTCAAGCTCGTTAGTGGCGAGCGCTGTGAAGGATTTAGCTTCCAGCTTTTCCTGATTGCCAAGAACGGTGGTTACCTCATCCATTTTGGCGAATTCATCTGGGTTAATCTGCGCTGCACATCCCGTTACAATAATAGGTGTATCTGGGCGTTCGCGTTTCATGCGGCGAATGCTTTGACGAGCTTGGCGGGTGGCTTCTGCAGTTACAGCACAGGTGTTCACGATGATTACATCATCAAGGCCTGCTGCATCTGCATGCCGCTGCATCACTTCACTTTCATAAGCGTTCAGGCGGCAGCCGAAAGTCACAATGTCAGCTTTGTTCGTCAAACTGCGATCTCGCCTTTATACACAAGTGTTGCTGCGCCTGTCATTTGCACTGTGCCGTCTTCCAGCCATTCAACTTCAAGATCTCCGCCATCTAGGCGCACAGTTGCTTTGCGGTCAATCAAGCCTTTGCGGGTGGCGGCTACAACGCTTGCGCATGCTGCTGTGCCGCAAGCTTCGGTGATACCTGCGCCGCGTTCCCAAACCCGCAGGCGGATGATACCATTATCCACAGAAGCAATTGAAGCATTCACACGTTCGGGGAATAATTCATTTAGCTCAGCCTGAGGGCCAATCACTTCGATATGTTCGTTCTCAGCATTATCCACAAAAAATATGGCGTGCGGGTTACCCATGTTTACGCAGCCCGGGGCAGAAACACCGTCAATTTCGAAATCAGCACTATCGGTTGCCATCTCGGAAGCCAGTGGGATTTCATTCCATTCAGTGCGGGCGGGGCCCATGTTAACTGAAATACCAGCAGCAGCACGTTTTGCAGATAGAAGGCCTGCATCTGTTTCAATACTCACTTCATCTTGGCTGAGTTCATCCAAGATCAGCATACCAACACAGCGTGTCGCATTCCCGCATGCACCAACGCGGCTACCGTCAGCGTTCCAGATTTCCATGAATACATCTGCTTTCTCTGAAGCACGCAGCACAATCAACTGGTCACAACCAACGCCGCGGTGGCGATTAGCCACACGAGAAGACAGCTCTTCATTCATCATGAGAGGTTCTGTGCGAGCATCGAAAATAACAAAATCATTGCCGAGGCCGTGCATCTTTAAAAATGGGCGCATATGTATCTCTTTATTCATAATCGCGCTTATATGGGGGTTTGATCGTTGCTGTCTAGTTTTGTAATGCCGCATTTATATTAAAAAATACTAAGCGAGGCATGGACAAAAGCTTATGCCCCCCGCTAAAACGGGGCCATGAAATCACTATACATCCATATGGGCTTGCACAGAACAGGCACAACAACACTGCAAAGACTGCTGAAAACCCAGCGTGAAAAACTGGAAGAAAACGGGGTCTCGCTGGTGCTGCGTTCTGATATGTGTGCCCATGAAAACCTTGATATGCGAAGGTTTTATGCGTCTCGCTGGTGGAGGTCGAAGAAGACAGGGCCGGTTGTGGATGGTCTTGATGCGCTCGGCGGTAACAGTGTGATCGTGAGCGAAGAAGGTTTGCCGGGTATAATGCCGGGGATCCGCAGTATGCGTGCTTACCCGACTGTGGATGTATTTGCGAAAAAGATTGCTGAATTTTCACCGCGTTTTGATGTGCAGCCGCGCCTGATGTTAAGGCGGCAGGATAAATTTATAGAATCAGTCTATGCCTTCCGTGTGTCACGGGGGATGAATATGAGCTTTCGAGATTTTGTGAAAAAAGTACCAACCGCTGATCTTGATTGGCGGCGATTTACAAAAACGTTTGAAAAAGTCGGTTTGAAAAACAGTGAATTTTATGTACTCGAAGATCTGCAAGGCGAAGGTTTCGCCGGCAAGCTCATAGAGATGGTTGGATTGAAAGATGTGCTTGAGACGCCAGCGCGTTTGCCAAAAGGGAATGGACGCCAGAGTGTTGAAGCGCTGAAATTGGCTCTTGCTCTTAACAAGGCTGAGTTGCTCACCGTTAGTGATGACCGGAAGCAGTTTGTTTATCGAAAATTTGAAAAGAAGCGCGCTTTAACCGCTGAAGAGTGTTTGTACGAATTACCAATTAACCCGATTGAAAAAGACCGAGTGCGTTCCCTGATGGAAGAAGAAACTTCCTTTGAGTTCACGGATGAAGAACGTATGAAATTTCTAGCTAAATATGAAACGGCCAATAGCGAACTATTGGCCCATGATTTCGTTAAAGCAGATGCTGATATCTGGCTAGAAAATTAGCGGCAACAGGAAGTAACAAATACTGGATACAGCAAAAGTACCCAGTACATTCAGCCATAAGCCTGCTCGTATCATTTGCGGTACTTTTACTTCCCCGGTTGAGAAAATTACCGCATTTGGCCCGGTTGCTACCGGTAGCATAAAGGCACAGCTCGCCGCCATTGCAGCAGGTGCTGCCAGCATGATGGGATCAATATTTGCGGTGGTAGCTAAAGCCCCCAAAACAGGTACAAGCGCTGCAGTGGTTGCTGTGTTACTTGTCAGTTCCGTAAGGAATGTAATCAGCGCGACAATTGCCAGAATAATCAGGAATAAGTGAGCTGTTGCAAGGCCACTCATAGCTTCACCGAGCCATAGTGCGAGGCCCGTTGTTTTAATGGCTGCCGCGATGCTGAGACCACCACCAAACAGGAGAATAACCCCCCATGGCAGAGTAACTGCACTTTCCCAATCCAGCAGGTTCCCTTTCGTGTTGTCAGAGTCAGCCGGAATAATGAACATGGCAAGGCCCGCAGCCACAGCGATATGCATATCTTTAATTTTTGCAACAAACGGCAGAAGGTCTGTGAGCCAATCCCATTCGGTATAAACCTGCCGGAAACTCCAAGCGAGAGCGAGTGTGGTCATAGCAATCGCAACACGTTTTTCCGGTGTTGTTAGTGTGCCCAGTTTCGCTAGTTCTTCTTGAATAACGCTTGATCCGCCTTTGGCAAGGCGTGCCTCAAAAGGGAAACAGATGCGCGTGAGCACGAGCCATGCCAGTGGTACCATCACCATCACGATAGGCACACCAATCATCATCCATTCATAAAACAGGATTTCCCTGCCTGTGCTTTCTTCTATGAAACCTGTCACAAACAGGTTTGGTGGTGTGCCGATATAGGTGCCAAGCCCGCCTATGGATGCTGACCACGCACAGCCAATCAGAAGCGCGATCGTGAAGCGGTGCCCCTTTGCTTGCTCGCCTAAAATGGTGGAAGCTACGGTGATGGCGATGGGGATAATCATCAGTGTTGTGGCTGTGTTCGATATCCACATAGAGAGAAGCGCACAGGCAGCCATGAAACCGCCAATAAGCGCATATGGATGATCACCAACACGAGCAAGAATATTAAGGGCGATCCTGCGGTGCAAATTCCATTTTTGCATAGCCATAGCTGCGATAAATCCTCCCAGAAGAAGATAAATTACAGGGCTCGAATAGGGTAGAGATGCGCCCTTTGAATCTGTGATACCGAGTAGCGGCAGCAGCACGAGCGGCAAGAGACTTGTTGCAGGTACAGGGATAGCTTCAGTGGCCCACCAAGTGGCGAGGAACAGAGCAACAGCTACAGTTTTCCATGCCTCAGGTGATAGGCCTTCTGGCACAGGTAATAACAGAATTAGGCCGAATAAAAGTGGCCCAAGCAGTAGCCCGATTTTTTGGTATAGCGCTTTGCCTTGCGGTTCGCTTGCAGCAAGCTCCGTCATACAGTCCTCCCCGATTGCAGGCCCCCGCCTGATTTGCGCCCATCATTACCTATGAAGTTCAGTTTGGAAAAGGTTTAATTGGTCTTTGTTCGCGGAAGTATGACTTGCGAACGGCTGGGCGCTGGGTATGCTCTCTCAAAATAGAGTAGGGAGGAAGCACATATGGGCTCGTATGTTTCTAAAGGATTAAGCACTATCGCTGTGGCTGGCAGTATTTTACTGGCAGCATGTTCTGAAGTACCGGCAGAAAAAGCAGAAAAGCTGTCGCTTGAAGAATTTCAGGAAAAAGTATTCTGGGATGAGGTGAAAGAAAGCCCACAAACGCTTTCAAGCCTTCGTATTCTAGAAGAGCGGGGCATTACCGAACATAATGGCCGCCTTGATGATCTTTCTGTGGCTAAGCAGAAGGCTGACCTTGAGCGCACTAAGGCGTTGCTGCAAGAACTAAAAGATTTTGATGATGCTTCGCTCACTGAAGAGCAAAAATTGAATAAGGCCCTTATGGTGCATTCCATGGAACAAGACATCAAAGAATCTCCATATATGTTCCATAATTACCCAATTACGCAGCTATACGGTTGGCATAATAATATTGCTGGTTTCCTTACAGGAACGCATGCGATTTCAACGGTTGAAGACGCTGATCATTATATTGCGCGCCTTAACTCGTTGAGAGGGCAGTTTAACCAAGTGATGGAACAACTCCGGCTTCGCGAAAAGCTTGGTATTATCCCGCCAACTTTCATTATTGAGAAAGCAGAAAAACAAGTTGAAGGCTTTATTGCCGGACAGCCAAAAGAAAATGCTTTTTATGTTTCCTTTAAAAACAATGTCGAAAACATTGAAGGTATTAGTGATGTAGATAAATTACGCCTGCTTCAGGAAGCTGCAAAAGCTGTTGAACTGCATGTGTATACAATCTGGGGTGAGCTGAAGGCCTATCTTGCAGGCCTAAAGGCGCGCTCAAACAATGATGCAGGGGCCTGGAAACTGCCAGACGGAGCTGCTTATTATCAAACCCAGCTGGAGCATTTCACAACAACAGATATGACAGCTGAGGAAATTCATAACCTTGGTTTGAGTGAAGTGGCCCGTATTCAAGCTGAGATGCTTACGCTGTTTGAGGCAGAGGGATATGACACATCAAAGTCATTCGCTGATTTAATTAACGGTTTTGCTGCAGAAGATCGCCATTATTATCCTGATACAGATGAGGGTCGCGCTCAAATCCTTAAAGATTATACTGCGATGGTTGATGAAATCGCGGCTGGTATTTCTAATCAGTTTAACTTGAAACCAAAAGCGCCGGTTGAGGTTGTGCGAGTGCCGGTGTTCCTCGAACAAGGTGCACCAGGCGGCTATTATAACAGCCCGGCTCTTGATGGCAGTCGTCCTGGTCGTTTTTATGCGAACCTCTATGATATTAAAGGCACACCAAAATTTGGTATGCGCGCCTTGACATACCATGAAGCTGTGCCAGGCCATCACTATCAGATTGCGTTGCAGCAGGAGCAGGAAGGCCTGCCAATGTTCCGTAAGTTCCTCGGTTACACGGCTTATATTGAAGGTTGGGCGCTATATTCCGAACGTGTCGCAGCAGAGATGGGTTTCCTGAAAACCAATTTTGACCGTATTGGTGCCCTTCAATCTGAACTGTTCCGCGCTGTGCGTTTAGTGGTGGATACAGGTATGCACGCAAAGAAATGGACCCGTGAAGAAGCGATTGATTATATGGCTTCTAATACCGGTATGGCGATGAGTGATGTTGTTACAGAAATCGAGCGCTATATTGTTTGGCCAGGGCAGGCAACGGCTTATAAAGTTGGGCAGCTTTCCATTCTAGAGATGCGTGATAATGCCCGTGAAAAGATGGGTGATAAGTTTGATATCCGCGAGTTCCATGATCTGGTGCTGAAAGGCGGATCATTACCGCTTACCGTTTTGGAAGCGCGTGTTGAAAACTATATCAACAGTAAATAACCGTTACTTATTCTAAGGGGGCTTCGGCCCCTTTTTCTTTTGCGGGATCAAAGGGTTTGGTCTAGGCTATGTTCCGGTGAGGAATTTGAGTGGGCTAGCATGCTGGATCGTTACTTCAAGGCGAACGATAGGATACAAGAGGCGCTTGATCGTCTCTATGTGCAGCAACTAAGCCGTATTCTTTCTATTGGTGCTTTTTATTATCTGGTTATCAGTGTAGCGCATTTCTTCTTTGTTCCTCGTGACATATTAATCCCGTTGATATCCAGTTCACTTGCAACAGCGATTGTTTCTGTGATCATTCGTATAGCTGTTCTTCGGGGGGCTCTTACCCCAAAACAGTGCCGGTATGCTTTTATTCCAACAGGGATTTTGGGAAGTGTAGCCGTTTACCTGCATGTTTACCTGTCAGGGGATATTCTTCAGCTTACTAATAATGCGTTGATTATGTTTGTTATCTGTATGGCTACTCTGTCAGTGCGGATTTTCTTAGGGTTTTTAGCGCTTACAGCCGGGCTTTATATCTATGCAATGTTGCAGCTTGGCGGCCCGCTTGTGGGCCACTTTGCCTTCCTGCTGTTTGGTACTGCGGTTGTAAGCATTATGGGCTTTATGGTGCGTTATAAGGCTCTCTATAGCGCTGAAGAATTGGCACTTGAAAATGCAGATAAAGCAGCACGGCTTGAAGAAGCTAACAAGCTTGTGGAGCGCAAACGAGCGGACGCGGAAAAAGCTGTTGAAGAAGCGCGCAGAGCCAATATCGCCAAGGATGCATTTTTGGCCAACACCACCCATGAACTTCGGACACCACTTACTGGCGTGCTGGGTATGCTTGATGTTCTTGAAACAACTGATTTAACAAAAGAACAGGAAGAAACTGTAAGCGCAGCACAGTTCAGCGCGCGGAGCTTGCTGGTTATTATCAATGACCTTCTGGATATTGCAAAAATCGAAGCAGGAAAATTTGAGTTCAGAACCAGAAGCTTTGATCTTGAGGTTATTCTTCAGCAGGTGAAAGGATTGTTATTACCCAAAGCGCAAAATAAGAAAAATGTTCTTATTATCAAAAGGCTTACAGGCCCCCGTAAAACATTTCTGGAAGGTGATCCAGTTAGGGTTGGGCAGGTTCTTTTTAACCTGATTGATAATGCGATTAAATTTACAGATGAAGGCTCGGTTGTTGTCAGTACTCAACTGACTGTCGAAGGTGATTTCGCTCATGTTTCATGTAGTGTTAAAGATCAAGGTGTAGGGTTCCACGCGGAGGAAGCTGAAAAGCTGTTTCAGCGGTTTGGGCAGATTGATGATACCTCAACAACATCAACAGGCGGCACTGGGCTAGGGCTTCCTATCAGCCGTGAACTGGCGCGTTTAATGGATGGTGATGTGGTGGCGGAAGCTATCCCGGGTGAGGGAGCAACCTTCACCTTCACTGCTAAGTTTAAATTGTCTGACGAACAGGAAGCTACTAAATCCGCAGTGCAGACGGAAGTGCTGCCCTCTATATCCAAAGCGCCACTCCGGGTTCTTATTGCTGAAGATGTTTCCATCAATCAGATGCTGATAGAAAAACTTTTGGCAAAGCATGCGTGGCAACTTGAGTTTGCTGATGATGGTCAGATTGCCCTTGAGAAAATTGAAGCCAACCCACCGTATGATTTTATTCTTATGGATATCAGAATGCCGCGTATGGATGGTGCGCAGGTAATTCACGCTGTGCAGGGAATGGAAAAGGCAAAAGCAGATGTTCCTATCATTGCATTAACGGCCAACGCTGGCCCTGATGATAGAGCGAGTTATCTGCGAATAGGGGCAGCTGCGGTGGTTGGAAAGCCGATTAAGGAACGCAAGCTTGCTGAAGCTATTAACAGGCTGGTTTCGGTGAAAGCTTGAAACCTTTAAAACAGTCCTTTTTCCTTGACTCTCATGCCTTAAAAGCTTAACGAATGCCTGCTTTTACAGCACAACATAGCTAGAGAGTGTCTACTGAGGTCTACCCAGTGATACCCACCAGTCAGCGAGTTTCGCCCACTGGTGCTATTGGTCTTTGGTTTGAATGTTTTCTGTAATGCTTTGAATTTGAACCGCTTTTTACGAAGGTGAAGAGAGTATGTTTGATAGTTTGTCCGATCGGTTGAGTGGCATTTTTGATGGCCTGACGCGTCGTGGTGCGCTGAAGGAATCAGATGTCTCTGCAGCGATGCGCGAAGTGCGTGTAGCACTTCTTGAAGCAGATGTTGCGCTCCCGGTTGTTAAAGACTTTATCAAAAAAGTTACTGAAAAAGCGGTTGGTCAGGAAGTTCTTAAGTCGGTTACACCGGGCCAGCAGGTTGTTAAGATCGTTAATGATGAACTTGTTGGTATGCTTGGTTCTGAAGCCAGCACCATCAATACGGCAGGTGTCCCGCCTGTTGCAATCCTTATGGTGGGTTTGCAGGGTTCTGGTAAAACGACCACAACTGCGAAAATCGCTAAACGCCTGACAGAAAAAGATAAGAAAAAAGTATTGATGGCGTCGCTTGACGTACGCCGTCCGGCTGCGCAAGAGCAGCTTAAAGTGCTCGGTGAACAGATTGGTGTGAAAACGCTGCCAATCATTGCTGGGCAGATGCCTGTTGATATCGCAAAACGCGCTATGGATTCTGCCAAGTTGCAGGGTTTTGATGTTGTAATGCTTGATACGGCGGGCCGTCTTCATGTTGACCAAAGCCTGATGGCAGAAGTAGTAGCAGTGCGCGATACAACGCAGCCGCTTGAAACACTTCTTGTTGCCGACAGCTTAACTGGTCAGGACGCGGTTAATGTCGCGAAAGAATTTGATGCTCAGGTAGGTATCACTGGTGTGGCTCTCACCCGTATGGATGGTGATGGTCGTGGTGGTGCTGCGCTTTCCATGCGCGCAGTTACTGGCAAGCCGATCAAGCTTGCGGGTACGGGCGAGAAAATGGATGCGCTGGAAGATTTCCATCCTGAGCGTGTTGCCAGCCGTATTCTCGGCATGGGTGACGTTGTAAGTCTTGTTGAAAAAGCTGCTGAAACCATTGAGCAGGAAGACGCTGAAAAAATGGCCAAGAAAATGGCCAAAGGCGAATTCGATCTTGATGATCTCAGAACACAGCTTCAGCAAATGTCCAAGCTGGGCGGTATGAAGGGTGTTCTTAATATGTTGCCGGGTATCGGCAAGATGAAGAGCGCGCTTAACCAATCTGGTGTGGATGATAAAGTGTTCAAGCGTCAGGAAGCAATCATCTGCTCTATGACGAAGACGGAGCGCAAGAAACCACAGCTTATCAATGCATCTCGCAAAAAGCGTATTGCCGCTGGTGCGGGCGTTGGTGTGCCTGAGGTGAATAAGCTCCTGAAAATGCACATGCAAATGGCCAAGATGATGAAGAAAATGTCCAAAATGGGCAAAGGTGGCCGGATGCCTGGATTACCTGGTGGAATGGGCGGAATGCTTGGCGGCGGTGGCTTGCCGGGCGGCGGTCTTCCTCCTGGGTTCGATAAACTGCTCAAGTAATTTGCGCGAGCCCCCCCCTTTAAAATGATTTTATTTTGAAGGGATAAGGTGAACCGGATATTGAGCAAAACTAAACTTGAGAATAATCCCATATTGGTTTGGGATTCTGAAAGGAAACTAAAATGGCACTAGCAATTCGTCTCGCACGTGGTGGCGCAAAAAAACGTCCTTACTACCGTATCGTAGTAGCTGACAGCCGCATGCCTCGTGATGGTCGTTTCATCGAGAAAGTTGGCGCATACAACCCAATGCTCGCTAAAGACGACGAAAACCGCGTAATTCTTATCGAAGACCGCATTAAAGAGTGGATGGGCAAAGGTGCGAAGCCTTCTGACCGTGTGCTACGCTTCCTTGAAGCTGCTGGTATTGTTGCTGACAAACGCGTTCGCAACAACCCTAACAAAGCGAAGCCTGGTCAAAAAGCTCTAGAGCGTATCGAAGAGCGTAAAGAAAAAGCTGAAGCTGCTGCAGCCGCTGCTGCGGAAGCTTCAGAAGAAGCTGCTGCTGAATAAGCACACGCTTTTTGCTGTTAAAGATGGTGTACGGTTCGTTCCGTGCACCATTTTTTTATGCCTGCCTTATGGTTGTGTGTATATTATTTATAGGATAGTAACAGTGCCCACGATATGACTGTTGGGGGTGGATATGGCTGACATTGGCCTGTTGAAGAAAATCTTTGGTAAAAAGAAACCAAAGAACAAACGAATTAATGATCAGCAAGGTTTGTTGAATGAAGAAAAAGACCTGACCGGTCGCTTTTGTTCTCTGCCCTTTGAAAAGCTGGAAATCCACGGCAACGGTAATGTGTATTCATGCTGCCCGGGCTGGATTGATCTACCTATTGGTAATGCGCGTGATAACCATGTTCGTGATTTATGGAATGGGGAAAGTTCACAGAAATTCAGGGAGTCTATCCTTGATGGTTCCTTTCGTTATTGCCGCAAGAAAATCTGCCCCTCTATTCAGAATGATAGTTTGCCGACCGTTGAAGAGGCGCTGAAAAACCCGAAATATGCTGAGATTATTTCGAAACAAAAACGGATGATTGAAGATAAACCTGTTGAGATTGATTTTTCTCATGATCGCTCGTGTAATCTAGAATGCCCAAGTTGCCGAGTGAATAAAATCTTGCTGACTGAAGGGCCTGAGTTTGATGAGAAACAATATTTCCATAACCAACTGGTGGAGGAGTATTTCAGTGAGCCATCAGATCATAAATTCTCTATCAAAGTAACAGGCTCGGGTGATCCATTCGCTTCGAAAATATACCGTGAATTTCTTTCAGACCTTGATGGGGCGGATTATCCTAATCTAACCGTGAACCTTCAGACAAACGGTGTGATGTTCACGCCCAAAAATTGGGACCGTATTCATAAAATCCACGATAACCTCGGTTTTATTCTGGTAAGTGCTGATGCTGCTACTTCAGAAACCTATGATCCGATCCGGAAAGGTGGGGATTGGGGTTTGCTGATGCAAAACCTTGAGTTTTTAGGACAGCGCAGAGCAGAGGGGAAATTCACTCATTTCCGTATGGATTTTGTGGTGCAGGATACCAATTTCCATGAAATGCCTGCCTATGTGGATTTGTCGAAGAAAATGGGTGCGGATGTTGTTTACTTTATGATTGTCCGTAACTGGGGTACCTGGTCGCCTGAGGAATTTGATACAAAATGTATCTGGCGGGAAACACACCCGAAGTTTGCTGAATTCATGCAGGTACTTAGGGATCCTCGCCTTGGTGACCCAATGGTCGATCTTGGAAATGTAACGCACTACCGCAAGCAAGCGCTTGAACAGGTTAGTTGAGTATCCTCATAATTTATGCTACTCGCGCCTCTCGTTGATAAGATAAAATGTTAGACCGTGGGTAAAAAATGACACGAGCAAATGAAAAGAACCAGGCTGGAATTGAAGGTGACTGGATTTGTATCGGCGCCTTTGCGGGCTCCCACGGTGTGCGTGGTGATGTGAAGCTGAAGTCTTTTACGGAAGAACCTGAAGCCATCTTTACCTATGCCGATATTCATAATGGTGCAGCTGGTCCCAAAATAGCACTTAAGAAGGTACGTGCGAGTAAAGATGGTTTTGTTGCGCGTGTGGAAGGTGTTACTAATCCTGAAGATGCACTGAAGCTGAAAGGCAAACGCCTTTATGTGCCGCGCGATACATTCGCTGTCGAAGAGGATGATGAGTTTTATCTGGCTGACCTGATCGCGTTAACGGCCGTGGATGAATCAGGCAGTGAAATTGGATTCGTGAAGTCTGTTGAAAATTTTGGTGCTGAAGATCTTCTGGAACTTATCCTCAACGAGCCAGTAAAAGGCCTCGGGCGCAGTGTATTTATCCCGTTCCGTAAAGCACTTGTGCCGGTGGTGGATATTAAAGCTGGCCGTGTGGAAATAGCTTTCTCAGAGTGGCAAAAAAGCCAAGTATCAGAAAGAGATACGGATGATGCCGCTGGAGGGCAAAACTGATGGAACCACAGTTTACAGCGCAGCTTTTAACCCTGTTTCCCGAAATGTTTCCGGGCACCCTTGGCCAGTCCCTTGCAGGGAAAGGGTTAAGGGATGGTAAGTGGGCGCTGAAAACACTGGACATCCGCGATTTTTCAAGCGATAAGCACCGCTCAGTTGACGATACCCCCGCGGGCGGTGGTCCGGGGATGGTTATGCGTGCTGATATTCTGGGGAAAGCCATTGATGCAGCGAGAGCTGAGGCGAAACCAGAATGGCCACTTGTTTATATGAGCCCGCGCGGGAAAAGGTTTGATCAATCTGAAGCGCAGCGATGGCAAGATGCAGGTGGTGTTACAATCTTGTGTGGACGCTTCGAAGGCGTTGATGAACGTGTTCTTGAGGCGCGCGGGGTTGAAGAAATCAGTGTTGGTGATTTTGTGCTGTCAGGCGGTGAGCCAGCAGCGATCGTGATGCTGGATTCGGTTGTGCGGCTTATCCCCGGTGTGATGGGGAAGATGAGCACGCTGGATGAAGAGAGTTTTACATCGGGGCTTCTTGAATACCCTCAATATACCAGACCACAGGTTTGGGAGGGCAAAGAAATTCCGGAGGTGCTAACAAGCGGGCACCATAAAAAAGTCGCTGAATGGCGCCGCGAAAAAGCGGAAGAGTTGACTCGTATACGCCGGCCGGATCTCTGGTCGACCTATGTGCGGGAAAAAGAAGAAAAGGAATAATATCGTGAATATTATTGAAAAACTAGAGCAAGAACAGATTGCTAAACTTACTGAAGGTAAAGAAATCCCAACATTTGGTGCTGGTGATACACTTCGCGTAGACGTTAAAGTTCGCGAAGGCGAGCGTGAGCGTATTCAGGCGTTTGAAGGTGTATGTATCGCACGTGCTAACAAGGGTATCAGCTCTAACTTCACAGTTCGCAAACTTTCTTACGGCGAAGGCGTTGAGCGTGTATTCCCACTTTATGGTCCAGCTGTAGACAACATCACTGTTGTGCGTCGCGGTAAAGTACGTCGTGCGAAGCTTTACTACCTACGTGGCCGTACTGGTAAGGCTGCTCGTATCGCTGAGCGCAAAGACTGGATGAGGAAATAAGTCTTTGAAATAATATTTCAAAATTCAGCATTTAAGCTATTATTAAGTTGCTTAGTACTGGAGGCGAGATTAAAGAACGGGGGCAGGATTAATTTCCTGCTCCCGTTTTTTATTGTCTGATATCATTGGGTCAATCAGGCCAAAGGCGGGATATGTGATTTAACCGGCGATGAGCGGAGCATTTTCATGTCAGGTACCATGCCACAAACGATGTATGATAAGATTTGGGAACACCATGTTGTTGAAGAGCGTGAAGGTGGTGTGGCTCTCCTCTATATCGACAGGCATCTGGTGCATGAAGTAACAAGCCCTCAGGCTTTTGATGGGCTTCGTGCAGCTGGCCGTAAAATCCACAGATCCGATAGTATTATCGCAGTGCCGGATCATAACGTACCTACGAAAAACAGGCATCTTCCGAACCCTGATCCAATGTCTACGGCACAACTCACAGCCCTTGAAGCGAACGTGAAAGAGTTCGGCCTTGAGTATATTGCTATGGATGATGTGCGGCAGGGCATTGTGCACGTGATCGGCCCGGAGCAGGGCTTTACCCAACCAGGTGTAACACTGGTGTGTGGTGATAGTCATACCTCTACCCACGGTGCTTTTGGTGCGCTTGCGTTCGGTATCGGTACCAGTGAGGTTGAGCATGTAATGGCAACCCAAACACTGGTTCTTAAGAAATCCAAGAACATGCGGGTAACAGTGAATGGTACCTTGCCTGTTGGCTGCACGGCCAAAGATGTGGCGCTTGCCATTATTGGCAAGATCGGTACTGGCGGCGGCACGGGCTATGTTATTGAATATGCAGGTTCGGTTATCGAAGGGCTTTCGATGGAAGGCCGGATGACGCTCTGTAATATGTCGATTGAAGCAGGAGCGCGCGCGGGCCTTGTGGCGCCTGATGAGAAAACTTTTGAGTATCTAAGAGGCAAGCCAAAGTCTCCAAAAGCAGGGCAGTGGGATGCCGCTGTTAGCTACTGGAAAACGCTGGGCTCCGATGAAGGTGCTTCGTTTGATACGGAGGTCATATTAAACGGCGATGATATCGTGCCGCAGGTAACGTGGGGCACAAGCCCGGAGGATGTAGCACCTGTTACTGGTTTTGTACCAGAAGCATCGGATATTCAGGATGAGCATAAGAGTGCATCATTAGAGGCAGCACTGAAATATATGGGGCTGGAAGAAGGGCAGGCAATTACAGATATCCCGGTAGACCGAGTGTTCGTGGGTTCATGCACTAACAGTCGCATAGAGGATATTCGTGCAGTGGCGGAAATCGCTAAGGGTAGAAAGATTGCCGACCGGATTATAGAAGCGATTGTTGTACCGGGTTCAGGCCTGGTAAAAGAGCAAGCGGAAGCTGAAGGGCTTGATAAAGTTCTCACAGACGCAGGTTTTGAATGGCGGGAGCCGGGGTGCTCTATGTGCCTTGCTATGAATCCTGATAAAGCAGGTGCAGGTGAGCATGTTGCTTCCACAAGTAACCGGAATTTTGTTGGGCGACAGGGCCCCGGTGCGCGTACGCATCTTGTAAGCCCTGCGATGGCAGCAGCTGCGGCAATTGCTGGCCATTTTGTTGATGTTCGTGATTTTTAAGGCGGGGGAAGAGAGATGGAAAAATTTACGCAGGTAACCTCAATCGCAACCCCTTATATGCGGGCGAATGTTGATACGGATATCATTATCCCGGCGAAGCATCTGAAATCAATCAAACGCACAGGGTTTGGTGAGCATGCATTCGAAACGGTTCGTTTTGACGCGGATGGTAACCGTATTGCAGATAATGTTTTTGATAGTGACCGTTATAAAGGAGCGAAAATTCTTGTAACCGGTGATAACTTTGGCTGTGGTTCAAGCCGTGAGCATGCACCGTGGGCGATCGCCGAACTTGGTTTCCGCTGTATTATAGCACCAAGCTTTGCTGATATTTTCGCGGGTAACTGTGTGAAAAACGGTATCCTTACAGTGGCACTGCCTCAGGCCGAGGTGGATGCAATTGCTATGGCTGCCGAAGGCGGGCAGGATATTACGGTGAACCTTGAAGATCAGACCGTAGAAGTTGGCAACAGCAAATATGAGTTTGACTATAACGCGGCACACAAACATATGCTGCTGAACGGGCTTGATAGTATTGGACAAACGCTTCAGGCATCGGCCGCAATTTCCGCCTTTGAAGAAAAGCAAAAACATATGACACCGTGGCTCTACCGGGCATAAGCGGCAAGGGATTTAATACATTATGACAACACATAATATTATGCTTTTGCCGGGTGACGGCATCGGCCCAGAAATTATGGCGCAGGTTCGCCGTGTAATGGCGTGGGTTGAAGGCGCTTACGGTGTTACTTTCAATGTGGATGAAGGCCTTATTGGTGGCTGCGCATATGATACGGAAGGTGTGCCACTTTCAGATGATACACTTGCAAAAGCTAAAGCATCAGACGCTATTGTCATGGGCTGTGTTGGTGGCCCCAAGTGGGACGGCAAAACTGATTATGATAAGCGCCCGGAAGCTGGTTTATTACGCCTCCGTAAAGATCTTGATTTGTTTGCGAATTTGCGCCCGGCTATGTGCTTTGATGCGCTTGCGGATGCATCAAGCCTGAAGCGTGATCTGGTTGCAGGCCTTGATATTCTGTTCGTTCGGGAACTTGCGGGCGGTGTTTATTTTGGTGAACCACGCGGTATTGAAGAATTGCCGGGTGGTGGCCGTGTTGGTATCAACACACAGCGCTATACGGATGCTGAAATTATCCGAATTTCCCGCGTAGCCTTTGATATGGCGCGTAAGCGTGGTGGGCGTGTGCACAGTGCTGAAAAAGCCAATGTAATGGAGGCGGGCCTCTTGTGGAGAGAAGAAGTAACCAAACTTCATGCGGAAGAATACTCTGATGTGAAGCTTGAACATATTCTTGCAGATAACTGTGCTATGCAGCTTGTGAAAGCACCAAAGCAGTTTGATGTGATCCTTACCGATAATTTGTTTGGGGATATTCTTTCTGATGCAGCAGCTATGCTTACGGGCTCGCTTGGTATGCTGCCTTCTGCTTCGCTTGGTGATGGTGGGCCGGGGCTTTATGAACCTGTTCACGGTTCAGCCCCTGATATTGCAGGACAGGGTATTGCAAACCCAATCGCTGCTATTCTCAGTTTTGCTATGGCACTTCGCTACAGCCTGAATATGGGTGATGCAGCGGACAAGGTTGAGGCTGCAGTATCCGAGGCGCTAGCTCAGGGGCTGAGAACAGGAGATCTGCTGTCTGATGGTATGACAGAAGTGAATACTGAAGGCATGGGAGACGGTATCCTTAAAGCGCTTGGCTAGTATAGTGGAATAAGAAAAATTGATTCACCACACTATGCATTAGTGTTTGACCATTAAGGGGGCTCCCGTCATTAAGGAGCCTCAAAATTTTTTACCCACAGGAGAGTATAATGGGTTTTCGTGTCGCTGTTGTAGGTGCGACTGGTAATGTCGGTCGTGAAGTACTTAATATTCTAGCTGAGCGTGGTTTCACAGCTAAGGAAGTTATCGCGATTGCATCCCGAAAATCCATCGGTCAACAGGTGGGTTACGGTGATAAAGATCTCGATATCGTAGCGCTGGATACTTTTGATCCAAAAGGTGTTGATATCGCATTTTTTGCAGCGGGTTCAGGTGTTTCAAAAGAGTTCGCGCCAAAGTTTGCAGAAGCCGGTTGTGTGGTGATTGATAACTCATCACTTTACCGTATGGACCCTGATGTACCACTTGTTGTGCCAGAGGTGAACGCAAAGGCGCTTGAAGGCTTCTCTAAGAAAAACATCATTGCGAACCCAAACTGTTCAACTGCACAGATGCTTGTGGCGCTGAAGCCACTTCATGACGCCGCGAAAATCAAGCGTGTGGTTGTGTCTACATACCAGTCTGTTTCTGGTTCTGGTAATGCTGCGATGGATGAGCTCTTCAACCAGACACGCGCTGTGTTTGTAAACGATCCTATCGTAAACGAAGTGTACCCGAAGCAGATTGCTTTCAACGTTATCCCGCACATCGATGTGTTTATGGATGATGGTTCCACCAAAGAAGAGTGGAAGATGGTTGCTGAAACACACAAGATGCTTGATCCAGATATTGAGCTAACAGCAACATGTGTGCGTGTGCCTGTATTCATTGGTCACTCAGAAGCTGTAAATATCGAGTTTGAAAAACCGATCAGCCATATTGAAGCGCGTGAAATCCTTCGGGAAGCACCGGGCTGTTTGGTTGTGGATAAGCGCGAAGATGGTGGTTACACAACACCAACAGAATGTGTGGGTGATTTTGCAACATACATTTCTCGCATCCGTGAAGATAAAACCGTTAAAAACGGCCTGAATATCTGGGTGGTTTCAGATAATCTGCGTAAGGGTGCAGCACTGAACGCTGTACAGATTGCAGAATCTCTTGTGAACCAAGGCCTTATTTCTGCTGGATAAGCAGTGCTGACAATTAGAATTCAAGGGAAGGCGGCTTTAGATAAAGTCGCCTTCTTTGTCTGACAGCAGTTCTTTTGGGAAATGTAGGCGTACTGTTGTGCCTTCACCCTCTTCACTTTCAATAGAAAGCTGGCCGCCTTGTTTTTCCATCATCATGATAGAGAGTGGTATCCCTAACCCTGAACCATTTTGATGAAATTCATAAGTGCTGCCAATATCTTTCATAGGCTTGGTGATCACAGATATCTTCGCGGCAGACATACCAATGCCAGTATCTTTAACCGCTATCTCAGCGCCATTTTCATCTTTGGAAACGCTGATTTCAATCTCGCCATTTTCTGTATATTTCACAGCATTAATAAGCACATTTAGAAGTGCTTTTTTGGTGAGAGTAACATCGCCAGTTATATAAACAGGTTCAGTTTGCTTAATTGGCAATATCTTAAGGTTTTTGCTGGCGGCCTGTTGCATTTGCATACGTTTGCCAGCAATCGCGGTATCCGTTAAATCAAAAGTTTCCCTGGCAATTGAATTGCCCCAAAGCTCCAGCGAGGAGAGAGAGATAATATCGCTGACAAGCGCTTGCAGCGTTTCACCAATGGTACATATGCTATTGGCAAAATCCCTAACTTCTTTTGGGTCGACTTGACCGTCCCTGATAAGGGCTGCATATCCAATCATGGAGGCAAGTGGATTATGCATTTCGTGGCTGATATTCGCCATAAACATAGATTTTGTATAGTTCAGTATTAAGGAATCGCTCAGCGTATCCTGTAGTTTTTTCTGCAAGATATAATGCTGCAATTCTGCTCTGGTTCTGGCCGCGGCGATGCGTGCGAAATCCATGATCAGGCTGTCTACTTCGATAGGCTGCTGGCTGAGAGCAATGATAGCCCCTATTGTTTTGCCGTTTTCATCGATGAGCGGATAGCCGATATAGCCTTCAATGGCATCGTCCACTAAATCCTGATCATCGGGGAATTCATGCTGAACACCTTTACGGTATATGCAGTAATCGCGAGTGACCGTTTCTGCGCACGGTGTGCCCTTAAGGCCATATTGAAGATCATCAACATGTTCGCCAAAACGGTACATAGCGATGGTTTGCATGCTTTGGCGGTCTTCGCTTAATTGCCCAACGAGTGCGATATCAGCGCCGAGCGCATCACATATGCTTTTAGAAACTGCTTTCAGATAGGTTATGCCGGAAACGTTTGCCAAGCCTTCTAGTAAGGCCTTGATGGTGGGATTGATTTCTAAATTACTTCCAAAACTCTGAACGGTATCTGGCATATATGACATAGCAGCACCTTCTTATTACCCCTATGCATATACTTTACTAAATTGTGTTGAAAAGAAAGCTGTATTTTACTTCGGTTTAACTTTGCTTGACTGTCTGTAAGTTATGTTCGGTTGACAGTGATGGCCGGATTTGTCAGACCGGATAGGTGAATAATATAACAAAATCTATCAGGAGGGGCTTGATATGAGGAATATGAAATCCGGTTTATCAAAACTTGCGATTTTGACTGCGGCATCCATGGTGATGGCTGCATGTTCGCCAGCAACTAATGATGCCCGTGTTGCAGTACAGGCTGAAAGAACACCAACGCTTGCGGAAGCTCAGGCTTTTATCTTGGATGCGGAAAAACAACTAGATGCTGAAGGTTTGGCTTATGGTCGCGCTCTTTGGGTGCAGGCAAATTTCGTAACCACAGATACAAACCAACTAGCTGCAAGCGCTGATGAAAAATTCACGCTTCTTACCGTTGATTTGGCTACAAAGGCAAAGCGCTTTAATGACGTTGAAATGCCTGCCGAACTGCGCCGGAAGTTTAACAAGCTGAAGTTCCTTCTTGATCTGCCAGCTCCTCAGAATAAAGAGCGTACTGCAGAACTTGCGACCATCAAGGCAAATCTTGGGGCAACATATGCAACGGGTAAACTTACGCTGGACGGTAAAGAAGCTACGCTTGGTGATGCTTCTGATGTGCTCGCGAGAGAACGTGATCCTGCTAAGCTTCTTGAAGCATGGAATGGCTGGCGTGAAGTTTCCGTGCCGATGAAAGATCAATATGCTCGCATGGTGGAAATTGCCAACGAAGGCGCCATTGAAATGGGTTTTGATGATATTGGCGGCATGTGGCGCGGCCAGTATGAAATGGAAGATTTCGCGGGTGAAGCTGACCGTCTCTGGGGGCAGGTGAAGCCACTTTATGATTCTCTTCACTGTCATGTACGGGCCAAGCTTAATGAAAACTATGGCGATGAAGTTGTCTCAAAAACTGAAGCTATTCCAGCACACCTGCTCGGTAATATGTGGGCACAGAGCTGGGGCAATATCTATGATATGGTGAAGCCTGAAGGTGATGCCAAAACCTTTGATCTTACAGAGCGCCTTGTAGCCAATGGGTATGACGCGAGGAAAATGGCAGGTGCTGCGGATGATTTCTTCCAGTCGCTTGGTTTTGAACCACTGCCGGACACATTCTGGGAACGTTCACTGTTTGTGAAGCCGCGTGACCGGGAAGTGCAGTGCCATGCTTCTGCATGGAACCTGGATGCGAAAGACGATATCCGTATTAAGATGTGTACAAAGGTGAATGGTGAAGATTTTGCCACCATGCACCATGAAGTTGGCCATAACATCTACCAGCGTGCTTACAAACACCAGTCTGGTCTTGATCAAGGCGGTGCGCACGGCGGCTTCCATGAAGCAATTGGTGATATGATCGCGCTTTCCATCACACCAGAATATCTGAAAACAATTGGCTTGATTGATGAAGTGCCATCAGCTGATGCAGATATTCCACTTCTTATGAAGCAGGCGCTTGAAAAGGTAGCGTTCCTACCGTTTGGCTTGATGGTTGATCAGTGGCGCTGGAAGGTGTTTTCTGGTGAAGTAACACCAGCAGGCTACAATGATGCCTGGTGGCAACTGCGTGAGAAATACCAGGGTGTGAAAGCACCGAATGAGCGCCCAGCTGATGCGTTTGATCCGGGTGCCAAATATCATATCCCGAATAACACATCTTACACACGTTACTTCCTGGCACATATTCTACAGTTCCAGTTCCACCAGACAGCCTGTGAAGATGCTGGTTGGGAAGGTCCACTGCACCGTTGTTCTATTTACGGCAACAAGGAAGTTGGCGCCAAGTTTAAGGCAATGCAGGAACTGGGTTCATCAAAGCCGTGGCCTGATGCTCTTGAAGTGTTCACAGGAACACGTGAGATGAATGGTTCTTCCGTTGTGGCATATTTCGCACCGCTTAAAGAATGGCTTGATGAGCAAAACAAAAACCGTTCGTGTGGTTGGTAAATTGCCACATTAGATAATCCAGTACTGGATAATTACGAAAGCCCGGGTAGAATGCTCGGGCTTTTTTTTCTACCTTTATGAAGGATTTCGCAGTGTCTGATTTTCGCCCCCGTCGCAGTGTTCTATTTATGCCTGCCAGTAACGCACGTGCACTTGAAAAAGCGAAAACACTGGCCTGTGACGCTGTGATTTTTGATCTCGAAGATGCGGTTAGCCCGGACGCTAAGGAAGAAGCACGAGAACAGGCAGTAGCCACCATCAAATTTGGTGAGTACGGCCACAGGGAACGTATCATTCGCATCAATGGCTTGAATACTGATTGGTGGCAAGATGATCTGGCCGCCGCTGCATCTGTTAAACCGGATGCTATTTTAGTGCCGAAGATTGAATCGGCGAATGATGTGAAAGCCATTGCTGGTGCTCTTTTGGCTCAAGGCGATATGGATACAGCGATTTGGGCCATGATGGAAACACCACTTGGGTTCTTGAACGCACAGGAAATTGTGGGCGCGTCAGAACGGCTTCAGTGTGTAGTGATTGGTACTAATGATTTAGTGAAAGATTTGGGGGCAAGCCATACGCCATCAAGAGAGCCGGTCATTACAGCTCTTGGGCTTGCCATGCTCGCGGCACGTACACGAGATATCACTATTCTGGATGGTGTTTATAATGATTTTAAAAACACTGAAGGATTACATGCTGAATGCGAACAGGCGAAGGCAATGGGTTTTGATGGTAAAACCCTTATCCATCCTTCGCAGATTGAAACGGTGAATAATGTTTTTGCTCCATCTCCTGAAGAAGTTGCCTTTGCGGAACGTATGATTAGTGCTTTTGATAAGGCAAAAGCCGATGGCAAAGGTGTGGCGGTGCTGGACGGCAAGATGATTGAAGAACTACATGTAGAGCAAGCTAGAAAGATAAAAGCAACTGCCGAAGCAATTGCTGATATTGGCCACTAGCAGTATATCGGCCTCTATATATAACCCGCCATCCTTAGTTCTGCTGCGACGGATATAGTTAAACCGGCTAAGGCAAAATATATGGCTGTGGATAAAAGCAGAGAGATCAACAAGCCAGACCAAGTTAGCTTAAAGAAAACTTTTGAACCATACGCAAACATGAACAGAAGAACTGCTGAATAAACCCATAGATTAAAATAAGAAAGCATGCCGAAGAGAAGCATAGTGAGAAGAATGGGAATATTGATCAGGGCCGTATGCGCGAAGATATAACAGAGAAAACTGGCAACCTCGGCATAGTTTCTGCGTTTTCTATAATGTAGTAACCTCAGGAAAAGGGCTGCAATTGGGATCAGTATCAATTGCATTGGTTGAAGGTACTCTGAGTAAACCTCAACGGTGGCTTTTTGCCGAGCTTTTGCATACTTGAGAACAGCGTCATTTAAGTCTTTTGATTGTTCCTGCCACGCCAGATTGGCTGTGGTTACTTTCTCTACAGTTTGGTCAATCTGGCCAGAGAGATGCATAATCGCCAGAATAAGTGCGAAAATGGTGATGCAGTATTTCACCGGGTTCAGGTAAGCAACGCGCGCACCACCTATGTAATTAAGAGCAACTTGGCCGGGGTTCAGGGTAAGTTCTTTAATTGTTCGGAATACTTTTGAATCCAGTTCCATAAGCGCTTTAAAAGCGCCACCAAGAAGTGTCTTAATTTCAAGTCGCTGAGTATCGGTTTTTTGCCCACACTGATTGCAGTAGAGGCCAGTAATGGTATTTTCGCAATTTACACATGTTCCTTCATGCGGTGAAAATACTGTCATGCTGGCCTCATTAAATTTTATTTTGCTATACGCAAAATATCTTAGCTACCAAGATGTTCTTTCAGGAACTTCTCTGTTGCTTCCAACATCTTCTTTCTGTTGTCAGAGGTATACATGGAATGTCCGCCTTCTTCGAACAGGATATATTCGCTCTTTGTACCTTGTTTTTTAAGTGCTTTATGCATATCAGCTGAATGTTCGTATGGAACACGAGCATCATCTTTTGTTGCAATAAGCATTACAGGAATATTGAACTCAGTTGCGCGGTGGTAAGGGGAAACGTCTCTATCGTTTTTATCCTCGTGCCCCATTCGTTTGATCCAGGCACTACCACCAATGGTGCTTTTCTTATCTGTCACCTTGAGACGCGGTAGATTGGCAACACCGTTAATGGAAATGGCACATTTATAAAGGCCTGGTTCCTTGATTGGTCCCATAAGTGAAGCGTAGCCACCATATGACCAACCAACAATGCATACTTTTTCAGGATCAGTATAGCCTTGATCAATAACCCACTTTGTAGCGTCAGTAACATCATCTTGCATCAAACCACCCCACTGTTTTACACCTTTGGCATAGTGGTGGTCGCCATAACCGCCGGAACCACGGAAATTAGGCTGAACTACCAAGTATCCACGGCTTGCATAAAACTGTGTCCAGTAATTCCAGTGTGCATCATCTCTAACACCGTATGGACCACCGTGTGGTAGGATAATCGTTGGCATGTTTTTCGGTGTTTCAATGCCATTTGGTACGGTGATGTATGTAGGTACTGCATCATCATCCCGTGTTGGAACGTTTACAGATAAAACTGAAGCCATTTGTTTCGGATCAATGAAATCTCTGGCTGAAGCGAAATAGCCCAGTTTTTTATTTTCCCGGTCATATACATAATAACTGCCAGGGTCCGTATCATTAGAGAGCACAAACATATAGAGCTCTCTATCGCGGGCAGAGCTGATCAATGTTACGTTTTTGCTTTTAAGAGCCTTAGCAATGCTGCGCTGAATTTTTGATAGTGTTTTATCAAAATATTTCGTGTGCTGGAAATCAGTTGTGTATGTCACGCCTGCTGGCTTGTTAGTGATAGGATTTAAGGTAATAAAATCCATATCGACCATTTCATGGATAAACAGGCTTTCCACAATTTCACCGGATTGCAGATCAAGAGTGAAAAGGCCATTAGTACCGTGATCTGTTTGGCCACTTACATAAATGATATTGGGGTCTGTTGTGAAACCTTCAAAAGTGTATTTCTGGTACCAATCTGTGTTTGAAAGATCCTGCCATTCGCCTTTAGCATTTTTAAAGCGAATGTTAAATGTTTCTCCTGAGAAACCAGTCCCTAAGCGTACTTCAGAACTGTAATCTGTAAACCAGTTTTGAATACCCTGACGTGCAGGTTTAACGGAGCGATATTTACCAGAATGAACATTTGCTTTGTAAACGGTTGAAGCGCCATCAAGCTCAAAATCCATTTGCAGAAGCACATGGTCAGGATCATCAAGAAGAAGATCCACGATACGCTCATTCTGCGACATACGCTTGTTTTTCTTCGGTTTAGCAAGCCAACGAAGTTTGTTTTTCTTTAGATCGTATGATTGAACCCGTGTTTCATGCACCTTTGTGCGAAATTCATCACGTTTACTGGTGCCGCCTGATGTTAAAATCATGATATTGTCGGTTTTCCAGTAGAAGGCCTCAATACTGGTATTTGCAGGTGCCGGAATAACCTTTGGGTTCTCACCGTCAATATTTTGCACAAAAAGGGCACTTTTCCCTTTCAGGTCGATAAAGAAACCTAGCTTTGTTCCGCTAGGTGATAGTTTTGGCTGACTGATGTTTGGAAGCTTTGAGAAAGCTTCAACTGGTATGATTTTGTCTTTTGCAAGTACACTTGCTTCCATGGATGTTGTGAAGAAAAGTGCAGTGAATACGCACAAAAATCTAAGCATATTTCTCCCCCGAAAAATAAGAATGCCCAATTTTGTAGAAGATCTGGCGACTTCTACCCCCGACAAGAGTTATACATCATTATTCCTAAAGTGTAAGACTTTAGTTCGAAATGGTTTCAACAGGTACTAAATTAGCGGAAGTTTGAGTAGATGCTGGTATAATCAATAATGTATTCACAAAGTGTAGTATTTTAAAAACCCTCCTACAGGATACTCCTATAAAGAGTTCGTTTGTCTGTAATTGTTGATGGCACCTTCTGAAGGTGACGGTGGCCTCTATGCGATATGAAATACGCTAGTGTTGTGCCACCTGAAGATATTTAAACATTATCCAGAGCAGTTAGTAGGCCGGTAAATCGATCAATAGGGATTTGTGTAGTTTGTTGGTCGCTGTTTATCGAAAATATGTGAAATACAGTAAAAAATTAATACCACATCCAACGAGCACGACGCCATCCCCCTTTGTGTCATTCTAGTGCTTTATAAATTTGGATTGTACAATTAGAAGTTGTGCTTGAATGAGGCAATATCTTTCCTCAACGATAGTTCTAATTGCTGCATGTGCGAAATATTGTCCCGAAAATGATATCTTTTCTTGCAGTTGCATAGGGTTGAAGGCTAAAAGTAAACTCGAATCAAAGCGTCCGTCAGTGGCGCCGGGTCAACAATGTTAATTTCTGTCAGGGGACTTTTCATGGCAAAAGCGAAGCGTCCGCTTTCCCCCCACCTTCAGGTTTACCGCTGGGGTGCACATATGGCTGTTTCCATATTGCACCGTGCTACAGGGTCAGCTCTTGCTGTTGGCTCAATCCTGCTTGCGTGGTGGCTCGTTGCAATGGCAACAGGGCACGATTACTTCAACACTGTTCAGGGATACGCAGGCTCAGCGCTTGGCCGTATCGTTCTGTTCGGTCTTACATTTGCGCTGATGCAGCATTTAGCATCAGGTATCCGCCACCTTTATATGGATGCAGGCAAATTGTATGATCTGAAAGTGAACACTCTTTCCGCTAAAGCAACTTTCGTTGTTTCGATTGTCCTAACAATCGTGATCTGGGTTGCAGCCTATAAAGTGATGGGAGTGCTTTAAATGACAGATTATAAAACACCACTCGCGAAAGTGCGCGGCCTTGGTTCTGCCAAGGATGGAACCCACCACTGGTTCACACACCGCATCACAGCGCTTGCCAACATTCCACTGGTAATCTTTTTCGTGGTTTCCTTCGTAGGAAATGCAGGTAAAGGACACGACGAATGGGTGGCATGGCTTAAGCAGCCGCTGGTTTCAGTGTTGATGATTTTATTCGTTGCAAACTTTACGCATCATATGCGCCTTGGTTTGCAGGTGTTGATTGAAGATTATGTTCATACGCCGGGTACAAAAATGTTCTCGCTTATTATGGTGAACTTCGCTTGCATTCTGATTGCAGCAATCAGCATCTTTTCTGTTCTACGTATTGCATTCGGGGGCTAGGCCATGACTGCAGCTTATCCTATTGAACATCACACCTATGATGCCGTTGTTGTCGGCGCAGGTGGTTCTGGTTTGCGTGCAACGATGGGCCTTGCGGAAGCTGGCCTACGTACAGCATGTATTACAAAAGTTTTCCCAACACGTTCACACACTGTGGCAGCACAGGGTGGTATCGCGGCATCCCTTGGTAACATGGGCCCAGATACATGGCAGTGGCATATGTATGACACTGTTAAAGGCTCTGACTGGCTTGGTGATCAGGATGCGATTGAATATATGGTGCGCGAAGCACCAGCTGCTGTTTACGAGCTTGAGCACTACGGTGTGCCATTCTCTCGTACAGAAGAAGGTAAGATTTACCAGCGTGCGTTTGGTGGTATGACAACTGAGTTCGGTGAAGGCCCTGCGGCACAGCGTACATGTGCGGCGGCTGACCGTACTGGCCACGCGATGCTTCATGCGCTTTACCAGCAGTCTTTGAAGTATGACAGTGATTTCTACATTGAGTATTTCGCGATCGACCTGATTATGGAAGACGGCGAATGTCGCGGTGTGATTGCCATGAACATGGAAGATGGTTCTATCCACGCCTTCCGTGCCAAGTCTGTTGTGCTTGCAACAGGTGGCTATGGCCGTGCTTACTTCTCTGCAACATCAGCGCACACATGTACTGGTGATGGCGGTGGTATGGTTCTCCGTGCTGGTCTGTCTATGCAAGACCTTGAGTTCGTACAGTTCCACCCAACTGGTATTTACGGTGCCGGCGTTCTGATTACAGAAGGCGCGCGCGGTGAAGGTGGTATCCTGATCAACTCTGAAGGTGAGCGTTTCATGGAACGTTATGCACCGTCTGCGAAAGACCTTGCGTCTCGCGATGTGGTATCTCGTTCAATCTCTAACGAAATCCGTGAAGGCCGTGGTGTTGGTCCTGATAAAGATCATATGTATCTTCATCTGGATCATCTTGAGCCTTCAATTCTCGCTGAGCGCCTGCCGGGTATTTCTGAATCTGCGAAAATCTTCGCAGGTGTGGATGTAACCAAAGAGCCGATCCCGATTATTCCGACAGTTCACTATAACATGGGCGGTATTCCAACCAACTATCATGGTGAGGTGATTAACCCAACAGCTGACAATCCTGATGCGGTTGTACCTGGCCTGTTCGCGGTTGGTGAAGCTGCTTGTGTATCTGTTCACGGTGCGAACCGCCTTGGTTCCAACTCTCTTATTGACCTTGTGGTATTTGGCCGCGCGGTTGGTAAGCGTATTCCAGAAACTATCAACAAGAACGAAGCGTTTAAGCCTCTACCAAAAGGCTTTGATGAAATGGCTCTTGGTCGTCTGGATGCAGCACGCTATGCAGATGGTGGTATTCCAACGGCGGAACTTCGCCTTGAAATGCAGCGCACGATGCAAAATAACTGTGCGGTATTCCGTACAGAAGAAGTTCTTGCAGAAGGTGTTGAGAAAATCGATGCGGTGGCTGCAAAAGCTGGCGACGTTAAGACAACTGATCGTTCACTTGTGTGGAACAGTGACCTTATCGAAACGCTTGAGCTTCAGAACCTGATCCCGCAGGCAGTACTTACAATGCATGGTGCTGCAGCGCGTAAGGAAAGCCGCGGTGCACATATGCATGAAGATTATCCAGACCGTGATGACGTAAACTGGATGAAGCACTCAATGACATGGTTCGACGGTAAGAAAGTGACAATGGGTGAGCGCCCAGTGCACGATTATACGCTTACTGAAGAAGTTGAATACATCAAACCTAAAGCTCGGGTTTACTAAGGGAGGGTATGAACAATGGCTGAATTTTCACTTCCCGCTAACTCCAAAGTTGGTAAGGGTAAATCTGTAAAAGCTGATGGTGCTACAAACACCAAGAATTTTAGTGTTTACCGTTGGAACCCGGATGACGGTGAAAACCCGCGCATGGATACTTTTGAAGTAGACATGGATAACTGTGGTCCGATGGTGCTGGATGCGCTCATTAAAATCAAAAATGAGATGGACAGTACTGTAACGTTCCGCCGTTCCTGCCGTGAAGGTGTTTGTGGTTCATGTGCCATGAACATCGACGGTAAAAACGGTTTGGCGTGTACAACTGCTATTGAAGATGTGAAAGGTGATGTATCTATCACACCACTTCCGCACATGGAAGTTGTGAAGGATCTTGTGCCGAACATGTCAAACTTCTATGCGCAGTATGCTTCGATCAAACCGTGGATGCGTACTCAGAGCCCAACGCCTGAAGAAGAGCGCCTTCAATCACCAGAGGACCGTAAAAAGCTTGATGGCCTTTACGAGTGTATCCTTTGTGCTTGTTGTTCTACTTCTTGCCCAAGCTACTGGTGGAACGGTGATAAATATCTTGGCCCAGCTATCCTCTTGCAGGCATACCGCTGGCTGATTGATAGCCGTGACGAGACAACAGGTGAACGTCTGGATGAACTTGAAGATCCATTCCGTCTCTACCGCTGTCACACTATCATGAACTGTTCAAACGCTTGTCCAAAGGGCTTGAACCCAGCGAAGGCGATTGCAGAAACTAAGAAAATGATGGTTGAACGCAAGTATTAATTACGCGTTTGATTTCTAAGTTATTGAAAAGGCATGGCTTGTTGGCTGTGCCTTTTTCTTTTGGTTGATTTAGAGGGGAATAACTAAGTTTTAACATCTTCTATGCATAATGCGCCGCATGAAATGGAAAGACATATTTCTTCGGAATGGGGCAATGGTGGGTGCCGCACTAATATTTGGTGCGGCTTCTTTTTTGCTGCCTGTAAGTAGCGTGTATGCCGAAGATAAAGTTATTGCAGGTATTTCAAAACAAAGTGTGTTGCGCACCGCGTGGCGAGCAATACTTGACGAAACAGGCTTGTCAATCGAACTTAAGACCCTTCAGGCAAAGGACCGAAGGTTACAGTTTGTTGAGGGGCGCATAGATCTTGATTGTTGCTCAATCCCTGAATGGCGAACAAAACCTGAAGAAATGGCAGTGCAGCTTTATACAGAGCCGTTTTTTGTGTCTGCTCAGTTTTTTATCTACCACGAAACAATGCCGTTTCACTATAAAACGCCAGCTGATCTGAAATCAAAAACCATTGCCATTATCAGGGGGCATGATCATCTCCATCAGGAGTATTTTGGCGATAAGGTTTTGGTTAATGATTTCAGGGAACTGTTTGAAGCGGTGTCTGATGGCCGTGCGGATATTGCAATTGTGAACGAACAGGAATTTAAGTTCCAGATGTCGCAGTATGATTTTCCTGTGGCGCAGGGGGATGTGTTTCACCGTTTGGCGGCTAGGGCCAGAGTTCATAAAAGCCGGGCTGACCTGCTGCCCAAGTTAAATGGTGCAATCAAAAGGCTGAAAAGCAGCGGTGAAATCAATATGCTTATTGGCCGCGAGATGCGTAAGAGAATGTATCAATCCAAGCCTTAAGCTAGGTATATATCTCTCAGCTTTTCCAGGCGGTCATCATCTAAACCAAGGGCCTCAGCGAAATAATTTTGCAAGCTGCCATAGTGTTTTTCAATAGAAGCATAGGCTGCATGCAGGAATGAGGCTTCAACTCCTGCCAGTGGTACAACGTCAGTCGGTTTGATGGTGCGTCCAGCTTTCTTTGAAATCCACTGTGCAATTTCTTCTGTTGCTGTGTCCAAGTTTACCGCGCGGTTGGTAAGCAGGAAATCTTCCATAATCTGCTCATCAGGAATATCCAGTGCCTTCATAAGAAGGGCGCCTGCAATCCCGGTGCGATCTTTCCCTGCGGTACAGTGGAAAAGAACCGCATTGCCTTTATGATCGTCAATCAGCGTGTTGAAAAATTCTCTCAGGCCTTCCGCATTCTCAATAGGGATAGTTTCAAAAGCTTTGATGAATTGTTCATGTAACTCTTTTGCTGGGAAATCACTGTCTGAAAGACGGTCATAAAGTTCTTTAACCCATGCGGCTGCATTCCCGCCGATTGGTACTGCGTGATAATCGGGTATCCAGCTGTTCGGCCAGCGAACAGGGTGGCGATCTTTCTCTCGGGGTGAGCGAAAATCAATCACTGTTTCGATATCGCGAGCGAACATCTCTGTGCCGCAATCTTCTGTCATATCTGATAAATGGCCAGATCTGAAAATGCGGCCTGGGCGCATATACCTGCCGTCTCTTGCGCGGTAGCCTGCCATATCGCGGAAATTTTTTACACCGCATAGGGGCACGATACGTGAATCGACGTTCATAAACAGGCCTTTCTTAGGGTCGCGCGTATCCATACGACTCATGATACCGCAAAATTACTAAAACATTATGATTACGTAATGTTTTCTTAGGGCGAAATTAGCAGCTTTCAATTTCTTTTACAGGCTTGTCATTCAGTGTGCTTTCGCTACATGATACGGAGACGAAAAGATAATAGAGGTTTTCAGTGTCCGAAACCATGCACCCTGAGGGGCCACTCGCAGCTTATGCTGCCTTGGAAAAAGAAGGTGAAATCCGTGCGGATGATGATCAGCGCAGGGTTCTTGAGTATTTTGAGCGCCTTTATGGGGAATTGAAGGATTATCCCGAAGTTGGGGATAAGTCGGGCGGGCTTGCGCTAAAGAACTGGCGTTTTTCCCGCTTGTTTCAGTGGTCGGGTAAGGACAGAAAGCCTCCCCGCGGTCTTTACGTATATGGCGGTGTAGGGCGCGGCAAATCCATGATTATGGATTTGTTCTATGAGATCGCTCCGGTAAAAGCGAAACGCCGGGTGCATTTCCATGAGTTTATGCTGGATGTGCATGCGCGGCTGAAAGAGTGGCGTTCTTTATCTGGTAAGGAACGTGCGGCACGTGGCGGAAGGGCTTCAGAAGATGATCCAATCCCGCCCGTTGCACGGCAATTGGCGGCTGAGGCAACACTCCTTTGTTTTGATGAAATGCAGATCACCGATATTGCGGATGCGATGGTAATCGCCCGTCTCTTTAAGGAAATGATGGAATGTGGTGTTGTGGTTGTGGCTACATCGAACCGGCCGCCGAATGATCTTTATAAAGATGGCCTGAACCGTCAGCTGTTCTTGCCGTTCATTGATAAACTCAATACCGATTTTGACGTGATCACTTTAAATGGCCCAACGGATTACCGCTATGACCGCCTTAAAGGGGTGGATACATATTACACCCCGGTGAATAGTGAAACCACGGCCAAGCTCTCTGAAGCCTTTTTTCGTCTGACGGACCGGGATGTTGAGAACCGGGATAAAGTACCTTCTGATGAGTTAACCGTTCACGGGCGTAAGCTGTTCGTTCCGAAAGCGGCTCGTGGTGTAGCGGTTTTCTCATTCAAGCGTTTGTGTGCCAATCCTCTTGGTTCTGCTGATTATTTGGCTATCGCGCGTGCCTATCACACAGTGATCATGGTGGCGATCCCGCAGCTCAGCAAAGAGAAGCGTAATGAAGCGAAGCGTTTCGTAACCTTCATCGACGCGCTTTATGAGCACGGCGTTAAATTCCTTTGCTCCGCTGAGGTAGCTCCAGAAGAACTTTATCCAGCTGGTGACGGCTCGTTTGAATTTGAACGCACCGTTTCTCGTTTGATGGAAATGCAGTCGGAAGACTATCTTGCCAGAGGGCACGGTATAGAGGCTTAGGATAGTTTCTCTGCATTGATGAGGGGCTTTTGGTTCGAGTCGTTAGAAAATAGGCTAAATTTCACTGATATTTCCGCTTAGTTGATGGTTAGGCTTTTAATTCAGTTGAGTTTTGTTCATAAAAAATTGAAGAATATTTCCAATTATGTGTCTGGTACGCACTAAATGCATAGCTGATGGGCTGAAAAAGTACGGCAAATGGGGTGTTTTTTTACTATGGTAACGTTTCGTCAACATATACGGGGCTAGGTAGAGTAATCATGGCTTGTCTGAGGGACATAAACGCGCTAGTTACCACCTTGAATATTCTTTCGTTTTCAGTAGCGACCTCAAGCTCGTTGTCGCCAAACACTTTGCTGGAGCATAATTAAATGGCACGTAAAAAAATTGCACTGATCGGTGGCGGTCAAATTGGTGGAACCCTTGCGCATCTTGCAGCGCTTAAAGAAATGGGTGATGTGGTACTTTTCGATATCGTAGAAGGCCTACCACAAGGTAAATCACTAGACCTCGCACAAAGTGCTCCGGTTGAGGGTTATAACTCTACACTTAAAGGCGCGAATGATTACGCAGATATCGAAGGCGCCGATGTTGTTATCGTAACAGCAGGTGTGCCGCGTAAGCCAGGCATGAGCCGTGATGATCTTCTCGGTATTAACCTGAAGGTAATGAAAGCTGTTGGTGAAGGCATCGCGAAGTACGCTCCCGATGCCTTTGTTATTTGTATCACAAACCCGCTTGATGCGATGGTTTGGGCGCTACAGAAATTCTCTGGTCTGCCAACAAACAAAGTTTGCGGTATGGCTGGCGTTCTTGACAGCTCACGCTTCAGCCACTTCCTTGCAGAAGAATTCAACGTATCTGTTCAGGATGTAACAACATTCGTACTTGGCGGCCATGGCGATACAATGGTTCCGCTAACACGTTATTCTACAGTAGCAGGTATTCCTGTTCCTGATCTTGTGAACATGGGTTGGTCCACACAAGAGAAAATCGACGAGATCGTTCAGCGCACACGTGATGGCGGTGCCGAGATCGTTGGCCTCCTTAAAACAGGTTCTGCTTTCTATGCGCCTGCAACAAGCGCAATCGAGATGGCTGAATCCTACCTCAAGGATAAAAGACGTCTGTTGCCATGTGCTGCTTTCCTAAGCGGTGAATATGGCCTTAACGACATGTATGTTGGTGTACCAGTAATTATTGGTGAAAACGGTATTGAGAAGGTTGTGGAAATCGATCTTCAAGGCGAAGAAAAATCTGGCTTCGACCATTCAGTAGATGCGGTTAAAGGTCTAATGGATGCCTGTCAGAACATTGATCCAACTCTAGCATAATAGTAGGGGCACTCCTTTAGGGGTTTTGAATAATGAATATTCATGAGTATCAGGCGAAAGGCCTGCTAAAAAAATACGGCGCACCTGTTCTTGCAGGCGGTGTCGCTTACACAGCAGCGGAAGCTGTTGACGCTGCAAAAGAGCTTGGCGGTCCTGTTTGGGTTGTTAAAGCGCAGATCCACGCTGGTGGCCGCGGTAAAGCGGGCGGTGTGAAAGTTGTTAAGTCTCTTGATGATGTTGAAGCAACAGCAAAAGAGCTTATCGGCAAAACACTGGTAACGCACCAGACTGGCCCAGAAGGTAAAGAAGTAAAGCGTGTATACGTTGAAGATGGCTGTGCTATCAAAAACGAATTCTACCTTTCCATGCTTCTTGACCGTGCATCTGGCAAGCTAGCGATCATGGCGTCTACAGAAGGCGGTATGGATATTGAAGAAGTTGCTGAAGCAACTCCTGAGAAAATCGTAACAATCACGATCGACCCGGTAACTGGCCTTCAGCCTTACCACTGTCGCCGTGTTGCGTTTGGTCTGAACCTTGAAGGTGCAGCTGCTAAAGAATGTCAGAAAGTTGTGGCATCTCTTTATAATGCATACACAGATCTTGATGCCTCTCTTCTTGAAGTGAACCCACTTGTTCTTACTGAAGATGACAAGATGGTTGTTCTTGATGCGAAGATGTCATTCGATGGTAACGCTCTGTTCCGTCACGCTGACGTTCGTGAACTTCGTGATGAGAGCGAAGAAGATCCGAAAGAAATCGAAGCTTCAAAGCACGACCTTAACTATATCAGCCTTGATGGTTCCATCGGCTGTATGGTGAACGGTGCTGGTCTTGCGATGGCAACTATGGACATCATTAAGCTTAAAGGCGGCGAGCCTGCGAACTTCCTTGATGTTGGTGGTGGCGCAACAAAAGAGCGTGTAACCGAAGCATTCAAAATCATCCTTTCTGACGACAATGTAGAAGGCATCCTTGTGAACATCTTCGGCGGTATCATGCGCTGTGATGTGATCGCGGAAGGCGTTGTGGCAGCTGCTCGCGAAGTAGCGCTGGCTGTGCCGCTTGTTGTACGTCTTGAAGGTACAAACGTTGAACTCGGCAAGAAGATCATGGCTGAAAGCGGCCTTCCGATCATCACTGCTGACGATCTAAATGATGCGGCTGAGAAAGTCGTTAAGGCCGTGAAGGAGGCCGCGTAATGTCTGTTCTTGTTGGAAAAGATACAAAAGTTATCTGTCAGGGTTTCACTGGTGCGCAAGGCACTTTCCACTCTGAGCAAGCAATCGCATACGGCACAAACATGGTTGGTGGTGTAACACCGGGTAAAGGCGGCTCTAAGCACCTTGATCTTCCTGTGTTTGATACAGTGGCTGATGCACGTGAAGCAACAGATGCGAACGCTTCTGTAATTTACGTTCCTCCTCCATTCGCTGCGGACGCTATTCTTGAAGCAATCGATGCTGAAATCGAACTTGCTGTATGTATCACGGAAGGTATTCCTGTGATGGATATGGTTCGTGTGAAGCGCGCGCTTAAGAATTCTAAAACACGTCTTGTTGGCCCGAACTGCCCAGGCGTTATCACTCCAGGCGAATGTAAAATCGGTATTATGCCGGGCCACATTCACAAGCCAGGTAACGTTGGTATCGTTTCTCGCTCTGGTACACTTACATATGAAGCTGTTGCACAGACAACTGCTGCTGGTCTTGGCCAGTCAACATGTATCGGTATTGGTGGTGATCCGGTAAACGGTACAAACTTTATCGATTGTCTGGATATGTTCCTTGGTGACGAAGATACGCACTCAATCATTATGATTGGTGAAATCGGCGGTTCCGCGGAAGAAGAAGCTGCTGAATTCCTGAAGCAAAGCAAAGTGAAAAAGCCTGTAGCTGGCTTCATCGCTGGCCGTACAGCGCCTCCGGGTCGTACAATGGGTCACGCTGGTGCTATTGTTTCTGGTGGTCAGGGCGGTGCTGAAGACAAGATCGAAGCTATGCGTTCTGCTGGCATCGTTGTGTCTGACAGCCCAGCAGGCCTCGGTACAACACTTCTTCAAGCTATTGGTGCTTAACTACTAAACAGAGGGGTGCGGCGTTATACCCGCACCATTTTGCCCATGGGTGCAGACCTAGATCAAATCGCCGCGCTGGAAGGCGTAAGCCCACAATTCGTTGAAACACTTTATGAACAGTATATTGCTGATCCTACATCCGTAGATCAGGGATGGCAGAATTACTTCTCCTCCCTTGAAGCGGGTATTTCAGCATCTGGCCCTAGCTGGGGTCGGTCTGATTGGCCACTTCGCCCGGATGATGACCTTACTACCGGTCTTGACGCGACAGACATGTTCATTGAAGCCAAAGGTGACAAACCTAAAGGCGCTTCGCTTTCAAGCGAAGATGTGCGCGCAGCGACAATCGACAGTATCCGCGCTCTGATGATGGTACGTACATACCGTGTACGTGGCCACCTGATGGCAAACCTTGATCCTCTGGGACTTGAAGAACGTCCAACAAATATTGAGCTGGAGCCGGCAACGTACGGCTTCGGCCCGAACGATATGGATCGTCCTATCTTTATGGACGGTGTGCTTGGTATTGAAACCGCAACGGTTCGCGAAATTATCGCCATCCTTAAGCGTACATATTGTTCAAACATTGGCGTTGAATTTATGCACATTAACGATCCGGATGAGAAATCCTGGATCCAGCGTAAAATCGAAGGCCGTAATAACGAGATTGAATTTACTGACAAGGGTAAAATCGCGATCCTGAACAAGCTGATTGAAGCTGTTCAGTTTGAACGCTTCCTTGGCAAGAAATACACAGGTACCAAACGTTTCGGCCTTGATGGCGGTGAAGCAATGGTACCGGCTCTAGAAGCTATTATGAAAACCGGTGGTCAGCACGGCCTTGATGAAATCATCATCGGTATGCCGCACCGCGGCCGCTTGAACGTTCTCGCGAACGTAATGCAGAAGCCGTACCGTGCGATCTTTAACGAGTTCTCTGGCGGTAGCTTCAAGCCTGATGATGTGCAGGGTTCTGGTGACGTGAAATATCACCTCGGTACATCTGCTGACCGTGAGTTTGACGGCAATAAAATTCACCTGTCCCTGAACGCGAACCCATCGCACCTAGAAGCGGTGAACCCGGTTGTTATCGGTAAAACACGCGCGAAGCAGGAACAGAAAAAAGATACTGGCGAACATAAAACAACCCTTTCGCTTTTGCTGCACGGTGATGCTGCGTTTGCAGGGCAGGGTATTGTTGCAGAATGTTTCGGTATGTCTGGCCTTCGTGGTTATAACACGGGTGGTACTGTCCACTTCATCGTGAATAACCAGATTGGCTTTACAACAAGCCCGCAGTTTGCACGCTCAAGCCCATATCCATCAGATGTTGCGAAAATGGTGCAGGCACCGATTTTCCACGTGAATGGTGATGATCCGGAAGCCGTGGTATTCGCAACAAAGCTTGCGACTGAGTTCCGCCAGGAATTCAAGCGTGATGTTGTAATCGACATGTTCTGTTACCGCCGCTTTGGCCACAACGAATCTGATGAACCAGCGTTCACACAGCCGCTTATGTATGCTGCAATTAAGAAGCATCCAAGCGTTGTGAACCTGTATGCTGACCGCTTGATCGCAGCCGGCGTTATTACCGCGGAGCAGTTTGCAAGCATGGAAAATGAATTTATCAGCTACCTCGAAGACGAGTTCGAAGCTGGTAAAGATTATTCAGTGAATAAAGCGGACTGGTTTGAAGGTAAATGGCAAGGTCTTGGCCTTGCTGATGAAGACCACGAGAAACGCCGCGCTGAAACAGGTGTTGCTGAAATTATGCTCCGCGAAGTTGGTGAGCATATCACGCAGTATCCGGAGAGTTTCAATATTCACCGTACGCTGAAGCGTGTGCTTGATAACAAACACAAGATGTTTGAAGAAGGCGCTGGGTTTGACTGGGCAACAGCGGAAGCAATGGCTTTCGGTACTCTGCTTCGTGAAGGTTACGGTGTTCGCCTTTCTGGTCAGGACTGTGGTCGCGGTACCTTCTCGCACCGCCATGCAGTGTTCGTGGATCAAAAAACTGAAGACCGTTATGTGCCACTGAAAACTATTTCAGATAAAGCACACTTTGAGGTGCTGGATAGCCACCTTTCAGAATATGGTGTGATGGGCTTTGAGTATGGTTACTCAATGGCAGAACCAAATTCCCTTACCCTTTGGGAAGGTCAGTTTGGTGATTTCGCAAACGGCGCTCAGATTATTATCGATCAGTTCATCAGTTCTGCGGAAGCGAAATGGCTTCGTATGTCTGGTCTGACACTTCTCCTACCGCACGGTTACGAAGGTCAGGGGCCTGAGCACTCATCAGCGCGTCTTGAACGTTACCTACAGCTTTCTGCTGAAGATAACTGGCAAGTTGTGAACTGTACGACGCCAGCGAACTATTTCCACGTTCTGCGCCGTCAGATGCACCGTCCATTCCGTAAGCCACTTGTGATTATGACGCCTAAATCGCTTCTGCGTCACAAGCGCTGTATTTCGAACCTTGAAGATTTTGGCCCGGGCTCTCAGTTCCACCGTGTACTTTGGGACCATGCTGAAAACGAAGTTGGTGGTTCTATCAAGCTGAAATCTGATGATCAGATTAAGCGCGTAGTTCTATGTTCTGGTAAGGTTTACTACGACCTTCTCGACGAGCGTGATAAGCGCGGCCTAGATGATACGTATCTTCTTCGTGTTGAGCAGCTCTTCCCATTCCCGGTGAATGCACTTTCAAAAGAGCTTACACGCTTCAAGAATGCGGAAAGCATTATCTGGTGTCAGGAAGAACCTAAGAACCAGGGTTCATGGAACCATATTAACGAACCGCTTGAAGATACTCTTATCAGCCTTGATCTGAAGGTTAAGCGCCCTGTTTATGCAGGCCGTGCTGCAAGTGCTGCTACTGCAACGGGCCTTGCGTCCAAGCACGCAGCTGAGCAAGCAGCGCTGGTAAATGAAGCACTTGGTGGTTAAGGTTTAACAAATTTTAGTCTGAATTTTCGACTTATTGATAAAGGGTAGGAGCACACCCAATGGCAATCGAAGAAATTGTAATCCCGCAAATGGGCGAATCTGTCGCTGAGGGTACGATTGGCACATGGCTGAAACAAGTTGGTGAAGCCGTGGCTCAAGACGAGCCTATTGTTGAAGTAGAAACTGATAAAGTTGCGATGGAAGTACCAAGCCCTGTGGCTGGTGTACTTGTTGAGCATATTGTTGCTGAAGGCGATACCGTGGAAATCGGCGCACTGATTGCGAAGATTGATACAGAAGGCGCAGCAACGGCGGCACCAAAGGCTGAAGCTGCTGCTCCAGCCCCTGCAGCAGCACCAGCAGCGGCCCCAGCGGCAGCGCCTGCACCTGCGGCTGCTCCGGCACCAGCGCCTGAAGCATTGATGCCAATGTCTCCAGCTGTTCGCCGCATTGTTGAAGATTATAATCTTGATCCAACATCAATTGCTGGCACAGGCAAAGATGGCCGCCTTACAAAAGGCGACGTGATGAAAGCGATTGAGGCAGGTTCTGCTCGTACACTTTCAGCACCAGTTGCAGCATCTGGCCCGGTATCGAATGAGCCACGCGAAGAGCGCGTGAAGATGACACGTCTTCGCAAAACAATTGCTCAGCGCTTGAAGGATGCTCAAAACACTGCAGCGATGCTTACAACATACAACGAAGTTGATATGACAGCAGTGATGGCAGCGCGCGCGAAATACAAAGATCTGTTCGCGAAAAAGCACAACATCAAACTTGGCTTCATGAGCTTCTTTACAAAAGCATGTTGCCTGGCACTTAAAGAAGTACCTGCCGTAAACGCGCAAATCGATGGCGATGAAATTGTTTACAACAACTTCGCAAACGTTGGTGTGGCGGTATCTTCTCCTAAAGGTTTGGTTGTTCCGGTTCTTCGTGATGCGCAGGATATGTCTTTTGCTGATACCGAGCTTGCGATTGCAGGTTACGGTAAGAAAGCCCGTGATGGTAAGCTGACAATTGAAGATATGCAGGGTGGTACCTTCACTATCTCCAACGGTGGTATCTTTGGTTCACTTCTTTCAAGCCCTATCCTGAATGCACCGCAGTCGGGTATTCTTGGTATGCACAAAATCCAGGAACGCCCAATGGCGATTAATGGTCAGGTTGAAATTCGCCCGATGATGTATCTAGCGCTTTCATATGATCACCGCATCATTGATGGCCGTGAAGCGGTGACCTTCCTCGTACGTGTGAAAGAAGCACTTGAGGATCCAACCCGTCTTCTACTGGACATGTAGTAATCGGCAGATTGATCAATATTTAAATGGGTGGAGCATTCAGTGGTTCCACCCGTTCTTGTTAAAAAGGGACATAAAATGTCTGACACATTTGATGTAGTAGTAATTGGCGCTGGTCCTGGCGGTTATGTAGCAGCTATTCGTGCAGCGCAGCTTGGCCTCAAGACAGCGTGTATTGAAAAGCGTGAAACACTGGGCGGAACATGCCTTAACGTTGGCTGTATGCCTTCTAAGGCGCTTCTGCATGCTTCACACCTGTATGACGAAGCAAACCATGATTTTGAAAAGTTCGGCTTGAGCGTTAAGGGCCTCGATTATGATATCGAGAAGGTTCTTGCGACAAAGGACGAAACTGTAAAAGGCCTTACTGGCGGTATCGAATTCCTCTTTAAGAAAAACAAAGTGGAGTGGATTAAAGGCGCTGGTAAATTTACTGGTAAAGACACTATTGAAGTTGCTCTCAATGAAGGTGGTTCCCGCACAATCACTGCGAAGAACACTATCATTGCAACAGGTAGTGACGTAGCGAACTTGCCGGGCGTAGAAATTGACGAGAAAACAATTGTTTCTTCAACGGGTGCACTTGAACTGAACCCTGTACCGAAGAGCATGGTTGTAATCGGCGGCGGTGTTATTGGCCTTGAGCTTGGTTCCGTTTGGCGCCGTTTCGGTACTGAAGTTACCGTTGTTGAGTTTATGGATCAGGTTCTGCCGGGCATGGATATGGAAGTGCGTAAGAACTTTGGCCGTATGCTGAAGAAACAGGGCATGACCCTTAAACTTTCTTCCAAGGTAACTGCTGTTGAGAAAACAGGTAACGGTGCGAAAGTAACGTTCGAGCCTGTTAAAGGTGGCGATGCCACAACGCTTGAGGTTGATGTGGTTCTTGTATCCATTGGTCGCCGTCCGTACACAGACGGCCTTGGTCTTGAGACAATTGGCGTTGAAATGGATGAACGTTCACGTATTAAAATCGGCCATGATTTCTCAACAAATGTACCGGGTGTTTATGCGATCGGTGATGTGGTTGAAGGCCCAATGCTTGCGCACAAAGCGGAAGATGAAGGTGTTGCAGCAGCTGAGAACATTGCAGGTCTTACTGGTTATGTGAACCATGATGTGATCCCGGGTGTTGTTTACACATACCCTGAAGTGGCATCTGTTGGTAAAACGGAAGAAGAACTTAAAGAAGTTGGTATTGCCTACAATGCTGGTAAGTTCCCATTCACAGCAAACAGCCGTGCGAAGGCAAATCTTGCAACAGATGGCTTTGTGAAAATCCTTGCGGATAAAGAAACAGACCGCGTTCTTGGTGTGCACATTATCGGTGCTGACGCTGGTAACATGATTGCGCAAGCGGCAACTGCGATGGAATTTGGTGCATCTGCTGAAGATATCGCTCTTACATGCCATGCGCACCCAACAGAAACAGAAGCAATGAAAGAAGCAGCGCTCGCAGTTCACAAGCGCACAATTCATATGTAATCAGTTTCTGATTTAAGCATTTAAAAAGCCCTCGCAGATTGCTCTGCGGGGGCTTTGTTTTTTAGATGTTAGGCTGTTATTACGGCACAAGCACAATTGGAATGCCGATCACGTGCGCAAGCTTGTTTGCCACGCTACCGAGCAGTAGATCAGAAATGCGAGAGCGACCACGACGACCAATGAATACCTGGTTTACATGCAGGTCTTTCACCCGCTTGCGGATCACCTCAACAGGGTCACCCCAATGGAACTCTGTATCAATTTCAACACCGTCTGCAGCATATTTCTCAACAAGGGGCTTTAGAACGTCCTCTTTGGCGTGGCGCTCTTCTTCCGCTTTTTCCAGCGGGCGGTGCGCCATTTCATCAAGGGTCATAGGTTGGAAACCAGACCACGGGATAACAGTGATCAGTTTCACTGCTGCTCCTGTCTGTTTTGCCATAAAGGCCGCATGCCTTGCAGCGCGCTCACCCCACTCACTACCGTCTACTGCTACTAGATAAAGTTGCTTGGTCATGTCTGGTCTCCAGAATCATTTGCTTCCGATGAGCCATATTATACAGGAGTAGATTTGTAAGGATTTGACTGTGGTCAAATCAGGCGCGTTCTATACGGCACTGAAAGCAATTATATTTTGTGGTGCGAACATGGAGATATGCCACCTCAGGGTTTTGCAGTAGTGCTCTACATTCGCGCTCCAATTCTGCAGTTTTAATGACCTTGGCAGCGAGATAGTCAATCCGGTTATCTTTACTATAGCCTCGCACAATTACTTCATCCCAGCGGCTGAAAATTTCCGGTTTCTTTGATGTGTTCGAATAAGCATCGCAAGTTTCCTTATGCAGGAAGATTGGGCCCGTTTCTGCATATGGTTGATTTTCTTCAAAAGGTTGGTAGGCGAGCACTAACATATTATCACCCGCTGCGATGGTGGTCAGGCAGTGGCGACAGTGGCAGCCGGGACCGGATGAAGGATGCACCTCTGGCATCATCCCGTAAGCATCCTTACTGCTTGTTTGAAGGGCTTGAGCATCGACCGTTGGAATGCCGATAAATTTGAGCGCGGTCATATTATGTTTCCTATTATCTGGGCATGCGAAAGGGTTTGCTCCCAGTGGGAGCATTGCCAAATTTTACCGTGTTGAGTGAATTAGAGGTTCAGGAGTGCACCTTCGTGCTTCAACAGCCATTCCTTGCGGTCAAGGCCACCTGCATAGCCTGTAAGGCTACCATCAGCGCCAATAACCCTGTGACAGGGATGGATAAGGCATACGGGGTTTCTGCCGTTTGCTCGCCCAATGGCCCGAGGGCTAGAGCCGAGCTGTTTTGCTAACTCGCCGTAACTCATGGTGTTACCTGCGGGTATCTCTTGTAGTGCCTTCCAAACGGATTGTTCGTAAGGTGTGCCAATCGGGCCTGACGGAATAGAGTTCAGAATATCTCGATCACCAGCAAAATAGGCTTCAAGCTTTTCTCTTAGGCTTTCAGGAAGTGGCACTTCGGTGATTTCATGGTTCGGGTAGAATCGTTTTATCTGTTCTTCCACTCGGTGTTGGCGATCAGCAAATTCGCAGATCACCATTGTATCGCCTTCCAGCAAAATGGTGAGGCCCCCAACAGGTGTGGAGAAGGTGGATTTATGAAGTGTAGCCATGTGAAGTTCTCCATTCACTTGGGGATATTTTATAGTGTTGCCTGAATGCCGTATTAAATCGTCTCAGACTTTTGAAGCCGGATGCGAAAGCGATATCAGCAATCTGGGAAGTTGGGTCCGTAAGCATTGCTTCAGCCAGGTAAAGGCGGTTTTCATTCCTGATTTCGATGGGGGACCGGCCCAAATGTTTCTGGAAAAGCCTTCTTAAGTGACGATCAGAAACACCAAGCTCGTCTGCCAGTTCTGCCATACTATCTGGGCTGTCGCCGCGTGCTAGTATACGCATGGCACGAATGATTGTGGCTTCGGTACCTTTCCAGGCAGGGCTTCCCGGGCGTGCTTCGGGACGGCAGCGTTTGCAGGCTCTGAACCCAGCTATCTGCGGCGCATCAGCATCTGAAAAATAGAGCACATTTTCTGGCTTGGGTTTTCGGGCCGGGCAGATTGGTCTGCAAAATATTCCTGTGCTGGTAACCGCAAAAAACATCTTGCCGTCATACCTTGCGTCTCTCTTCAGCAGAATATCATAGAGAATATGTCTGGGTGTATCGTTCATGTTGGCGAGTATAGCAGAGGCTTTGGAAATTACTCGCCGTTTTCGGACCTGTATCTAGATGCCGCTGAAAAGCCTGATAGCGATGATGAGGGTAATAGAGATTGTCAGGAAAGGCCATAGGTCCAACTTTGGTATATCCCTGCTTTCCTTCAGGTGCTTAAAGAATAGAAGCATGGCACGCAGGTTTAATATTGCAGAAGTGAAGCTCAGAAAGGCCAAGCCGATAAGTATCATTGGTATTTCAGCTATGTTGTTCGACAGCTGGTAACAGGTGTAGAGAATAAGAAGTGAAATAACGCCAAGAACGCCATATAAGGCAGCTATAGTCCAGCCTCTGAATTGCTCCACGTAACGATCCTCTCAAAACTAACTAACGGCGGAATGCTTTATCATACACATCACGAAGGCGGGCGCTATCCACTTCTGTATAAACTTGTGTCGCTTTCAAGTCAGCGTGTCCGAGAAGTTCCTGAATAGTGCGCAGATCGCCCCCACGGGATAGCAGATGGGTTGCAAAACTATGCCGCATTGCATGGGGCGTTGCGCTTTCAGGCAGACCCAGCACTGCACGAACTTGTTGCATGGTGGTCTGGATAATACGGGCATTGAGCCTGCCACCACGGGTGCCGCGGAACAGGGCTTCACCAATATCAAGCGTGTGCGGGCATTTCCTTGCGTAATCGTCAACGGCACTATGAACTACCGGTAACAGAGGAACGATACGCTCTTTGCCTCGTTTACCAATAATGCGCATGCTGTCTCCCGGCGGGATATCGCCCATATTAAGGGAAAGTGCTTCACCTATACGAAGACCACATGCATATAGAAGTGTGATAACCGCGGTATCTCGAGCGGCCTCCCAATCGGTTTTCGCGAAATCACCAGCTGCTTCAAGTACGGTTTTTGCACCTTCTTCATTTAAGGGGCGAGGCACGCGGTGTGGAACCTTTGGCCCCTGAACAGCTTTAATAGCATCATTAGTAATGCCTTCGGTGCGTGCCAGAAAGCGGTAAAAATTCCGAATTGCTGAAAGGCTTCTAGCTGCTGTTCTTGCTGAGATATCATCCTGACGTCTGTTTGCGAGAAATGCACGGAAATCGCGGATTGTTAGCGAACCTAAAGCGTTAGGCGATAGAGCCATATTTTTATGGGATGCCATGAATCGAATGAAGCTGCTGAAATCCCTGCCGTACCCATCAACTGTATGGGCAGACATTCGTTTTTCGCTAGTAAGATAACGGTGCCAACGTTCCAGTAACAGGCGTGCGGCATCATCCAGCCCCGTAAGGCTTTCACCATCCAGAAACGGTTTTTGTGGGGCCAAGGTTAGTGGCTCGTCGGGTAACGAAGGCGGCCAAGAAAGCCTGAAAGCGATGGCATTTTTTCGCACGCGTTACGCATTTGAAATTTGGCTTTCTCGATTTTCATCACATCTTCGATGCGGCGATCAAGAAAGGCCCATGTATCAGCGAAATCTTCGCTTTCGTCGTTCAGCCAATACATCACGACAGCACTGTAAACACCGCTTAGTGTCATACGCTTGGTGTACCAGTTATGATCTGTGCTGGTATCTCCTGCAGCGCGCCACATGGTATCCGCCGTAGCCCAAAGTGCTTTGGAGCCGAGTGCCAGATTTTGTGGCATCGCAAGTGTTGCCAAGCCTCTTCTAACAACCTCACGGTTTGGCGTTTGTTGTTCAAGGCGTGTGCGGACGGCTACTGTAATACGGTCACGGATTTTCATGGATTGAATATCCATCTCATCCAGTTTTTCGGCAAGCGCCTTATCTGCTTCTTCAAGATGTAGCTCTAGGACTTCAATAACACCACGAGGAAAAGCAAGTTCAGCCAACTCGCGTGAGATATTTAAATCCTCTGCAGCCATTTTAAGTGCTGTCTCTGTCCAGCCATCGAACGCTACATGTGGTAGAATCGCTTCAAGTATTGGAAGGCGAAGTTCAAGTGGTGTTCTATCGTCTGAAGCTGAAGTCATGAGATGTCTCGCGATTCGCAGGTTTTTACTTATCAGCTATATTCTTAGCATGCTTAAGTGCCTGATGCGAGAGACATAGTGCCGCAATTTTGCGTTATGGTTCCAAAAATGGTATGCTTCCGGCATGAAAAGAGGTTGCTGCAGTTAGGAAACTTTGCAGAACCCTCTACTTGTGTTGAAAATACTTGTGCCATACATGGGGATTTGCTAAAGAGCGCGTGCCCATGCGAACTTGTTCGTAAATTATGGCTATGGAAGGAGTGTGAAACCCATGGAGGTTTCCGTTCGTGATAATAATGTGGATCAAGCTCTTCGTGCTCTGAAGAAAAAACTTCAGCGTGAAGGTGTTTACCGCGAGATGAAAATGCGCCGCTTCTACGAAAAGCCATCTGAAAAGAAGGCTCGTGAGCAAGCTGCAGCTGTACGTCGTGCACGTAAGCTAGAGCGTAAACGCCTTGAGCGTGATGGTCTGGTTACTAAGAATCGTTAATTCGTTTTTTAAAACAGCATAAAGCATTTAAAAAACCCCTCGGGATATGTCCTGAGGGGTTTTTTTATTTATGCGTCTGCAGGTAATTTCAATAGCCGCAGCGGTTCATATCGATCAAGCTCACTTTTTATAAAAGTGTCGCCGTAAATGCTTGTTCCGATTATTAGTTTTTCGATGCCTGATCCGTCTTTAAGGCTGATAAAATATTCAGACCTGCCAGAACGGATGTTTTCAACAGCCTCATCATGAGAGACGAGCCACTCAATACCATTGTCTAAACGACCCCCGATATGAGTAACAACCTCCTTGCCGCCCGAATCTCGCTTCCGCTTGGCAAGGTTCACCATGTGTTTCAGTGTCATTACTTCCCTTCGACCTCTTGAACTACAGCCTGAGGTGTGGGCGAAACTACTGATATTTGTACAACTGAAAAGGGAAAATTAAATTCCCTTTTTATAGTAATGCTTTGAAAATTTTACGAAAATTTGAAACTTCTAATCAATCCACGAATCAGTGCAAATCACTATTAATAGTGGTTTGTAATGTGAGTTGCCTTGACGTTGTTGCACTGTTTGCGGGGGTAAATTATATGCTCAGTCAGGCTTCAATGATGTGGGGTAAAAACCGTGAAAGATCTTTTGTTATGGGGCTTTTATCTTCCCTTATCGCCATTCCAGCGGGTTCGTCGCCTACAATCCAGCTACCAATCACGGTGTGATTATCATCAAATTGTGGAAGTGGGTGAAGGCGTTGGTAAATATAACCTTCTTCGCCATACTCCCCATCAGCGCTTTCTATAACGTCACCATTTTCCATGATGCTAACATTTGCGCCCTCGCGGGAAAATATGGGTTTTTTGACAAAAGAAGATCCTAACTCTTCGCTGTTATCAGAAAAACTAGCGGGTAATAAATTAGGATGCCCCTTGTTGAATTCCCATATAAGTGGGAGGAGTGCCTTATTGGAAAGCACAGCTTTCCATGCGGGTTCTAGGAACATTACATCGCTTGGTAGTAAGAACTTGGAGTAAACCTCTCTGAGCATATCTTCCCAGGGGTACAGTTTGAACAGGCTTTGTATCAGCGCACCATTATGATCAGCAAATTCACCAGCCGTATTAACACCAATATCTTCAAGATATGTGAAATGAGGGAAGTGACCAGCCTGTGCAGCACAATCTTCAATATAGCGAACAGTTTGTCTGTCTTCATCGGTTCCTTTGCAGGAAGAGAAATGAATATGGCTGCCTTTTTCAAACAGCCTTTCAAATCGGCTGATTAGCTTTTCCTGTATAGAATTATATTGATCTGTTTCGTCAGGAAAGTCTCCGCATTCAATTTTATCATCCAGCCATAACCACTGAAAGTATGCGCTTTCATAAAGTGATGTTGGTGTGTCTGCATTAAATTCCAGCATTTTTGCTGGGCTAGTGCCATCGTAACTAAGGTCAAACCTACCGTAAAGTGATGGGTCTTTTGCATGCCAACTGGTGGCGATTACATCCCACATATCCTTAGGGATGGCTAGTTTAGTTAAAAGTTCTTCGCTGCGTACGGCACGGTCTACCACATCAAGGCACATTGTATAAAGCTCTGCGCTTGGGTCTTCGATGTGATTTTCAACTTGTTCCAGAGTAAAGCTGTAATAGGCACGTTCGTCCCAATATTGTTCCCCATACATGGTGTGGAAGATAAAGCCGAGTTGTTCGGCTTTATCCTTCCAATCAGGCCGTTCAGCCGTTTGTATACGCTTCATGGATCAAGTTAGAGTTTCGAAAGAAAGTCGTCAGTGTCGCTTTTGCCGCCGTCAAGAGCAGCTAATTCGCTATCCAGTGATGTGCCGGACAGAACGTCATCTAATTCGTTCGCTGCTTCAAGGCGTGCTGCCTTTTCTGCCTGACGAGCTTTCAGGCGGTCTAGTGATTGGGATGCATCAGAAAAGCTGTTGTTCACATTGGCATGGCTTGATGCCAACATTTCCTGTGATTTCTGCATTTGTTCTGTTGCTTTTACTGTATCCACCTCAGCGCGCATACGTTCTTTTTTGGCGGTAAGTGCTTTGATGTTGTTGCGAATATTATTTTCGGCTGTTGCATATTGATCGCGTAACGCAGTTGCTGCTTTCAAATCACCCTGAAGTCCCATTACGCGCTCCGCAGCCTGACGAGCCAGGTCCATATTTTCGGCAGCTTTCGCTTTGCGTGCGCCATCCGTATATTTTTCGATATCTACCTCAATATCGCTGATTTTCTTGTCTTGCAGATTGCGTTTTGCAGCCATGGAGGTGAGGCTCTTCTTGGATTCCTCAAGGCTTTGATCGCATTCGCGAAGTAGCTGGTCTAGTTCCGTAAGTGCATTCGCATCTGCAATTGCTTCACCAGCTTCATTTACGTGGCCTTTAACAACTGTAATCAAACGTTTGAAAATACTCATGAGATTGCTCCGGTTATTCTTTTCTTATTATGGGCTTAGGCAGCGTTTGCTACTTCAACGAATGCAGATACGACTTCTTCATAATTTTCAGCAAGGGCTGCAATTTCTGTTGCAACACTTGTTAATAATGAGCGGGAAGAGAGTGCGCCAAACAATTCGTAATAGTCCTGACCGTTAATCGTTGTAATGCCAATTGTGCTGAGAGGCAGATATTTGTGTGCTTTCAGAAGTTGTTCGTTCAAAGCGGTTTGGTCTGCAACGTCTGCGATTGGGCAAATCAGGAGCGAAACAAGAATTTGTTCGCCGTGGACTGCCATGATAGCTGTGCGGTCTAGGTCAGTGTATGTAATTTCAATAGAAGGGTTCATACCTTCCACGAGCTTGAGGCTGATCGCGTCCTGATCGAATAAATCAGAAGAGCTGAGTTCTTCGAAAAGTGCTTTGGCTGTCCATGGTGATACATCAGTCATGAAGTTAGATCCCTTGCTTGTCATCATTTCTTGCGTAAGTGTATGGGGTGGGAAAACACAGATGGCAGAACCTTCTCTTAGGGCTGGTTCCGTATCTTTTAGTTGCTTTTTCATGCGCTCAGGCACATATACTTCTACTTTATGAAGGTTTTTCTCCTTCATAAGTTGCCTTCTGCGTGTAGCTGCATTTGTCTTTGCGGGCATCTGCCTTTTCTTCCGATATCTTTTCAATTTGTGATCGATAAATTGAAAATAATGTTCGCGAACCCCTTTCGCGAATTAAATATATGTGTTAAGCGGTAATTGTGCAACCCTAAATGGGTTATTTTTTCGGGGAGGAAATTGTGTCCGCACTTGGGGTGCTTTTTTCAAAGATTTATTTAAAGTGCGTTGAGCTCGATTGGTCTGTTCTCGCGCTTGTTGCCGTGCTTCATTATATGGCTAGTTATTTCGGTTTTATGATGCTGGGCGAGGCCGGCTTGTTGGCTGATGGCGTGTTTGCTTACTATTATTTCACCACTGTTTCGACAGTGGGGTACGGCGATTACAGCCCTGTTTCTGAGAGTGGCCGGCTATTCTTTATTCTATTCATGCTGCCAGGTGGTTTAACTATTTTTACCGTTGTTCTTGGTAAGGCTGTGAGTGGGTTTTCTCAATATTTTAAAAAAAAGGCGAACGGCATGGGTGATTACTCAAAGCTTGAAGGCGCTACTGTTATTGTGGGCTATCACCCTCAGCGTACCCGTAAAATGGTGGCGGAAATTAAGGCTGGTTCAAATGGTGATGATACGCCACTTGTTCTTATAAGTAAGAAAGATGTGCCAAGTAATCCTGATTGGCGATTTATCAAAACGGAAAGCCTATCAAGTTTTGATGATCTCAAGCGTGCTGCAGTAGAATATGCCGCCCGTGTTATCGTTTATGCAGATACCGATGATCTTACGCTTGCTGCGGTACTTGCGGTGCGAGCACTGAATAAAGACGCACATGTAGTGTGTTTCTTTTCAAGTGCTGAGAAAGCGCAGCTGTTGGGTAGTAACTGTGATGCAGAGATCGTGGTTTCTTCCAGTGTGGAAATGGTTGCACGCGAACTTACAGATCCTGGTTCAAACGCGTTTTTATCGGATTTGATGTCAGCGCAGAGCGGCGTGGCAGCATTTCGAATGGATGTACCTGAAGGAGAAGCAGGTATTTCAAGAACGCAACTTTCAAAGGAATTAATTGAAAAGGCAGGAGCTACACTGATTTCTGTGAAGCCAAAAGAAGTTGCACAACCAATTTACGATCCCAGATCTATAAAAGAATTACATGCTGGCGATACTTTCTTTTACATCGCTGACAAACGATTAGATCCTAACGATATTAATTGGCGAGGAGCATAAAATGGGGTTGTTTGATTTTTTCAAAAACAAAAAAGACGAGATGAAAGAACCTGTGTTGCCGGTTATTCACGATATTTCCTTTGGTCGCACAGTAGTGATTGATCCTTTGGCGATTTCTCTTCTGGGCGCGGATCACCGAATGAAATTATCTACACCTTCATTAACGATAACGGGGCAAGGCACGGTACCATTTGAAGACGGCGTATGGTTACACCGTTTTTATACGGATAATCATGAATTACTTCAGATCATGGGTGGTGATGGCAAGCATGATTTTGGCGTGCAGCAAATCAGCCTGTTTAGTGTTTACGACAGTATTGAACCTGCAAATGAAGCGGCGCTTGAGGCAGAAATTGCAAAGTTGAAAGCGGATACCTACACACTGGATGGTGTTGAATATAAGCGTGTTTGGTTTGATGGGGATGGCCCGACAGAGCCTGTACAGTTTCATGAAACTGTTTATCTGGATGAAGGTGGTGCGGAAAATTATGGGATTCAACAGCAATGCATGTTGTTTGGTCGCGAAGTGGATGGGCAAGAAGAAAGCTTGCTTGTAACACATGAAAAAACAGATCAAGGGGATGAGAGCGTGACGTTGATGGTCGGCGCCGTTCTTTCTCCTAATGATATTTCAATCTAGGGAAAGTAACGAGGTAAATGATGATGGATGTAATCTATGATTCAGTTGAGGGGGTGCTCCCGTTTCTAATGTATTTCGGTGCAGCAATTGTGGCGTTAGCTGCTTTTGCACGGATATATAGCTGGGTAACTCCTTATGATGAAGTTGAGCTTATTAAGAATAATAATCCGGCAGCTGCTACAACATTTGTGGGTGCAATGCTGGGGTTTGGTATCCCGGTTTATAGCGCGCTTGATAACTCGTTAAGTCTGATTGATTTTGCGGTTTGGGCCACCATTGCGCTGGTTGTTCAGGTATTAACGTTCGTTCTGCTGCGTAAGCTTGTGTATCCAAAACTTGTTGAACGTATTGAGCAAGGTGAAATCGCTGCCGCTATTAAAATTGCAGGTGTTTCAATTGTTGTTGGCCTGATTAATGCGGGCAGCATGACATATTAAGAGGTGAATTATGAAGAGAGCTAAAAAACTTTCCCTCACCTTGATGGCCGTTGGTAGTGCTACAACGCTTGCAGCCTGTGGTGATGGCGATAAACGGGAAGAGGTTGAATCCTATAAAGACCTTGAGAGTTGCCTTTCTGCTGGAGTGTTCAGCGATCAGCAGTGCGAGGATGCTTACGATAAGGCAAAGGAAACTCATGATAGCAGTGCGCCGCGTTATGATAAGGTCGGTCTGTGTGAAGAGCAATTTGGTGTAGGGCAGTGTGAGCAACGTACAAATCATAATGGCGGGTCGTTCTGGTCACCATTTTTTACCGGCTATATTATTTCCAGCTTGTTAAACCAACCTTCCTATGGTGGCGGTTATTATTCTACACCTTATTATCAAACACGCTATGGCCGTAGGGCTACGTGGAACGGTGACTATATTAAAACCTATAGGGATTCGAATGGCCGTATCCAACACCGTGTGAATAAGGAATCGTTCCAGAAACCGAAACCAGCAAAAGTATTGAACCGCACAGCAGTGATTTCCCGTGGTGGGTTTGGCACTCGTCCAAAGGCCAGAGCTTCAAAAAGCCGAAGTCGAGGTGGTCGCAGTTGGGGTGGTTAATATCCTGATTAAGAAAAGGCAGCTTAAGCTGCCTTTTTTATTGTTAAATCTGCCTGAGGGAACTGATAGTTGCGGTGGGTGCAATGGCTTCGGGATCTACCATCACTTCAATAAGAGCTGGCTTGCCGGATGCCTGTGCAGCTTTCAGCGCTGGCGCAAAATCTTCAGTTTTTTCAACACGAACGGCGTGAAAGCCGTAGCTTTCAGCCATAGGCACAAAATCAGGGTTAGTAAGCTCTGTGCCTGAAATACGCTCAGGATAATTTTTTTCCTGATGCATACGAATAGTGCCAAACATGCTGTTATTGAACACGAGGAAAATCACATTCGCCCCATAACGAGCAGCTGTTGCAAGCTCCATCACACTCATCATGAAGCAGCCATCGCCTGCACAGCAAACCACTGTTTTTTCCGGTGAAATGATTTTGGCTGCGATGGCCGCAGGCACACCGTATCCCATAGCGCCAGATGTGGGCGCTAATTGGGTTGGGAACCCTCTATACTGATAAAAGCGGTGGAGCCAACTGGCGTAATTACCAGCACCATTACAGAAGATAGTATCGGCAGGTAAATCTTCACGCATATGAGCATAAAGTTCAGCTAGCTGCACATCCCCCGGATTTGGGAGTGGCTTTTGCCATTCTGTATATTCGTTTTTTGCATCTATCACATGATCTGCCCAATTTGTGCTACTGATGTCCCAGTCTTTGATAAGGGAGAGCAGTGTTGTTGGTGTGGCATTGATCGCGAGATCAGGTTGGTAAACGCGGCCAAGTTCTTCTGCACCTTGATGCATGTGAATAAGAGTTTGTTCAGGAACAGGGGCTGATATCCGGCCATAACCGTCTGTTGTCATTTCCCCTAAGCGAGGGCCAAGGGCTAGAATGACATCAGCGTCCTGCATGCGTTTTACAAGTTTTGGATTTGCGCCGATCCCCATATCTCCCACATAATTAGGGTGACGATTGTCCATTCTGTCCTGACAGCGGAAGGACGCGGCGACAGGTAAGTTATTCTTTTCTGCAAATTTTTGCAGCATATCAACAGCTTCAGCTGACCATCCACTGCCGCCTGCAAGTACAAAGGGACGTTTCGCGTTCTGGAGCATGGATTTCATGTTTTCCAGATCAGCGGCTCCAGGGTGTGCAGTGGCTGCGGTGTATGGCACTGTTTTCTGAGGTGCACATAGTTGACGTAGCATGTCTTCTGGAAGGGCTAGTGCAACAGGGCCGGGTCTGCCTGACGTGGCAACCCTGAATGCGCGGCCAATATATTCGGAAATACGCGAGGCATCATTAATTTCCGCAGTCCACTTGGTTACTTCAGAAAGGAACCTACGGTAATCGATTTCCTGAAAAGCTTCTCGCTCTACCTGATCAGCAGCAACCTGCCCAATGAGCATAATCATGGGGGTGCTGTCTTGAAAAGCGGTGTGAAGGCCAATTGAAGCATGGGTGGCGCCAGGGCCGCGCGTTACGAAACAAATGCCGGGCTTGCCTGTCATTTTACCATAAGCTTCGGCCATGTTGGCTGCGCCTGCTTCGTGGCGGCAGGTAATAAAACGCAGTTTATCTTCGGTATCATGTAGGGCATCAAGAGCGGCAAGGTAGCTTTCACCCGGAACTCCAAACGCGATGTCTGCACCGTTTGCAATAAGTGCATCAATTAAGGCTACGCCGCCAGAAACTTGGTCCGCCACAATTATCCTCCCCAGGCTGCAACGCTTCGAAAGATCGTAGGCTGGCCCAAAAAAAAATCAAATGGAACTAAAAGTTTGAAAATTATTATTTTTCACAGGATCAAACCTGCTGTGGTATGAGATTTGGGGTACCTTCACCAAGCTGTGAATAATGGTTACTGTTTCATGGGAAATATATGTCGCATATGGTTTAGGGAACTCGAATTGTTATTCAGTATGAGGGTAGAGTGTCGGAACTAAATACCAGCAATAAGCCACCGGCTGTCGCAAGTCCGTTAGTGGCAAAAGAGCTGCGTAAACACGCGGAATATGGTTTGATCAGACAGGTGGCGGACGGCATTTTGTGCGTGCTTGCAGATAATCCAAAAGATTATACCGGACCCGGAACAAACACATATGTGATTGGTGAAGAGGCTGTGTGGATACTTGATCCAGGCCCAAATAGCCAAAAGCATATTGATGCGGTTTTGGCAGCGGTGAACGGGCGCGGTGTTGAAGGTATTCTTGTTACCCACACACATTTGGACCATAGTCCAGCGGCTAATCCACTGAAAGAAATTACCGGGGCAAAAACATATGGCTTTGGTGCGCTCTCTAAAGATATTCTTGCGCTGACTGATGAAGATATTGACGAAGATTTCGTTCCTGATGAGGCGCTTTCACACGGCCAGATGTTGGGTGAAGGCGATTACCGTATTGAAGCACTTCACACGCCGGGGCACTTCCCAAACCATATGTGTTACCGTTTGTGGAATAAGGATGTTCTCTTTTCCGGTGATCATGTAATGGGCTGGTCAACAACTGTCGTTGTACCGCCTCTTGGGCACCTTGGTGAATACCTACAGAGCCTGAATGTGTTGGAAGCCTGTGAAGCGTCCTTGATGCTACCCAGCCATGGTGATCCTGTTGATAATCCGAATGGTCGTATACACGAAGTGCGCGAACACCGTATGATGCGGCATGCACAGGTAGCGGATTGTATGGCCGAAGGCCTTAAGTGCCCAGAAAAGATCGTTGAAAAATTGTATGTGGATCTTACGCCTCGTCTGATTGAAGCGGCAAAAGGATGCGTTCAAGCTCATATTGAACTGCTTGAAGAAGAAGCCACAATGAGAGCACCAGTGAAAGAGTCTTTTGCATTTGATGTTGTTGCCCCTTAAATAAAGCGTGTAGCTTTTAAGGGAAAACAGAGTGCAGATTGTTGGCGCCGGTTTACAGGCATTTCTAAAAGAACAGGGCGGTGATCTATTGCCGCCTTTCAAACAGCGTTTCCCATGGTTGGGGGCTGATCTTCAAACCGTCCGTAATAGCTTTTCTCGTAATAAGCCTGTAGTTGAGATGCATAACCGCCTTTATGCACCGCTTGAAAGTGGAGAGGCCATAAGTGTTGCGGTTACAGAGCCTCAAATACCTTCAGTGCAAAAATCTTTAGTATTAATCCACGGTTTGGGTGGGAACGAAGATAGCCACTATATGAAAGAGACGGCTCTAGCTTTCTCTCAGCTTGGCTGGCATGTATTCCGTATGAATGCTCGGGGTGTTGGGCCCTCTCGGGAAACTTCAAAACCTCCCTATAGTGCGGGGTTAACAAAAGATCTTAGGTCTGTTCTTGCTGCGGTTCATAAGCATCATCCTGAGAATAAGATTTATGCTATGGGTTTTTCGCTTGGTGGGCAGTTGCTGCTGCGGACCTTAGGTGAAGGCGAATTGCCTGTTGATTTAATTGCTGGTGTATCTGTATCTGCACCCCTTGATCTGTCAGCCAGTCAGCAAAAACTGGAGCGCCGCAGAAACGGTGTTTATGTGGATTATCTCGTTAAGAATATGCGAGCTGACCTGGAAGGTACAAAATCGCCAACGCATGATATTGCTCTTGAGGATATTAAAACTATCCGAGGGTTTGACGAATATATCATTGGCCCATATTTCGGCTTTAAAGGGGCTGATGATTATTATTCGGGTATTTCCTGTAAATCAGTTATCGCAGATATTAAACAACCTGTTCTAGCTATTCATAGCGCCGATGACCCTTGGATACCTGTTGAAGATTATAGAGATGCCAATTGGCCATCTGATGTAGCAGCCGGGGCCGTCGTGCTTCCGAAAGGAGGGCACGTGGGTTTCCACTGTAAGTATGCTGACATTCCCTGGTATATTGGTGCGGCGAAACAATTCTTTGAAGCGATTTAGAAACAATTTTATTAAAATGATTCTATCTATGATAGATAAAAATTTATCCATAAGTTGACTAATTAACAATCTTATCTGACTATTCTTTCTCTCATCGGGCAATTGAATCGGAATTAAAGTCACTTCAGGCGTAAGTGAAATAAACTGGTGAATGCGGGAAAGAATGCATTGGTAGATGTAGCGAAATTAGAGAAGATGCTTCTTGCCAAGCAGGTAGGCCAGTTCTTGTGTGGTGACCATAATGCTGAGGAACGCACAACTGTGGAAGCCGCTGCCCGTAAACTTGCCGAAGATGTTTGCCGATATGTGCGTGAAACTTTAGCTTTTGAACTTCGCAAGTGCGATGATTTAGCGCCGGATCTGGCTGAGAAAATTGCGCGGGATATTGAGCCGGTTTCCAGCCCGTTTTTAGAAGAAACCAATGCTTTTTCCACAGCAACACTTATTCGGTTAATCCCCCAGTTAAAAGAATATGCCCGTGCAGCGATCGCGCGCCGGACAGACCTGAATGAGGATGTGCAGGAAGCGCTGATTAAGTCGTCTTCTGAACAAGGTGTTACCAACCTTGTCCGAAATGACAGAATAGAAATGCCTGAGAAAAACTGCAGCATCTTGGTGCGCAGATTTCAGGATAATGTGCGGGTGATGGATCAGTTCTCGGCTCGTAATGATTTACCGCTGATTATTATCGAAAAGATTGTGAATAAAGTCTCCACCCACTGTCGGAATATGCTTGTTGAAACATATTCTATTCAGAATGTGGTGGCGGATGAGTTGGCTGAAAATACTCAGTTTGAAGCTATGTGGCAGAAAGTAGCCGGGGCTACAGCAAGCCAGATCCACGGCTATGTAACAGATTTAAGAGATGAAAGACGGCTTAATCATCCACTGACTATCAAAGTGGCAAATCGCGGGTGTTTAACATTCCTTGAAAGCGCACTTGCGCTTGAAGCGGGTTTGCCAACTGGGCGGGTGAAGGAAATGCTCAGTCTTGAAGATCAAGCTGCATTTGTTCGTCTGATGCAGATGGCAAATGTTGATAAGAAGTATGCACCTCAATACTTGAAGATTGCGAAGGCAAACTATTTGCCGGAAGGTAAAAAAGCGGCATAACTTTATACTGTGTAAGGGTTTGAAGTGTAAAACTGGATAGAGAAAAATTTTATCCAATGATTCAGCTTTTATAAAGTTAAAGAATGCCATACTTTGTTTCGGAACATTGAATGTTCCGGATGTTTTGGAGCGGGTTAATGAGTTTAAACACTGTAGACATTGTAAATGCTGCAACGCTTGAGAAGGTTGTTCTTGCCAAGCGTATTTCTGCATTTTTACGTGATGAGCACTCTGAAGAAGAGCGCGCTACAGTGGAAAATGTTGCCAGAATGCTGGCGCAGGATATCGCGCTGCAAGTGCGTGAAACACTCGCTTTCGAACTTCGTACATGCAATGCTCTGCCTTATGACTTGGCGGCCAAATTGGCGTCTGATGTAGAAAGTGTGGCGTGCCCGTTTCTTGCGTCCACCTTGGCGTTCACTGATATGCAGCTTGCGGGTCTCGTACCGCATCTTGAAGAATATGCTCATATAACGCTCGCACGTCGCCCTGACTTGGGGCCTCAGACATGTCAGGCGATTGTAACGGTGGGTTCTGATAAAACTGCCACATATGTGGTGCGGAATGACCATATCACGCTATCAGATCAAACCTGCGATATTCTGGTTAAGAAACATGCGGAAAACCAAGGTGTGATGGACCATCTTTCCCGCCGCACAGATCTTCCATTGTCTACTGTTGAAATGATCATGCATAAGGTCTCTGCCGAGTGCAGAGCGGCACTTGTGGAGCATTACAGTATTGATCGGTCTGTTGCCGAGGAAGTGACAGGTAATAGCATGTTTGAGGCGATGTGGCGGCAGCTGGAAAAAGCCAGCCCAACACAGGTGCATGCTTATGTTATCGACCTGAAACGTTCTGGCAGACTTACCCATGATCTGGTGAAAGATATCGCTGGCCGTGGTTGTTTGGCCTTTTTGGAAAGCATGCTAGCTCTTGAAACAGGGTTAACATTAGGGGCTGTGCGGGAAGTTCTCTATGCAGGTGATACAAAAGCCTTTGTGGGCCTGATGCAAAAGGCGAAGATCAATAAATCAGCTGCTCAGGATTACCACCGGATCGTTAACGGCCAATAATTATTCTGTTGAAAACAGGTCTAAAAAAGGGCGCTTCGTAGCGCCCCTTTTTGTTTATGCTTCTGTCGCTTCTGGCTTCTTGCCAAGCAGCGCCAAAATTTCATCCTGACGGCGATACATCATGTAAAGTGCGAAAATCAAAACGATCACAGCAGTATTAGCGAGTGTATCATCCACGTGCTCTACACCTGCTTCATCTGTAAAGCGTACTACCCAGCCAAGTGGGCTGAAAAGGTGGAAGAAGATCGCACCAGCCATTGTGCCTGCGGCCAGAATCGCACCGTATAGGCGCAGATTTGGGATAATCAGCAAAATTGAAGCAGCAAGTTCAATCACACCAGTGATTATCGCACCGTACTGAGAGAACCAATCCATACCAAGCCAGGTGCCGATTGTAGTAAAAATATGTCGAGGTTCTGCAGCCTCCAGGATTTCAAATTTGAAAGGTAGACTGCCCCCCAAAATTGCTACCATAAAAATAACTAAAGCCCATTCATGATGTTTCTTAATAAAATCCATGATGCTCTCTCTTCCTTTAGTTCTGGTTATGCCCCAGTTGTGCGATTTAGTGTGTTATCGGATATTGTTTTGTTAGTTGTTTTTCACGCCACCAAGCTTTTGCAAGTTTTCTCAATGACGTAGGGGCATGGCCCCGCTTCCTGTTTTTTGCACCAATAGCATATAAGTGCCCATATTGCTGCATCAGCGTTTTATAGGCTTGCCATAAGGTTGTACGCGAATCCCATATATGTGTTGGCTCGCCACCAGCACCGTTCACTTCTATGATTTTGAAATCTTCCCCATTCTGGAACTTATCAAAACTTCCAAAGCGTACATCAAAACGGCCTACGTGGAATTCGTTCATGGTTTTGGCAATTTCGTCGAAACGTTTCACCATACCTTCGGTGATATGTTCGTTGCCGTTTCTGAAAATAGTGCCCTTGCTGTGGTTGCCTGCAAACGCCAGTTTAATTGCTTCACCGGAAGGAATAACTTCTTCAAGGCGATCTTTGTGCCGCTCTAAATATAAGTGCGGTACCTTGCCTGCGCGCGGGTCTGCCATAATAAGTTCCCGGAGCGTAGCTTTGCCATCACCATACACACGAGGGAAATATTTAAGAGTGAGGCTGATGATTTGGCCTTTTTCTTCGCCGGGATGCTTGATGTAATAAACCCCAGCTTCGCCTTCTTCATCCACAAGGGTCTGCAGCATAAATTCAGCGCCAGCCGGATAGCTTTCAATATACGCATCAAGCTCCGTATCTGTTTTAACGAGTTGCACCCCAGCCCCGCGCATGCCCATATCAGGTTTCGCTACAAGAGGTAGGGCAAGGCCTGCTTCTTTCATTGCCTGCCTTGCGTCCTTCAGGCTGCGCTTCAGAGCGCCATCACCGCTCCATCGGACGCATTTCACATACGGAGAAACATAATCTCGCGCAGAGCCCGTAATTTCTTCCATCACTTCATATTTGCTTTCACCAACGAGACCGGAGAAAGGCAAATGTGGGTTTGTGTTGGTTGGAAGGGTTAAGCCCATATGACGCAGCATCAGCCAGCCGCAATAAAGCGCTACTGGAGCATAAAAAAGATGCGATGGAGCGAACTCAAACCATGAGATATCAGCAGCTGACGCATCAAGCGCAGGCATACCAGCATGTGGTTCATTGTTATGTTGTGTTTTTAAGCTAGTTGCTTCCACGTGAAGTCTCAAAATTAGGGGGTAATGGTAGGTCTTCTTTTTCCTCAGCAGGATCAGGCAACTGGGTTGATAGGCCTGACGTCTTAATAAAGCGAGGAATAAGGATGATCATGGCTAAGGCAACAATAACAGCTGCAGAAATACTGGCGATACTGCCGTATTCAGAAAATGCCTGCTGGATTTCGCTGACGAACAGTACCATTGCTGTAACCCAGACAATGGCCGCTGCACCCATAACAATCACAAAACGAGTGAAAGATAGCTTCAAAAAACCAAATGTCAGATAGGTTACTAAGCGAGTGCCGGGTGTGAAACGCGAAAAGAAAAGAACACCCGATTCTTTACCCTTTAACCAGCGTCTTAATTTTCTGGTTTTGCCAATTGGCAGTTTTTTACGCAGATAATTATTATCTCTGGCTGTCCAGCCAAGGCCGTAAAGCCCGATATCACCAACCAAAATGCCTGTGGCAATTGCTGTTATGGCAAATAGCGGGCTAACCACTCCCATACCAACGAGAATGCTGCCAGCAATTAGGGTACCGTCTTCTGTAGCGAAGGTGGCTAAAGCAAGTGCTAAACCCAGCAATAGTGGGTCATGCGCCAGACTTTCCAGTAGCTGGATGATATTTTCTGGTGACAAATCCATTACTTTTTACATCGTTTCCTTAGACCAGTTTGGGTATCTGGTGGCTTGTGTCAAGTTTCTGCTCTTTGGTCAACTGCTTCATTGCCACAAAAGATTACCTAAACTCAGCGTTCTGAAAACCTAATTTTAGGTGATAATAAGCGCGCGCTTACACACGGGTTTGTGAAATAAATGTGTAGCATCAGTTTATAGATAACAGTTTAGAAAGCCTCTATTCTAAAGTTTATTTAGGGTGCGATTGGAAAAATATCGCTGTTTTTTGAGATTGTTTAGTTTTGCCCTTGCGAATGCAATACACATTCTTGTGGGTAGAGTAAGCAAAAGTTAATGGGAACTCAGCATCAAGAACTGAGGCGGTAATAACTGTAATGATGAGTGAGACAGCAAGTGATAGAACAGCAACGAATTGATGGATATATCCGCACGATTCCGGATTTCCCAAAACCGGGCATTGAGTTCAAAGATGTAACAAGCCTGTTTGCTGATGCGGAAGGTTTTCGCTTACTGCTGGATAAGTTTCAGCAAAAACTAACTGGGTACCGTATTGATGCGGTGGCTGGTATTGATGCACGTGGTTTTATCATTGGTGGCGCGCTTGCTGATCGCCTGCGGTGCGGGTTTGTTGCTATCCGGAAAAAAGGGAAGCTTCCAGCTGATACCATTTCTGAAGCATATGAACTGGAATATGGTGAGGAAATCTTAGAAATTCACAGTGATGCAATCCAAAAAGGACAACGTGTTCTTTTGGTGGATGACGTGTTGGCAACTGGTGGTACTGCAAAAGCTGGCGTTAAGCTGATTGAGCGTATTGGCGGTGAGATTGTTATGTGTGCCTTCGCGGTCGATTTAGCGAATCTGGGCGGCCATGATGCGCTTGAAAGCGATGGCTATGAAGTTTTCAGCCTTAGCCAATTTAACTAAGGCTGATTTTTTTAAATTATTTTAAGCTTATAGCTCATCTACCATATGGTGGAGCGTATCAATACATGCGCGTGCCAAGTGGCGGCAACGTTGTGGGCTCCAACCAAATTCTGGATCTGGTAGATCATCATTGTCTTTGAATGGCATTTCCAAAGTCATCGCCAAACAGCCATGTGTTTCAGCCACATAATCAGTACATTTTTTCATGTCTGCTGAACCTGGGGCATCAACGTCATAACCGAATTCCTGCTGGAAATCTGGCGAGATGATGCAAAGCAGATCTTGATATATTTTCAGAAGTTTCATCTGCTTTTCTGTAAGCGAAGGGATGCCCTCGAAGCCTGCGATAAAGTTATAAGGCAGTGCTTCATCACCGTGTACATCCAGATGAAAATCAACACCTGTCTCTGCCATCTTTTCACGCACAAGGTACACTTCCGGGCTGCGATCCATGCTTGGGTTTGCCCATTCACGGTTCAGATTGGCGCCCGCCGCGTTTGTACGTAGATGGCCGCGTTTTGAACCATCTGGGTTCATGTTAGGTACAATATAGAAATGGCACTTTTCGAGAAGGGCCGTGGCAACCGGGTTATCCTGATCAAGAAGGTAATCAAAAGCACCTTCCATCCACCATTCTGCCATGCTTTCACCAGGATGCTGGCGGGCGATAAGCCATACTTTCTTCCGGCCTTCTGGGCCGTAGCCAATTTCTACAAGGTCAAGATCTTGGCCATCTAGTGTGTGGCCAAGGACGCTTGTGGAAACAAGAGGGCTATCTGAAACCTCTGCAATCATATCCGCATGGCGTTCCATAGAAAATGGTGCAAAATACGCGAAATAGAGGCTGTCTTGCTCCGGTTCAATTTCCCATGAAAGGGTGGTGCCGTCATATTCAGTTTCAATGCGGAACCAGCTTTCTCTGTCATAGGAAGCGCAAACTTTATATTCTTCCCAGCCTTCGGCGTAAGCTGCACCACCTGCATTTTCGATTGTCAGCTTGCAAGGGGTATCTTCCACACCGGAAACACGGAAGTGGAACCACTGATAAAAATCGGAATTATTGTCCTTACGAATTGCGAGTCGCACATCTGACGGGTCATCCGCCTTAATAATTTCGATATTTCCACTATCAAACGCACTTGAAATAAGCATGCTTGTGGCTCCTGAGCTTGGTTTCTCAATAAATGTAATTTGCCTTTGCCTATCGCCTTTTAGGGGCTTTGGTCAATCAGCAAGTTTGTGAACCTTAACGGAAACCTTAGGGAAACGCTAAGGTTCGTATCGAAAAAACGTGAAAAATTAGTACAGATATTGTACTATCATGTTACTGACGCATATGCGTGAGAGGACTACCCTTGCTATCTAACAGGGGAATTTGAGGCGCTTTCTGCCAAGGCGGGAAGCGCCTTCCTTTTGAAAGTACCATTTTCTTCTATGAAACGAGGCGCAACCTATTGACAGATTGGGCATCCCCCCTTATGTTCCGCCGCCAATGGATTCGAGGAATAACAGATTCGTTGTTCCCGCCGATTTCCGGTTTTCTGGGTCGGTGTAATTGTTAACTGGTTTAAGGAAGGGCCCGCGCTATGAAAGTTCGCAACAGCCTGAAGTCCCTAAAGTCTCGTCACCGCGATTGCCGTGTGATTCGTCGTAAGGGCCGCACATACGTAATTAATAAGACTCAGCGTCGTTTTAAAGCGCGCCAAGGCTAATCCTAGACTAGCCAGAGCATTATTGATTAAACCGCGCACTCTCATGTAGAGTTGCGCGGTTTTTGTGTTTGTGGGGTTGAGCAATGGCAGCTGTTAAAATTGTACTCTTTGATATTGGTAATGTGTTTGTGCACTGGGACCCTCGGTTCCTTTATGAGAAGCTTATTCCTGATAGCGATGAATTAGATCGTTTTCTAAAGGACGTAGTGACCCTTGAATGGCACACGGAGCATGATAAGGGTAAAAGCTTCAAGGAAGGCACCTCAGAGCTTGCTATGCGCTTCCCTGAGTATGAAGACCTTATCAAAGTATATGATACCCGCTGGACAGAAACTATCAGTGGCCAGATAGACGAAACAGTCCATATCCTTGAAAGACTCGTGGAGCGGGGCATCCGTGTTTATGCTCTTACAAATTTCTCTGCGGAGAAATGGCCACCCTTTTGCCACGAATATGCTTTTACAGATTTATTTGAAGGTGTTGTGGTTTCCGGCGAAGAAAAGCTTGTGAAACCTGACCCGGCTATTTTCCAAATCGCTATAGACCGATACAGCCTTGATGCTGAAGCCACTCTTTATGTGGATGATCGGCTGGAGAATGTGGAAGCAGCGGAGGCAAAAAAAATGCAGGGCCATCATTTTACGGACCCTGCAAAATTACTTGCTGATTTAGAGGCGAGAGGCCTGCTTTAAGGTATTAAACCTCGCTACCATCCACCCAAGCGATATGAAGTACGTTTGTGGCGCCTGGTGTGCCGAATGGTACACCAGCGGTTACCACAATGCGGTCACCAGCTTTTGCAAGGTTACTGCGCAGCGCCATGCGCTTAGCTTTGCCAATCATTTCTTCAAACGAATCTACATCCTTGGTCTTCACTGTGTGCAAGCCCCATACAATCGCCATGCGGCGTGCGATAGGTGTGCTTGGTGTTAGTGTAAGGATTGGTGCACTTGGGCGCTCACGTGATGCGCGGATCGCTGTGGCACCAGATGTGGTGAACGTTACGATTGCTTCAGCGCCGATCGATTTCGTTACTTGGCGTGCAGCCGCTGTAATCGCATCCTCTGTGCGGGAATTGGCATTCGCCAGCTCCTGACCTGTTGCCATATAATCTGGTTCAGCTTCCACACGTTTTGCTACACGGTCCATCACAGCTACGGCTTCACATGGGAAATCACCAACAGCTGATTCAGCAGAAAGCATCACAGCGTCTGCACCATCTGCAACAGCTGTTGCGACATCAGTTACTTCCGCACGCGTCGGTACAGGTGACTGAATCATGGATTCGAGCATCTGTGTGGCAACCACAACAGGTTTACCAGCGTGGCGTGCTTTACGGATAATTTTCTTCTGGATACCCGGAACCTTTTCAACAGGTTCTTCAACACCCAAATCACCACGGGCCACCATCACGCCGTCAGACAGTTCAATGATTTCATCCAGAGCATCAACAGCTGCTGGCTTTTCAATCTTCGCCATAACAGCAGCTTTGCCGCCAACCAGTTTCTTCGCTTCTGCAACATCGGCAGAGCGCTGTACGAAAGAAAGTGCAATCCAGTCAGCACCAGCTTTTAGGGCGAAAGCAAGGTCAGCACGGTCTTTTTCTGTAAGGGCAGCAAGCGGGAGAACCGCATTGGGAACGTTCACGCCTTTGCGGTCTGAAAGATAACCACCTACAAGTACAGTTGTGTGGGCCTTACCGTCTTCGATTTCAGTAACTTCAAGGCGGATTTTACCATCATCAAGAAGGATGTTTGTGCCAACCTCAATTGCATCAAAGATTTCTTTGTGCGGTAGGCCAACACGTTCTTTCGTGCCCGGTACATCGGTAAGGTCAAGCGTGAAACGTTGGCCTTCTTCAAGAAGGACTTTACCATCAGCGAAGGTGCCGCAGCGTAGTTTTGGGCCTTGCAGGTCTGCAAGAATGGCGATAGGACGACCAACTTCTTCTTCAACACTGCGGATAATCTTTACAAGGTCTTCTTTGCCAGCATGGTCACCGTGGCTCATATTCAGGCGGAATACGTCAACGCCTGCTTCAAAGAGAGCTTTAATACGTTCATGAGAACTTGATGCTGGGCCAAGGGTGGCGACAATACGAGTTTTACGCTCACGTCGGAATGCGGAAAACTCAGTATGGGTATAGGCGGTCAATGTTGCCTCCAGAAAGGGGGGTTATAGTTCAACTTGCATGCATATGGGGGCTTTAATTTTTGCGCATGCTGCTTTAAACCTTGCGAAAGGTCCAGTTATTTTTTCAACTGAAACTAAATAATCATATATGTTAGGCCCTTCTTATGACTGTAGCAGCATACGCGCCAGAAATCATCAATCCTGACGCTACGGAAAATTTGGTAATTTTGTGTGAACACGCCAGCAATCATATCCCTGCGGATTTGAATAATCTGGGATTGCCCGCTGAGGAACTGAAACGTCATATTGCATGGGATATTGGCGCGGAAGCCGTTACTCGCAAAATGTGCGAAATGATGGGCGTTTCTGCTGTGGTAGCTAAGGCTTCGCGGCTTGTACTTGATGCGAACCGCGAACCCGATCACACCACGCTTATTCCGCTTGAAAGTGACGGTACCCTCATTCCGGGAAACCAAAATCTGAGTGTTGAAGATATTCAAAGCCGTAAAGAGGCTTTTTATGATCCGTTCCACCAAACAGCAGATGCGGTGATTGAACGGCATCTGGAAGCAGGCGTTAACCCGATCGTGATTGGCATGCACAGCTTTACTTCTCATATGGATAGTTTCGACAGACCTTGGCAGATCGGTTTCTTGTGGAACAAGGATCAACGGCTCGCGCAAGCGATGATAGGCCTTCTTGAGCGAGAGACAGATCTTACCATTGGGGATAACGAGCCATATTCAGGACAGGAGCTATATTATACCATGCAGCGGCATGGGGCTGATCGAGGTTTGCCGCAAACCACTATTGAAATCCGGCAGGATTTGCTTGCGGATGATAATATGGTTACCCAGTGGGCAGCACTTCTTGCAGAATGCCTTGATGAATGTATGGGGCGGGCTGATCTGATGAAACGTGAATATTTTTAGGAGCAGATAAATGAGTAAAGAACAAGCAATTGAAGCAGCAGTATTTCGCCGGCTCCTGAAGCATCTGGATGACCGAAAAGATGTGCAGAATATTGATTTGATGGGCTATGGTGGGTTTTGCCGTAATTGTCTATCTGATTGGTATGCTGAAGCAGCGGCGGACGCAGGTGTTGACGTGAGCAAAGATGAAGCCCGTGAGCGTATCTACGGTATGCCTTATGGTGAGTATAAAAAGGCATATCAATCGCCTGCAACTGAAGAACAGCTCGTATTGATGAATGAAAGCGTTGTGAAAAATAAAGCAGCACGCGGTGAAGCTTAATTGAATGAAGGAAAGGTCGCCATCGGCGGCCTTTTTTATTTACCCTGAAACCAGTTTTCCACGTCTTCGATTTCAGCAGCGGTTAAACGCAGCCCTAATTTTGATCTGCGCCATAGCGCATCTTCAGCGCAAGTGGCCCATTCTCTGTCCCGCATAAACTTCAATTCTGCCTCATAAAGACAGGCGCCAAAATGCTGGCCCATGTCTTCAATAGAAGTGCAACCTTCAAGAATGCTGTGGATATCATTGCCGTATGCTTCAATGAACCTCAGGCGAAGGGCGCGCGGCAAGAAGGGATAATCATGCTTGATGCGTGTATTGAAGAAATCCATATCCGCATAATTAAGGCCAACAGCGCCAGGTAAATGGGCATCTTTGGTCCAAGTACCTTCATCAAACCCAAGAAGGGGCTTCAGTTTTTCCAGCGCTTCTTCGGCCAGATGCCGGAAGGTGGTAATTTTGCCGCCATATATGCTGAGAAGCGGTGCATTCTCTTTTGTATCTAACTCAAGCACATAATCCCGGGTTGTCTTTGAGGCATTTTTCTCACCGTCATCAACGAGGGGGCGAACCCCTGAATAACTCCACACTATGGTTTCCGGTTTGATCGTACGGCGGAAATAGTTACTGGCTAGCTGGCACAGGTATTCTTTTTCTGTGTCATTAATTTTCACGGAGTTGGGATCAGCTTCAAAAGGTACATCTGTAGTACCGATAAGGGTGTAATCTTCTTCGTAAGGGATAGCAAACACCACGCGGTTATCACCCCCCTGAAACGTGTAGGCTTGTGCCCCATCATAGACTTTCGGTACGATGATATGACTACCTTTCACCATGCGAATGTTTTTGCGGCTGTCAGGCGCGGGGGAGGATTTTGCTTCGATATCATCAACCCATGGGCCGGCGGCATTCACAAGGGCTCTTGCCTTATATGTAGTTTCTTCATTTTGGCTGTTCCGCACAGTTATGTGCCAAATCCTATTTTCCCGAGTGGCTTTAATCACTTCATGCTGGGTTAGGATATTGGCCCCTTTATTTTCGGCATCTCGCGCAGCAAGTATAACAAGACGCGCGTCGTCCACCCAGCAATCGCTATATTCAAAACCTTTTGTATAGCGCTCTTTCAGGGGCGCACCGCTGGTGTGCTTCCTAAGTGCTCTGACCTCCGTAGGAGGGAGAAGTTTTCTGCCTCCGATGTAATCATAAAGGAAAAGTCCTAGCCGCAAAATAAATGCAGGCCTCAGGCCTTTATGATGTGGCAGAATAAACCGCATAGGCCTGATAAGATGTGGTGCTGATTGAAGCAGTATTTCCCGCTCAATAAGCGATTCTCTTACCAACTTGAATTCGTAATGCTCAAGATACCTAAGGCCGCCATGGATAAGCTTTGAGCTGGCTGAAGATGTGTGCGAGGCAAGGTCATCTTTTTCAGCAAGGGTAACCTTAAGCCCCCGGCCTGCTGCATCGCGCGCAATTCCTGCGCCGTTTATACCCCCACCAACTACAAAAATATCTGATATAGAATGCATAAATTCATAAGCCCCTTAACGGTGATATACTCTGCCTTCATTACAAATTTCGGTAAACAAAAAACTTGATTGAACCGCTATGGGTGGAGGCCTATAGTGCTGCCAATTTTGAGATTACCCAAGGGAGTTAACCGAATGGTTCAAGCAGGTGGTGTTGCTGGTGAACAGCTGCGCGGATTTATTGAGCGCATTGAGCGTTAGTTATATCTCTTGGAAAAGGACTTATTGAATATCTAAGAGCCATATTTGTAGGCTAATGATGTACAAAATTAGCTCTATGATTAGATAGAGTATTTATAAATTATAGAAGGCAGCGGAAATATCCGTTGAAATGAGAATGGTACAAGCAGGTGGTATTGCCGGTGAGCAACTAAGATCCATAGTGGAGCGGATCGAAAATTTGGAAGAAGAAAAGAAGGGTATTGCAGAGGATATTAAGGAGATATACGCAGGCGCTAAAGCCACGGGCTTTGATCCGAAGATTATTCGTAAAGTTATTTCCTTGCGTAAAATGGACCAAGCGGACCGTCAGGAACAAGAAGCGCTTCTCGATGTGTATATGCACGCTATTGAAGGCGGAGAACAAGTTCGCCCGACTGCAGAGGTTGTTTCTATTAGTGAATAATGACGTATTTAAAGATACTGATTCACTAACTTTATAGAAATTGTCTGTATTACGGTTTTGTTTGCGTAGTTTTGCATAGCAGTATTTAAAATTGGAACTGTGTAGATAGAAGATGCGCAACCATCTTTTCGTAGATGGTTGTTCACATATTGCTGTTAGCGTTATTGAAGTGAGCTACATTTTATAATGCTAATCTAACGACCCATTGACAATTAGGTGGTCTTCGAGAGCCATGTACATCACTGTTCGCCAATGATTGGGACCCTTAGAGTGGTTGTAGATGGGTTCACAAATGGTTTCTGTAACAACTTTAGCGCTGAAGCCTAACTTCAATAATTTTCTCATTTGGTCTAGAGTGCTAACCAGCTCATTTGCGGCTAGCTTTGCATATCGAGCCTTAATATTAAAATCGATAAAATGCTTACAGGCTCTAGCTCTTTGAAAGTTCTGCCATTTGAGTGGTGGATTGGTAAAAAATTCTATGGCAGCAGAAGCTTGGTATGGTGGATGATAGGTGGCAAAGACCCATTGTTCATTATAGAAAATGTCATCATCCAAAAATGGATGAAGATATTGTTCATTGGGGTTAGATGGGTGGGTTTGTCCTTTTTCACCCATGTTACAGTCGCGACATGAAGGGACTAAATTATTGGGAAATACTGAAAATTGGGGAAATTTCGACTTGGCTAAAAAGTGGTCAAGATTTTCAGGGGTACCTATTCCGGCGCAAAATGGACATTCATCTTTACATATCATTCTTAGTCGATCGTAAACTACACCTGCTGGTTTATCAGCTGGTGTGAAATACTGGGTGTAGAGTTTTTTTAGGTCTTCCTTGGTAAGATTAGTTGTAATTTTGGTATTGGATGCAGTTACAGGATGAATTCGATGTAACTGAGCTAAAGGTGTAAACGTATCATAGTCGATAGCTTTATTCAGAAGATCATTTTTATCGCTAGTCAACTTGCCCTTCAATATCGGGTTGCCTGTAATTCCTGCGATGCAAGCATCTAAAACTTCTGAATAAAGAATGTTTGGTATTGGTAATTTAAACATTATCAGCCTCAGAATGGATTTTTTTTATTTACAATCATAGCTTGAAGAATTGATCTCCCTTCTAAGCCAAGCTGATTATCAAATTTTTCAAGGATGGCATTGTATGAATGATTTTGATCAACTTCTTTTTGTAAGAGAGCATGAAAACCAGACTTTTCGATTTCTAACTTAAAAACTTCACGTGTTAAAATTCCAACATTTTCACCAAATGTTTCTATCGCTGGGCGATCAAATGAAATCTCTTTGCCATATCTATAAATTTTCCAAACACATTTTCTAGGTACTTCTTGAAGCACTACGGGGGAATGTGTTGCAATAATAGCAACGCCATTTTGCTGTAAAAGTAAATCCGATAGAACTCTTATAAATGCCGATAGTAAGGGAGCATGCAAATGACTTTCGGGTTCATCTAATAGTACTAAAGTCTTTTCAGTTACAGTAGCTACTAGGCGTGTTATTGTTAACAACACAATTGCATGCCCAGAGCTCATACGTCTAAGTGTAGGGATAACTTTTTCTCTAAATATTTCGTCATAGCGGGGCCCTGTATTCTCTCTCACTTCCTGCATAGTCTGTTGAAATTGGTCGCGTAAGAAATCAAGGTTCATAGAAGAGAAGTTTTGATCTGAACATAGACCTTCAATAGCGGTGAGCCACCTCTTCGTTTTCATTTCGTCTTGAAAGCATGTCAATAATGCAGTGACACAATCGTCAAGCAAATCTTGAATCCCGCGATGACTATCTGAACTTTGTGGATCTTTGAGGCCTATATAAAAATAACATGTACCTTTTGCAGGGTCTGGCTGTTCTGATGGAGGAGAAAATGGGTCAAATGCGCTAAAAGAGACAGAGACTAGATTGCTAAAGTAATCTGAACCGATAGGCTGTTCAACTAAGTTTGCTTCATCTATCAGGATTCCCTTACTTTCTTGAGGGCGGCAAATAGTGTTGATGATACCATTTAATAGAGTGGTTTTACCTACACCATTTCTGCCTATAAGCGCATGTATATTGGTGTTAGGCTTAGCATCGACTTCAACTTTGAAGCTTACGTCCATTTTGCCAAATAAGTCTTCCTCTGAATGATAATACCTAAAGGTATAATTTGTTAATTCGGCTTCGCCATTTAGAACACGATGAAATTTCCCTTTAATTTCTGAAATAGTATAGCTTCTGAGTAGTGAAGTGCCGAAGACCCTTTCCTCTCGTATCTTCTCCATAAGAGTTGGCTTTTTTACAAGATCTTGTAAGGCGTCTAGATAATAATTTTTTACCGCATCCGGTACTTGTGATAGTGCTTTGTAGTAGGAGGTGCCTTGCCCTAGTGAAAAATAACCTTCCCCCAGAGAAGAGAATGTTGTTTCCAATACAGAGCTTGTCGTAATATTTGCTGTTTGCCCTTTAAAAGCTATTTTGACACCGCCAAGGTCGTGCCTGGTACCTCTTAGGTCAAAGAGGTAAACATAAAAGAAGGTCTCAAATGAATAGTCATTCCAATTATCTATTTGTAGATATACTTGACCATGTGCTCTGTCAGGCGGGCTAGTCCCTCGCTCTAATAAATGAAAGGTTAGCATCTGTTATCTCATTTTTTACAATTTATTGATGCTTTATACCTCTATAAATTAAAATTAATAGTAATTTCCCTTACTGTTGTATAAGTGGCCTTTCGCGTGTAATTGAACTGGTAATAATATTCCTAAAACACACTCTAACTTGTTTGAGATGAGCCCCACCACCATCTGTTTTCATCTATAACCGCAACTATTCACGAATGTTCGATATCCAGGCTTCTCTCACTCTGCTTTTTTGATGGAACCAAAACACTTACTTATTCAGAACATCAATTCTTTGCCATAAACGCTGACATGGGATGAGAGGAATAACACCTTCTGCTAGTGGCAATAGGTGTTCTTGGAGTTGCGGAAATGTGTTCGGTGACCGGATACATACCTCTTTAATGCCAACTGACGGGCTCATGTGTTCAGTGATTAAACATGGTGGTTTTCTCTATAAACCAGCAAACAATAAGGTTGGTTATCTTTAGTGAGTCATTTTGTCCTATTATCAAACCCAGCGGAGGGGGTACTGATGACCTTAAGAATAATGGACTATTTGATTTCAGTTCCAGATGGTTCTTGTATATTCTTTCTTGGGTGACCGATAGCGCAATAATCAATATAAAACTCCACCCCAATCAGGCGTAAAATAATTCGATGAAATAGAACTTTGAGGACTTTAATATCTCTAATTATTTTTACGGTATCAGAATAGTCTGGTGCTGTGCCGTGAGCGGCTTTGTTTCTTTGTTTCCAAACTTTTTTTTCAGCTTGAGACATATTAAGACCTAATAGTGTAAAGACTTTTTCATTCACTTTGCTTGTAGGTGATTGATTAAGTCCACTAGTGATTTTGTTATGTAAAATTTCTCTTACGTCGGCTGGTATTTCAAACTCGTCTAAAACATTGACCATTCTTTGAGAAATTGGACGCCAGCTTTCTTTTGTTAGTAGGGTATGATTAACCATACTATCAGGTATTTTCGCATATGCTGTCAGTAATGCTTCAATACAGCCTCCAAAATGCACAGGCGCTATATGAGCTGGCGCACAAACTGCATGCCAATATTGCCATATTAGATGTTCAAAATCATACTTTTCATAGTGTTCATAAAGCGCCGCTACAAGGGAAGTTAGTCTATTTCGATCGATTACATTTTCAGTAGTCTCATCCAGGAAAGTTGTCGGCAATGTAGTCATACGAAATGCCTGATCATTCAATGTGTACGGACTGATAGATTCAAAAGAAACCAACTGCCAATCACTATCAAAAATACTAAACCCGGTTGAAAGAAGTGGACGACCAAGTGCAAACGATAAACAGTTTCTGATCTTCTTTCGTTCTCGGCCGGTTACATCGGAAAGGTACAATATATATCCAGGTTGGACCTTTTGCTTTTCTGACTCAATCCATACTAGGTAAAACTCAATTTTACCTAATTGAACAAAAACAGCAGACCGTCCGCCAGATACAGATCTAACTTGATTGGAAATCTCGATCTTTTTCTCACCATCTCCAATGGCGTCAACATGCTTACTGGCAGTTTGTTTCTCTACTGGATCAGGCCACATGAATACATTATCATGGACGTTCTCCAACCAATCGACGGTATATGTGCCCGTTACATCTTCTTTCAGTATAGCGCTTACAGACTGAACAGTAGATTTTACAGTAAGCCATTCTTTTCCGCCACGATCTGTTGAAGTCCTAGAATATGGGTTGACCGCATTTAGGATAATTTCAAAGCCATTGATATGTCTAAGCTGAACGGATTCTGTAAGCTCTCTTAAGGTGCCAACAGGATATTTATTCTTAAAGGAGGCGGCATGTCCTTCAGATTTTGTAGTCATCAACAATTTATGGTCTGAATCTCTTTTTAATTTTAGATCCTGCACAGATTGCTGGGTTGGACCAGCGTCAATGACTTCAAATGCGCCATGTACAAGCATGTTAGTAAAAGGATCTGAATTAAATACAGTCATAAACGAGTTCCAGTCCAGATAGGCTCTATCATTAATTTGATGTGATAAATTTCGCATTTACTATGGCATGGTGCGAGGAAGCCCTAAAACCACATCATTTTGGTGGAAAAATGTATGTGAACGAAAAACTCAAGTCATTTTGATCCAAAGTTTTGGCCGAAAAGTGCTTGCCATTTTTGAAGACTTGAATTGCGCCCAGGCTCACTAATCGCGTCATCAACTCTTAATTTAAGAGATCGAATCTGCCGCTTAAAGTTTTGGTAGTTTACTTCTTCCCAGTTCCTGTTGAAGTTCTCCTTTTCGTAAGCCGGATTTTTGATAAGAGGGGTAGTTTCGTTATGGGAAAGATAATTGTCCACTCTTGTGAGAATAGTTTGAAGGCTAGTAGGAATATCGGTAAAGTCCCTCTCTCGTTCATTGTTTCGAATACAGTTACCGATAAGAGTGGTCATCAATATAGATTTTACTGCGAAAGTCTGCTTATGGTCTCGCATGTATTTAAGAAGTTGTATGACTTTTCTCAGGTTGGCGCCTGGAACAACAGCTTTTTTCTTTTCAAGCCACATTGCAAATCCATCACCGTCGGTACGCTCATATCTGCCTAAATTACGATTACAAACGAAGTAAGTTTCTTTTCTGAAAAATATCAACTCGGATTCTTGCCTGATAATACAGGGGACTACATCAAGATGAAAATCTCCCGCATAATCAAGGGTAACGCATCGCGTCTTACGCGAAACCTTGCTTGAATAAGTAGGACTTTTTTTGAAAGCACTGTATATCTGATCGAGATAGTCTGAAGCTTTCCATCGAGAGTTTGGCTGGAGGAGAACGAGCATATCGGCATCATACTCCTTCTTGGGAAGAGGCTGTATCATTGTTCCATGTCTCCAGGACCCTTGCATCTGAATAGAGACAATACGGTGCGACCATTTTGTTTTTTTTAGAAAAGACTCCACGGAAGTAATGTGTTGTTTCAATCTTATTGTTCGTTTCCGATCGAGTTTGACATGCTGGTTGTAGAACTGATCAAACAGTTTGGTTTGTTTCAATAGTATTTCTCTAAATTTGATAAATGGGTAGTATTTTTACAACTTATAACATACTTAAGTTTCTATATGAAAATTAGGACCATTTAGGAAGCTAAATTTGGAAACTGTATTGTTGAATTTTGATCAAGAAGCACTTGACGCTGTTCTTTACGAAATAGCTGACAAGATCCAGTTAAGCGCAACCAAATATGATCTGGCTAAAGATCGTTATAAAGCTATAGCAGATCACTTGAATGAGAAGGAAAGCGAAGTTGCCAGGTTTTCCCCCCATATTTATCCGCAAGGATCTTTTAGAATTCAAACAGCCGTCTCTAACTCTGATGAGAAGGATGAATTTGATATTGATCTCATTCTAGAGATGAATATTGATACGGACAATGATCCGGACGTGGTACTAGATAGCGTTTGTCGAAGTCTGGATAGAGGGCGTTATAAAGGCAAGGTAGAAAAGAAACGACGATGTGTTCAGGTGCAATATAGTGATATGCACTTAGATGTGACACCTGCTGTCTTGTTGAGCAAAGGCTTGCCATCTCGTCCCAGCCAAATTTTTGATTGCCATCCTAACCGAGCTAACCATGTGGAGGCCGCTCCAGAAGGATTCGCTTTATGGTTTGACGAACAGGTATTGCCTTCTCAACTTCTTGAGAGCCGGCGGTTAGTTGCTAAGGCTAGTGTTGACCCAGTTCCTGACCAAAAACAACTAGAAGAAAAGCCTCCGAAGCTTGTGGCTCTTCAGTTAATCAAACGTTGGCGCGATATGCAGGATAGCCGTCGAAAAGGCGACGACGAGAAAATACCCTCGATCTTACTATCCAAATTGGCTGCTGATTATTTAGAGGGAGGTGATCAAAGTCTCTATTCTGTACTAACGCACATGACTTCCCATCTGATTAGGCTTATGTCACAAGACTTAGGAGCAGTTCTTAACCCGAGTTACGAACGCGACGTATTCACTGACCGTTGGCCTGGGGCGAGGACGACTTCTGATGCTTTACCCTCAAATCAGGAAATCTTCCTTGAAGATTTGAAAGTTCTGAAAGCTAACCTTGATGAAATGGCCGGTGCAAGTCCCAACCGTCATAGAGAATTGATGAAAACGATGTTTGGCGAACGATCCAGTGCAAGTGGGTCTGCTTTATATGAGGGGAGCAATTTTGCTCAGCAACAGGGCCTTGCAACCGACAAGGATCTAGTTGAGCGCATTATTGCAGGTGGGAAAGCATTTCTTACATCGCTGTCTCTAGGAACCTCATATGAGAAGCAACCCAAATGGCCTATGATACCCAGTTGTTTTGTTCAGGTGACGGCAAGTATACACGCAGAAAAACGCGGTCAATTGCTTCGGCAAATTGAAAATGGCGGTGCAGTTGGTATTGGAAAGCATATTTGTTTCAGGGCAATAGGGCGTTCGATGCGACCGGATGGTTCAACTTTTCCCAGAGGAAGTGTAATTCATTGGCGGGTGACAAACACTGGCAAAGTTGCAGCTCGGGAGAAACAACTGCGTGGCGATTTTAATGATGATACCGGTATTTCCCTATGGGAGCATGCGGCTTATGAGGGGATCCATTGGGTACAGGCTTATGTCGTTGATATGCGCGGAAATTGTATCGGGCAATCTGAGCGGTTTTGCATAGTGGTATCGTAGGGGGTGATTATGAAAGAGGTAGCACTAGCAGTCATTGATTACTTTAAGACTAAGATGCTGAGGCTCTCACCAGCAGCTCTATATGTTTATGTTGGCATGTTTTTGATAAGTTCTGCGTTATCATTGGGATTGTTTTTCGACTTTGAACTTTCTTATGGTCCGTTTGGGAGTAGTTTTAGTATCGCAGACCGTCAATCGTGGCCGGTTGGTGTCCAATATGTTTTGTTGTTTTTGGGACTGATTTCTTTTGGTTATGGATTGATTATTGTTCATCCAAGGCATTTAAAGAGAGTGCAAGAGGCAACTCTGCGGCAGAGGGTTGTTGTGGTTGAGCACCGTGGTTTGACTTTCGCGGTGAACAAAGCCGTTTGTGATGCTGTGCCACCTGAATTTCTTGGACGGCGAGAAGAGATATCCATAGATCAGACACCTTATGTTTCAGGGAATAGCAGAGTAAATGATCCAGGAAAGTCTTTGGAAGAAGTACTTCATATCCGGCGGGATATTGACGGTCGAGTTAAGGCCGTAGACAAAAACGATGTCACGGTGATTTACGGCGGGCTTGCATCGGTGCCATTTACCTTTCTGACTGGTTATTTGATTGACGATGATAATGACGTGGAGGTGATGGACTGGGACCGTTTCAATGGAAAATGGAAACACATCAAACCTACACAAAGTGAAGTCACAGAAGCGGAAATTATCGGATTGGCTGAAGCAAAGTTTGCTGATGAAGTAATATTAGCGCTGTCTATATCTCACCGTTGTGATCTTCAGGTTCTTGCCGATGTATTTCCAGGCCTTCCGATTGTTCATATGGATACAGGAGATTACCAGCCAAATAATCACTGGGATAAGAAACAGCAAGGTAGGTGGGCTGAGCAGTTTGTGAAGCTTATCCGGACATTGGGCAGTACAAAAAAAATACACCTCACTATTGCTGCTCAAAACAGCGTAGTTTTTAATCTTGGGCGCACTTATGACAGAAGAAATAGTCCGGCACTTTATGTCTATCAATATGAGCGGGATGAAGACCCAGCTTATCCATGGGCAATTGATGTACCGCGAACTGGCAATATGGCGAAAATTGTTAGAATTGGAACATGAAACCAATATTTATGGCAACTTCAACTAGGATTGGTAGTTGTCGACTTGAGAGTGTCTCTAGCTGTAATTTTTCAGCATATGTGTTGGTGTAACTTTGTGTTAGTTAATGGGATAACAAACGTCTCTACCTGATAGAACAACAACGCTTTAGAAGTTTTGCAATAGATTTTCACTAAACCTATTACTCTGTATAATGGGACTTTTTCTAGAGAGCGACTGATGAGAATTCTTGAGACTGATTTAGTTGCAAAAGTCCTGGGTCGTCAAATTGTACCTTTAAAAAAAAGAGGCTTCTAGTCCATGTAAGTTGTAGGGTATTCCGAGGTCATGTAATGAGTTGCTTGATTATGACTCTATTTGTTTTTGGAAATCTCTGCTTCAATAGTTGCTACGGCATCTGCAAATAGTTTTGATGGTTCGATACCAAGCGCAATAGCAAATTCATATAACTCCGTTACCTGAACCCCTCTTTCAAAGCGTTCAAGCTTCCACAAACTATTAGCATCCCAACCAAGTCTGTTGGCTAACTCTTTTTGGGTAATTCTTCTGCGTTTACGTTCAGCCAAAAGCATTAAAGCTACGGCATCACGAACATGGGAATGCTTAGGCATACAAACTAATCTACATTTGATTTTTCCTTTTTATAAAAAATTTCAAAAACCTGCTTGTTTCAATGTGTGATATTCATGTATGTCTCCAAAAAGGAGATATACGTGAAAAAAAGGACCGTTATATGCGAATAACTCTAGATTTAAATTGGAGCGAAGATGGTCAATTAACGTTAGAACAAGTCTTGCCTTGCAATACTCAGGGAGAGAACTTGAGTATGTATGAGGTCATTGATCAAAATCATGCTGAATATACAAAACACCGCCACTCAGTGAAAACAGCTATCAATTTCTCTGCGTTACCTAAAACATTCAAAGATGAATTTGATAATTTTTGCTCAAAACATGAAATGGTAAGCAAAGAAGTGTTGATTGAAGCAATGCGTTTAATTGGCCAGCAATATGATCATGAGGGGCTTGCTACTTATCCAAGATGGCGCGATTTAACTAGCCGTCCGCTCAATCGTTATCGTGATTACTATAATATCAGGTCAACAAGTTATGACTCTAGTTCCGGATAGAATTATAACTAAGCCGGACGGTACTAAAGTCCGAACACTTGATAGGAATTACTTGCTTGATGGAGAGAAGCTCATACCGTTGCCTGAGCTCTTATCAATGATAGAAGTAACTTTCGACAAAGTGCCGAGCTTCATGGATTTGATCCTTGAACGCTTACGAACCGAAGAAAAACAATCGGGCGATAAGGAATTGATTAGCTACATCATTGTTAAAGGTGGCCATTACAGCTTAGCGGGGCAAGATCAATGTTGCCGTTTACTATGGCAGGCAGCAGTTCATTTACTCGTAATGAATCAAGTTAATCATGTGGTGGAAATCCCAAAGCAGGAATAGTTGTGTCGAAGTTAAGTTTGAAGTTTGAAGTTTGAAGTTTGATTCTCTTGTAAAGTGGTCAAAAAAGCAAGAGGTAGAACCTCTTGCTCTTACGTTGCTAGGTAAAATGCTAGTCTCGGTTTTTTACTTCCTTGTAAGCCAACCAGGCTAACATCAAACTGGATAGCTCAATCACTAACTCCAGTGACATGATCTGTACTCCTTCGGAGATACCCGAAAAAATACTGATCATATGGAAATGATTTCAGCTTATGCATTCCTGCATATCTCCGAAATATGAGCAAGCCAATACTCGTTTCCACTGTATCCTATAACCGCGCCAAGATACCTTTTGAACAACTTTAGTTATCTTGTGTCCTCAGCTGGCTTCTGCTTCGGTAAGATAGATTATCTATAACAGCTTCCTGTTATATCCAATATATGTGCACCACCCTCCGGAATTGTAAGAGCACAACATTAGCGGAGGTAGTATTTTTCCCACATTTACAATCTGCTCCCTTTTTGTTCTCATGCTATACTATATACATGCCCCAACCGAATAAACATGACACCGGCTTGAATGATCCAGGCAAACTGGCACGGCGACTGCTTGCAACCCTTCTGCCTGTGATCGAGTTGAACTGTAATGATCATGTGAACAAGGAAGTTATGCGTGCCGCTGATGGCTGCATATCGGCCTATCAGCATTTGATCAGACTACTGATGATGCATGATGAAGAGATTTCAAGCGTTGAAGAAAAAAGCCGCACACTTCAAATAACCCGCGATGAAGTATTCAAGCAAATGAGCAATCCGGAACTGACAGTCGAAGTTGCTGAAGCTTACCGAAATTATCTGATGCACTTGAATAGATTGATCGAGGCACACGATGGCGGATGGCGAGAGCGTATGTTTCCGATTTCTCCGGAACCAGACACAGGCGGCAATGCATTAAAAAACACTCGCTCAAGATCAACATGTGTTCGTTTATTGTCAAAATCGAGAATGCACTGAATATGGGGAACAAAAACAAATATCGATCGCATCTTGAACAAAGCTCAAGGGCGGCGATTATCCCCTTCAAGGGATTAAATATAGATGCTCATCCTGTCAGTCCAGAAACGTTTCAAAGATCGCGCCTTGGCAAGTGTTTCATCCCAACACAAAACGTGACAGATAAGCGGCACCAAAAAAACTGCGGATGATGTAAATCTATATTACACTATCACCACGTCATAAATAAATTGCCCCGGCACGCACATTCAGTGTGCGCTTTCCGAAATGTAACGAAGGCTTCAGCTCATCAGTTGGGGTCTTTTTTATTACTTATTGCCCACTAGTATCAACAAATGTATTTTGCAATTTATGGGGAAAATTGGGCGTGAGTATGTTTAATTCAATGAACATTCATCTAGTACCTGAACGACGACAATAATCGATTAATACAACTGCTCAATAAAAGGATCACTAGATCAGAGATAATTAAGGATCTAAAAATGCCACTGCTTTTTACAAACATTGCCATTACGCTTCTTGGTTTAGGAGCAACACTCTCGGCATTTGGCGGCGAGACTTGGTTAAAGGGCGACGCCCCCCTTGTGCAGCGAATAACTAAACGAGGCTGGATATCCCTAGTATGCATTCTCTCTGCAATAGTTTTAGGAGTAATCAAAGAGGTTTCCCAACATCAAAGCAGAGTTGCTACCGCTAAAGAACAAAAGTGGCTTAATAATGAAATAATCAGGCTCACGAATGATTTAACTGAAGCAGCTAACATCCTGGCTGATACAGAGGCCAAGATAAGCGAACAACAACTTGCCTCTTTAGAAGCAGCCTTTCAGGTATCTCACACGAAACCTGGAACGGCAGACGATGATGTTGTTCATCTCAGGGGTCAAGAGGAGGTCATACCTCGTTCTAGACATTCCTCTACAATGCAACTGTATTGGGGGGACGAATTTAAATACACAATTATTGCTCCAAAAGCATCCGCCAACGACTTATCAAAACTTGCTCTACGTGTAGGCGATCGAACTTACCCTCTGCATGAAAGCCCAACCAAGGTGACGTATGAAAGGAGCATTCGGATTTACGGTACCGACCCTCGCCCTATGGAGGCTAAGATATTAAACCCAGAAGGCCTTAAAGATGTAATGCTCAAGATTACTGTTCTTAGTACCGATGCTTCCAGAGGTCAGAAAAAATTTCGCAGAATAGTTTTATCAGGTATTTGGGCTGAAATCGCCAAGAAAATGTATAAAAGAACTAATGCTGATATCCTCAACATCAGGTTTGAGCCGGACACATCATCCAATATGGTGGGAAGGTTAACACGCGGATCTTTTGTAAGAGTTCTCCAATCTCAAAACATGTGGACGGAAGTTGCAACGCCAGAAGGACGACAAGGGTGGGTAAGGTCTGAGTACATTGTAGATATTGAATAATTGAAAGGTCACAAATATCTAATTCTATACATAGCTCCCTCTCCCAGGCACGCACATTCAGTGTGTGCTTTCCGAAATGTAAGAAAGGCTTCAGCAGCTAGGGCTTTTTTTTTGCAATAGACAAAATCACCTAATAGTTTTGTTTCTCGCGTAAATTACTAATATTGGGGGATTGAAAAAATGGACACAAAAACAGATCAGAATGAAAAACACTCTTGGGGCGATATTGAAACAGTTATCGATTCAGTACTTAAAGTTCTTTTAAGCATCGCTATCCTAATTTTCGTTTTCTATTCGACTTGGTTTTACTTCACATCAAACGGCAGTCTACTTTCTAAATCCGCCTCAGATTGGGGGTCTTTTGGTGACTTTTTCGGCGGTATTTTCAACCCACTGATTTCATCTGTAATGCTGTATATATTGTTTCAGTCATTCAAAACACAGCGCCAGGAGCTAAGGTCTGTTTCATCTGAAATGAAAGCATCCGTGAAGTTAAACGCACTGCAGTCATTGCATCAAATAACCAGTGAAGAATTGCGAATAAACAAACAGGAACTTATTCAATATCAAAAAAATCTTGAACAACTAGGCAATCCCCCGATCAAATCGCTTAAGCATCTCCAGAAAAGAAATACCGTTAATAAAAAAATCAACAGCTTGGGAATGGCCAGATTAGTTCTTGAAAAGAAACAGGAACGAATAGTTAACGATATAAACAAATACATCGCCCCTTAGGCGAAAATGATTGGTAGGTGGTTCTTGAACATGAGCCCGATAGATATTCCGAGTAATAGTCACACTTCTTGAGATACAATCTATTTCCACAAGCACATTCAGTGTGCGTTTTTCGGAAAATAAGAGAGGCTTCAGCACTAGCTGAGGTCTTTTTTTTTTTTGAAAATGACAATTTCGAAATTTTGCCAGTCTTAGCTGCATAAATAACTATGCCGATGATTGATGCTGCTCTGTTGAAACAGAATTTCGGGGGGCAAATTACTTAAATTGATAAATACATATGAAAACAATTTCGAAGGAGAAGACATATGTAAAATCCATAAGAATAGAGATGAAATTAAATATGTATAAAACGATCAAACTTAGGAGAATTACTTATGATCAATTTAACAATTAACGAACAAGCGGGGATCACTTTTTATAAGGAACGCATCACAGCATTACAGATGAATATTCGAAGAAATGAAAGGTATTTTAGTCGTTCAATGCAGCACGCCATATTTCGTGATGAAAAGGCGATTGCAAAGTGGCGTATCGCATTGGTGAACTATCTGACTATTATTTTAAGAAAACGTATCAATCCTCGTCCTAGCTAACCACTAAATAGGTTTATAAGCGATCAGAATATCAGCGGCGTTCTCCGCTTCTAGTATTCTTGGTCGCTTTACATAATCATAAACAGGGTGACATACTGCCGAAGCATGCTCATTTAGTGTGTACTTCTTTATATGTAAGAAAGGCTGCGATACCAATTCAGACTTTGTAAATGGGTGAGGTACTAGTTATCCATTCATGTTTACTCTTATTGATCGCTTGTCTACGAGATTTAGTCTTGAATATAAAAAAAAACGCAGCATAGATGAATATCTTATGTGTGCTTGCTGGATTTGAAAACAATTTATACGAGTTTATATGGATATTACTGAAACATTACTCGCGCTAATTCTTAATCCCCGGGAAAAGTTAGATATTGAATACAAAGACTGGTTGAATCTTGGCGATGGAAGACATAAAGCCAAGATTGCAAAGTCGATAATTGCTCTTGCCAATCAAGGAGGTGGGTTTTTAGTGATTGGTTTTAGGGAAATAAGAGAAAATCTTTTACCTCAAGAGCGTCCTAACGACTTGGCTGTAATCGATCAAGACGGCATCAACGCCATTGTTCGAAGATATATCTCTCCTACTTTTCACTGTGAACTTCATATGGCAGCACACCCTGATACTGGTACTGAATACCCAATAGTAATTGTACCAGGACCCCATCCTGTTCCAGTTATGTCCATTCGCGCGTACGATGGAGAATTGAGGCAGCACACCTGTTATATGCGTAAACCTGGTCCCTTAAGTGAGCCACCTCGGACAGCTGACGAATGGCGAACAATCTTCGACCAATGTCTTCGCGCAGGTAGAGACGATCTGCTTGATGCTTTTCGATCAATTATGGCAGGTTCAGTTGCTACTCCAGATATCGATGCGGATCATATGCAGCAGCTATCAGACTTCTGTCTTCAATCAGATGATCGTTGGCGAGAGTTAACAGATGAATTGCCCGCAGGGCACGTAGCCCAATTTCCATTGGGGAGCTATGAGTTAGCTTTTTCATTACTTGACGCTGAACCAGTGGCTACATTGCCCATGCTAAACGGTCATTTAGATCATGCACGTGGCGTTAATCTATCCGGATGGAGTCCATTTCTCAAACAAACTGATCGGCAAGCTGCTCCTAGAGTGTTTAATGGTAATGTCGAAGCATGGGTTGGGGGGGGCCAAAATGAACGACTGGAGATGTTTAATCAACCCGCGTATAAAGACTATTGGAATGTTTCGCCAAACAACCTTCTCTATACGAAACGCGGTTATCATGAAGATAGCATTCGTGATATTGAGGTTGGAACAATTATTGATATTGTTAAGCCAATCAAGGTTGTTGCTGAAGGATTATTGTTTGCCTCAAGATATGCTGGTTCAATTGGTTATGAAGGGTCTATTGCAATTATTGTTGGTTTCACAGGTCTTCGTGGAAGAAGGTTAAGCTCAATTAATATTGCGCGGCCAATTTATGAGGATAGAATTGCAGAGCAAAATGAATGGCGTGGTGAAACTGTTATTGAATTAGCTGATATAGAAAATAATCTCCCAGAAGTCCTTCATTCCTTCCTTAGTTCTTTCTATGAACTATTTGATTTTTTCCCATTGTCTCTTGCATTGGTCAGAGAAGCTGTTGAGGAGCTCTTGAATCGTAGATAAAACACCAAGCTCTGTAGATAGTAACTTAATTTATAGGCGTTTGTATGTGATCCATTAACATCAATGTAGCCACTCTACTCTATAAGCATTAGTTGGATATTTTGACCATGTATGTCTTTAAGCCAAACAGTCAACGTATGAAAAATGCAGGATACACGTCCATATTCCATATTCCGATCATAGTTGACACAAACTATGCCACCATTCCTGAAGCTAATTGGTTTTTACGGGAGCGGGCACTTGGTGAAATCAATAAAAAGGCTCCTGGTCGAGTTTTGGCCGAAAGGACGATTGTTGAATACGCCTATGATTTAAAAAGTTTTTTTTCGTGGTTGGATGGCAATAAGCAAAAATATCAATGGCAAACAATTGATTATTATGGAGTTATTCATGGATTTCAGAATTTTCAAATGTCTAGTATTTCTGCATGTACCGGGCGGGCTTTAAGCAGAAGTTTTGTTTCTCGGCGTGTCGAAATGGCACTGGATTTTCTGAATTGGGCTCATGATCAAGGATTGCGTTCAAGTGTTAATGTCTTGAAGAAGCTTGGGACTGAAGAAAATGAAAGCCGACGCACGCATATAAATAAAGTTGATCCACAAAGGAAAGCCAAAGAGTTAGGCCCGCTACCATCTGCTGCCAATGTACAAGATTGGCTGCAGATGGTGGAAGAGAAGTGTGGTAGAAGTAAAGCTCTTGCTTGTTATACCGTCATTCGTACAGGCTTGAGAGTTTCCGAAATAGCGAACCTTCCAACACATATTATTTCAGATGAATGCGATACTGATAAAGGTCTTAGGGTTACCATAAAGTATGGGGCGAAGGGTAAAAAGGCGATTGGGGATGAAGCTATGGAAGGTAAGCCAAGAGAAGTTTATTTCCCACAAGACTTAGTAAAAAAATTGTATAGTTATAAAAATGGTTGGCGAATCAGAAACCTAGCGGTAGGCAAGAAATATAACAAAGAAGACAAAGATAGAATGTTTTTGGGTGATGATTTTGGTCAACCATTGAGCCCTCAAACGATAAGGGAAGCTTGGAAGTCTTGTGATAGGCCGTCAGGCTTACGATCACCTCATAAAGGCCGCGATTATTGGGCATGTAGGATGCTTTATGATCATATGACTTCTGAGCAATTCAAGGTTCACGAGAAATTACCATATGGTACTTTGGTAGACGCAGCATTCAATTTTATCAATCTGCGCATACGCCCTCAGCTCGGTCATTCCACGATAGATACTACATTTGTGTATTTAGAATGGTTATTTCATCATACAAGTCTTAATGAAATGAATGAGGATTGGCGGGAATTTCTATTGGGGGCTGAATATTCCTAGACTTGTAAAAAAACAGCATAATCAAAGTGTTGTCCGTATCAATACTGCTGCAAAATCTCATTTTTTTGCAAATAATGATAGCATGGATTCATTACATTGGTGGCATGATCGTTTCGATTGTAAGACCAAAGTAGACCTACGTATATTTGCTGAAGGAGATGGGAAGGATTTCCCATCAATACCTAGTTTAATTGGTGAGCTAGCTCCAGCTATAAAAATATTGACAGTGAACAATACTGTTTCTTCGATTTTTGCAAGCCTTGATGTCTTGAAGAGGTTCTGGAGATTTCTTGGATGGTTAGAACAATTGGGTCTTACCATTCCTCACTCGGTCATGGATATTGATTATAAGGTTGGGCAATTTTTCAAAGATTGGTTGCTGTTTGAGCAACCTGTTAGTCAAAACTCAGCAAGTGCAACAATCAGCTGGGTAGCTTCGGCAATTAATGCTGCGAGGCGATGTATTGAACCAGGCCAAAATGATATATGGTGGCCTAATATACCTAGAATCAAAGGCGATCTACACGCTGACATTGATCCCGATAATATTAGAAAAATTGGGTTTGCACTTCGTTCAGAGATGAGATGCTATAAGCAGGCAAAGATTGAAGGTAGAAAGTTGTTGTCTAAGAGCATACCTGACCCAAGGGTTTCGGGGTGGGTCAATACAAAACGGAAAAAAACGAAAGAATATCCGTTTCGAGAGAGTGAGTATGAGAATCTCTTAGCTCAATTTGCATATGCGACCAAGGACTTCTGCGATAGAAGTATAGAAGATGAAAGTCTTGTTTTTAAAAGATTTTTAGATTCTAATGAATGGAGTAATCCTTCTTATCGGTATATGGCTCCCTCATGTTTTAGCGACCCAACTCCTATGTCTAGAGTTTCGTGGTTTTTACCGACTTTTGAAGAAGCGTGTATCAATCTCTGCCTTTTTTTACAGAAAAGTGGCTGGAACTCTGAAGTTGCCTTTTCAATGGAGGTAGAGAACTGCTTTATTGAATATCCTGATGACAATATGGCTTCTATTTGGGGATATAAAGGGCGAGCTGGGAAGAAAAAAATCATCACCAGTTCTCAGATGAAGCCAACATGGCACCCTTATCAAGTCTTAAAATATCAGATTGAAGTAACCAAGCCCCTTAGGGACGAGGTGAGGATACGCCTAGGAAAGTTGTTGGAGAAAACGGTACGTACTGACGAAGAAGATGCTTTACGTAAAAGATTGCAGAAAATGTTGAAGTCGCCTTGGTTGTTTTATCGATTAACTCACAATGGCGCTGAGACAGGCAGGATAGGGTGTCTAGAAGATAGTATCAGTCAGTTATCTAAGGTGCTTAGGAAGGTTTGTCAAAAACATGGTGTATCTACTGAAGTAAAGGACGTTAGAAAAGAAAATGGTGTTAGGCCTTTAAAATTAAGCGATTTTCGAGACGGCTATGCAGCCTATGTTTTTGCGAAGAGTGGTGGCAATTTTTTTATACTCCAGCAAGCGCTAAAGCATAATAACACCAGTAGTTTGATTAATTACATTCGTCAAAATAGGCATCGGGAGGAAGCGCTATCAATAGCACATAAGATTTTGAACTTCACATGGCGAGATATTGAAAAAAATAAGGTTGTCGATCCTACACTTCTTTTTGTGGCAATGAACATCAAAGATATAGAAGAAGAAGATAGGCGTCGACTGTTTGAGTATAGAGAAAGAACGCGTGTTGGAATGGGATGCGGGCGCCAAGGACATAAGCCTAAAAATATCGCATCAAAAATCTCTCAAGGTAAAAGGTGTTCAATACAAAGGTGTATCTTATGTGACAAAGGTATGATCTTTGAGGATAGTTTTCAGGGATTAGCTGAAAGATATGGTGAAATACTTTACATAAAAAGCACCACGCCGGTTATAGAATTTGAAGAGTCAGATTTTCAGGATGAAAAGGCCAATATAGAAATTGCCGTCGATGCTTATTGGGGTAGTAGAAAAACTGAATTCATGATTATGGCGGAGGATAAATTGGAGCAATGTTCAAGAGGGGAAGTTTATGTATTCGATACCACTGCTTGATCGCCCCGATGACAATGATGTAGCTATTTATGATTATGTATTTCAGAATGCCACTAAAGGTTTAACTGAGATATTTAGCCCCGATTTTCAAGTTTTACCACATGTAACGTTCTCAAATAATTCATGGGAAATCCCAAAGAAATATTGCTCGTCCCTAACTGTTGATTCTGAGCGAAAGATAGAATTCGGCCCTCTGTTCTTGTTGCCAGCTGAGGACAACATCAGGGATCTATTTGTCATTCGTGCAAAGACAATTTGTATTTTGTTGAAGTTTTTTAAAGTAAGAAATGGAAGCCGTACTCATGCCTTGAAGTATGCAACTTGGGCGAGGATGTGCCGTACATTTATTACTGTAATTTCAAAGATACATCAAAGCGGAATTCACAATGAATATGTATTGAGGGACTTAGGTTATCATTCCTTCTTAAAGTACTTTCACGGCTATGGTGGCCGTTCAATTGTAAGCAGATTGATAGCAATAAACGCCGTAGGCCGTTTAGATGACTTCCCAGAAGATAAAATTGGCTATGAGTTAGAAAGACAAGGTCAAGCCATTGTCTGTGATGAAAGCAATTCCGTTAGCTATCAGCCCTATGAGAATGATGAGCTGGCAATTATGGGGTGGGTAGCCTCTTGGGTTTCCAAAAATTTGACGGAAAAGGCTCTGTCAATGCTATCTGCGGTTAAGCGTGTAGAGTTAGAAACGTCATCTGAAAAGAATAGGTATAAAAAAATATCTGAGGGCCTTCTGGCTTTGCAAGAAATTAACGAATGGCCAATTGAGCTAAATTTGACAACGACAAATAGTAAGGTCAATTGGAAAAAACAATTGCGATTGAACCTTAAGGGGGAGGTGTTAACTTTATTTCGTATTATACAAGCATGCAATGTAGTCATCTTGAATATTTCACTGGGGGCTAGACGATCAGAATTGCTTAATCTATCGTTTGATAATCTTTTAGATACCTATGCTGGTACACCTATCATACGGGGACAAATAGAAAAACATAAAGATACTTCGGTAGATCATTTATGGCCGGCGGCAGATGTCGTGATGGATGTTTTAGAACGTCAAAGAAAGTTGAAAGTGGCATTTGAGGAATATTCCGGGAACGAGTATCAAGACTCTCTCTTTTTTCCCGGTCGAGCAGATAGTCAAAAGGTAAAGAACTTTACTTCATTTTTTTCGACATTTAGCAAAAACATAAAATATGCAGAAAAGACAATGGCTAGTCACGTTGCAGGGTCTATTCATGGTCATCGCTTCCGCTATTCCTTTGCGAGAATTATTAGCTTGGCGGTTACGTCAGGCCCTGCAATTTTACAAAAAATTTTTGGTCATCATGATTATAGCGAAAGTGTTGGATATGCACTTTCTAATAAAGGCCTATCGGGAGACATTGATAAAATTACTAACGAAGTAAGATATCTAATGGCGGAAGAAATGATTACGACCAATAAACAAGCTAGTGGTCCAGCAAATAGCAAGATAGATAGTACAATAAACGCAGTGTTGGTACGTCACGGTAAAAATGAGTTGGGCGTAGATACTATGGAGGAAGCTATAGAAATATTAGCGGCTGCCTCATCTTCTATGCACCTAGTTAGACCAAATGTGATATGTACTAAACTTCTAAATCAGGTTGGCGAGTGCTCTAAAACGGGCGGATACCCGAATGTCTCGGCATGTTCGGTGAACTGTAGCCATCGATACGAAATGGCTGCTGCCCGTGATGATGTTATACAAAGTATTGAACTTCTTTTGTTAGAAATCGACAGAAACACTGACATTAACTCTCGTGTTTTTCAAAAAGCTCAACTTGAAACACAGTTCAGTAGATTTGCTGATGTTAAAGCCAAGTATGAACACGATAAGCGTGTAATGAGATTTTACGATCAAATAAAAGAAATGGAACTGTGATAGTGACTAGAATAACGATTTCCGCATGGGAAGAATTGGAGTTACGTACCCATGAACTAACTGAAAAGGAAAAAATGGGCTTAATAGATTTCCAGATCATTATTCCTGATAATGCTGGTTTTTCTACAAAAAAAAAATATGAGATCATACTTGCTATATTTACAGCTATTAAACATTCTAAAAAAGAAGCTGGTGTGCATGGCAATGAGGGTAAAGAACGAATAACAAAGGCATCTCTACTAAGAGCAGCTAATGTTAAAGAAACTACGCTAAAAAATCCATCGCACAAGTTAACTAGAGCTGTCGTCGATGCATGGTTGCAAAAGAACCAGAGGCCTTCAAAGGCAATCCTAACGAAAAATGAACAAACAGAACTTGCTGCAGCAAAAGATGCGTTATTGTTGGCTGTTGAACAGCAAAACATTAAAGATATTGAAAACCGTCAGCTACGACAGCAGTTGATTGAAAAAGAAGAAGAGATAGTCAGGCTTAATACTCTAATTTCTACGATGAATAAAACAGTGTTATACCCTTCTGGGTAATGTGCTTGCACGTTCTTTCAAAACGATACTGATACACTATTGCATGGACTACCTGTGATGTAGTTCTCATCACAGATAAGAACTACATCACAGGTTTAATAAGTCCGATTTATTAAATAAGATATTGATTTAGTTATATAAATCTATATGATGTTATCACTAATGAGCGTCTGGAAGAAGAGAAAAAAGGTATCGCAGAAGATATCAAGGAAGTTTACGCAGGCGCTAAGGCTGTTGGCTTCGATGTGAAAATCATGCGTAAAGTAATTTCACTGCGCAAGATGGATCAGGCGGACCGCCAGGAACAAGAAGCGCTTCTAGATGTTTATATGCACGCTATTGAAGGCGGCATGCGCCCTGAACCAGCTGGTACTGGTGTTGGCGAAGCTAATGAAGGCGCGGGTGACGAAGAATAATCTTTGTTATTTGTTATAATTTAAAAAAGCCACTTTTCAGAAATGGAGAGTGGCTTTTTTTATATGTTCAGTTTCGCTTGATGAAATTGATTCAAGTGATTGGGCAAGAACAGGTTGGTCTTATTCACGGCTTTTGGATCCCCTGTTGTAAGTAGGCGAATATTGCCTTGGCCTTTGCTGTGGAAATGTGGGTGTCGTTTTAAGTAATCCGCGAGAGAATCTGCGACAATTTCTGGCTGGCTATAGAGTGAAACATGATCTGGTAGTGCAGTTTCAAAATAATGCTTCACCAGCGGGAAATGTGTGCAGCCCAGCACCACAGCATCAGGGTTAGTTTCAAGGGTTTCAGATACAAAACCGGATATAAGGCCGGAAAGAGGGGCGTCGCCAGCGCCGCCTTCGATAGCGTCTACTAAGCCTGGGCAGGCTTTTCCTGTTAGCTGGATTTGTGGTGCGCGCTTTAGCACTTCTTCTACATAAGCGCCGCTTTCAATGGTTTTACGCGTGGCAAAAAGGGTGATGCGATGATTCCTGTTATCATCTGCATGAGGGCGTTCCTGTGACCACGGCACACCGGTGAGAGCTTCAACCATTGGCACAAGTACGCCGAGGATACGGTTGCCCGGGTAAGCGGTTTCGAGCCAGTTTTGTTGGAGCGTACGGAGCGCAACCGCGGCGGCTGTATTACATGCAAGCAGTACAAGCGAGCAACCTTCCTTCATAAGGTAATCGACAGAAGTTTTGGTCATCTCCACAATCTGTTCGCTTGTACGGTGGCCGTAAGGTGCGTTGGCATGATCGCCAAGATAGAGGAAATTCTGATCAGGCAGGCGTTTGGTAAGTGCATCAAGAACTGTGATACCGCCGGAACCTGAATCAAATACACCAATCATATAATGAGCTTCCCCTAAGTTTTCTGTGCGCTATTAATAGAGTGTTTCCGCCTGCCGTTTAGGCAAAATGGCGTCATAACTTTCTGCATCAAAACTTTGATCAGCGGCTTTTATCATCTGACCAGCGGTTGGAACAGTATCAAGATTATCTTCAGGTACCTTTTCCCAGAGAGCTGAGCGTTTAATAGCTCGCGCACACTGAAAATATACCTTGTCGATTTTCACGATGATAACAGTTTTTGGTGGTTTGCCATTCTCGCTGAAGCTTTCCAGCAACTTTGGGTCAGTTGTGATGGTTGCATTACCTTTAATACGCAGTGTTTCGCCAACACCGGGGATAAGGAAAAGTAAAGCGACATTCGGGTTTTCAATAATATTCCTGAGCGTATCAATGCGGTTGTTGCCTCGCCGATCAGGTAGCATGATAGTTTTGGGATCAGCTATTTTAAAAAGCTCACCTTGCTTATCCCCGCGAGGAGAACAATCCAGAAAATCATCGCCCTGACTGGCAAAAGCATAAAAGGGTGCATGCTCCAGCCACTTTTGGTATGTATCCGTTAAGTGATCGGTTTCTTTATCAAGTGATGCTTGTGCTGGCTGGCCGTACAGGGTTTGTAATTCTTCCAGCGTGGTAATTTTATGTGTGTCTGTCACATCATTCTCACTTGTCTAAACCGTATTCAGCAACCTTGCGGTATAAGGTGGAGCGCCCAATTTTCAGGCGCCTCGCAATTTCAGCCATACGTCCGTCATAACGCTCAAGCGCTGCTGCAATAATTGCTGCTTCCAGTTCCTCAAGGGACTTCATATGTCCATCTTCTGTGTGAAGGAAAAGTGTGGCGCCAGTTTGACCTGATTGTGGAATTATTTGCTGCGCAGGTGCATAATGTGCAGCCTGGGCTATATTCACTTCAGGAACGTAGTTTTGTTGTGTATCAGCAAACAGAGACGGGAAATCATCTGGGGTAAGCACATCACCTTCAGACAAGATGACCGCGCGGAACAACATATTTTGAAGTTGCCTGATGTTGCCCGGCCAATCATAGGCTGAAACCGCGGCCAGAGCCGTTGCAGAAATTCTGCGTTGGTCGAGCCCTTCCATGGAAGAAATCTTCTCGAGGAAATGGTCTGTAAGGGCCGGGATATCGCTTTTACGTTCCCGAAGTGGGGGCAGCAGAATGGGGTAAACATTCAACCGGTAGAAAAGATCTTCTCTGAACGCGCCTTCACTGATGCGTTCAACCAAGTTTCGGTTCGTTGCCGAAACAACTCTTATGTCTACCTTAATGGATTGTTTTCCACCAACAGGGTCAATCTCCTTTTCCTGTAAAGCGCGGAGAAGTTTCACCTGAATATCAAGGGGCAGTTCACCAACTTCATCAAGAAACAGAGTGCCGCCGTTTGCTTCCTGGAATTTACCAAGACGTTTTTCGGTCGCGCCGGTGAAAGCTCCTTTTTCGTGCCCGAACAAGATACTTTCCACCAAATTTTCAGGGATAGCGCCACAGTTTACGGCAACAAATGGTTTGCCGGATCTGTCGCTCGCATCATGAATAGCACGAGCAAACACTTCTTTACCAACTCCAGATTCCCCTTCGATAAGTACAGGAATACTTGCTTTGGCTGCCTTTTGAGCAAGCTTTGTTGCCCGCTGCATAGCTGGGCTGTCGCCTACCAAATTATCAAAAGAAAGTGGGCCGATACTTTCCTGCATAGGGCCGATTTCACCAACGAGTGCCGTGGTTTTCAGAGACGCTTCCATAGCTGAACGAATACGCTCAGCGCTGGCAGGCTTTACGATGAAATCATTGGCGCCTGCTCGCATAGCGTCCACTACTGTATTAATAGAGGAGTGTGCCGTTAGCATAATCACTGGCAAATTGGGGAATTTCGGCCTGATTTCACCAAGTACTTCAATACCGCTTTTCCCCGGCATCACCAGATCAAGCAGCATTATATCAATGTGTGGTGCAGGGCTCGTGTTGAGGCGTTTGATGGCTTCGCTGCCAGACATAGCTTTTTCCACATCATAGCCCGCGCGGGTAATAACCCCTTCAAGAAGCGCAAGTTGAGTGAGCTCATCTTCAACAATTAAAACACGTTTACCCAGCATAAAGCCCCCAAATAAAAAGAATATTCAAGGTGTATCATTTCAGGACATGGTAAACAAACATCTTATTGTATTAATGTGTAAGCGTTTGTGACGTAGCGTAAAATAGCATGTAATCGTGCAAGTCGATCACAGTGATGTGTTTTTTTTGATAAGATGACACCCTTGTTTATGAAATTATGTTGCTCAATTAGGTATTTGCATTACCTACTAGTGCAAGGCGCTGAAGGCCCGTCAGAGGGGGCATATAATCAGTAATAACTAATGCTGGAGCCGGAGAGCCTTTAATTGATTGATATTAACCGTTTATTTTGGAGAAAACCCAATGAAGTTAGCGGTTGTTCGGGAGAAGCGAGAGGCTGAAAAGCGTGTTGCAGCAACTCCTGAGACGATTAAAAAACTCAAAGGTCTTGGCTTCGATGTTCATGTTGAAGCCGGGGCAGGCCAATCAGCATCAATCCCTGATGATGCATTTAAAGAAGCTGGCGCCACCATTTCTGCTGATATCGGATCAGCTCTTGATGGCGCTGATGTTATTTTTTCTGTTCAAGGCATAGAAGCAGATGATGCGGCAAAAGCCAAAAAAGGCGCGTTGCAGCTTGCTGTCTTGAACCCGTTCGTTGAAAAAGATCGCGTGAAAGCATATGCAGATGCGGGTTTGATGGCAGTTGCGATGGAATTTGTACCGCGTATCACGAGGGCGCAGTCCATGGATGTGCTGTCATCTCAGTCAAACCTCGCGGGCTATAAAGCGGTGCTTGATGCAGCTGCTGAATTTAGCCGTGCATTCCCCATGATGATGACGGCTGCAGGTACAGTTGCCCCAGCCAAGGTAATGGTGATGGGCGCAGGTGTTGCAGGCCTTCAGGCGATTGCTACAGCAAAACGCCTTGGTGCCGTTGTAAGTGCGACAGACGTGCGCCCAGCTGCCAAGGAACAAGTTGAAAGCCTTGGCGGTACTTTCGTGATGGTTGAAGATGAAGAAACCGCAGCCGCTGAAACATCTGGTGGCTATGCGAAGGAAATGAGTGATGACTATAAAGCCAAGCAGGCTGCACTCATCGCTGAAACGCTGGCAAAGCAGGATATCGCAATTACCACAGCGCTTATCCCCGGGCGTCCGGCACCGAAGCTTATCACAGAAGAAATGCTTAAAACCATGAAGCCGGGCAGTGTGATTGTTGATCTCGCGGTGGAAATGGGCGGTAACTGTGCCTTATCGAAACCCGGTGAGATCGTGGAAGCCCACGGTGTGAAAATTGTCGGGCACCTTAATGTGCCGTCTCGCCTCGCCACAGATGCGTCCGCGCTTTATGCCCGTAACCTTGTGCACTATATCACACCTCATGTGAAAGAAGGTGCACTTGAAATTGATTTTGAAGATGAAGTTGTTGCTGAATCGCTGATCACCAAAGATGGTGCAGTGGTAAGCGAACGTCTTCAGGAGGCTTCATAACATGCATGAAATTCTCGTAAATCCATTCATTCAGCAATTCACTGTTTTTGTGATGGCTATTTTTGTGGGCTACTATGTTGTGTGGTCCGTAACTCCGGCTCTCCACACGCCGTTGATGGCGGTAACAAATGCAATATCCAGTGTAATTATTGTGGGTGCGCTTATCGCCGCTGGCCCTGAGGGCATGACACTTTCCAAAATTCTTGGCTCAATCGCTATTGCGCTTGCGGCGGTAAACATCTTTGGCGGCTTTGCTGTTACCCAGCGCATGCTTGCCATGTATAAAAAGAAGAAACCTTCCGAAGGTAAGGGAGGTGACAAATGAACCAGTTACATGCTGATTTAACAGCCGTTGCATATCTTGTTGCTGCTGTTCTTTTCATCCTGTCGCTTCGCGGGCTTTCAAGCCCGGAGACAAGCCGCAAGGGTAACACCTACGGTATGATTGGTATGGCGATTGCCATTATTACCACGGTGTTGAACCCAGAGGTGGTTTCCTATGATTGGATCATTGGTTCCATTGCGGTTGGTGGTGTGATTGGCTTTATCATCGCTCGCCGTATTGCCATGACAGCAATGCCCCAGCTTGTAGCAGCGTTCCATAGCCTTGTTGGCTTGGCTGCAGTTCTTGTGGCTGCCGCCGCGTTTCTTAACCCTGTGTCGTTCGGTATTACCGATAGCCTTGGCCAGATTTTCATGGCCAGCCGGATTGAAATGTCCCTTGGTGCAGCCATTGGCGCAATTACTTTCTCTGGTTCTATTATCGCGTTTGCGAAACTTCAGGGCCTTATGTCTGGTGCGCCGATTATGTTACCGGGCCGCCATGTGATTAATGCGGTACTTGGCCTTGGTATTATTGGTATGATTGCAGCCTTTGCTATGAGCAGTGGCGCAGCATCCGGTGGTGGCATGCTGATGTGGTATATCATTGCGGCAAGCTTTGTTATTGGCTTCCTGCTGATTATCCCAATTGGCGGTGCTGATATGCCAGTGGTGGTTTCCATGCTGAATTCATATTCTGGCTGGGCTGCAGCTGGTATTGGCTTCACGCTGCAAAACACAGCGCTTATCGTAACGGGTGCTCTTGTGGGCTCGTCCGGTGCCATCCTTTCTTACATTATGTGTAAAGGCATGAACCGCAGCTTTATCTCTGTGATCCTTGGTGGTTTTGGTGCTGACGACGGCGCGGCTGCTGCCGTAGGTGGCGGTGAACAGCGCCCTGTGAAACAAGGGTCCGCTGATGATGCAGCCTTCATTATGAAGAACGCTGGTAAGGTTATCATTGTGCCGGGTTACGGTATGGCGGTAGCGCAGGCACAGCATGCTCTCAAAGAAATGGTTGATATGCTGAAGGCGGAAGGCGTGAAGGTTTCTTATGCCATCCATCCTGTGGCGGGTCGGATGCCGGGGCATATGAACGTGCTGCTGGCTGAAGCCAACGTACCGTATGACGAGGTGTTTGAGCTTGAGGATATCAACAGCGAGTTCGCTGGCGCAGATGTTGCGTTCGTGATTGGTGCAAACGATGTAACCAACCCGGCCGCGAAAACCGATCCTCAATCCGCCATCTACGGCATGCCAATTCTGGATGTGGAAAAAGCAGGGACTGTTCTGTTTGTGAAGCGTTCTATGGGAAGCGGTTATGCTGGTGTGGATAACGAGCTTTTCTTCCGGGATAACACCATGATGCTCTTTGCAGATGCGAAGAAGATGGTGGAAGAGATTGTTAAATCTCTGAATTAAAGAATGATGGAAGCGAGGTATAGCCTCGCTTCTAAGTGATACGATAAAGTAAAAGGCCGCTTCCCATGGCGTGGAAGCGGCCTTGTCTTTTGCCTTAGGAAAACAAAAGGAGAGCGGTGGGATTTCCAGGGCCAACAGGAACCCACCTATGGTATTAACGCCGCTGTCAGGTCCGGCGTGCAAGTTCAGCTCCCTTGATTGCGTCGCTTGCAAAATCATATAAACACGCATGATATTAATAATCAATCGCAAAAATGAAAAAAGTGCATTTTTTTTAAACTCTCTGTGACAGATCGGCCTAAAGCGCTGCATTTCCTTGCTGAAATCCCCACATATGGCTATAGAACTATGGCAAATAGAAAGTGATGGCATGATAGAACAAGCGTCGATAATTGATTTTTTGAGCGCAAGCCTGCGTGGTTTGGAGGCTTCCGGTCGCTCGATTCTATCACCTGCAGAACAATCGGTTGCTGATGAAATTGCAAGACGCCTTGATGCCAAATTGCAGGAAATGGTGGAAGAACTGGAAGCTATTGCATCGTGCCAGCAAGATATGCCGCGGGTGGAAGGGCTTGATGAGCTGCCACCGTTTGAGGCTTTCTGTATTGGTTTGAAAACAATCGGCGATGCACTTCTACCGCACCTGGTGGCTGAGTTTTCTACGGCTTGTTCCGAACAGGGTGCACCAACAAAACCATTTCAGTGGATCATTCGAGCACGGGCAGATGCGTTTGTTGCCTATTTACTACAGATTGCGCAAGTTCACGGCCTTGCTTTTGATGATAAGCTTGAAACCGTTGGGAAAAGTGAGCAGATTGCCCTAGCAAACTTGGGGGCAGACCTGAGATTACGCATGCAGCAGGAAATGGATAAATTGGTATGAACCGCTGTTCAGCCAATATTAATGCTACATCGCTAGGTTAGGTTTGTTAACTGTGTTGGGATCTGTGATGAGAGCCTTGTCTTCAATTTTTATATTTGCTCTGGGAGTGATGCTTATCGGCGCTGTTCATGCAGCCGATGATAAGAAACAATCTCGGCAGGAAAAATTGACGGCAGAACGCGTGGCCAAACTGAATGAGCGTTATCAGCCTACGGGTAAAATGCGCAAATGTGTGTCTTATTCTCAGATTCGCGATACTCAGGTTCTTGATGATCAAACCATTTTTTTTCGTGCAACCGGACGGCGCGGATATGTGAACAAAATGAGCAGGAAGTGCCCCCGACTGCTTTCTGAAGAACGCTTTGCTTATCGGAGCCATACCGGGCAGCTTTGCCGCGGTGAAGTTATTTCTGTCCTCGATTCTTTTGGTCAAACCTGGGCAAGCTGTAGCCTTGGGGAATTTCAGGAATATATACGGAAACCAAAAGAGGAAAACGGCGATAAATAAAGGTAAACTAAAGAGGGGCTACTTTAGTTTGAACGTATGATCTTTGGTATAAAGATGTTACATTCTATCGCACTTTGCTTTCCATTTAGCGCATAAGAATTTCTTAAATCAGCAATTAGGCGCATACCCGTTTCAAAGAGCTAAAAAGCCATTTGACGCGAGGTAAATCATGCAGCTCACCGAAAAAAGTTTGAAGAATCCAGCAGCCGTTATCGTGCTTGCTATGATCGCACTGGTTCTTGGGGGTGTTATGCTCACCAAACTACCAGTTCAACTGTTCCCTGCTATCGAACGTCCGCAACTGGGCGTACAGGTTTTCTGGCGTGCTGCCAGTCCGTCTGAGATAGAATCAGAAATTATCGAACCGATTGAAGAGGTAATGCAGGGTGTGCCGGGGCTTGAGGAAATGCGGTCCTTCTCGAACCCTTCATTTGGCTTTGTTTCACTTGAGTTTACCCTTGAAGCGGATATGGACCACGCACTTATTGAAGTGATCAGTCGTCTTAACCGTTTACCGCCGCTTCCTGCGGACGCAGACCGGCCTCGTGTGGTAATGAATGGTGGCGGTGGCCCTGCTTCTGAAACACTTATTTACCTGTTCACTCAGTTCCGTGAAGGAAGTGCCCTTAGCCAGGAAGAATATGTTCCTTTCATCGAGGATGAAGTTGTTCCGCGTCTTGAAGCAATCGAAGGTATTGCGGATATTTCTGTTGAAGCAGGCGCTGGCCTTGGTGATCAGTTGCAGATTGAATTTGACGCTGTAAGAGCCGCTCAGCTTGGTATTGATATCAATACGCTCACACGCCGTATTGGCCGTACAGTGGATAGTTCAGGCGGCTATATGGAAGTGGGTCGCAGACGGTACCTTATGAATTTCCAGGGCCGCTATGAGCCAGATGAACTCCGTGAACTTATTTTGGATTGGAGAGATGGCAGCCCGGTAACACTTGGTGATATTGCGACGATCTCTGTTGCACCACCAGACGCTACTCAGGTGGTGTACCAGAATGGTAACAAAGCTATTGGTATGCGTGTGGTGCGTGAAAGCGGCGCGAACGTGCTGGCAACAATCGACAGACTTACCAAAGTATTGGATGAACTGAATGCTGGTATGCTTGCAGACCAAGGTATTTCTATTCAGAAATCTTTTGATCCGTCCGTATTCATTAACCGTGCGATCAACCTTCTTTCCAGCAACCTGTTGATTGGTGTGTTGCTGGCGGTTGGTGTGCTTTGGTGGTTCCTTCGTCAGGTGCGCGCAACCTTGTTGATTGCACTTACAATTCCGATTTGTCTGCTCTCTACCATTATTGTTCTCGCACTCTTTGGCAGAACGGTGAATGTGATCTCGCTCGCGGGTCTCGCGTTCGCAACAGGTATGGTACTTGATGCAGCGATTGTCGTGCTGGAAAACATTGTAAGGCTCCGTGAACGCGGTGAAAAACCAAACATGGCATCCCTTATGGGCGCAAGTCAGGTTTGGGGAGCACTGCTGGCTTCCACAGCAACAACAGTGGCTATTTTCGTGCCGATCCTGTTCCTGAAGGATGTGGAAGGCCAATTGTTTGCTGATCTGGCACTTACTATTGCAATTGGTGTTGGGCTCTCGCTTATTGTGGCGGTAACTGTGCTGCCTGTTGTTGCCGAGCACTGGCTTAAAAAACTACCTAAAAACGATGATGCAGGTGAACGTGCTGAACGTTTCTCCGCCCGTATCATGCGTATTACAGGTACACCGTTGCGCCGCGCGGGTATCATCACCGGTTTGATTGGTGGTGCGGTATTCCTTAGTTACTCGCTTTTGCCGAACCTGAACTATCTGCCGCCCGTGAAACGGGATGCGGTTGATGCGTTCATTATGTTCCCATCTGGTGCGAACACAGAAACTGTGGATAAAGAGGTTGCCCAGGTAATTGTAGAGCGCCTTCAGCCCTATATGGACGGTGTTAAAGAGCCTGCTCTCAAAAACTATTACATCATCACTTTCCCGAATGGTCAGGGTGGTTCTCTAGGTGTTCGTGCGAAAGACCAAGGTAAAGTGAAAGAACTGGAAGAAATCGTTCAAAACGAAATTCTGGCTGGTTTCCCTGATGTACAGGCGTTTGCGCAGCAAGGTAACCTGTTTGGCGGCTTCGGTGGCGGTGGTTCAGTGCAACTGAATATCCATTCCCGTGATCTAGATGGGCTGCGTGATGTTACGCTGCAGGCTGGCCGTATTATCGGTGAGGCTGTACCTGGCGCGCGTGCACGCCCGAACCCTGATCCAAACGTGATTTCACCTGAATTGAAAATCAATCCAAATGACAGACGTTTGGCGGAAGTAGGCTACGGCCGGAATGATATTGCACGCATTATCCGTGCGCTTGGTGATGGTCAGTGGCTTGGTGAACACTTTGATGGTGAACGCCGTGTGGATATGATCCTGAAATCGCAGGAATGGACAGATCCTGAAATGCTCGAATCTATTCCAATCGCAACACCACGTGGCGGTATTGTGCCGCTTGGCGAACTTGTGGATATTGAGCGTGGTGTTGGCCCAACCTTTATCCAGCGTGTAGACCGCAAGCGTACGGTAACTTTCAATATCAACCAGCCTGATGGTATGGCTCTGGAGGATATGGTTACGATCCTGAAAGAGCAAGTTGAACCGCAAATCCGGCCGCTACTGCCTGCTGATGCAACTATTTCTTATGGTGGTAGTGCTGATGCGCTTGACCGTGCTGTTGGCTCACTCACTATCAACTTTGTTTTAGCTCTCGGCTTACTGTTCATGATTTTGGCAGCTCTGTTCAAATCACCAAAAGATGCAATCTTTGTGGTGATTACGATCCCACTGGCCAGCATGGGTGGTGTGCTTGCTCTTTGGATATTGAACCAAATTAACTTTGCGCCGCTAGATCTCCTTACAATGATCGGCTTCATCATCTTGCTGGGGCTTGTGGTGAATAATGCGATCTTGTTAGTGGCGCAGACACGCGCAGGCGAGGCTGAAGGTTTGAGCCGTGAACAAGCGATCGAGCGCGCGCTCGCTCTTCGCCTGCGCCCAATTTTCATGAGCACACTCACATCCATTATGGGCATGCTACCGCTCGTATTATTCCCCGGCGCGGGCAGTGATATTTACCGCGGTATGGCAACAACAATTGTGGGCGGGATGAGTGTATCAACAATCTTCACCCTATTGCTATTGCCGTGCTTGCTACGCCTGACAGCTCCCAAGATTGAAGCACCAACAAAAAGTCTGCAACCAGCAGAATAAGCGAGGATATAAGATGACTATTCTGAACAGATTACAAAACCGTATGAAGACCCGGGTTGCCATCTTGTGTGGCATTGGCTTGATGGCAATGAACCCTGCTATAGCGCAAAATGGGCCACCACCCGCGGTAGTGGAAATTGCCGAGGCCAGTACTGAGGTAATGGCACCACAGGTATTTATGCCGGGTACAGTTGTGAGCCGAAACGATAGCCGTATCGCCGCAGAAATTGCTGGTCGGGTTATGAGTGTTGTACCTGAGGGAACCGCTGTTCAAAAAGGCGATGTAATTGCTGAAATTGATAACCGGAACCTTAAGCTTCAACTGGAAAGAAATAAATCTCAAATCAAACGGCTTGAGGCACGTATTCGCTTCCTTGAAGCAGACCTTAAACGGGTTAAGGAGCTTGCTGAAACCAATCACACACCAGCAAGCCGTGTGGATGAAGCGCAAAGCCAACTTGATATGACACAGGAAGAACTTGCGCAGGCGAAGCTTAATCTGGATCAGACGCGAGTTGACCTTGACCGCACTAAGGTGCGAGCACCGTTCCCGGGCCGAGTAGTTGAGCGTTTGGCACAAGCCGGGGAATATAGTGCCCCGGGCCGTGAAATTGTGCGCCTGGTAGATACAGGTCATCTTGAGGTTAGTGCTCAGGCACCAGTGAATCTTGCAAGTGTTCTTTCTGATAATCAACGTGTTGCCCTTCGTCAGGGAGGTAGCTTTTCTGACGCAACGATCAGAGCATTGATCCCTGTTGGTGATGCAGTAAGCCGGACTATGGAGATCCGCGTGGAAGTACCTGAAGGGGCTGCTTTTGTTGTTGGGGCTGCAGTCCAGATTGGTCTGCCGTCTAGTGCACCTGAACAGGTTGTTGCTGTACCAAGAGATGCACTGGTTCTCCGCCGTGAGGGTACGTATGTATTCCGCGTGAAAGAAGATAATACGGCAGAGCGGTTAACAGTTCGCACAGGTGCCGCAAATGGCGCACTTGTAGCTGTAGTTGGTAATATCTCTAACGGTGATCGTGTAGTAATCCGTGGCGGTGAACGTCTGCGCTCCGGGCAACAGGTTAAACTAAGAGATGAAGTAACAACCAGCCGCTAAGTTGTTGCTGTTTGGAGTATCATGACCAAAAAAAATAAAAACAAGGTTGGCGATACGCTTTCTCCTAATCATAATGCTGCTTCAGAAATTGATTTGAAGCAGCCAACCCGTTCGGCTGCAACCAGCATGGAAGGCCGTCGGGGAGCTATGAAGTTAGTAGAACGTTTTTTTGGTACGAAAGACCGGACTTTCTGGACGTTTCAGGCTGCAGGTTGGACTGGCTACGCCATGTTGCGCACGCTTCAGGCGGTTATCAATAGAGAGACTTTTCCTGAATATTTAGGCTTTGTTGTTTTTGTTCTGCTCTTGGGTGTTGGGCTTTCCCTAGTGATGCGTTCTATTTACCGCGTGGTTAGAAACATGTCATTAGCTGTGACACTCCTGGGGATTATTGTGACATGTGCTGGGCTTGGGCTAGTGTTTTCGTGGGCGGAACTTCAGGTAGGGCCTCTGCTTGTTCAAGATATGGAGCTAATTGGCGGTATCCGTTTGCTAGGTAATGCCATGTTCGAAATTACAGTGCTTTTGGCGTGGTCTGCTATCTATTTTGGGTATCATTACTATACCAGCCTTCAGGAGCAAAAAGAGCAGGTGCTTACAGCAACGGCAATGGCGCACCAAGCGCAGTTGAAAATGCTTCGCTATCAGTTGAACCCCCATTTTCTGTTTAATACGCTGAATGCTATATCCACACTTGTACTGGAGAAATCAGAGGCCGACGCGAACCGGATGTTGACAAAACTCTCCAGTTTTCTGCGTTATACGCTTGTGAACCAACCAACCCAACGGGTAACCCTTGATCAGGAAATGCATGCTCTTGGACTTTATCTGGATATTGAGAAAGTACGCTTTCAAGATAGGCTGCTTCTTGAATTTGATATTGGTGAAAAAGCGCGTGACGCACTGATACCAAGCCTGCTGCTACAGCCGCTTATTGAGAATGCCATTAAATATGCAATCGCACCGTCTATCGACGGGGGTACGATTAAAGTGAGTGCTGATGTGGACGAGGGGCGGCTGAAGGTCGCGCTTACCGACACTGGGCCGGGTATGGAAGATTTGACGAACATCGTGAGTAAATCTGGTTCAGGTGTTGGAATTGCAAACACACGCGAGCGTTTGATGCAGATTTACGGCGATGATCATGAGATTACACTTAGGAATATGGACCCAACTGGTTTAGGTATTTTTATTGAACTACCTTGTGACCGCTAATTTTATGTTTACATAATGATGTGAAAATGCCGTTGCTAAGGCTCGATAGGGGAAGAATATATGGCTAAAATCAGAGCGCTTTTGGTGGATGATGAACCACTTGCGATCCGCGGGCTAACGCTACGCCTTGAAAAGTTTGATGATTTGGAAATCATTGGAACATGTTCAAATGGCCGGGAAGCCGTGAAAGCAATTAAAGAACAAAAGCCTGATCTGGTTTTCCTCGATATCCAAATGCCCGGCTTTGATGGGTTTTCGGTTGTGCGTTCACTTGTTGGGCAAACGGAAATTCCGCTTATTGTTTTTGTAACTGCTTTTGATCAGTATGCCTTTGAAGCGTTTGAAGCCCATGCACTTGATTATCTTTTGAAGCCGGTTGAAGAAGAGCGGCTTGAAGAAGCTATCGTACGTGTGCGTGAAGCGCTTAGCCAGCGGATTGCAATTGAACAAAATGCGCGTCTTGTGGATTTGATTGAAAGCATGGATGAGCCTCCAAAAGAAGCGCTCACCGCTATTCTGGAAAAGCCTGTAGAACATAAAGAAGATCGTTATGATCCGCATCTTCGTATTAAAGATCGCGGGCATATTACGATTGTTGATGTTGCAGATGTTGATTATGTAGACGCGGCTGGCGATTATATGTGTATTCATGTTGGCGAAAAAACCCACATTCTTCGAGAGACCATGAAAACCATGGAAAAGCGCCTTGACCCGCGTGTTTTCCAGCGAGTTCACCGCTCCACTATTGTTAATCTGGATAAAGTTAAAGAAGTGCGCCCTCATTCAAATGGTGAGTGCTTTCTTACCCTTATGTGCGGCGTTGAATTAAAAGTAAGCCGTTCTTACAAGGATGTTGTTGGGCGCTTTTTATAAAACCAAGTTTATTTGATAAGTTTCAGAGAGAAGCTAAAAGAGGCTTCTCTTCGCTGTCTCCGTCGTTTCATGTTTGGTTGCTAACCGCACGGTTTTGTTGGTTTGTGTGAAAGTTGGCAGATCAGCCGCGGGCAAATATTCGTCCGCGGTTATACAAGAAGCTTCCCAATGACCATGGCCACCAAAGTTAAGAGCGCTATCGTCTTCGGTTAGTTTTGGAAGTAGCTTGATAAAAAGTTTGCCCACTGCACATCTACTTGGCTGATAAGTGATGCCTTGATCATATCTTCCTCTCCCAGAGCAGACAGTTCAGGTGGTGAATATATATCGTCAGTTACTTGGGTTAATGTGTCGGTCCATGGATGCTGGCTTACCTGGTCTTTATGGATAGCAAGAATGTTGGTTTCTGTGTTGCCTTTGAAGATATCTATTTCGTTACGCCGTATATTGAATTTTGGGTAAGCCTTGGATACAGACCAAAATGAAGCATAGTCACGGTCAGAAAGTATTTTTTGGATTTCATGAAAATTTGCGACCGTGTTTTGTTCGTAAAAAACTATAGGCTTCTTTTCAGCAATAATATCTTGTGCCCCAGAGATAACCTCTAATTCCATGCCCTCTACATCTATTTTGATAAGATTGCAGTTTTCCAGATTGAGATCATCCAGTTTCAATTTCATGTAGGGCGAGCCACTTTCTGTTTTTTCCATATGTCCGGCGAAACTTGCAGCAGCCAGATTTTGGATGTCAGTGACATCATCTTCAAGCATCACTATTTCGGTTTTTGATCCAATCAAAGCCTTATGTATCTTGGTATTTTCAAGATTGTTGATGATGCAGTTTAGGGTGAGAAGCTTGTGATTTATTTCGTGAGGCTCGAAAGCAATTACATTGCCACTTGGCTGTACTTTGAGAGAAAAGAACAAGGAGTGATATCCAACATTAGCACCAACATCTATAACTGTATCGCCTGGGTTGATCACCTTATTTAAGATAGCTAATTCACCGGGAGCCCATTCACCATATTCCTTGAAAGACCAGCCGATACACTTATCTCGTTGATCATGCACCATATTCCCTAGCCGAGTTGGATAGCAGACAAGCTGTTTTTTCATGTGTGGGTACCCCTGAGCGTTAAGATATTGAACTATCCAACATTTTTTTGAATTTTGAAACAGGTGGGTCGAGTTGTGTGAATATAGACGGTAAATACGTGCAGTTATTTTCGTTTCTATTCGCTTGAAATAATAACTTTACGATCATGCCGCATATATTATTTGAATAGGAATAGCTAAATACTAAAATATTATTATCAAATATGATTTTCAGTGATAATGGTAAGCAAGAATTTTGGTAGTGTTTCTATTTTAAAAGGCTGGCACATGCATGAAAATAAGCGCGTTTTAGTTACTGGAGGTGCAGGCTTTTTAGGCTCTCATTTGTGTGAGAGGCTGCTTGAGCAAGGATGTGATGTGTTGTGTGTAGATAATTTTTACACAGGTACAAAACATAATGTGCAACACTTGCTTAACCATCCAATGTTCGAGTTGATGCGCCATGATGTTACTTTCCCACTGTATGTGGAGGTGGATGAAATCTATAACCTAGCATGTCCTGCTTCACCTATTCATTATCAGCGTGATCCAGTGCAAACCACCAAGACCAGTGTGCATGGTGCGATTAATATGCTAGGTCTCGCTAAACGTGTTAATGCGAAAATCCTACAGGCTTCGACCAGTGAGGTTTATGGTGATCCCGCAGTGCATCCCCAAACGGAGGAATACTGGGGTAACGTAAATCCAGTTGGCGCGCGGTCATGTTACGACGAAGGAAAACGTTGTGCTGAAACACTGTTTTTTGACTATCATCGCCAACATAACTTGCAAATCAAAGTAGCGCGTATTTTCAACACCTATGGTCCTCGTATGCATGTGAATGATGGCCGCGTTGTTTCAAACTTTATTGTGCAAGCTCTAAAGGGTGAGGATATCACTATCTATGGTGATGGGAGCCAAACACGCTCTTTTTGTTATGTAGATGATTTGATTGACGGTTTAATGCGGTTGATGGCGCGCGGACCGGAATTTACCGGCCCAGTAAATATTGGTAATACAGGCGAAATGACCGTTAGACAGCTAGCGGAAACTGTTATCGAGATTATCGGTTCATCGTCTAAGTTAATATATAAACCGCTTCCAGAAGATGATCCTTTGCAGCGGCAGCCAGATATTTCTTTAGCTAAAAAGGAATTAGATTGGTGTCCTTCGACGAACGTGCAGGCCGGGCTAAGGAATACGATTAGTTATTTTGAAAGCGTGCTGGACCGCGGGTAAAAATTTATCGGGCTTTCACGCCATATTGTTCCATTTCCTGATGGTGAATGTTGTAAACTTTCCTGAAGTTTTCAGTGTAATTTCTGGTTGTTGACATATTTCCAAGGTTTTTAGTGTCGATTAGATAGTCAGTCCCAATCATTGGTAACAGCGGTGGGATTTGTTCTTGCGTATATCTTAGGATCATCTCCCAGTCTTCAATCCGTTCGATATCGACATTAAACCCGCCGAGTTTATCGATTAATTTACGCCTGTGAATGAACACATTCATATCTATAAAGTTGCCGCTTAAAAGGCGAGCTCTGTCATAGGTTTGCGCGAGAACATATTGTTTATTCTCGTCTTTGTTCGTTACGAACAGGGCTGCATAGGCGCAATTGAGTTCCGGTTCTTGAGCAAACAAACCTGCCATCATCAAAAGATAATTTTTACGCCATTTATTGTCCGTGTCTAAATATGCGATTAAATCACCTGTCGCTATTTGTTGGGCGAGGTTTCGAGCGTGGGCTGCCCCTTTGTTTTCACTGTTTTTTATAATTTTAATGAGACCGGAATTTATTTCTTGAGGAAAAGAGTTTTCTACGGTTTTTACAGAATCATCTACACTGCCATCGTCGCTGATAATAAGCTCGTATGGGCGAAAACTCTGATCAAGAACACTTTGAATGGCTTCTATAACAATGTTCTGCCTATTCCACATTGGCATAATAACGGAAATACGAGGAACATTTCTAAGAACAATATCTTTGGCAGCATTGATGGCTATCTGGCCGGCTTGTTCTTGTTCATTTTTCTTAGCCCTAGAGAGTATCTTTAGAATGACGAGTCTTTCGTTCCATTCTGCTTGTGTCGCGACCATTAAATATCTCTATTATCTACTATAAACCGTTATATATTCGAAGGTGTGGGAGTGTACGGACAGTACAGTCCCTATTTACCTCGGATGACTGAAATACCCTGTTTCGGGTGCGCAGATAGTACTTTTTCATAAATCTTATTTAGTTCCGGGATGTGGTCTTCTCCCGTTGGTGTGAAGGTATCAATCGCTGCCTGCTTCATCTCTATAAGTTTCTTTGGTGAATCAAGAAGGGATTTGAGAGCATCATATACTTCGCCAATACCATCCACTGGTACTGCAAACCCATTTTTGTCATGCTCTACACGTTCTCCTTGAGCTCCCAGATTGGTAACGATTGGAACGACACCAGCAGTCCAGGCTTCACTTAGTGTAATCATGTATGTTTCGGGCCATACAGAGAGATGCAAGGACACGTCATAATCTTTGAGAATATCTATGATATCTTTAGGGTCGTAACCGCCTTTGATAATTAAATTTGGGAATTTATGCTTCTCAAATAATTCTTTGTATTTAGGTTCTTGAATGCGACCAAGGACGGTAAAGCGTATTTTTTCATGCTGTAATCCGCGGATGAGTTCAAACATCAAGTCACCCCCCTTAACTGAATTGTAGTTACCCGGGATAGCTACTTCCAGAAACTCCCCTTTAGGTTTAGGGGTCGGACGCTCTTGATCATTCGATGGCCAGGGTTTTGGGAGAGGAAGAATATGAAATAAATCATCAGGAAGATGCGGATAGATTTTTTGAAACGCGTTTTTCGTATAATTTGTGCTTGAGATCAAACCTGCGAAGTTTGATAGCATCTCTCCAATAAATGCGCGCCGCTGCTCCTGATAGCCAAATTCAATGTTATGAGTTGCCTGCAAACAGAAGTTACATTGGCTTACTGAATGGTCAAATGTATTGCAGAAACTGCCGTTCGGTTTACGTAGATTGAATTTGAAACAGGTAAGATAGAAATCCTGCAGCGTATATAGCATCGGAATTTTCATGTTCTGCAGCACTTTTGGCAAGCCAAGTGGATGGCCTAAAAGATGTTGGAAGTGTACTAGATCAATCTTGTGTTCCCTTATCAGTTGGACAACAAGATTCATCCTTTGGTCTTCTTTTACAGTTTTAACCGATATCTGTTTTTCTAAGGCGTAAATGCGGAATTTTTCATCTGGGGTTCTAACGATATATTCTGGTGTATTGTTGCGTGTGGTCTTAACCAGAAAAAAGACATTATACTCTGGATTTTTTCTTATAATGTCCTGATACACTTCGATGCCGCCGCCGGGAGTTAGCTCGGTGATGTTATGGGTAATGATCAGCAAGTTTTTTTTGGTCGACATCTTGTAATTCTCTATCCAGAAAAATATGAATTTTAATACTGGTAATAGGTTTTCAACATCTGGGATGTTTCAGTATTTACCTATTGTTTATTATTCGCTTTGAAGAATATTGATAAGGTTTTTTTGTGAAAACTATCATTTGTGATTCCAATTTAATTCATCGTTCAGGACATTTTTCCGTTTGGAATAAGTTTCTAGTAGATATTGCTCTTGAACAAGAGGAAGAAACGTTTCTGGTATCACATAAATCGTTGCCTGGTGAGAACTTATGGGGTGGTACGCTGGTAAAACATTTTCAGCACACCATCATGCATGACAGTGCGGAGCAGGATAACGCCAGAATTTTAAATACGTATCTGGGGTTCAATCAGGTATTCCTCAACGATATGAAGAAGTTGCCAGCTACTTGGTTTGAAAAAGAAACCAGAGTTATTTTTTCAAACCTCTCTTATAACCAGTTGGATGGTGCCGTTCGGTGGGTAGGTTCATTTGAAGAAGGTAAACGACCACATGTGATATTTTTTCTTCATGAACCCAGTGGGTGTTACTTCAATGAAGCATCAGGTGAGTTTTTGGTAAATCATGCGCATTCGGCTAAATTTCATCAGCATTTTTTAAAAATGGCACGTGATGTTGGGGCGGAAATCTATACATGTGGTGAAACGCTTGCCAAACAATATAGCCATCTTGGCGGGCGGGAAATTTTACCGCATCCATTGATCAACAGCGCTATACAAGCACCGCTAGAAATGAATCAAAAGAAGAATTTTGCGCAGGTCCTGATGTTTGCGGGTGTGCCTGATATCTCTAAGGGATTTGGATTGATACCTGATGCGGTGTGTGATTTGACATCCAGGTGGCCAAAAATCAAATTTGCAGCCCATGCTGATAAACGTCGGTTATCTGGGGAAAATGAAGCTATATTCGGTGAGTTATCCGCTTTGAGGCAAGAGCATCAGAATTTCTTGTTTAATACACTGTTACTGGATCAGGCCCAGTATGCGGACGCTTTCTTTTATAGTTCTGTTGTGGTTGCTCCTTACATAGGCGAAAACTATGTTTATCAAACATCAGGCGTGGTTTGGGAAGCCATTGCAACGGCTAATAGATTGGTGGTGCCGAAAGAAACGTGGCTTGAAAAAGAAGTGCAAGAAATTGGCGCTGACTATGTTGTATTTGACAAGGCGGATGGAGCGTTCGGGGTTGCTGATGCAGTTTCTCGTGCCTTGACAGGATTGGATATAACTCTTCAGCAGCGTATCGAATGTGCACAAAAATTTAGAGCCAAACAAAATCGCAGGCATATGATAGAAATTCTTAAAAGACCGATATACGAGTTAGCGCGCTAAGTCAAAGATCGTTGTTACACCTCAGGAATATGCTCCATTAGACGTGGCCCCATGCGTACAGGTTCAATCCGTTTTGCAAGTCCGGTGCGGTCATCTGTTTCCACGAAAGTGCCGCACACTGTTGCTTCGCCGCTCGCAGGGTTATAGCGTTCCTTATTCATTTTCGTTAGGAAACGGCTGATAGGCTCTTCTTTATCCATGCCGATAACACTGTTGTAATCACCGCACATCCCGGCATCTGTTTGGTAGGCTGTGCCTTTATCAAAAATCTGGCAGTCTGCTGTTGGAATATGGCTGTGAGTGCCAACAACAAGGCTTACCCGGCCATCCAGATATTGGCCCATGGCCATTTTCTCGCTTGTTGCCTCACCATGAAAATCTACAACAATGGCATCAACAGTGGCACCAAGGCGGTATTTTTTCAGAATGTCGTCTACGGCGCGAAACGGGCAATCCATAGCGTTCATAAACACACGACCCATGGCGTTGATAACCAGCACTTTTTTGCCTCGCGGGGCATCATAAATATTATAGCCGCGTCCTGGCGTGCCAGGTGGGTAATTTACTGGGCGAAGAATGCGGCCATCAGCACCAATAGCTGTAAGTAGTTCTTTTTGGTCGAATGTGTGATTGCCACCAGAGATAACATCGGCACCAGCCTGAATAACCTGTCCGGCAATTTTGCTTGTAGTACCAAATCCAGAGGCAGCGTTCTCAGCGTTTACTATAACGAAATCCAGTTTCAGTTTTTGGCGGAGATCGGGCAGGGCATCTGTTGCAGCGTTTCTGCCAGAACGGCCCATCAAATCCCCCAGAAATAGTAAACGCATAATTTTTCTTTCTAACTTCTTACTCGTTACATCACTTTTTTGCGGGGAAGGATTACACCTTCCTCGGTAATGATGCCCTGCATTGGCCAATCAAATTCGCTTCTTGGTAAGTTTTCCACAAATTGGGCCCCATATGCAAACCCGAAGGCTTTAATTTCTGTGTGTGCTGCTAGCGTGCGATCGTAGTAGCCGCCGCCCCAGCCCAAACGATAACAGTCTTCATCAAAAGCGAGCAGAGGTGCTAACAGGGCGTTTGGAGTAACTTCAGGTGCATCTGTAACGGGCTGCATCGTGCCTAGAGCACCTTTCTCAAGCGGGTCCCCTTGTCCCCAAAGGCGGAACGTGAGTGGCGCGTTTTCTTCGCTTACTACTGGCAACGCAATACGGTATCCAGCCTGTTCAAGCGACAACATCAAAAACCGTGGATCAAGCTCATCCCCAATTGGCCAATAGCCAGCAATGATAGCGCCTTTGTTAAAACTGGAAAACATCTGCAGGCCGTGTTTCGCTGCTTTCTCTGCGGCTTCAAGAGCATACATTTGAGCAGCACCCGCGCGCATGCGTTTCGCCTCGGCGCGGAGATCAGCTTTGCTTGTTGGTTTTTTCATAGTGTCTTTCTGGTGGGTGCGGGACCACCTCTGCCGTTCTGACGTTTGTACTCTCCGGAACCTGATAAATCAGGTGGGCGCCGTATGAGAAGAACCACGGTTCTAACCAGTGACAGCTCCCTAGGAGTGTTTATAGCCCCGGGAATTACTGCATATCGCACGCACAGCGCAGTGCCCGCGCCGCATACTTAAGCGTTTGTGAGCTTTTCTGCAATACCTTCTACTTCTGAAGAGACTTCATTCAGAATTTTAGCGAGGTCGGTTTCGGAGATTGCGCCCATCAGTCCGCCACTCCCTCCGTTCTCAAGCGCTTCGTGAAGTTCATCTGCGATGAGTACTGCAGACATCAGAAGAAGGCGGGATTCGTTGATGTGCCCAAGCTTGCCAGCGAGATCACGCGCCTTGGTGTCAACATAGGCTGCGAGTTTGCGAATGCGATCTTCATCACCTTCAGCGCAAGCGAGCGGATAAGGTTTACCGTTAATGTTTACACTAATCTGCGCCATTATGCATCTCCCGCCAGAGGTTCAAGGCTTGCAATTGCTCTATCCAGTTCGGCTTTGATCATTTCTTTTTCAGCCTGCATCTCTTCCAGTCTCTGCTGCAAGAGGCGCATTTCCAGCTGTCCGCTAACATCAACCTCAAGCGGTTTTGGTTTATCTACCTGTTCTTGTAGATCTGCATATTTGGTTTTCAGAAGCCGATAGTTTTGCTCAAGTGCGGATTTTTCTTCCCGTAATGTGGCAAGTTGATCTTCAATTTCCGATGACGGTGTTTGTAGGGCATGTGCTGCAATTTGTTCATGCAGTTTCAGGTTTTCTGTTTCCAGTTTTGCCACGCGTTCAGCAAGCTGAACTTTCTCATTCGTGATACTGGCTGCTGAATTTAAAGCTTCGCGTGTCGTAATTACACCCTGAGCTAAGCCTGAGAGAGCTGTCTCGAGTCGCGCTCTTGCCGCTTCTAATTCTTGTGAAGATGTATGCTCTGTCATTTTCTTGTCTCAACTAACTGAAGGCGCTAAAGCCGATAATTTCAGTATGTAAAAAGCTAATTTCTCTTGAAGATAGGGTGTTTGCAGGACTGTCGTCAATCATACACAAGCATTGTTGCATCTGAAAGTAAGAAAAACACTGCTAAATTACGCTCACAAAGGTTGACTATGCAGTTCTTCCCCGCCATTTTGACCGCGATTTTCACGTCGCCTTTTTAGGGCCAAAAAGACAAGTTGATAGAAATGAGCGATATTTCACTCCAAGCTGAAAATGATCTTGAGCAAAAAATGGCAAATGCGATCCGCGCTTTGTCCATGGATGCAATCCAAAAAGCGAATTCGGGCCACCCTGGTATGCCAATGGGAATGGCCGATGTAGCAACAGTTCTTTTCTCTAAGTTTATGAATTTCGATCCCGCGTGGCCAACATGGCCAAACCGGGATCGTTTTGTATTGTCAGCTGGTCACGGCTCAATGCTGATCTATTCGCTCCTTCACCTAACAGGTTATGAAAACCCGACAATGGAAGATATTAAAAACTTCCGTCAGCTTCATAGCCCAACCGCTGGTCATCCAGAGTTCGGTGAGTGCCCGGGTGTTGAAACAACAACTGGCCCGCTAGGCCAAGGTCTTGCAACATCTGTTGGTATGGCAATCGGTGAGCGTCTATCAAACTCTGAGTACGGTGACGATATAACGAACCACCACACATATGTGTTGGCGGGTGACGGCTGTTTGATGGAAGGTGTTTCTCAGGAAGCTATCTCTCTTGCAGGTCACTTAAATCTATCGAAGATGATCGTGCTTTGGGATGATAACTCTATTTCCATCGATGGTTCGATCGATCTTTCATCAAGTGAAGATATGATGGCGCGCTTTGAAGCTGCAGGCTGGCATGTTCAGGCAGTTGATGGCCACGATATGGAAGCGATTGAAGTTGCAATTGGTCTTGCGAAGGAAGCCGATAAGCCTTCCATGATCGCATGCCGCACTACAATCGGTTACGGCGCTCCTAACAAGCAAGGTACATCTGCAACACATGGTGCACCGCTTGGTGATGATGAAATTGCTGCGGCACGTGCTTTCCTAGGCTGGGACGCTGAACCATTCGTAGTTCCGGAAGATGTGCTAAACGCTTGGCGCGCTGTTGGCGCGAAAGGCGCAAGCGCTTCTGCCGCATGGAAAGACAAATTCGGTGCGCTTGATCAGTTCGTGAAAGAAGATTTTGATCGCCGTCAGAATAAAGACCTTCCAGCAGGTTTCACAACAGCGATCAACGAATATAAAGCCCAGCTTGCTGCTGAGCCTGTAAAGGTTGCGACACGTAAAGCAAGCCAGATGGCGCTTGAAGTGATCAACGGTGTTGTGCCTGAAACAATTGGTGGTTCCGCTGACCTTACGGGTTCGAACCTTACAAAAACAAGCCAGACAGAAGGCATCACAGCTGATGATTTCTCTGGTCGTTATATGTATTACGGTATCCGTGAATTTGAAATGTGTGCAGCGATGAACGGCCTTGCGCTATACAATCAGCACATTCCGTACGGTGGTACGTTCATGGTATTCACCGACTATGCTCGCCCAGCGATCCGCCTTGCGGCGTTGATGAAGCAGCGCGCGATTTATGTGATGACACACGATAGCATTGGTCTTGGTGAAGATGGCCCTACGCACCAGCCTGTTGAGCATGTGATGAGCCTGCGTACAATGCCGAATGTGAATGTTTTCCGTCCATGTGATGCTGTTGAAACAGCTGAATGTTGGGCGCTTTCACTGGAAGCTAAAGAAACACCAAGCATTCTATCCCTTACACGCCAGGGCCTTATTCAGCAGCGTACTACGCACACTGATGAGAACCTCTGTGCTAAAGGTGGTTATGTTCTGCATGAAGCAGAAGGTGGCGAAGCGAAAGTTGTATTGATCGCAACAGGTTCTGAAGTTGAAATCGCAGCAGCAGCGCGCGATACACTTCAGGCAGATGGTGTGCCAACACGTGTTGTTTCCATGCCATGTACAGACCTGTTTGATCAGCAAGACGCGGCTTATAAAGCAGAGGTACTGCCTGTGGCTGCTTTGAAAGCTTCTATTGAAGCGGGAACTACATTCGGTTGGGAGCGTTATACTGGCCTTGACGGCGTGAATATCGGTATGACCACGTTTGGTGCTTCGGCTCCAGCTGATGAACTATATGAGCATTTCGGAATTACAGCTGATGCACTGGTTGCAGCTGTGCGTGAGAAGCTCTAATTAATTACAAATATTTTGTTTGTACGAATACACCACTATTTGGAGGACAACCTCAATGACTGTACGTGTTTCCATTAACGGATTTGGCCGCATCGGCCGTAACGTTCTTCGCGCTATCTATGAAAGCGGTCGCACAGATATCAAAGTTGTAGCGATCAACGATCTTGGTGACGTGGAGATGAACGCTTACCTTCTTAAGCGTGATAGCGTTCATGGCCCATTCCCTGGTGATGTGAAGGTAGACGGCGATGCAATCGTTGTGAACGGTGACCGCATCCGCGTTACTGCTATCCGTAACCCTGAAGAGCTTCCTTGGGGTGAAGAAAATGTTGATGTTGCAATGGAATGTACAGGCATTTTCACAGCACGCGAAAAAGCAGCAATGCACCTAACAGCAGGCGCGAAAAAAGTTCTTATCTCAGCGCCTGGTGCAAATGCAGATAAAACAATCGTATACGGCGTGAACGATGGTGACCTGACAGCAGAAGATACAATCGTATCAAACGCGTCTTGTACAACAAACTGTCTGTCACCTGTTGCAAAAGTGCTTAACGACCTTGTTGGCATTGAGCGCGGTTACATGACAACTGTTCACGCTTATACTGGTGATCAACCTGTTCTTGACACACTGCATTCAGACCCACGCCGCGCACGTGCGGCTGCACTAAGCATGATCCCAACATCAACGGGTGCTGCTAAAGCTGTTGGTCTTGTTCTTCCTGAGCTTGCTGGCAAGCTTGATGGTTCGGCGGTTCGTGTTCCAACACCAAACGTATCTCTTGTAGATCTTAAGTTTGATGCTGGCCGCGAGACAACTGCGGAAGAAATCAACGAAGCAATCAAAGCTGCTGCTGAAGGCGATATGAAAGGCGTTCTTGGTTATGAAGATATGCCTGCAGTTTCTATCGACTTTAACCACAATGCAAACAGCTCAACATTTGATTCAAGCCAGACAAAGGTAACAGACGGCACATTCGTTCGTATCCTGACATGGTACGATAACGAGTGGGGCTTCTCCAACCGTATGGCTGATACAGCTGTGAAAATGGCGAGCCTCTAAGCTCTTTCATTTAAGTGATTATAAGGGCGGTCGGTTGATCGCCCTTTTTACTATCAGCCTTCTTCGAGAGTGATAAAAATGGCTTTCAAAACAATAAAAGACCTTGGTGACCTAACAGGTAAAACTGCTGTTGTGCGTGTGGATATCAACGTACCAATGCAGGACGGCGAGGTAACAGATGCAACTCGTCTTCACGCAGTGAAGCCAACAGTGGACGCAATCGTAGCCGCTGGTGGCCGTTCGGTTCTTCTGGCACACTTTGGTCGCCCTAAGGGTAAAGTGGTGCCTGAGATGTCCTTGAAACCGATTGTGCCAGCACTTGCTGATGTTCTTGAGCGCAGTGTTGGTTTTGCTGAACTCGGTGATGATCTGCCATCAGATGAAGTTGTTGTTCTTGAAAACACACGCTTCTTTGAGGACGAAGAAAAGAATGATCCTGAATTGGCAGCTAAGTTTGCAGCCCTTGGTGATGTGTATGTAAACGATGCGTTCTCAGCGGCGCATCGCGCCCATGCTTCCACAGCTGCTATTGCAAAGTTACTTCCGGCTGCTGCTGGCGAAACCATGGGCGCTGAACTGAAAGCACTTGAAAACGCGCTTGGTACGCCTGTGAAACCGGTTGTTGCTGTTGTGGGCGGTGCCAAAGTTTCGTCAAAGCTTGCGGTCCTTGAAAACCTTGTGGAGCAAGTTGATCATCTGATCATCGGTGGCGGCATGGCTAACACATTCCTTTTCGCACAAGGTATGGATATCGGTGCCAGCCTTTGTGAGAAAGATTTGAAAGATACAGCGCTTACTATTCTTTCCAAGGCTAAGGATGCTGGCTGTAAAGTGCACTTGCCATCTGATGTTGTTGTAGCAACTGAATTTAAAGCTCATGCTGCAAATGAGACTAAAGGTGTAGATGCTGTATCCGGCGCTGAGATGATCCTTGATGCAGGCCCTGCGACTGTCGCTGAGCTTGCTGAGGTGCTTAAGGTATCCAAAACACTTGTATGGAACGGCCCTATGGGTGCGTTTGAAATGGAGCCATTTGACGCGGCTACAGTTGCACTTGCTAAGGCTGCTGGTGAACTGTCCGAGGCTGGATCTCTTCTCACTGTTGCAGGTGGTGGTGATACAGTAGCGGCACTTGCTCATGCTGGTGTGAAAGAACAGTTCACACATATTTCTACAGCTGGTGGCGCATTCCTTGAGTGGATGGAAGGTAAAGAGCTTCCGGGTGTCGCGGCGCTTGGTTAAAGCTCATTAAAGTGTTTCAGGAAAGGCTCGCACGTGCGGGCCTTTTTTATACTCGGTGAGTTTGCAGGCGAGAGAGATTGAAGATTTCTTCCATCAAATGTTCTTTGTTGATTGGTTTGGAAACAAAGCCATTAAAACCAGCAACAAGCAGCTTCTCTCTGGCAATAGGGTCATTCTGGGTTGATGTAGCGATCATTGGAAGATGCTTAAAGCGAGAGTCCATACCCCTGATTTCATGCATGGTCTCTTCACCATCCATAATTGGCATATGAATATCAATAAAGGCCAAGTCTATAGGGGGCAGGTTAGGGTAAATCAGCAAGTCTTTCATGGCTTGTATGGCTTCAGACGCATTCTTGCAGGGGTAAACCCTATGCCCGAGCTTTTTGAGAAGACTGATGAGGAAAGAACGCGTTAATTCAGAATGTTCAACAAGTAGAATATTCAGCGGTTGCTGTTCGCGAGCTGTTAAGGCGGAGTAACTGAAATCGGACTGTGGATCAGCAATAGGCACTTCCATTTCCAAACTGAATGTTGAGCCTTCTTCCAGAACGCTGGATACATGGATATCAGCGTGGAGGATATCTGCAATATCTTTACAGATGGTCAAACCAATACCAGCGCCTTTATAGTTTTTGATCCGCTGATCATTCGAGCGGTAAAAACGATCAAAGAGATGTTTTTGTTCGGTTGGTGCGATGCCGATGCCAGTATCCGATACTGATACATTCAGCAACATGCGTGAAGCATCAACAGGCTCACTGTTAACCGCGATGGTGATTGAACCTTCTTCCGTGAAGCGAACAGCATTGTCGGTGAGGTTTACAAGTATCTTCCGAATGAGAACAGGATCACTTTCCAACCAGATTGGATCATCCTGATTAGATGTAACCCTGATAGCCAATCCCTTCTTTTTGGCCTGCATGATAGTGCTGTCTACGATGTCTTGGATAAGAGAATTGATACAGAACGCTTCGGATGCTGGTTTCACAGTTCCTGCTTCAAGCCGACTGGTTTCAAGTAAGTTACTGATCAGGCCGGAAAGCGTGCGTGCGGATGCTTCTGTAGAGCGAAGATAAATTCGAGCTTCTTCATCCAGTTCCGATTCTCCGAGAAGATCAATGAAACCAAGCAACCCTGCAAGAGGTGTTTGGATTTCATGGCTCATGAAGCTTAGGAAGTTATTTTTCGCCAGATTGGCAAGCTCTGCATCATTTTTGGCATCTTCCAGTTCGGAAAGAGACTGTTCAACCTTCTCCGCCATTTGGTCGAAAGCTCGGCCAATTTCTGCAAATTCATCAGCGCCAACAAGATTAGAGCGAGCACCTTTTTTGTTTTTTGCAAGTTTGGCTGCAGCACTTAATAAAGGTGAAAGGCGCATATCCAGATGACGCCGAAGAAGGATAATAGCGATAACTGATAAAACGAGCATCAGTGTTGCCAATAATTCGGAAGGAATCGCAGCAATATCGGTGATAGATTTGTTCAGGTTGGAAAAATCATGAACAATAATCAGCGTCCACCGTTTCTGATCACTTCCAACCGTGTGCCTTAGGGCTGCATATCCTGTGAGGAGTGTTTCATCTTTATCATGCCATTCTACTGATAGGGTTAGGGTATCATTAACCTTATCAATCTCTGCCTTGGTGTAGGGTGAGTTTGTAGCGCTTAGAGGTTCGCCGATATTTCGGGAACGGTTTGAATACTGTACGATGAGGTTTTCATCTACAATGAACAGCCTCTTGATCGCAGGATCATTGTTCGCGAAATAAATCTCTTTCTCAAGTTCGCTGGTATCATCCAGATACAGAAGTTCAATGAATCTGGATTGCTGAATTTGAAGGAATGTAAGTGCCTGACGCTTGCTTAGGTCCACGGCTTCTTTTTGTGCAACAGGGAAGCCAACTGTATAGAAGAACACCACAAGCATCAGGCTGCCGCTAAAAAATAGCAGTGGAATAAGATGCCTGAGTGAAATGTTCTTCAACATTGGATAATTCTAATTTTCTGTTTCTAGCGCTTTGGCGTCTTCAAAAGGTTTCGTATTAATCTTCGGCATAGACGAAAATTGCATCCGGTCACTGATAGCCTGAAATGTCATCAACCGTTTTTCTATGGTGTCTTTCAAGCGTCTGGCATCATCCCCGAGGAACGTGGTGTTTTCAGCGATTCCGGCAAGCTTAACCTGGTTTTTTACTGCCTGAAAATCTTCGGGCTTAAGGAGACCTGCAGGTAGATCACTGCCGGTTTCTTGATTAGATATATATTCAACTGCTTTCAGCCAGCCTTGTACAAGCTTTGTAACCTTGGACGGGTTTTGTTCCAGATATTGGGTTCGAACAATAAGCACATCCAGAATTTCGCCGGGTATCTGTGAGCTATCAAAAATCTTCCGTGCACCTATTTGGGCCATATCGTTGATGGCTGGTCCAAAGGCGGAGGCAACATCAATTTCACCAGCTGCATAGGAAGAGGCAAGTACCTCATTTTCCATAGGGGCAAAATTTATATCGTCGAGCGTCATGCCGTGGTTTTCGAGCGCACGTAGCAGAAGGAACATGTTAACCGTATTGGCTTCCGCCGCAACATTTGCGCCGGTGATGTCTTCAATGGATTTTATTGGTGGACGGGCTAAAATCTGATCAGCCCCATTGGACCAATCCAGAACCAGGATAATGGAGATATCTTGCCCTTGTTGGATAAAGGTAAGGGCGCGGCTTAAGGATATAGCTGCGGCATCCACTGTACCGGCTTGCAAGCTTTGCATTAACACCATTGAAGCCGGAGTTTCGATGAGATGAATATCTTTACCTGAATAGAAGTTTAGAGCCTCTGCAATATAGAGCGGTTCATACCCCGGCCAGTTACTACTTGAAACCCTGAGGGGTTGATTAGGTTCAGATTGTTCGCATGCTGCGGTGAGACAGCAAGCAAAAAATAAGGCAGATACGCGCAGGTATCTCTGAAAAACCTTAGTCAAACCAATATCTTGAGTGCGTTTCATATAGTCCAATATGTTGATAAAATATTAGTCTACTCGCCCCTTGTCGCATAATAACCTTATCTGGTATCAGTTAACCAGTCATTAAAGATAGAATTATGCGCCTTCAAACGTTGCGAATGCTAGGGAGTTTGTGTATCAAGGGCGCACAAAGCACCGCCTATATAAACACTATAGATCCTTTAGGGGGCCCCAATGAGAGTTACTAGAACTGTCAAAAATATTCTCGCAAACTACGAATCTGATAATCCAGGTACTAAAGCAAACCTAGCCCGCATTTTGTGTACAGGTAAGCTTGCTGGTACTGGTAAAATGATTATTCTGCCAGTGGACCAAGGCTTTGAACACGGTCCGGCACGTTCATTTGCACCAAACGCTCCGGCGTATGATCCTCACTATCACTACCAGCTCGCTATTGATGCAGGCCTTAACGCTTATGCATCTACGCTTGGGATGCTAGAAGCTGGCGCTGATACATTTGCAGGACAAATTCCGACTATCCTGAAAATTAACAGCTCTAACAGCTGGGCAACAACAAAAGACCAATCAGTAAACGCTTCTGTGGATGATGCTATCCGCCTTGGCTGTTCTGCAGTTGGCTTTACTGTTTACCCGGGTTCTGAGCACGCACTGGACCTGTTCGAAGAGTTCCAGATGATTGCTGAAGAAGCGAAGGCGAAAGGTCTTGCTGTTGTTCTTTGGTCATACCCTCGTGGTGGTGATCTGTCGAAAGACGGGGAAACAGCAATGGATGTTGGCGCTTATGCAGCTCATATCGCAGCTGAACTTGGTGCACACATCATTAAAGTGAAGCTTCCAAGCGCTCACCTTGAGCAGCCAGAAGCGAAGAAGGCTTTCGAAGACGCTGGCATCGATCTTTCTGATCAGGCTGCACGCGTTCGCGAAGTTATGCGCTCTTCCTTCAATGGTCGCCGTGTTGTTGTATTCTCTGGTGGCGCGAAAAAAGGTGCTAACAGCGTTTATGATGATGCTCGTGCGATCCGCGATGGTGGCGGTAACGGTTCTATCATTGGCCGTAACACATTCCAGCGTCCACGCGAGGAAGCAATTGCTATGCTGAACGAGATTATTGATATCTATAAAGGCAAAGCATAAGCCCATAGCTTATAAAGCTCTTTAGAAATTTGGCCCTTTCCCTATAGTGTGGGGGAAGGGCTTTTAAGTTATTGAGGACCAAAAGAAATGGCAAAAACCAAAGAACCTTGTGAACTGTATCTGTTAACACCCGATACACTTGATGATGTGGCGGCTTTTGCTGCCGATTTGGATGCTGTTCTAGCAACCGAAATGGTGCCTGTGGTGCAGGTCCGCCTCAAAGATGTAGATGATGAAACATTCACGGATATTGCGAGCCAGCTGAAAGATGTTTGCCACAAGCATGATGTTGCAGTGATCATTAATGACCGAGTGGATATTGCAAAGGCTGTTGGTGCCGATGGCGTTCATATTGGGCAAGATGATATGAGCCTGGAAGACGTACGCAATATCCTCGGCGAGGATTTTGATATCGGCGTAACTTGCCACAATAGTCGTCATCTGGCCTATGAAGCAGGTGAGGGTGGTGCCAATTATGTGGCTTTCGGAGCGTTCTTTCCAAGCGTGACAAAAGCAGATGCAGAACCTGCGGAAATTGAAATTCTACAGATGTGGGAAGAAGTAACAGATATTCCGTGTGTGGCAATTGGTGGCATAACACCAGAGAACTGTCGCAGTGTTGCAGATGCAGGCGCACATTTTGTAGCGGTATGCGCGGGTGTTTGGCAGCATGAAGCGGGTCCTGTAGCTGCAGTGAAAGCCTACCATCAGGCTCTTAACAGCTAGACTAAAAAAAACGCGGCTTTGAGGCCGCGTTATCTGTTTTAAAGCTTATCTAGCTCAGAGAGGATAACTTCTGTCTCTGGTCTGTTTTTATAGCCTTCTTCAAACAACTTGGCTTTGATTGTACCGCTGTTGTCTGTGATCACGATAATTGGGTGCGGAATCCCGTATACACGGTCACCTGGTTTGTACTTTTCATTGAGTACACCAAATGACTTGATGATTGCAGAACCATCATCAGAAAGCAGCGGATAGCTGATACCGCGTTTTTTGGTGAATTTATCAAGCACCTTTACGCTGTCATAACTAACACCAACAACATTGAAACCACGCTTACGAATTTCTTCTGCAGCTGACTTCTCGATGTTGATAAGCTGGCGCTGACAATATGGGCACCACTTTGCTGAGCGGAAGAACACCAATACTGTGCCATTTTCACCAGTAAGCGATGAAAAAGACTGTTGCTGGCCTTTTTGATCCATCACTTCAAGATTATGTGGGATTTTAGAGCCGACAGCCGGCCCCAAATCGGATGCGGCGGCAGGGAAACTGCTTGCAATCAGCAGTACAATGCCGCTTAGAATTTTTTTAAACATAAGCTCCCCTGAACTTTATTAATAAACACAAGGGTGCTTATGAAACTATGTTTAGTTGAAACCAATTCACATCTAATTGATAACGATAACAGTTCCGTTATAAGAGATCGACCTGTGAGGTAGTTTCCGGGGCCTGTGCAATTGCTTCCATCAGATTAAGGAATTGACTACGCACATGATCTGGCATTCTTTCGGTATATTTAATGAGCTCTGCGATCTCTTCTGATTCTGGCACATCTTCATAGGCCATGCTGCCTTTAAAAAGTTCAGAAACGTCTACATTGAAGATGTCAGCGATTTGAACAAGTTTGCTGGCAGAGATTCGATTTTTGGCTTTTTCGTATTTTTGAATTTGCTGGAATGTTAATCCGACTGCGGCGCCTAATTCTGTTTGTGTGATGTGGCGCTCCTTGCGAAGCTGCCTTATTCGCTCGCCAACAGCGATATCTACTGGATCAGCCATGAACTCCCCCTCTAAGCTACAGGGCTTTATTATTAACCAAAAGTTAATAATGAGGAACTCTTTATTGTAGCATGATTTATCCTCATAGCTGCATGTTGGGAAAAGTCTTTATATTAATTATGCTTATATCCCAGCGGGGGTAATCGTTATTTCATAACATCAGCTATGATTATCAACGGATTGAATTCAAGACGGTGAAAAACACTGTGAATCACTCACTGGTTTGTTTTCCTTGATTGCTTTCTCCTGATAAATCTGCTATCCCCCGCCCAATTTTGTTCTTTGACTTTGAGAAATCTGAAAGGCTGTTCCATGAAGATAGATGGTAACTCTATCCGTCCGGGTAATGTAATTATTCACAATGGTGAATTGTGGCGCGCAGTAAAAATTGCACACACGCAGCCGGGCAAAGGCGGTGCTTACCTGCAGGTTGAACTTAAAAACCTGATCAATGGCAGCAAGCTTAACGAACGTTTCCGTTCCAGTGAAAAAGTAGAACGCGCTGTTCTTGAGCAAAAAGATTATCAGTTCCTGTTTGCTGATGGCGATATGTATACCTTTATGGATGGTGATACATACGAGCAGATTTCTCTCTCTTCAGAAGATATTGGTGACGATACTGTATTCCTACAGGACGGAATGCAGGTTCAGATCGAATTCCATGAAGAAAAGCCTCTAGGCGTTAGCCTTCCTGATAAAGTAACTCTTGAAGTTGTTGAAACTGAGCCTGTTGTGAAAGGCCAGACAGTTTCTTCAAGCTATAAGCCTGCTGAACTTGATAATGGTCTGCGTGTTGGTGTGCCGCCATTCATTAAAGCCGGTGACAAGATTGTTGTATCCACAGCTGAGCGCGAATACGTAAGCCGCGCTGACTAACAGCTTTTTAATGATTATTGCCGTAACCTGTTTCGCCGAAAACACAGCGAAGCAGGTTATGTGTTTTAATAAAGATTTATAGAGAGAACTCCCATGGCCCGTCGTTCCCCCCTTATTAACGTGATGGTCTCTGCCGTAATGAAAGCGAGCCGCAGTCTGCGCCGCGATTTCGGTGAAGTTGAACAATTGCAGGTTTCCCGCAAGGGTCCAGCAGATTTTGTATCTATGGCTGATAAACGTGCAGAAGATACACTGTTTGAAGAACTGCAGCGCGTACGCCCGGATTTCGGTTTCCTTATGGAAGAGCGCGGTGAAGTTAAAGGCAAGCGTGATGATGTTCGCTTCATCATTGATCCGCTTGACGGCACAACAAACTTCCTGCACGGCCTTCCGCACTTTGCGATGACAGTAGCTGTGGAAGAACGCGGCGAAATCACAGCAGGTGTTATATACGCACCGCTTACTGATGAGCTGTTCTGGGCTGAAAAAGGCCAGGGCGCTTACCTGAATGATAGCCGCCTTCGTGTATCTGGCCGTAAGCGTATGGATGAAGCGCTTCTCTCTACAGGTATTCCGTTTAAAGGCCGCGAAGGGCATGATGAGTTTAAAGCCGAGCTTGCTGAGTTTATGCCGTCGGTAGCTGGCATCCGCCGCTTTGGTGCTGCAACACTCGATCTCGCATATGTTGCGGCTGGTCGTTATGACGGTTTCTGGGAATCAAACCTTCAACCATGGGATATCGCAGCTGGTATTCTGATGGTGAAAGAAGCAGGCGGTTATGTAACTGATCTTAACGGCGGTACAGATATGCTGAAAACAGGTGATATCATTGCAGCCAACGATCAGCTTCATATGCCGATGCAGCGTGTGATCAAACGTGCGCGTCGTGGTTTAAAGTAAACTCGATTTATAATGATGTAGAAAGGCCGGGAATTTTCCCGGCCTTTTTTTGTTAGTTTGCTTGTGCGCTCAGGCTGTTGCGCGTTAGCACCCGGCCTCTGCTGATGATCATGTCAATGGCATTGTAAGCATCAAGCGATAGTGTCGGGTCTTCTTCAAGAATAAGCATATCAGCAATTTTACCTTTGCTGATCGAACCAACGTTATCCTCTAGATTAAAGGCTTTGGCGTTGTCCCATGTCGCTGCTTTCAGGATAGCGGTGAGTGGGATGCCAGCGGCTTGCCAGTGTTGCATTTCCCAGTATCCATTCAGGCCAGGCGGATTACCGAAGGTTTGATCTGAGGGTGTGTCTGTACCAAACAGGAGCAAACCACCTTCATCATAAATATGTTTGGCAATGCGGTAAGATTGCTCGGTTTTGTAGATATTGTTCGCATAGCGGGTTTGTAGATTTTTTTCAGTGGGGGCTTCATCACCAAGTATCTGGTCTCGGTACCACCGTGCCGCTGGAGTTTTATACCATTCAATCAATTCTGCCGGATAAACATGCTTGAGTTCTGGTTCATCCAACACACTGTGGTCGTACAAAACGCCTTCACCGGGCAAAACCTGAAAAGTTGGCATATAGCCAGTGCCTGCATCTGCTATTTTACCGGCAAGGTTGAAGGCGCTTTCACTTGGTTCTGTTGCTACCTTGCCGTCGATGTAATTCCAGTGCCACATGCCGTGTACCAGAATATCTGCATATTCATAGGTGGCTTTCTGGTTTGCTTCCCTGTTGGCATGTACGAGAAGTGGCATACCTGTTTTATCAGTTTCGTTTTTTAAAGCGCTAAGTGTTTTCCTGCTTGGTACAGGCCAGTTTGAGCCGGGCCGCCACCCAGCTTCATGAAATGTTTTAAAGCAAACCGCACCGTTTGCTTTTGCGCGTGCCACAACTGCCTTTGGTGTGTGTTCCGTAAGATCAATATTCGCTGGAATTAATCCTTCCTGCCCTTCATTATAAATGAAGTTTCTATTGGCGGTGTAACGGATCGCTTCCGGATAAAACCTGAGCGGATATCCATCTGCTACAGGGGCTGCGGCATCACAATCGTATATGTTCGGGCCAATTGGTAACTCTTTAAAGGCCGCCAATTGCTCTCGGCTCCCAACATTTAAATCGATCACGCTTGTATAACCGTAGTAGAGGTAACTCTTTACCGATTGTTCGTAGTATGCGCCTAAAAATTCCAGGTTTTCAGGTGAATTCCCCCAAGGTATGCCGGGGCGGCTTGCTAAATGAACATGGCTGTCAATTAAGCCGGGAATAACATATTTGCCCGTTGCATCAATGATGGTCGCGTCTCTGTATGTTTGGGGGAGCTGTCCTTGCCCCACTTCCAGAATACGGTCATCTTCAATAATAATGTAGCTGCTAGCTATTTTTGAAAGATCAGGCGCTGTTTGAACGAGTGTAGCCCCCTTGATAATAGTAGTATCTGCCAGCAATGCCTGCGTACAGGCGATAGCGGCGATACCCACACAGAGCATCGATTTTAATGACATGGATTTCCTCGCATATTTATATTTATAACTTATGAGGTGGGAAGAACATCATTCTATTCAAGAGTATTGAACCTATAAAAATACGCTTTCCTGAAGCTAGGCATTGCAAGTCATAATTTCGCCCTTAAACTAGGCTGGTATGTATTCCAACGTGTTGGTACTATTTGATTTCTTCGCCGGGGAGAGTTGCAGGCATGCAAAAGCCAAACAATTTCATAACACGCATGGCACTATTTTCACTTGCTGTGGTGCTGTTGGGTGTGCTCCTGAGGGATGCGCTGGTTGATGCATTTATGGCCAATATTGCTCTGAATGGGGTTATAGTTTTCACTCTCCTTATCGGTGCTGGTTTTGCGTTCCGCCGGGTATTTGATCTGAAACCGGAAATTGAATGGATCAATGTCTTTAAACGCCGGGATAGCGCGACCACATCAGTAACACCAAAACTTATGGCGCCCGCTGCTCAACTACTGGCAGCACAGGAAGAGGGCGGTATGCGTTTGTCCACTCTTTCCATGCGGTCTGTGTTGGATGGGATCGCTTCTCGTCTTGAAGAAAGCCGTGAAATTAGCCGTTATTTCACACAGCTCCTTATTTTCCTTGGTTTGCTTGGTACATTCTGGGGGCTTCTCGGAACTATTGGTGCAATTGGCGGGACCATTAACAGCCTTACGGTTGATGGCGGTGATATGGCATTGATGTTCGATGAACTGAAGGCTGGGCTAGAGACGCCACTTGCTGGTATGGGCACAGCTTTTTCAAGCTCGCTTTTTGGCCTAGCTGGTAGTTTGATCCTTGGATTTATGGATTTGCAGGCAAGTCAGGCACAAACGCGCTTCTATAATAATGTGGAAGATTGGCTAGCGTCGGTTACGCATCTTTCCCGCAGTGAAATGTCTGAAGGTGTCGCCAGCCCAAACAGCTATATGACAGCGCTTATGGAGCAGACAGCGGACGGCATTGACCGTTTGCAGCGTACGCTTAAGCAGTCTGAAGATGCTCGTAATCAAACACAGTCGTCTATGATCGCTATCGCAGAAACACTCGCTAGTCTTTCTGATAAAATGGAAACACAGTCGGAACTTGTACGCCATAGCGATGAAACTAACCGGTCACTGGCAACAGCAATTCAGCAATTGGCTGCTGCGCAGGCAAAGCCGCATGATGTGCCCGCGCCCGCGCCCGCAATGGATGATGCCACCAAGGGGCATATCCGAAATCTTGATTTGGGCATCAAGCGTTTGATTGAAGAACAGTCCCGCAATAGTGAAAACACTGTTGATGAACTGCGGAGTGAATTGAAACTGCTTTCTCGTACTATCGCAGCAGGGCTGGATAGCCGTCGTGATGGGGAGCAATAAGCCAGATGTTCGCTCGGCGTAAAATAGGCGCTCAAGGGGATAGTAGCTGGCCGGGGTTTGTGGATGCATTGTCCTCGCTCTTGCTGGTGATTATCTTCCTGCTGTCCATGTTTGTGCTGTCGCAATTTTTCTTGGGACAGGCACTTTCAGGCCGTGATCAGGCCCTTGCGGAACTCAGAGGGCAGGTGGCTCAACTCGGGAACCTTTTGAAACTTGAGCAGCAGGCTAATAGCTCGCTTAGGGAGAATGTGGCTAACCTCTCTTCTTCCTTAAATGCTGCGAATGCTGACCGTGATAAATTAAGTGCTGATCTTGAAGCAGTACGCAGCGCGCTTTCATCTTCTGATACACGGCTTGAAGAAATGACAGAAGCGCGTGAGCGTTTTGAAAAGCTCGCCAGTGATCTGGAGCTTAAGCATAAAATCTCGTCTGGAGCACTGGCGGAAGAAAAAGCGATTTCCCAGCGCGCGCAGCAGCAGGTGGCGCAATTACAGAACAATATTAATGTGCTCAGGGAACAGCTTGGGCGTCTTGAAGCTGCTTTGCAGGCTAGTGAAGAGCGTGACCGCCGTAATCAGGCAGTGATCGTGGATATGGGCCGCAGGTTGAACCGTGCGCTCGCCAGTAAAGTGGAAGAGCTTGCAGGATACCGTTCAGAATTCTTCGGACGCCTGAAAGAAGTGCTGTCTACACGTCCTGAAATTCGCATCGAAGGGGACCGCTTTGTATTTGCTTCAGAGCTGTTGTTTGCGAGCGGGCAGGCCGATCTGGGTCCAGAAGGCCGTGCAGAACTTCGGAAGTTTGCTGAAACACTGATTGAAATTTCCAGCCAGATTCCATCGGAGCTTCAGTGGGTACTGCGGGTTGATGGCCATACAGATAAGCGTCCGATCTCAACAGCGCAGTTCCAGAGCAATTGGGAACTATCAGCGGCGCGAGCCATTAGCGTGGTGGAATTCCTGATTGAAGCGGGTGTACCAGCGAATAGGTTAGCAGCCGCAGGCTTTGGTGAATTCCAGCCAATTGATCCTGATGATAATGTATTTGCTTATAGCCGTAACCGTAGAATTGAAATGCGCCTGACCCAAAGATAAGAGTTTTTATGCAAAGATTCGGCACCGTAATATTCCTCTTTTTGGCATTATGCACTTCAGCCTTTGCTGATGATATCAGCCTTGTTGGCGAGGAAATCAGTGAGGGAAAGCACAAAGGTGTAAAGGGCGGTATTGTTGCGGTGGATGGTAAAATCCTCTTTGAAGCTTATGCGCCGGGTGAGCAGGCAGATAAAGCAAGAGATATCCGTTCAGCTACCAAATCCATTACATCTCTTCTGATTGGGAAAATGATTGAGCTTGAAATGCTCAAGAGTGTAGATGTGCGGGTGTCGGAGATATTGCCTGATGAGTTTGCTCATATGGCAGAGGATGACCCACGGCGGAATATCCGTATTAAAGATATCCTCACCATGCGTACGGGTTTGGCCTGTAATGATTGGCAACCAGCTTCACTGGGGCAGGAAGATAAAATGTATGAAACGCCTGATTGGGCGGCATTTATACTTTCACAGCCATTATCCCATGAAACAGGAGAACATTTCAGCTACTGCACAGGTGGCGTGGTGCTCTTGGGCCGTGTGATTGAAAAACTTTCAGGCATGAAAGTACCGGCTTTTGCGGATAAGCATTTGTTTGCGCCGCTTGGTATCAAAGAAGCTAAGTGGGATGAAACTCCGAAGGGGTATACCGACACGGGAGGTCATCTGAAGCTAACCCTTAAAAGCCTGTACCGAATTGGCGAAATGATGGCGTCTGGTGGTGAAGGTGTTATCCCTGCATCATGGGTTAAGGATGCCGTAGAACCCAGAACACGGATTTACGAACGCCCTGAAGGGTATGGTTATCTGTGGTGGCTTCATGGCGGTGAAATTGAAGGTAAGAAGGTTACCCTTATTTACGCTCATGGGAATGGAGGGAATTTTATTTTCCTCGTGCCGGAGCTTAAAATCGTAGCGGCGTTCACTGGTGTGAATTTTGGTTCACGAGACCAGTTCATTCCTAAAAACCTGCTTACACGGCGCATTATTCCAGCCTTGTTAAAATAGCCAAACTCTCGGTTTTCACTGAGCATATTTGACCATTATCAAAGTAACCACTGGCACGAATGCTACTGGTGGGTTTGTGTTATTGGGGGTATGACTGAAAGGGGAAGCCGCATGACAACGACGCAATCCGAACAGCAGCAAGTAAAGCCAGCTATTAAAGCTGTGCCAAAATCTCAGCCTGTTGATGAAAAGGTGGAAAAATCATCTTTCCCTGTGGTGTCCCCGGATAAAATCCGTGAAGCATTTGAAACAGGTGAATACCCCTATAAAGAAAAGCTCTCGCGTAAAGCCTATGAAGATGAAAAAGCCAAGCTGCAGGCAGAGCTTCTTAAGGTGCAGCTTTGGGCGCAGGAAACAGGGCAGAAATTTGTAATTCTGTTTGAAGGGCGTGATGCAGCTGGTAAGGGGGGCACCATCAAACGCTTTACTGAGCATCTTAATCCGCGTCATGCGCGTGTGGTCGCGCTCAATAAGCCAACGGAGGTGGAACGTGGTCAATGGTTCTTCCAGCGCTATATCGAGCACCTGCCAACTGCAGGGGAACTCGTTTTTTATGACCGCAGTTGGTATAACCGTGCTGGCGTTGAGCGCGTAATGGGTTTTTGTCAGCCAGATGAATATCTAGAGTTTATGCGCCAGACCCCTGATCTTGAACGCATGCTCACCCGCTCTGGCATCAGGCTCTATAAATATTGGTTCTCGGTAACTCAGGATGAGCAGAAACGGCGTTTTGATGGCCGCAAAACAGACCCGCTCAAGCGCTGGAAATTAAGTCCTATTGATGAAGCTAGTCTTGGGAAGTGGGATGACTATACAGAAGCAAAGGAAGCGATGTTCTTCTATACGGATACAGCAGATGCCCCGTGGACGGTGATTAAATCAAATGACAAGAAACGTGCCCGTATCAACTGTATGAAGCATTTCCTGAGCACCATTGAATACCCTGACAAGGATTATGACCTGGTGAACGGTGTGGATCCATTGATTGTTGGGCATGCCAGCCATGTAATTCACCGATCAGAGCATATCCTGGGGCGGTCCCTTCATCCTGAACAGCGGCGCGGGAAATAACAGCAGATAGTCCTCAGTATCAAGCTGAGGGTTTTAAGTGCGCTTCCAATCCAGTAGATACTGGCCTGTTTGCTTTGCTATCAGCTGGATTTTATCAGCGCCTGAATAAGGTGAAAGTACAACCCTGAAGCCATTATGACCACCTCGGGGTGTTTTAAGGAGCTGCAGTTCCGGCCGATGTTCTGTGGCTAAGATGGTTTCTTTTAGCTGGCCGTCAATCCAAAGCTCCAGCTCTACTGGATTGTCATTGGCCTGGTAAAAAGCCCAGCCGATGATGTGCTGATCTGGAATGAAACCAAAATCGTGATAGCAGAATACTTTGTTTTCATAATATGACTGCAGCAGTTTCTGGAGATAGATTTCTACCTCACTCACAAAAACCTGATCACGGTCATTATGCGCTAAGATATCGGACCGCACATCATCAGGAACAGTATTTTTACTTGTTTTGTGAGCGATGTTTTCACGCTCTTCTGAGAAGTTTACAGCGTATTTCCCTGAAAGCCGTTCAAGGCATTTACCGTAAGATTGAAGCGAACCCACCATATCAAAGGCCCGCCAAGGTACTTGGCCTATCATTCTGAACTGTTTGTTTGTTTCAGCGGGAGAACGGTAAAATTCTTCAAATGGTTGATCCAATCCGTGTTTTTTCTTCAGGTAAAAATACTCTGAAATCACGCGGTCAACTGGCTCACGTACAAAAGAAATGGTATTTTCAGCACCGAAAAGCTGGAGGTATCTATCACTAAAGAAATGACCACCTAACAGTTCTTTTTCTTCCTTTTGAAAAGCTTCATAGAAGCTGTATTCGTCAATCGTAGGCTTCTCGTAAATAAACTGCCTTACGAGTTTGGTGCTATGTTCCACATCCGGCCCGTAATCAACCTCCACGGCATCATAGCCCGCAATATTACGCACGCTTTTTAGAAAGCTGGTTCCCGCTGTTTTAGGGATATGAATGAAGAGCATGCCGGACATAGGTTGAATTCCAAGGATTATATATTAGTGGTACTGTAAGGAATTAGCTTAGTGCATTTCGCCAAACTGTAAATCGGCCAGACGTTTATACAATCCGTCTTGTTTCACCAGTTCACTATGTGTGCCTTCCGCGACGATCTTACCCTCATCCAAAACGATGATACGGTCAGCTTTCTTTACCGTTGCAAGGCGGTGTGCGATCACGATAGTAGTTCGGTTTTTCATTAGGTTCTCAAGCGCCATTTGTACCTTTTGCTCGCTTTCAGCGTCTAGAGCACTGGTTGCTTCATCTAGAAGCAGAATTGGTGCGTCTCTAAGGATGGCACGGGCAATGGCAAGGCGCTGGCGCTGGCCACCTGAAAGTCGGGTGCCGCGCTCACCAAGGTAGGTATCATATCCTTCACCAGCTCGTTCAATAAAGCTATGGGCCGCTGCCGCCTCTGCGGCTTCAATAACCTCTTCGTCGGTGGCATCGGTGCGGCCATAACGGATGTTCTCTGCAATCGAATCGGCAAAGATAATTGTTTCCTGTGGCACGAACGCCAGATGCTGGCGAAAATCGGTTGGATCAGTATTTTTGATATCAATACCGTCGATTTTAATGTTGCCTGACTGAGGATCATAAAACCTCAGAAGAAGCTGCAGTACTGTTGATTTACCAGCTCCTGATGGCCCTACAAGTGCGATTGTTTCGCCCGGTTTGATATGCAGGTTTAGCTTTTCAAGTGCCGCATCATCTTTCTTGGTTGGGTAGTGGAAGGTCACATCATTAAAATGGATGCTGCCGTCGATATCTGCAGGAATAGCCAGCGGCTTCTCGGGAGCCTGAATTTTGGCCTCTGCGGCGAGTAGTTCTGCTAGCCGGCCAGCAGCGCCTGCTGCACGCTGAAGCTCGCTGTAAACTTCTGAGAGGGCGCCAAAAGCACCTGCTACAAAAATTGCCAAGAGGATAAACTCTACCATATCACCGCCACTCATGGTGCCGGCAATCACATCCTGTGCTCCCTTATAAAGCACAAAGGCGATGGCACCGAAAATCATGAAAATCATGATGAAAGTAAGACCAGCACGCACTTGAATACGGCGTTTTGCTGCGATGAAGGCGTCATCCACATGATCACCAAAGCGTTTTGCTTCAGTGGTTTCCTGTGTGAAAGCCTGAACAATATTAAGAGCCGAGAGCGATTCGTTTGCTCTTGCACCTACATCTGCCACTTTATCCTGACTGGTACGGGAAAGGTTCCGCACTTTCCGGCCAACAATGATGATGATGGCAAGAAGAAGCGGTATTACCACAGCGATATAAAGCATCAGTGTTGGTGATTTGATAAACAGAAGCACAGTACCCGCGACTGCAATTAACAGATTCCGCGCCCAAACAGAAACGCTGGAACCAACTATAGATTGGATCAGCGTTGTATCGGCGGTAAGGCGAGAGACAATCTCACCCGGTCTATTCTCTTCGAAGAATTCAGGAGAAAGAGTTATCAGCCGTTCGTAAACACCTTTGCGGATATCTGCTACGACTCGTTCACCAAGCCATGTCACGAAATAAAACCGGAATGCAGTAGCTACAGCCATGATGGTTACGATAGCAACGAGAACAAGGAAATAGTCATTTACCAGAGTAGCGCTCTCTGAATTGAACTCGTTATCGATTATATCACCCATAGCGCGGGGTATAGCGAGCGATGTAGCAGCAGCAATAAGCAAAAACAGTGAAGCGAGAATCAGTTGCGTTTTGTATGGTTTTACAAACGCCCACAGGGTTTTCAGCTGCTTAAGTTTGCCTTTTGGCGGTTCATGCTCTTTGCGGATGGTACTATCTGACATAAATGTTTCCTTGCTCCTAGAGTGCCAGATATAGGGGGCTAAGGGCCTAATTCCAACGAATGTTTTTGAATAAAGATGATCGGAATTGTAAATAAATTGCGAAAAAAGCGCAGGCCATGCGGAAAAGCGCATCATAGCCCTTGCATTATGTCAGAGTTTCTCTTATACGGACGGCCTGTTTTGGAGATTTGACCAATGAAACAAGATATTCATCCCGACTACCACACTATCAAAGTGGTAATGACTGATGGGACAACTTTTGAGACTCGTTCTACATGGGGCTCGGAAGGTGACACTATGAACCTTGAAATCGACCCGAAGTCTCACCCAGCGTGGACAGGCGGCGTGCGTAACGTTATGGAAGGTGGCCAAGTGGCTCGCTTCAAGAAACGTTTTGCCGGTGGTCTTTCTCTCAAGAAATAAGTGCACTGCCCAAAGTTTTCTTAAAAAAGGTACCGAGTTTCTCGGTGCCTTTTTTTATTTCTGAAGTTTTTTGATCCTCATCCCTTGTAAGCTCAAAATCGCATACCTACATGAAGTTTACCGGTCGCCGTATAGCGGGGCTGGATAGTTTTAAAGGCCTGACCATGATGGTGGGCGTTAACCAACTTGTCGCTTCATATAGGAGGACTAGACATGCGTAATTTTGACCTTTCTCCATTAATGCGTTCCAGCATTGGATTTGACCATTTATCCCGTCTTGTAGATTCCGCTTTATCCAGCGAAAGCAGTGCTGCTTATCCGCCGTATAATATCGAAAAGCTGGATGAGGACGATTACCAGATTACCATGGCTGTTGCCGGTTTTGCCCCTGATGAACTGAATGTAGTTATCCAGGAAGGCACATTATTGATTTCCGGTGCGGCTAAAGAAGATACCGGAGACCGCAAATATTTGCATCGCGGTATAGCAAAGCGCGCTTTTGAACGTCGATTTGAGCTCGCAGAAACCATTAAGGTTGGGGATGCCCACTTTGAAAATGGACTGCTGCAGATTGATCTTAAACGAGTGATCCCTGAGCATAAAAAACCGCGTAATATCGAAATCAGATCAAGTGAGCCACGCGTGAAAACGCTTGAGGCCTCGGATATCTAAGCCCTGATTTCCCTTTAAGTTGCGATTTCTCCCTATTCCACGATCCTCGCAGTCGTGAAACTTCAGCGGGAACCGACCAATCCTCCCCCGATATGGTCCGTTCCCGCCTTTTTCGTTTATGATTTGAAGAAGGCGTCTGCCGCCGCGCGGCTCGCTTTTTTGGCCTTTATTTCCTCTTCTGTACGCGTAATCTCTATTTTTAAAACGGTAATGCGTTCTTCAAGCTGATCAACGCTTGCTTCAGATAGGTCTTCTTTCTCAAGAGCAGCAGTTGGCGTATCTTTCTTCAGTGGTAAGTCATCAAAGTCCATCACGGGGTCTCTCGTATAAAAACTTGTACATGTATCAAAATTGCCCACATTATACGGGTTATTGGGAGGATGTATGCAAGCAATAGAAATTAGTAAGCCCGGGGCCCCTGAAGTTTTGGTGCCCTGCGAACGAGATATCCCTGCACCCAAAGCAGGTGAGGTGTTGATCAAGGTAAAAGCAGCTGGTGTAAACAGGCCAGATTGTGTGCAGCGAAAAGGCTTATACCCCCCACCACCGGGTGTAACAGACATTCCGGGTCTGGAAGTGGCAGGCATTATTGAAGCGATCGGTGAAGAGGTAAAGGGGTTTGCTGTAGGCGATTCGGTATGTGCGCTCGTGCCGGGTGGTGGCTATGCGGAATATTGTGTTTCCCCTATGGAAACTCTTCTTCCTGTGCCGGAAGGCTTCAGTTTTATGGAAGCGGCAGCTATTCCGGAAAACTATTTTACCGTATGGTCAAATGTGTTTGACCGCGCAGGCCTGCGGGCAGGTGAAACCATACTCATACATGGTGGATCATCAGGAATTGGTGCAACCGCTATTCAGCTCGCTAAAGCTTTTGGCGCAACTGTTATCACCACAGCTGGTAGCGATGAGAAAGTTGCTTTCTGTGAAAAACTTGGTGCCGATAAATGCATCAACTACCGAGAGCAGGATTTTGTAGAAGAAGTGCTTTCTTTCACTGGTGGCGGTGTGAACGTCGTGCTGGATATGGTTGGCGGAGAGTATATTGGCAAAAATATTATGTGCCTCGCGCCTGATGGCAGGCATGTTTCCATTGCATTCCTTACGGGGCCGCAGGTGGAAGTGAATATGATGCCTGTAATGCTGAAAAGGTTAACACTTACGGGCTCCACGCTTCGACCAAGAGATAATGGTTTTAAGGGCGATATTGCAAACGCTCTAAAAACACAGGTTTGGCCACTGCTTGAAAAAGGGCAGGCGAAGCCTGTTATTGATAGTGTGTTCCCTCTAAAGGATGCTGACAAAGCGCATGCTTTGATGGAAGCGAGCACGCATAAAGGGAAAATCATTCTAGAAGTTGTTGAATAATGAGCGTGATAAAGCTTCTTTGATGCAGTTTTTGTATGAATTAAATCAGAAACCACCATTTCGCGGTGACAGTAAGCCTGTTACCTGTTAAGAATGATTCAGGAGGATTTTCTCCACCCCCTTTTCATTACAATTGAAAACTTCAGGGGGCAGGCTGGCGGGGGCTAGTCTGTGCAAGGGAGATATCTGTTTAACAGTTAGGAAATTGGGATGACACAACCTTTAATGCCAATGGCCACTGCGGTGTGGCTGGTTGATAATACGGCCCTGACATTCAAGCAAATTGCGGATCTCTGCAATCTGCACGAGCTTGAGATTCAAGGTATTGCCGATGGTACGGTTGGTATCAATATTGTAGGACAGGATCCAACAGTAAGCGGTCAGCTTACGTGGGATGAAATTAATCGCTGTCAGGAAGATCCAAAAGCATCACTTCAGATTGAAGAAGACGATGTGAAGGCGCTCCCGCGTACAAAAGGCCCACGCTATACACCGCTTTCCAAACGTCAGGATAAACCAGATGCGATTGCTTGGCTTGTGCGTCACCACCCTGAGCTAACTGATCTACAGATCAGCCGCCTTGTGGGAACAACAAAGCCTACGATTCAAAGCATTCGCACACGCAGTCACTGGAATATTTCGAATATTCACCCGCATGATCCGGTAGGCTTGGGGCTTTGTAAGCAGCAGGAGCTTGATGAAGCGGTTCAAGCTGCTGCATCGCGCCGTGAGAAAATGCTGGCGGACGGTGAAGAAATAGCAACTCCAGAACCAATGGCTGAAGAACCAGTAGAAGAGCCAAACGCACTGGATACAGATCCAACGTTTTAGGCGATTTGAGATTTAGATAAAAAAAGAGCGCGGGAACCATCTGGTTCGCGCGCTTTTTGCTGAAAGCTTGTTAATGTTTCGTGAGCCTCGTGAGCTCTTCTTTCAGTTTCAGTTTCTTTCGCTTGAGGTTCATCAGACGAATACTGTCTGGGGAGGGCCTATGTTCTTCTCGTTCGATAGAGAGTTCAATCTCTGCATGTTTCTGGTTGAGTGATTCTACATGCGTTTCTAGGCTCATACCTGTCACTCCTCTATAAGCTTTTATGTAAGAGAAGTATTCGACCATCTGAAATGCGACTTGTCACGTAAAAGATTTACCTTCTTCAAGATAGCCTGTATCTTCGGGTACTTAGCTTGATCACTTTTTTTACCCGCGAAGGATTGTTTCAAAAAATGCGAGAGACTCATCAGGAAAAAGAGACTCGTAACAAACGCATGATCGTTGCTATCACTGGCGCGAGCGGTGTGTGTTATGGTGTGAAAGCTCTGGAGCTTTTGAATAAAGCTGGTATCGAAACGCATCTTGTTATGTCGAAAGCGGCGGAACGCACCCTTCATGAAGAAAGTGATATCAGCCCTGCTGATGTAAAAGCAATGGCCCATACGCTTTATCCCACCAAGGATATTGGTGCTGCGATTGCCAGTGGTTCTTTCCTGACGGAAGGAATGATTGTGGCGCCGTGCTCCATTAAAACAATGGGTGAGATCGCGACAGGGATCACGTCAAGCCTCGTTAGCCGAGCAGCTGACGTGGTACTTAAAGAACGGCGCAGGCTTGTGCTGATGGTGCGGGAAACACCACTCCATACCGGACATCTACGGACGATGACCAAGCTTTCTGAAATGGGCGCTATTATTGCGCCGCCGGTGCCTGCATTTTATTCAAAACCGAAAAGCCTCGATGAAATGGTTACTTTCACAACGGCTAGAGCCCTAGATCTCTTTGATATTCATATGGATATTAACCGCTGGAGCTAGGTGTTTGTTATTCCTCGTCTTCTCTTGCCAGAGAGTTCATGGTATAACCACGGCAGGGTACTAATATCAGGGCTATTCAATGAATTTGGACGAAGATGCCATTCGGGAACATCTCACCGAAGTTATAGAGCAACACCGCGATTTAGATGATGCAATCACTGCTATGGGGGCAGCTGGTTCGTTTGATGCACTTCAATTGCAGCGCATGAAAAAGCGCAAGCTTGCGTTAAAGGATGAGATTGAAAAATTCCAGAGTATGCTGGTGCCGGATATTATTGCCTGAAAGCGCACCCTAAAGCGTGGCTGTGCTTAACGCACATTTCCTTCGCCTTTAAGTTCCCGCTTGTTTTCATACATGGCTTGATCTGCTTTGTTGATAGCATCATCCGGTTGATCGCCAGAACCAAATGTATAGGTACCAAACGCCAGCGACATGGGGATGTTAATCCCGTTATGGTCCATTGGGTTTTTATCGAGAATACCTGCTAGCTGCTGTGCCTTTTGTGCACCGATAGTTTCATCTGCTTGGGCAAGCAGGATACCAAATTCATCACCGCCTAAACGGCCAATCACATCGGTGCCGCGAATATTTTCTGAAAGCAGGCGGGCTACATGGAAAAGTGCTTTATCACCCACGTCATGGCCGTAGCTATCGTTGATTTTCTTCATATCGTTCAAATCAATGAACATCAGCGTAGACGGTGTACCGTAGCGCTCCGCAAAGGAAATCATTCTATTAAGTTCGCGGATAAAGGCACGGCGATTTGGTACAGGAAGAAGGGCATCTGTATCGGCCAGATCTTCCATTTCCCGAAGGCGGCGGTTGGTGTTATCAAGTTCTCGGCGTAGGCTATCCACTTCTTCCATCAAACCGAGGATGGCTTTTTGTACGCGTTCAGTCATTTCCTCAGGGGGGATGCTTAGAACTTGAACCGTATCGTGGATTTCTCTGGGTCTGGCAACAGAGCCTGTGCTGGTGGCGCTATCCGCCTTGCGAGTTGGCCGCGCTGGGCCTGTTCTCATAATGCCAGGTGTGTTGGTTATTTTCATCTGAATACGCCTACTTCTTAGACCCTTAACTATAAGACATACCTTAAAAAATCCTGAATGTGAATCCCTTAGTGAAACTTGTGAACAAAATGAAATTGCCAGCATGCTTGCATTCGGAGAAACGGTTTCTATAATGCGCGCTCCATCGGTTAGAGGCGCTTGGGGCTTCTAATCAGGTTCGCGGATCATAAAATGGGCCAATCCATGAGCGACACTACACCACTAGTGGGTATTATTATGGGCAGCCAGTCAGACTGGCCTACCATGAAACACGCGGCAGATATTCTTGCCGAATTGGGAATTCCCTTCGAAAGTAAAATCGTTTCTGCACACCGTACGCCGGACCGTCTTTACGATTATGCAAAATCAGCCCGTGATAGAGGCTTGAAATGCATTATCGCAGGCGCGGGCGGTGCAGCACACTTACCGGGTATGGCTGCTGCCATGACACCACTTCCGGTTTTTGGTGTGCCAGTGCAGTCAAGCATGCTTTCCGGGAAAGATAGCCTCCTCTCCATCGTGCAGATGCCGGGCGGTGTTCCAGTAGGAACGCTGGCGATTGGTAAAGCCGGGGCCAAGAACGCAGGCCTTCTGGCTGCAAGCGTTATGGCGCTGATGGATGATGAGGTAGCAGCTAAACTGGATGCTTGGCGCGAAGCGCAAACCGAAAGCGTTGCTTTAGAGCCAGTTGATAGCGAATAAAGAGCTTAAAAAATGACGAAGATACAGCCAGGCGGCACCATAGGGATTTTAGGGGGCGGCCAGTTAGGCCGTATGATCGCTCTAGCCGCTGCTAATTTAGGATATAAATGTCATATCTTTTGCCCGGAAGAAAACAGTCCGGCGTTCCATGTGGCTTATACTCATACAGTTGCTGATTATACGGATCAGGATGCGCTTAAGGCTTTTGCCGAAAGCGTTGATGTCATTACCTATGAGTTTGAAAACATTCCTGCTGAAACCGCTGAGTTTGTTGCGAAGATCAAACCACTGCGCCCGGGGGCACAGGCGCTTTCGCTTACGCAGGACCGTTTGACAGAAAAAGAATTTCTCAATGATGCTGGCGTGCAAACGGCACCTTTTATGGCATTTGAAACAGAAGAAGAGCTTCTTGCCGCTTATAAAAAAATAGGCCATCCCGCTGTCGCGAAAACCCGACGATTTGGATATGATGGCAAGGGGCAGGCAATGGTGAAATCCAAGCTGGATTTTGATGATGTCTTGGCCGTTACCAAGGGTACACCAGCTATCCTAGAAGGTTTTGTTCAGTTTGACCGGGAAGTAAGCGTGATTGTTGCGCGGTCTGTTTCAGGCGATGTAGCGGCTTTCCCTGTGGGCGAAAATGTACACACCAATCATATTCTCGATACTACCACAATCCCGGCGAATGTATCAGAGCGCTTGGAAGCGACTGCCAAGGTAATGGCCACAAAAGTTGCAAATGCCCTTGATTATGTAGGGGTGATGGCTGTGGAAATGTTTGTAAACGATGATAGTGGTGAGATCGTGGTGAATGAGATTGCACCACGTGTTCATAATTCAGGCCACTGGACTATTGAAGGGGCGGAGACCAGCCAGTTCGAACAGCATGTTCGTGCTATTTGTGATTTACCGCTTGGTCAAACAGCAGCGCGCGGCAAGGTGGTTATGAAAAACCTTCTTGGTAAGGATATTCTCGATTATGAGAAATATCTGGATGACCCAAAAGCCAGCTATCACCACTACGGTAAACAGGAACCGCGCGAAGGCCGTAAAATGGGCCATGTTACTTGGGTTGATAGTGAATGACTTTTATCCCTGCTGCCGAATCCTCCTTGGGAATGATGGAGTTTGCTTTTGGCGATTCTCCAGAGTTGGCTGATGAACTCCTTGCCCTTGTGCTTGAGGGTAAGAAAACAGCGACATGCGATGAGGCAGACAGCGAGGAAGTTTTCAAGATTGGTGAGCGCCAGGTTGTTCTGAACGGCAAGGGAGGCCGTGCCTGTGTGATTGAAACTACAGCGGTTGAGCGTGTGAAGTTTGGTGATGTAACAGCGGCACATGCGGCCCGTGAAGGTGAGGGTGATCTGAGCCTGAAATTCTGGAGAGATGTTCATATCGAATATTTCACCAGAACGGGTACTTATGAACCTGATATGCTCCTAGACTGTATCACCTTCAAACTTGTGGAAGTATTTTGAACACAACAGCCTATACCGGGGCAGTGCCCCGGTATTCGTATAGTTCGCGCATCAAGCCGTCCGGCCCTTCTGCTTCATAAAGAAACTCCCAGTGTTCCAGTGCTGGTTCAATAAGTTCACTCTGAGATTTGAATATTTCCAGATGTGCTGCCCCAAAATCCGCAAGAAGTTCCTCGGTTAATAATCCCAACAGCATCTGCGCTTCCCCTGTGGAAAGCGCATTAAGGGCTGTGATCGTATCTTCCTGAGCTGTTGCTGTAGGGGCACTTCGGCCCACCAGCTTATAGTGGTGGGCACTACCGTTATATGTACATAAAAGTTCAGGCATAAATCTCACCTGTTATCCAGTTGGGCGCGTACAGCCTCAAGCCCCTGCAAGGTAATGCGGTAAGGACGGCTGTTCTGGCTTTTGATAAAGCGGCGCTTTTTGAGTTTTTTGAAAAGCTCAAGCGTAAAGCCCGCGAGATACCATCCCTCACGGTTTACACAGTTTGCTTTGATAATTTTCCGGGCGTTATCGCGTTCGATTAAAATTAAACCACCCTGAGCGAGCGCATGAAGCGCACGTTGCTCGTGTTTGGAAATATTCACTGGGGAATTCTCCGAGATCCATAAGAAAAGGGCACGGGTACGAATACGTATCCGTGTTGCTTATGAAACCTGCCGCGCTGTGGAAAAATGTGTACCTACAGGGGCAGGTGTTAGCGGGTCTCGGTAGAATTGTTCATCAAACTCACTCCAAATGTGATGGCTGAAGCATATGGAACATTGCAAAGTTTGTCTAGGTTGATTTAATGCTGGGGGTGTTTGCTGCGTATCAGGAGGTTGGAATGCTTAAATATTTTGTGGGTGTGTTGTTTGTGCTTGTTGTTTTCGGAATGCCTTCGAGAGCAGATGAAAATGCAGATGTTCGCGCCGTAACTGAGCTGGCTGAACGCTATATCAAAGCAACTTATGAAGCTGATATTCCTGCTATGCGTGAGATATTCCACGAAAATGCTGTAATGAACGGCCATCTGTTCGGGAATGAGCAGCTAGGTACACCCGAAGATTTTTTCAAAAGCCTGAGCGCAAATCCATCTATGAAATCTGCAGGCGCACCTTTTAAAGGTTGGGTCGAAGATGTGCGGGTGACAGGGAATGTAGCTAGCCTTACGGTTAAGGAAACTGGGTTTTTCGGCAAAGCCAGCTTCACCGATTATATGCACCTCATTAAACTAAAGGGCCGCTGGTGGATTATCAGTAAGACCTTTACCTCTGAATAAATTAGCTCAACTTTTGGTGATTTTGGTATCGTTCAATCCGTGTGTTAGGTGCTTATAGGATTTTTGAATGTATTGTTAAGGGATGCCCTTAAGGGGATTTTGTTATGTTTCTATTTCGCAATAAACTGGCGATTAGGTTTCTTTCAGTTTTATCTCTGCTAATGGCAATAATCGTTCTTTATTTTGTTTCATTGCAAACAGGTACTGAGGAATATGTTCAGCCAAAGAAGGTTGCAGGCTTGCCGCTATTGATATCGGTATTCTTACCTTTAGGAACCGCTTTGTTCCTTATTCTATCAAAGCATAAGAAAGATCGTCAGAATAATTCTGCATCGAAGCATTCCGCTTTACTATTTGGGATTTGGATTGGCGTTGTTTTAGTAGGCTTAACTGTAGGCGTTACGCTTCGTTAGAGATAGTGCGTAGCTAGCGCGTTAGCACCCAGGTTGCCCAATCAGCTTCCACTTTAAAGCCGTGTTTTTCCGCGAATGCATTTACGATCTGGCGCATAGGATAGCCTTTGGTGCGGTTCCAGTGCCAGTCATCACCTGTGATGCGGGCGTTTGGCCATAGTTCAATACATACATCCAGATCATCAGGCTTTTTGGTGCTGTCGATATAAATCAGATCAGGTTCAAAACCTTTTTCTTTCAGGCTCGGTAGGGCCTCTGGTGAATAAGCGCGGTAAGGCACAAAGCGCTCTTCATAGCCTTTCAGGTTTGCCATGGCGGTGGCAAAAGGGCCTTGTGTTTCAATGTCGTTTGCGAACTGTTCCTGCACTTTAATATCAGGGTAAGCGCGCGTAAGGTTCGGGCGGCCTACATATTTTTTGCACTGGTCAATAAGCCAGTCAGACCATGGGTCCACACCCACAATTTTCAGATCTTCCGAAACATTCATCCAGCGCTTGGCAGATGCACCTAGAAAGCAGCCAATTTCTAACATGAACTTGGGCTTGTCCGTGCGGATGATTTCATCAATCAGTTCGCGCCCGCCGCCGCCAAGGCTATAATCCCACGCGCGGATACCTTCCGGGTTTGGCCACGGGTTTTCTTCACGAAGTTTCTGGAATGCTGTTTCTGTCATGGTATTTTACTATACATACAAAAAGGGCGCATGGTTAAACCCCGCGCCCTTCTGGAAATCAGGTATTAAAGGATTGAGAAGCCTGTCGCTGCCCAGTCTTTATCAAAGCCTGCTAGGCCATTGTCTGTTAGTGGGTGTTTTGCAAGCTTGCGCAGAACATCAATTGGGAATGTTGCAACATCAGCACCGATGCGCGCAGATTCGAGAATGTGTGTAGGGTGGCGAACAGAAGCAACCAGAATTTCTGTATCGAACGCATAGTTATCATAGATATTGCGGATATCTTCGATCAGCTCCATGCCGTTGAAGCCGTTATCATCATGACGGCCAACGAACGGCGAAATGAAAGATGCGCCAGCTTTGGCAGCAAGAAGCGCCTGGTTTGCAGAGAAACAAAGCGTTACATTCACCATAATACCTTCAGCGCGAAGGGCTTTACATGTTTTAAGGCCCTCAAGTGTTAGTGGCACTTTAACGGCGATATTGTCAGCAATTTTCGCGCACTTAAGGCCTTCTTTCAGCATAGTTTCGTGGTCGTGTGCTACTGTTTCAGCAGAAACCGGGCCATCAACTTCCTTGGCGATTTCAGTGATTACTTCGAAAAACTCACGGCCAGCCTTTTTAATAAGAGATGGGTTTGTTGTAACACCATCCAGAAGACCAGTTGCGTTTGCTTCACGGATTTCATCAATATTGGCAGTATCGAGGAAGAATTTCATTTTATGCTCCTTGAGGCCCGTTTGGGGCTAGTCCCTTATCGCGGCCGACTATAACAAGACTATCCTATAAAGCGTGAGGATAGCTTACGCGCTGGTGTCTGCCTATTCGAGATTGGCGCATTTTTCAAGTGCTATAGGTAATTGCGCGCGTGGCTCTCTATGCTTATGGTGCGGGGAAAGAACGAAACAGGAAATTATGCAACAGTCTTCCCTTATACTTGGTGATGAAGAGGCCCTGGAGGCCACTCGGGTTAAGGTATTGTTACCACTGCCTCTTAATGGCCCTTTGGATTATCGTTTGCCGGAAGGCTCTGGCCCATTGGTGGTGGGGACGATTGTTGAAGTGCCGCTTTCGGGCCGCAAAATTGTTGGTGTTGTCTGGCCTGCGGGGAACAACGGCGGCGGTAAAACTCTGCCACTTTCAAAGCTGAAACCGATTGAGAGAATCGTAGACGTTAACCCTCTTGGGGAAGATTTGGTGAAGTTTGCCGAATGGGTTTCCGCATACACGCTGGCAAATTTGGGTGCTGTTCTCAGGATGTGCCTGTCGTCACCGGCTGCGCTCCAGCCTGTACCGACCAAACGTTATTATATGCTGGCAGACCCGCTGCCGCCCACGCTGAAGATTACCTCAGCACGCGAAAGTATTCTTGACTGTATTCAGGATGGTGAACCACGCCTTGTTTCTGAAATTGCGGAAATGGCTGGGGTGAGTGAAGCGGTGGTGCGTGGTTTCCATAAAGCCGGGGGCATGGTTTCAACTGAGATGTCTGTTGATAAGCCGTTCGGTGCGCCTGATGTTTCGATAGAAGGGCCAATTCTTTCAGGAGAGCAGGATGCGGCAGCTTCTGCGATTCGAGAAAAAGTGCAAGCGGGCGGATTCGCGCCTTTCTTATTAGACGGTGTAACAGGTTCCGGTAAAACCGAGGTCTATTTCGAAGGCCTGATCGAAGCCTTGAAAGACCCTGAAGCGCAGGTGCTGGTGCTCGTGCCGGAAATTGCGCTTACCTCCCAGTGGATGGAACGGTTTGTAAAACGTTTTGGCACTAGGCCTGTTGTTTGGCATTCGGAAATCGGGCAAGCGGGTAGGCGGCGCGCATGGAAAGAAATCGCAAATGGTAGCGCTCGCGTGGTGGTTGGTGCCCGTTCGGCGCTATTCCTGCCGTTCCAGAAATTGGCGTTCATTACGGTGGATGAGGAGCATGATCCCTCCTTCAAGCAGGAAGACGGTGTTCTGTATCATGCACGGGATATGGCGATTGTACGGGCTAAGCAGGCGGAATGCCCTGTGGTGCTGGCAAGCGCAACGCCTTCCCTTGAAACGCTCGTTAATGCGGAAGCTGGAAGATACCAGACGCTGAAGATGCGTGAACGGCACGGCAGCGCCGTGCTACCAGAAATGAAAGCTATTGACCTGAGGCATGAAGCGCCTGAGGCAGGTACGTGGCTTTCACCACCTCTCGTCAAAGCAATTGAGGAAACCGTCGCTGCTGGCGAACAGGCAATGCTGTTTCTGAACAGGCGTGGGTATGCACCGCTCACGTTGTGCCGCACATGCGGGCACCGAATCGAATGCCCAAGCTGCTCGGCATGGCTTGTGGAGCATAGGTTCAGGAAAGAACTTCAGTGTCACCACTGTGGTTTCACCATGGAAACGCCAAAAGAATGTCCTGAATGCGACACTGAAGATTCACTTGTAGCGTGCGGCCCGGGCGTAGAACGGATGTTTGAAGAAGCGACACAGCGGTTCCCGAATGCGCGAATCTCTGTGATGACCAGCGATACGATGACAACAACCAGTGAAACGGCCCGTGTTGTGGCCGATATCGCAGCGGGCAAGTTGGATATTGTGATCGGTACGCAGATTGTAACCAAAGGCTATCACTTCCCCGGGCTAACGCTCGTAGGTGTTGTGGATGCTGATCTTGGTCTACGTGGTGGTGATTTGCGAGCTGGTGAGCGCACTTATCAGCAGCTCGTGCAGGTAGCTGGTCGAGCGGGCCGTGCTGAAAAGCCGGGTACGGTATATCTGCAATCATACGAGCCTGAACACCCTGTTGTGCAAGCGCTTTTATCTGGTGACCATGAAAGTTTCCTCGCGGCTGAAAAGGATGCTCGCCGGCTCCACCATATGCCGCCCTTTGGCCGTTTGGTGGGAATCATCCTTTCTGGTGAAGATATGAAAGATACGCTGGAGCAGGGTAGAAGGCTTGCCGCTTGTGCGCCTGTTGAGCACGGAGTGGATTTTGTGGGCCCTGCGCCTGCGCCAATGGCGCGGGTAAGGGGGCAACACCGATTCCGTATGCTGGTGCATGCAAGAAAACAGATAAAGATCCAGCCGCTTATCCGGGATTGGGTGATGAAAGCCCCTAAAATTAAAGGGGTGAAAATCAAGGTGGACATCGACCCATACAGCTTTATGTAAAAGCATGAATCTTGAGCCTGAAAACAGTGGGAATTATGCCTCTTTATAAGAAGAATCGAAAATGAGGCATAAGGCGGCTTGCATGCTGGAATTCCCTGTGCTAGAGGGGTCACGCATTTTGGCTGGTTTGCGCCATGCTAAGACATTTTGTCTTGGAGAAAGCATTCCAAATTTTTTGAGCGTGTTCGGGGCCATTCGGCACCGTTTCACATATGATTAACTAGGTTCAACCTAGGGGAACGTCTGAAGTGACCTCGCACAAAGCGATAGTTTCTGGGATTACAGGCCGCTATGCGGTAGCGCTATTTGAACTCGCACAAGAGGGCAAAGCGCTTAAGGCGGTCGAATCCGATATGGCTTCACTGAAGGATCTGCTAGCAGAGAGCGCAGATCTTCGTGAGCTTGTTAGCTCTCCACTCATCAGCAGGGACGAACAGTCCAAAGGCATTGAGGCAGTTGCTAAAACTGCTGAGCTTTCCGAGCTGACTGGCAAATTCCTGGGCACACTGGCTGCGAATCGCCGCCTTGCTGCTCTTTCAGGAATTGTTACAGCGTTTGAAAAGCTTGTTGCTCACCATAAAGGTGAAATCAGTGCTGAAGTTGTTAGCGCGCATGCACTAACAAAAACACAGCTGGCTGAGCTGAAGAAAAAATTGAAATCTGCTGTCGGCCGTGATGTTGCCATCGAAGCTTCTGTCGATGAAACATTGCTCGGCGGCCTGAAGGTTAAAGTGGGTTCCCGCATGGTGGACAGCTCACTTAGAACTAAACTCGATAACCTCGCAATCGCCATGAAAGGGGTTCAGTAATGGATATCCGTGCTGCGGAAATTTCCAAGGTCCTGAAGGACCAGATTGCAAACTTTGGCAACGAAGCTGAAGTTTCTGAAGTTGGTACCGTACTCTCAGTGGGTGACGGTATTGCTCGTGTATACGGTCTTGACCAGGTACAGGCTGGTGAGATGGTTGAATTTCCAGGTGGTGTTAAGGGCATGGCTCTTAACCTGGAAACTGATAACGTTGGTATCGTTATCTTCGGCGACGACCGTGGAATTAAAGAAGGTGACACAGTAAAGCGTACTGGCGCGATTGTGGACGTACCTGTTGGTAAAGGTCTTCTAGGCCGCGTTGTTGACGCGCTTGGTAACCCAATCGACGGTAAAGGCCCGATCGAAGACGTTGAGCGTACTCGTGTGGAAGTTAAAGCTCCTGGCATTATTCCTCGTCAGGGCGTTTCCGAGCCTATGCAATCAGGCCTTAAGGCGATTGATGCTCTTGTACCAGTTGGCCGTGGCCAGCGTGAGCTTATCATTGGTGACCGTCAGACAGGTAAAACTGCTGTAGCGATCGATAGCTTCATTAACCAGAAAGCTGTAAACGACGCTGCATCTGACGATGCTGGTAAAATGTTCTGTATCTATGTTGCGGTTGGCCAGAAGCGTTCAACTGTAGCTCAGATCGTTAAAGCTCTTGAAGAGAACGGCGCGCTTGAATACTCAATCGTAATCGCCGCGACTGCTTCCGAGCCTGCACCTATGCAGTTCCTTGCACCATACACTGGTACAGCAATGGGTGAATATTTCCGCGATAACGGCATGCACGCTGTAATCGTACATGATGACCTGACAAAACAAGCTGTTGCTTACCGTCAGATGTCTCTACTTCTTCGTCGTCCTCCAGGACGTGAAGCGTACCCAGGTGACGTATTCTACCTACACAGCCGTCTTCTTGAGCGTGCTGCGAAAATGTCTGACGAGCGTGGCGGTGGTTCCCTAACTGCGCTTCCAGTAATTGAAACACAGGCTGGTGACGTATCTGCATACATCCCAACAAACGTGATCTCTATTACTGACGGTCAGATCTTCCTTGAGACTGAGCTTTTCTATAAAGGTATCCGTCCTGCGATTAACGTTGGTCTGTCTGTATCCCGTGTGGGTTCTGCAGCGCAGATTAAAGCGATGAAACAGGTTGCTGGTTCCATTAAACTTGAGCTTGCTCAGTACCGTGAAATGGAAGCGTTCGCACAGTTCGGTTCTGATCTTGATGCCGCTACACAGCAGCTTCTGAACCGTGGTGCTCGCCTAACCGAGCTTCTAAAACAGGCACAGTATACACCGCTGCCAGTTGAAGAGCAGGTTGTTTCCATCTTCGCAGGTGTGAAGGGCTACCTGGACGGTATCGCAACAACAGACGTAACTCGTTTCGAAGAGCAGTTCCTTGCTGAAGTTCGTGCGAAACACGCTGATGTTCTTGCAACAATTCGTACAGAGCAAAAGCTTTCTGACGATACGACTTCCAAGCTGAAGTCTATCCTAGACGCTTTCGCAAAGTCTTTTAGCTAAGTAACCGGACGGGAGAGGCTGAGCAATGCCAAGCCTTAAAGATCTAAAAGTTCGCATTAACTCCGTTAAGTCGACGCAGAAAATTACTAAGGCCATGAAAATGGTTGCTGCGTCGAAACTACGCCGTGCACAGGAAGCTGCTGAAGCAGCACGTCCTTATGCAGAGCGTATGGAGAAAGTTCTTGCGGGCCTCGGTTCTGCCGTGAAAGATCAACCTGGTGCTTCCCCGCTTCTGGCGGGGACCGGCTCTGATGATGTACAGCTCGTTATCGTAGCAACATCTGAGCGTGGTCTGTGTGGTGGCTTCAACACGAATATCGTGAAAGCAGCACGCCAACACATTAGCGAACTGGTTGCCGCAGGCAAAACTGTGAAAATCCTTTGCATCGGCAAAAAAGGCGTAGGCCTTCTTCGCCGTGATTACGGTGATCTGATCATCGACACCAAGGATATGTCTGGTGTTAAAAAACTTGGCTTTGCTGACGCACAGCCAATTGCACAAGAAGTGCTTGGAATGTTTGAGCGTGGTGAATTTGATGTCGCTACACTCTTCTACGCTAAATTCCAATCAGCTCTCGTGCAGATCAACACCAAGCAACAACTAATTCCTGCACCAATTCCAGAAGCAGCCAACGATGACGAAGGCGATGATCTGGCTGGTGCGATTTACGAGTATGAGCCATCAGAAGAAGCAATTCTTGATGACTTGCTTCCACGCAACGTGGCAATCCAGCTTTATCGCGGCCTTCTTGAGAATGCTGCATCAGAGCAGGGTGCACGTATGACTGCGATGGATAACGCAACTCGTAATGCTGGTGACATGATTGATAGTCTGTCTATCACGTACAACCGTACGCGTCAGGCTAACATCACTAAAGAACTGATTGAAATTATCTCAGGCGCTGAAGCGCTTTAGTAATTACACGAAGGAGTGTAAAAAATGGCTAAGAATACTGGCCGCGTAACACAGGTGATTGGTGCTGTTGTTGACGTACAGTTCGACGATAGCCTGCCGACTATTCTGTCTGCGCTTGAAACAACAAACAATGGCGAACGCCTTGTTCTTGAGGTGGCTTCCCACCTTGGTGAGAACACTGTTCGCACAATCGCTATGGACGCGACTGACGGTCTCGTACGTGGTCAAGAAGTAACAGACACTGGCGCACCGATTTCTGTGCCAGTTGGTCCTGAAACTCTAGGCCGCATCTTGAACGTTGTGGGTGAGCCTATTGATGAGCGTGGCCCTGTTGGTCACAAGCAAGTGGCTCCAATTCACGCTGAAGCGCCAGCTTTTGATGATCAGTCTACAGAACAAGAAGTTCTTGTAACTGGTATTAAGGTAGTTGACCTTCTCGCACCTTACGCAAAAGGTGGTAAGATTGGTCTGTTCGGTGGTGCGGGTGTTGGTAAAACAGTACTTATCATGGAACTGATCAACAACATCGCTAAAGGCCACGGTGGTTACTCTGTATTCGCTGGTGTTGGTGAGCGTACTCGTGAGGGTAACGACCTTTACCACGAGATGATCGAATCAAAGGTGATTAACCTGGACGGCGAATCAAAAGCTGCTCTCGTATACGGTCAGATGAACGAGCCTCCAGGGGCGCGTGCACGTGTGGCTCTAACTGGTCTTACACTTGCGGAATACTTCCGTGATCAAGAAGGTCAGGACGTACTATTCTTCGTAGATAACATCTTCCGCTTCACACAGGCGGGTGCTGAGGTGTCAGCGCTTCTTGGCCGTATCCCATCTGCTGTGGGTTACCAGCCAACACTAGCGACAGACATGGGTGCCCTGCAGGAGCGTATTACATCTACTAAGAAGGGTTCCATTACATCTGTACAGGCCGTTTACGTACCTGCGGATGACTTGACTGACCCTGCACCTGCTACATCATTTGCGCACCTTGATGCGACAACAGTACTATCTCGTCAGATTGCGGAGCTTGGTATTTACCCAGCGGTGGATCCACTAGATTCCACAAGCCGTATTCTTGATCCACGTGTACTAGGCGACGAACACTATGCTGTTGCTCGTTCTGTACAGGAAGTACTTCAGAAGTATAAGTCTCTCCAAGATATCATTGCGATCCTTGGTATGGACGAACTTTCTGAAGAAGATAAGCTTGTTGTGGCACGTGCTCGTAAGATCCAGCGTTTCCTTTCACAGCCATTCCACGTAGCGGAAATCTTCACAGGTATCCCTGGTGAGCTTGTATCTCTTGAAGATACAATCAGTGGCTTTAAAGCGATTGTAGCTGGTGAATATGATCACCTTCCAGAAGCTGCATTCTATCTTGTAGGTAACATTGAGCAGGCTATTGCGAAAGCAGAGAAACTTGCTCAAGACGCTGCATAATTAGGGTTGAAGGACATCATGGCTGAGACAATGCGTTTCGAAATCGTATCTCCAGAGCGTCTCTTGAGAGATACAGAAGTTGCGATGGTTGTGGTACCAGGTACAGACGGTGATTTCACTGCGCTTCCTGCCCACGCACCAATGATGTCCACACTCCGTCCTGGTGTTGTAGAAATCTTCGCTGAAGAAGGTGCTGAAGGTGAAGAGCTGTTCGTTAAGGGCGGTCTTGCACAAATCGGTGCTAAAGGTCTGACAATTCTGGCTGAGGAAGTGATTGCGCTTGATAGCGTGAGCGCTGATGATTTGGCTCAGAAAATTTCAGATACTCGCGAAGATATCGAAGACGCAAAGGATGATGTGGAGCGTGCATCCGCTGAAAAAGAGCTGGCTTGGATGACAGCTCTTCAGGATGTGATCGCGGCTTAATCAGCGGTTACTTCAATCGAATATTATGAAGAAGGCGACCTTTTGGTCGCCTTTTTTATTGGGCAATTCGACATGAAGTGAATGCGAAGGTTAAGACAGCAGCTCTTCAGCAACCTTTACGTACACATCGCGTTTGAAATCCACAATCTCACTGATAAGTTCTTCTCGGCTAGACCATTTCCAGCGCGTAAATTCAGGATGTTCTGTTTCAAGATTAATCAGGCTTTCGTCGCCTGTTAGTTCAAGTAGGAACCAGTGTTGCTTCTGCCCGCGAAATTTGCCGCCCCAGGCCACGCCTATGAGTTTGGGAGGGAGGTCGTAGGCAATCCAGTCAGATGTTTGACTGAGGACCTTCACAGCGCTTGCGGGTACACTGATTTCTTCCTCTAATTCCCTGAGTGCGGCCTCTTCGAGACTTTCGCCTTCATCCACACCACCTTGTGGCATTTGCCATGCGCCTGGTCTGTCGAGCCGTTCGGCGGTGAAGATATTGCCTTCAGAATTCAAAAGCACAACACCAACACAAGGGCGATAAGGAAGATCAGTCATTTATTATATCCTGAATAGAGACGGAATTAACGAGGAAGTGGCTGTAGGTCTGCCACTGCACTTACAGGTACGAATAGAATACCTTTATCGGCCAGTGTCTCTTTCCATTTGTTAATTGCGCGGATTGTAACCGGATAAGCACGTGCATGACCAAGCGCAGCTCCTTGTGCTCTAGCACGCTTCTCAAGCTCCTGCAGCTGGCTCATAATTTCGGTTTCCGAAAGTACTTCATCCAGATTACGGTTGTTGATCGCTGTTGGCATGCCTAGCGCACGAGACATATTCGCTGCCACAGAATACTGTGAAGAACGGCTATCAATAAACATCAGGCCACGACGGTTCAGTTCCGTAAGGATTGGGCGAATACTGTCTGCGGATGCAGTGAAGCGGGACCCCATGTGGTTAATCACACCTACATAACCAGTTAAACGAGCTAGTGAAGATTTCAGCAGGTTGATGTTTTCCCGTGTAGTACGCGCTGTTAACAGTGAAAACGGGCCTGGATCATTCTGTGGATAATTCACAGGTTCCATTGGGATTGTGAGATATACCTCGAAACCCTTTGTACGGGCTTCTACACCCCATTCATTTAACCGCGCTGAATAAGGTGAAAACGCTAGTCCTACCTCTGTAGGCAAGCCGTCAATCGCGCGTTTGGTGTTGCGAGATAATTTGCCAAGGTTGGTCATGATCAAAGCAACACGAGGTGAATTTCTGTCTGATGGTTGAGGCGCCGCATAAACATTACGAGGCTTGCGACCATCATCAGCAATTTTTGGAAGAAAACCTTGGCTTGTTTCCTCCAAAAGTGCGGGTATTGCTTCGATTTGAACACCTGTCGCAGCAGCTTGGGGCGCTGGTTGATTATTCACAGGTGCTGCTTGACCAGGTGCTGGCAGGCTTGGCTGCTGAGTAGCAGGCTGTGTGCTGCTATTGTTTTCAACAGGCGCCTGAACAGGCTGATTAAGCGTCGCTTGTTCTTGTGGTTGTTGCTGATGAGGAATATTCGCTTGCGCAGTAGCCTGTGCAGGCGTGTCCATGGAAGCTTTCTCCATGGTGTCAGCAGTATCCGTATCTTCTGCATGCGTGTTGGTTGATGCAGGCTGTTCTTTTGCCATGGGCGTGTGAACAGCTTCAAGCAGCACCAAACCACCAACAACGGTAATCAGGCTTAATGCCCAAGCGATTAGAAGCGCATTCAGGTTAGACGGCACGTTAGCTCGACCCTCTTTGTTTGCTACAAGCCTGAAGCAATTGCTTCAGGCAAACGGCTATTGTTTAATTTCAGCTTCCGCCACTTGCTCTTCAGGCAAGCGGGAAAGGTTTTTCAATAGCTTAATCGCATATCTCAGTTGTACGTCAACCCGTTCTGGCTCTTTTCCTGCAGTTTCTTTTGTTGCTTCTTCAACAGAAACACTATTGTCAAGAGCGCCTTCTTCACCGCTACGGTCAAGTTTACGTTGGTCGTTTTTGATTACACCGTTCAAATCTGCTTCACGGCGAGGCTGCGCATTACGCTGGCTCTTTGGGCGCGGGAACTGTAGTGGGATATCTGGCTCTACGCCGCGCTCCTGGATAGAACGGCCACTTGGGGTGAAGTAACGTGCTGTTGTCAGGCGAATGGCTTGGTTTGCGCGGCGACCTAAACGAATTTCACTTTGTACGGTACCTTTACCAAAGGTTTTGTCACCAAGCACGATAGCACGGCGGTGGTCCTGCAAGGCACCTGCAACAATCTCTGAGGCAGATGCAGAATAAGCATTTGTCAGAACAACAACAGGTAGGCCATCGAGCATATCCCCCGGTGTAGCGTACCAGCGGTTATTGTTTTCTGGACGGCGACCACGGGTGGAAACAATCTCACCGCGATCAAGGAAAGCATCTGAAATACGGATGGCTTCTTTTAGAAGGCCGCCTGGATTATTGCGAAGGTCTAGAATAACACCGTCAAGCGCACCGCCTGATTGCTCCATCAATTTTTCAATAGCGTTTTCCACACCAACGCCAGATTGCATGTTGAAAGTGGTTACACGGATATATCCGATTGTATCTTCTTCAATACGGTGGCGAACAGAGCGCACGAGAATTTTCTCGCGGATAATTTCCATATCAAAGGGGCCATCTTCACCTTCGCGAACGATGGTAACGATAATTGGCTCACCCACTTTGCCGCGCATTTCTTTCACGGCCTCTGTGAGTGTTTTACCGAGAATTGCGTCACCATCAATATGGGTGATATAATCACCGCCCTGAACACCTGCTTTGGCAGCGGGCGTGTCATCGATAGGGGAAACGACTTTCACTACGCCGTTTTCCATCTGTACTTCAATACCAAGGCCACCATATTCACCTTCGGTTTGAACACGTACCTGCTGGAAAACATCGGGGTTCAGATATGTTGAGTGTGGGTCCAGCGATTTCAGCATGCCTTGGATAGCAGCTTCGATCACTTCTTTGTCGTCCACTTCGTCTACATAATCATTTCTGACGCGCTCAAGAATATTCACAAGAAGATCAAGCTGTTTATATAGTTCATCTTCATCGGATTTAGATTTCTGTGCTTCTGCTGGCATAGCCATCATGAAAGCAATCAAGGCGCTCGTCACAAATTTACGCATTACATACCTTTCTACTCATCTGCAATCAGCGAAAAGCCAATTGCTTTTGTAACCAAGGTTCTGGGTTAATTGCGCGGCCCTTATGGCGCATTTCCAGATACAGCTGGTCTGTTTCATCACTCAGTGCCATGGTGCCTAGTGGTTCCCCTGTTAAAACCCACTGTCCAACAGCGCCTGAAAGTTCATCTAGTCCCGCAAGCAAGCTATGGTAACCGCCTGCGTGCTCAATAATCAATAGTTGGCCATAATCTCTAAACGGCCCGGCAAAAACGATTTTCCCTTCATAGGGGGCAACAACTTGTGCACCTAATCGGGTTTCAATCTTAATACCTTGTGCATTTCCAACGGGTTCCTTGTCACCAAAGTGGCTTATCAATCTCCCGATAGCAGGGAAAATCAAACTCCCTTTCCTGCGATTGATTGGCACACCCGTTAAACTGGCGTTTGCACGTTCTATAACTTTAGGCCGTTTTTCAGCTAAACGTTTCGCTTTTGCGGCCTGCTGTTCCAGTTTTGCGATCAAATCCTGCAAGTTTTTAGCATCACGTGCAAATTTCTTTAGTTCACGTTCAAGTGCTTCTGCCTGCTGAGACGCTTTTTGCGCTTCACTTCTGCGCTGTCTTACCAGTAGATCAATTTTTCCTTGATTAAGGGTTAACTGCTCCAAGGTATTTTTAAGGGCAAAGCGCTCTTCACCTAACTCCTTTTGCATATTGGCAAGCAATGTAAGCTCGCCTCTAAGTGCTTGGGCTTTTTCCCTAATATCAGGAATGATGGTACCCATCAGTGAAGCGCTTCTTGCTGTTGTAAGGGCTTCCCGTGGCTGAAGTAAGGCAAGAGCTGCTGGGCGCTTGGATAGGCGTTCAAGAGCAGAGAGCAGTTCCAGAAGTTCATCCTGTCTGCCATCTAGCCGTTGTTCTTTATCCCGCACTTCAATTTCCAAGATTTCAATACGGCTTTCTAGCCTACTGGCGTTCGCCTCTGAGGATCGGATACTTTGTGCGAGTTCAACAAGCTGAATAGAAAGCCGTTCAGCTTCACTAAGAGCGAAGGTGCTTTTATCTTCCAGTTCTTGTTTTTGAGCTTCCGTTTCTTTGATGGTTTTGGTGATCTCTTCCAAACGCCGTTTAGCGGCTTCATTTTTTTCCTGCGCCAGAAGAGGCTGGCTTACCAGGAGCGTAGTAGCCAGCAAGCCGCTTAAAACCAATCGGCTATGAGCAAAGTGCCCTTTATATTGCCGCTTAAGCAGAGGCACGAACGTCCGCTTCATTTGATACGAGTGATTGGCCTGTCATCTCTGTTGGTTGTTCAACACCCATAATAGAGAGAAGGGTTGGTGATACATCGGCAAGACTACCATCTTCAAAACTTGCCTCATGGTTTATAAGAAGCGCTGGCACATCAAAGTTTGTGTGTGCTGTGTGCGGTTGGCCTGTGTTTTCATCAACCATCTGTTCCACATTGCCGTGGTCAGCGGTGATGATCATAGCGCCGTTTACCTTTTTCACTGCTTCTTCAAGACGAGTGATGCATGCATCAATGGTTTCAACAGCTTTAATAGCCGCTGATAGTACGCCTGTGTGGCCCACCATATCCGGGTTCGCGTAATTAACAATGATTGCGCCGTACTTGCCGCTTTCAATCGCTTCTACAAGCTTATCGGTTACCTCAGGTGCTGACATTTCTGGCTTGAGATCATATGTCGCCACATCGGGTGACGGGATAAGGATACGGTCCTCACCCTCAAATGGGTCTTCAGCGCCGCCGTTAAAGAAGAAAGTAACGTGGGCGTACTTCTCTGTCTCTGCTATGCGGAGCTGTGGAATGCGGGCATTTGCAAGTGTTTCACCTAGGCTGTTTACAATATTTTCTGAAGGGAAAATTACCTTCAGAAATGCATTATGAGCGCTGGAATATTCAACCATACCGGTTTGCGCGGCAAACTTAATTGTGGTGCCGCGATCAAAACCGTCGAAGGCTGGATCCACAAGTGTGGTCAGGATTTCACGAGCACGGTCAGCACGGAAATTCGCCATAAGAAGGCCATCACCATCCTGCATGCCGGCATAACCACCAACAAGTGTTGGCTCTACAAACTCATCGTTTTCATCACGTGCGTATGCAGCTTCAATGCCTTGGGTGGAATTCTCATATGTATAAGCCGCATCACCTCTAACCATAGCGTTATAGGCTTTTTCCACACGGTCCCAGCGGCTGTCACGGTCCATAGCCCAGTAGCGGCCTGTCATTGTAGCGATAGAGGCATCGTTTGCACTTGCGATGTCATCTTCGAATTTCTCAAGGAACGGTAGGGCAGAGCGCGGAGGTGTATCGCGGCCATCCATAAAGGCGTGGATACGCACAGGCACCCCAGCTTCAGCAATAATTTTTGTAAGTGCTGCCATATGATCCTGGTGGCTGTGTACACCACCCGGTGACATAAGTCCCATCAGATGCGCTGTGCCACCGGATGCCTTAAGCGCATCAATAAAAGCAACAAGTTCAGGGTTGCTTGCAAGCTCACCAGTTTCCGCGGCTTTATCAATACGCGGCAAATCCTGCATTACCACACGACCACCACCAAGGTTCATATGGCCTACTTCAGAGTTACCCATTTGGCCGTCAGGCAAGCCAACGGCCAGCCCACTGGTTTTCAGCCATGCACGCGGCACGCTGTTCCATAAACGATCATAGGTTGGGGTATTTGCCAGTTTAATCGCATTATCCGCTTCCTGCTCGCGGTATCCAAAGCCGTCCAATATGCAAAGAACAACTGGTTTTTTCGGCGTGGCTGTGTTTGTGCTCATGGCAAATCCGTTACTCGTCTGACAGTTTAACTAGGGCGTTAATCCCTATGATAAGGGTGCCCGGTAATGATCGACCAGGCACGATATATTTGTTCTGATAGCATAACCCGCACCATCATGTGAGGCCACGTTAAACTACCCAAGGCAATTTTCAAGTCTGCACGGCTGAGAACACTGCTATCCAGCCCGTCGGCACCGCCGATTACAAAAGCAATATGGCTGTAGCCTGCCATTTGCCAGTTATCAATTTTACCAGCGAATTCACGGGATTTGAAATTCTTGCCGTTCTCATCCAGCACCACAAGGGCGGCGCCGTCTGGCACTGCTGCGAGCAAGCGTTCGGCTTCACGCTTCTTGCGTTCAGCCGCTGTGCCTGCGGGCTTTTTCATATCGATTTCTATGATATTGGTCTTCCAGGGAAGGCGCTTTTGGTATTCATCCACAAGCGCCTGTTCAGGACCCCGTTGCATACGGCCAATAGCGATAATTGAAATGTGCAAAACAGCCTCTTCGAAGCGAAAAGCTTCGGTCAATATCCTGATAGCAGAAAGGCAGGGTGATTAGTTCACCACTTCCTTGTCATCAAGATCAGCACCCCACATTTTATCCAGATTATAGAAGCTGCGAACTTCAGGGCGGAAAATGTGAACTACAATATCGTTAGCATCAATCAATACCCAGTCAGCTTGCTCCAGGCCTTGAACAACAAGGTCTCTGTGGCCAGCTTTTTTCAGATCTTTGATAACATAATCGGCAAGCGCAGCAACTTGGCGCTGAGAGCGGCCATTCGCGATAACGATATAGTCTGCAATACCTGATTTACCAGCAAGATCAATGGATACGATGTCTTCAGCCTTATTGTCATCAAGGCTGGTAACTGCTGTTTTTAAAAGATCCTCAGCAGCGAGTGCCGGGGAAGGATCAGCGACGCTTGGCGTCTCCGATGATGTGTGCAACTAGGTGTCCTTTCTTTTCCAATTCGCATACCAATTATCACCAACTTGGTTACGAATTTGTGTTGCCGAACCCGGATGACGGGGAATCGTCATAAAGGTCCATGCAGGTGTTTTAGATTGTTTAAGCTTTCGATACGGCACTTGTTTGCGAGCAAACTGCCGGGCAAAATGGCTCTTCAATCCTTTTAAAGCATACTCTGGCCGGTCAAAAACCGCAATGGGTAGGATTCCAGCTATCTTTTGCCAATCCCGCCAATGGTGGAAAGTAGCCAGATTATCAGCCCCCATCAGCCATATAAAGTTTGTGTGCGGTAGTTCTGATTTCAAGGCAGAAACCGTATGCACGCTGATGTTTGTCTCAAGTCCTGATTCGATATCTCTTACCCGGAAGCCTGCACTGCCGTCTACACGGTCGGCTACGCTTTCCATGCGTTCTTCTAAACTGGCCATCCCTTGAGTTGGCTTTAAGGGGTTGCCCGGGCTTACGAGAAACCACACTTCATCAAGACCAAAGCGTTTTTTTGCTTCCTTAGCAATATGGATATGGCCTTTGTGGGATGGATTGAAGCTCCCACCATAAAGGCCGATGGTACGGCCTCTATATTTCGCAGCTTCTCGGAACAGAGTTCCTGATTTCCAAGGGGTATTCACGGGCGGGTTTGCCCCGTGCCGCGTACTTGATACTTGAAACTGGTTAGCTGCTCTAGTCCAACAGGGCCGCGGGCGTGAATGCGGCCAGTTGCGATACCAATTTCCGCCCCCATACCAAATTCACCACCATCCGCGAACTGGGTGGAGGCATTATGCATCACAATGGCGCTGTCTACGCATTTTAAGAATTTCTCTGCGGCTTCCGAATTTTCAGTGACGATTGATTCTGTGTGACCAGAAGAGTGCACGGAAATGTGCCCGATGGCATCTGCTACACCGTCCACAAGCTTCACAGAAAGGATAGGCTCCAGATATTCTGTATCCCAATCTTCATCTGTAGCTAGTTTGTATGAAGCATCAAGTGCTGCGATGGTTTCATCACCTCGGATTTCACAGCCCAAAGCCGCGATAGGTTCGATAATCTCTGCCGCTCTATCAGCGATTTTGCGATCAATCAGCAGTGTCTCCATAGCCCCGCAAATACCTGTGCGGCGCATTTTGGCGTTAAGCGCTACGTCTTTTGCTTTTTCGATATCAGCATCCGCATCCACATATACGTGGCAGATGCCTTCAAGGTGCGCAAACACTGGCACTCGGCTTTCGTTTTGAACACGCTCAACAAGTGAACGGCCGCCACGAGGTACGATGATATCGATTACGCCTGTCATTTTCAGCATCATGCCAACAGCACAGCGATCACGGGTTGGTACAAGCTGAATGGAATCAGCAGGTAGACCTGCGCCTTCCAGGCCTTCCACCAAACATTCGTGAATGAGCGTGCTTGAATGGAAGCTTTCACTGCCGCCACGCAGGATAACTGCATTACCTGCCTTAAGGCAGAGTGCACCGGCATCCGCCGTTACATTCGGGCGGCTTTCATAGATCACGCCAATCACACCAAGTGGTACACGCACACGGCTGATGTTCAGGCCAGATGGTTGGTCCCACTGGGCCATGATATCACCTACGGGGTCATCCAATTTGATGATTTCTTCAAGGCTGGCTGCAATTGCTTCAATACGCGCATCATCCAGCTTCAGGCGGTCAATCATCGCGTCTGTCAGGCTTTTCTCTTCACCGTAGATAATATCTTTGGTGTTGGCAGCAAGCAGACGGCTTTTGTTGGCGCGCAGGCTGTCAGCCGCCAATTGCAGTGCTTTATTCTTTTGTTCTGTCGGGGCTTGAGCGAGCACACTTGCAGCTTTGCGGGCGCGTTCGCCCATGCCTGTCATCAACTCAATAATTTCCTCAGCGGTCTGCACCCTCAGTACTCCTACAATAAAACCAGATCGTCGCGGTGAATTAGGGAAGAGCGGCCAGCATGCCCAAGAATGGCATTGGCTTCGCTGCTTTTAAGTCCCATCATTTTTTCCGCATCTGATGCCGGGTATGATATCAGCCCTTGTCCGACGAGATGGCCATCTGGCCCCATGATAGCAATAAGATCACCCCGATCAAAATTGCCGTCAACTTCTGTAACGCCCGCTGAAAGAAGGCTAGCGCCTTTCTTTAAAGCGTTTACGGCACCTTCATCCACATGGATAAAGCCCTTTGGTGCCATCATGCCCTGTATCCACTGTTTTCGCACCGCCAGCGGCGTGGTGGTTGCCGGGAACAGTGTGTTGCGCTCTCCGCCCAGAAGGCGCTTCACAGGATTTGGTTTGCCGCCGTTCATAATAACCATCGAGCAGCCACCGGCTAGCGCAATTTTCGCTGCGCCGATCTTGGTAATCATACCGCCTGAACCCACTCCTTGCTGTGCAGGTGGCCCGGCCATATCCTCAATATCAGCTGAGATGTTTTCGATCACGGGAAGATGTTGTGCATCAGCATTAGAACGCGGATCAGTATCGTAAAGGCCGTCGATGTCGCTAAGGAGTAAGAGCGCATCTGCGCTTGCCATTTGGGCCACACGTGCTGCCAGTCTGTCGTTATCACCAAAGCGGATTTCAGTGGTAGCTACGGTATCATTTTCGTTGATCAGCGGTACGGCACCGTGCTCAAGCAGGGCTTCAACCGTGTTGCGTGCGTTGAGGTAACGTGGCCGGTCTTCCATATCATCAATGGTAAGTAGTACCTGCGCGATCAGCGTATCATGTTTGTCGAAAAGGGATTGGTAAGCTTGCGCTAGTTTGATCTGCCCAATAGCCGCCGCCGCTTGTGCTTCTTCAAGTTGCTTGGGGCGAGATGTATAGCCAAGTGCCTCACGGCCCATGGCAATCGCACCGGAAGAAACGAGGATAACCTGTTTTCCTTCCGCGCGTAGCATGGCTACATCTTCTGCAAGCGCTTCCATCCAAGCTTTGCGCAGGCCACCATCATCCACAAGTAAAGCCGAGCCGATCTTGATCACGACCCGGTTTGAGTTTTTCAGAAGTGTATGATGGTTTTCGGCTTGCATAATCTCTCGCTAGATTGGAGACCAGCCGCCTGTGCTTTCAGTCTCTTCTTCTTGCTCTTCTTCGATTTCTTCTTCGTCTTTACGGCGGTTTGCCATATCAACTTTCACGATTTCCCAGAGAGCACCGAGAACTTCTGGCACATTGCCGCCAGTGGCACCTGAAAGCGGGTAAACCACATCACCGGAAGCTTCCTCAAGGGCAGCTTTTTTTTCAGCGATTTCTTCGTCTGTCAGGCTATCAATTTTATTCAGGCCAATGATCATTGGTTTGCCAATCAGCTCACCGCCATATTCATTCACCTCATTCATGATGGTCTCGTAAGAGTCCACCACGTCTTCTTGCGTACCGTCGATAAGATGGAGTAGCACACCGCAGCGTTCAACGTGCCCAAGGAAACGGTGACCAAGACCAACACCTTCGCTCGCGCCTTCAATAAGACCCGGAATATCAGCCATCACAAATTCATTGTTCTTGAAGCCAACCACACCCAGTTGCGGACGAATGGTGGTAAACGGATAATCTGCAATCTTCGGGCGTGCGCGAGAAACGGCGCTCAGGAATGTGGATTTACCAGCGTTTGGCAAGCCAAGAAGGCCAGCGTCAGCGATTAGTTTCAGACGCAGAACAATCCACATCTCTTCGCCTTCACCACCTGCTGTACAGCGGCGAGGTGCGCGGTTTGTGGATGTTTTGAAATGAGTGTTACCAAGGCCACCTTCACCACCTTTTAGAAGGGTGATTGTATCACCTTCTTTTGCGAGGTCAGCGAGGATAAATTCCTGATCTTCATCATAAATCTGGGTGCCAACAGGCACCTTCAGGATCATGTCCTTGCCAGCAGCACCTGTCATGTTTTTACCCATGCCGTGCTGGCCTTTTGGCGCTTTATAGTGGCGCTTATAACGGTAATCTACGAGCGTGTTCAGGCCTTCGACAGCTTCAAAAGTGATATCGCCGCCTTTGCCGCCATCACCACCATTTGGGCCGCCAAACTCTACGTACTTTTCACGGCGGAAAGAAACAATACCGTTTCCACCCGGGCCGCTTTTTACAAAAATTCTTGTCTGATCTACAAATTTCATGGGCGCCTTGTAACAGATAGTGAGGCTGTTGATAACCCGCAGAAATGCTTATGCAGGCAATTTATTTTTGCATGAGTGGCAAATTTAGCCTGCTTTTGCTTCTGGTGTGCTGGATTGTGAGTTTTTGTTGACGGTATCAGTCAGGCATTTATCGAATTTACTATAGAGCTCTGTACGGCCCGCTTTACGAGAATATGCTAGGTAAACTGGCATCATGTTAAGTGACTGTTCTGAAGCAACCACTTTATCTTCGAGGCCTTGTAAGGAAACACCGTATTCTCCCATACGTCTGTCACCAACAAAGGCATATAGCCGATTGCGGGAAATACTAAGCGCCATGGCATCATACCGTTCGCGGGCTGCCAGTTTGAAGCGTTTTTGCTTTTTTGCGACTTCAAAAGCTTCAGAGATGTATACGTTCCTGATTGTGCCGATAGTTTTTCCATATAATTCGCGCAAGTCTGTGCTGATTGGCTGCTTGTTTTCCTTGAGTGTGAAAACGGCCATATCAAGTGTGAAAATTGGTTGCTCGGAAAAAATATAGGTTTTGTCACGCCCGTTTGTTTTAGCGAGAGGCGCAATAGCATCTGCATGCCCCATCTCCGCATGTCTGAGAGCGCGTGCCCAAGTGTGATTGCTCAGTTCGATCTGAATGTTGCAGTTTTTACCAGCAGCTTTCAGGATATCGGCTCCGATGCCGGAGACAGAACCATCATCTGCATAATTGAAATAGGGCGGTACATGAGTAGCGATCAAACGCAAAGGAGTTTGATCTTCCTTGGCATATGAACTTACGGATAAACATCCGATCGATATCGCTAATATTAATAACACTCGAAACATTTGTTTCAGTCTATCTATTTCTTGGGCTGTCAACGCAAGGCGTCGTAAGGAAAAAAGCCCAGACTGACAAGCCTAATTTGAGGGTCAGTCTGGGCAAATCACTTAAGTGATTAGTATTACGCTATATATTTTTAACATCTGTTAAGAAGCTTTTGACCAGTCTTTGTAATTCTTCATTGTATTTTGCAAGTATACTTGATGATTCTTGCACTTTTGAAGAAGAGTTACGCGTTTGACTGGCGATGGTTTGGACTGTTTCCACACGGTGAGATACGGTTTCAGTCCCTTGATAAGCTTCTTGTACACTGCGAGAAATTTCGCTGGTTGCGGCCCCTTGCTCCTGTACAGATGTTGTGATGGAGGCTGAAATTTGGCTGGTGGCTTCAATTGCCCCTTTGATAGAATCTACAACAGCAGTTACTTCGTCTGATACAGCCTGAATGTTGCGAACATGTTGTGCGATATCTTCTGTCGCTTTTGCGGTTTCATCGGCTAGTGATTTCACTTCATGGGCTACAACCGCAAACCCTTTACCGGCATCACCTGCACGAGCAGCTTCAATGGTAGCATTGAGAGCAAGAAGGTTGGTCTGTTCTGCGATATCATTGATAAGCTTCACAACCTCGCCAACCTTTTCGGAAGATTTGTTGAGTTGATCAACAATAGTTGCCGCTTTTTCAGCTTCCGATACTGCATTGTTGGATTTATGGCTGGATTCAGCTACCTGACGGCCAATTTCCTGAATAGAAGCGCTAAGTTCCTCAGTGGCAGAAGCTACGGTTTGTACGTTGGCATTTGTTTCTTCAGCAGCAGAAGCAGCAGCAGAACTTTCTGCTTCATTTCCTTCAGCCTGCTTTGCCATATCGTTCGCAGTTATATCTAGTTCCCCAGCGGCTTGAATTAAAGCTTCAAGGGCCTGGTTCACCGAAGAATCAAAACCTGCAGTAAGTTCTTCCATTTTCTGAACTTTAGCTTCCCGCTGTTTCGCTTCTTCTTGCTCTAGGGCTAGCGCAGCCGCTTTTTCTTCTTCGGCTTGAAGGCGGTCTTCTTCTTCACGTTGTCTTTGGGCTTCCTCAGCGGCTCTGGCTTCTTCTTCAAGTTTCAAGCGTTCCCGGGCATTTTGTTTGAAGGAATAGATAGATTTAGCCATCTGGCCTATTTCGCTACCGTAATCAATAAAGTCGACATGGGTATCAAGATTGCCGTCAGCTAGTGACACCATTGAGTTCCTAAGTGATTTAAGCGGGCGGGCTATACTGCGGAAGGTAATGAAGCAAGCGGCCAATAGTAAAACAGTACCAAGAACGGTTAAGATAATGATGGTGATCAGGCTTGTGTAGGCGCTGGATGAAAGCACTTCCGTTTTATTCCGAATAGTCTGATTGGCAAAATCCTCAACTTGCTTAAGGAGATTGATTTTAGCAGTGATTTGTTCGAACCATTCAGGGGCAGTATAATCTGTATTTGAAATAATGCCTTTTGTTTCAAGGGCATGGTCGCGCATTTGCTGAACGCGCCGAACAGCTGTTCCTGCGACTGTCCTGTCATACATAGCGGCTACCTCAGCAGAACTATAATCTTTGAAGGTACCCATAAAGGCATTTTGCGCTTCAATCAGCCCGACGAAACGGTTGTAAATATTGGTAGGGAAAGTGCCTTTACTGAAACCATTATTACCCATCGCGCGTTCTTGCCCGGCGCGTTCTTTCTGCTCCAGTAGGCCAATATAAGAAGTGATTTCACGCGAAATATCAGCATCGCGGCTCAGAAGGGCCATGCTTTTGATGATATCCAAAAGTTCAGCAATTGTGCCTGTATAATATCCTGCCATTTGGCCTACAGAGAGCTGGCCGTCGTTGATGGACTTACGGGTTTTGCTAAGTGATTTTAGGCTGTTTTGTGCTTTAGTGATCAGGTTGGAAAAATCGTTTCCGAAGGCGGCACTGTCAAAATCAGAAGTTGTTGACTGAAAAAGTGCTAATTTAGCGTCCGTAACTTTCCGTTGGTTATTCATATTGCGTTGACTGTCGCCCGCACCTTCCGAACCAATGAAACCAGCTGAGCGCCCGCGTTCTTTTTGTAGTTCATGCACCAGGTTGCTGACAGATGGCGCATAGTGTGAAAGCTGGCTCAATGCTGCGGCTTCTGAATATGTAGAAGCTGCATTGAAAGCCGTTGTTACTGCAAAAAATAGAGCAATGAGGAGAGGGGCTATAGCGAGGGCAGAAATACGAGCAGCTAGTGAAAGCTGATTCAGTTGTTTTTCCATAGTGGGGTACCTGATTATTAGCTATTGGAATTGAATTTTGAATTCAATTCAAAGTTTCTATACGCTTTATGTATAGTAATAGGATTACCCAATAGTTAACCATAGCTGTACAATTCAACTAACAATCAGAGAATACACAAAAAAAACGGGCTCCGAAGAACCCGTTTTCTAAATTCCGAAATTTCGGTGTGCTTAGCCTTCAACAGAAACAAAAGCTTTGTTGCCTTTGCCTTTGCTGAATTTAACCTGGCCTTCAACAAGAGCGAAGAGAGTGTGGTCTTTGCCCATGCCTACGTTTTCACCAGCATACCAGCGTGTACCACGCTGACGAACGATGATGTTACCAGCAAGAACTTGCTCACCACCGAATTTTTTCACACCAAGGCGGCGACCAATACTGTCGCGGCCGTTATTGGAACTACCACCTGCTTTTTTATGAGCCATTAGAGTGTCTCCTTAGCTTATAGCTTCAACGGACGCGGACTTAAGCCGCAGCTTCTTCAGTTTTCTTCGCAGCTTTTTTAGCTGTCTTAGCGATCTTAGTCACACGAAGTACAGTAACCTCCTGACGGTGGCCAACTTTACGACGGTAGTTGTGACGACGCTTCTTTTTGAAAACTGTTACTTTTTTGTCTTTCTTTTGCTCAAGTACTTCAGCAGTAACATTAGCGCCTTTTACAAGTGGCTCACCCACTTTAACGCCTTTGTCATCACCAACCATCAGTACTTCATCAAGAGTGATTGACTTACCAACTTCGCCGTCAAGCTTCTCAACTTTAACAACGTCGCCTTCAGTAACGCGGTACTGTTTACCGCCTGTTTTAACGATTGCGAACATTAAATGTTCCTTTCAATTCTTACCGCAGTAAACCGGGTGGGGCTTAACCCTTTGAAATATCCCACACTTTGGGCGGTTTCCGCTGGCTATAGTTACATAGCAAAAGAGGCAGCAGGAATCGCTTCCTTCTGCCGAATGGGCGGAATATACGGATTTAGGGCTAAGAGTCAACCAGAGTCTGCCTTTCAGCAAGGTAGGCTCTTTAAGTAAATTGCCTGTGAGCTTAGAATAATTGCATTGGGTATCAGAAAAAGGAAAGCTATAGCTTTTGAAAACCTATAGCGAGATACCGGGATGATACTGAACAGCTTCATATTGCTCATAAGCCTGTTTTTGCCGTCAGAGCAAAGGAGGCAGGAAGATATTCCTGTCTATAGCTATGAAATTGTGAATGTTTATCCGCATGATACTACAGCCTTTACTCAAGGGCTTTTCTTCAAAGATGGCTATCTTTATGAAAGCACAGGGCAGGTTGATCAATCCACCATCCGTAAGGTGGAGTTGGAAACAGGAAACACGGTGCAGGTAGAGAAGTTTCCAGCAGGTATATTCGGGGAAGGTATTATTGATTGGGGGGACCGTTTAATCGGCCTCAGTTGGCGGCGCCAGACGGGATTTGAATGGGATATCAATTCCTTCAAGATGAAGGGTACATTCGAATATCAGGGCGAAGGTTGGGGACTAACCCGCAATAGCACACATATTTTGATGAGTGACGGTACACCTGATATCCGGTTTCTTGATCCGGAAACGCTTAACGAAGTTCGCCGGATAGAAGTGAAAGCCCAAGGGCGCCCGTTGATAAATCTTAATGAACTGGAATGGGTGGACGGTGAGATATTTGCAAACATTTGGCAGACAGATTTTATCGCCAGAATAAATCCTGAAAATGGTGATGTGATTGGTTTGATAAACCTGAGGGGTTTGTTGAGCCGCGAAGATATTATCCCCGGTTATACGGATGTTCTGAACGGTATCGCTGTTAATGCTGAGGGCAAATTATTTGTAACTGGGAAATACTGGCCAAAGCTTTTTGAGATACGGCTCGTTAAAATAAAATAGTTGGGAGGGCTTTATGAGCACGATTATTGGTGCAGTGGTGCAGGCTGGCACGCCGCTTTATGATAAGAAAGCAACTTTTGAAAAACTGGCAGACCTGATCAGCGATGCAGCAAGCCAGGGTGCAAAGCTTGTTGTGCTGCCTGAAGCCTTTATTGGTGGCTACCCCAAAGGATTGGATTTTGGGGTAAGGCTTGGCTCGCGTGCGCCCGAGGGCCGTGTAGAATTCCAGCGCTATGCGGAAAATGCTATTGAGGTGCCTTCTGCTGATACAGACCAGATCGGTAAAATCGTTCAAAAATCTGGTGTTTATCTGGTTGTTGGTGTTGTTGAGCGAGACGGCGGTACGCTTTATTGCACCAGCCTTTATTTCAGCCCAGATGGCAGCATGATCGGCAAGCACCGCAAACTTATGCCAACGGCGCTTGAGCGTGTGGTATGGGGCTTCGGTGATGGTTCAACGCTCGCTGCTCCTAAAACCGAGATCGGCACACTTGGGGGCGCTATCTGTTGGGAAAATTATATGCCGCAGCTTCGCCTTGCTATGTACGGTAAAGGCGTGGAATTTTACTGTGCTCCAACGGTGGATGACCGCGATGTGTGGCTTCCTACCATGCAAACCATCGCTCTTGAAGGCCGCTGTTTTGTACTTTCTGCTTGTCAGTATATGGAACGTGGGTACGGCCCAGAAGATTATCATCCAGTACAAGGCGAGGCTGATGATACAGTACTGATCAGAGGTGGAAGTTGCATTATCTCTCCAATGGGGGAAGTGTTGGCAGCCCCTGTGTTTGGTGAGGAAACCATCCTTACAGCTGAGATGGATAAATCAGAAATTATCCGCGGTAAGTATGATCTGGATGTGGTGGGCCATTACGGCAGGCCAGATATTTTTAGTTTGCATGTAAACGAAGAACCACAGAGCACGTGTAAGTAGGAGTGCCGCGATTAAGCGGCAATCCCTTTTTTCACTGCAAAGAAATACTCATGCCCAAGATAGAGAGAATAACGAGGAGAGAATTTAGCGATAATTTCTTCTTGTTTTTCTTTGTTCATCAAATTCCATTCGGAGAGAATAATATTCGGGGCATGTTTATCCAGATCAAGCGCTTTAAGGAGGGCGTAATCATGCCCTTCACAATCTGTTACCAGAATGTGTAAGCCTTCATAAAATACATGCCCTAGCAGTTGATTGATTTCTACGAGTTTTGCCTTCTGAGTGTGAATAGCTTTATAGATGTCTGTTAGTGTCTGGTCATCAGTTTCCTGTATGCCTGTCGAACTCTCAAAAGTTTTGTCTAGCCCGTTTTTGTTGCGCTCAAGTGTTGCCATGCCTCTGGCCCAACTGGGGAGGTCAGCTTTTTCAATAGCTCGTAAAGGTAGGTACCGAAGTTCGGCTTCGCCATTATGATTGGAGACAGCGAGATTGAGGAAGTTTACATTTTCTCTGTAGCTATAGTTTTCAACAAGTTTACAGAAATACTCGGTGATAGGTTCTATCAATGTAATATGAATATCAGGTCGTGATTGCAAAGGATGGTAGATAGGATCGTAAGAAATGCCGTCATTGGCGCCAATTTGTAGAGCTTTTGAAGCCTGTGGGCTTTTTGCAATCGCTGCCATAAATTTTTGCAAGATTATTTCATCGGAAAAGTGCTCTGGTATAGCTAATTCTTTTAGCTCATTGTTTACGGTTTTAACAATTGGTTGCGCGGCATTCAGCTCTTCACACCTCTGTGCATATTCAGCTTTTGGGTTGTGATTAGATAGGGTCCAGAAAATTGCATTGGTACCGCATTCAATATCGGAAAGCAGTGCTGCATCAATCAGTTTTGCATCACTATGAATATGTATATAGCTACCCATCAACGCCAACTGGTCAATATACCAAAACCCTTTATCCGGATCACCGCTGTGGAAAACTGTATCAAGGAAGTTGGCACAATGATTTATAAAGGTTTGCCCAGAGTCTGAACACGGAATGAAAACAAAGGGAGCGGAAACTTTATCCCAGATAGGGCTCTCGCTTACATAATAAAGCGCTACTTTTTTTTCACTCCGGTAGAACCCTTCTAAACGCTCTTTGCTGTTTAATAGTGAATCAGCATCGATGATTAAATAATCGGTTTTAAACCTGTTGATAAAGTAAGCGGCCCGAATAAACCGGATTGATGCCAGATAGGACCGAATATTCTTACGTGTTTCCGTAAGAGTTTCGGTACTAACAATAAGATTTCCACTAAAGTTTTGATCAAGCCATTTTAAATCCTGGTCCGTAGCATCAATGATATGTACATGGATGGTGTGTATATCTTCTGTACCTTTCAATGAAAGGAGCAGGTTTTTGGTATATTTGTTGAAATAGTTACTATCACTTGAACATAGCAGGGTGGGCTTCTTTGCAGTGGCGGATTTATCTGATGGTAGTCTGTAAAACTCTATCGATGGTTCTTCAGCTAATAATGTTTTGGGGATATCCTTTGTCTCAAAAAATGGTGCGGTTTTCATGTTGCCTATTTCGCCCGGATTGCCCGTCAAAAATAAGCTGAAGATAAATGCTTTCGTGAGTGAATGGTGAAGGTGCTGGCCTTTTGATATCGCCTTTTTCGATGCCTGAATAGCCTTGCCGTAGTCTCGCGCGAGTGATGCCAAAAGCCCTTGCAGTGCCCATGCGTCAGTATGATCCTCGTTATGGTAGGTACATAACTGTAGATATGTCATTGCATCTGGATAGTGTTTTGCACTGATAAGAAGGGTCGCAATTGTAAAATAAAGTTTATCGTCACTGGGGTATGTAGAAATAAGTTTGCGTGCTGCGGATAAAATATCACCCCGGCCCATAGTTTTTGCTGATTTAATCAGTTTATCCATAAGTATAAAGCTGGCCTCATGGATGTTTCTAGGTTCCTTATCTCCGTTATTAAACCGTTCAATCACCGCGTTTCTATCTATCTCTGAATAAAAACTGGGCTGTACCGGTTTTATGGTTTGCAGAATTCTTAAGTAATAAGGATGGGAAAGACGAATGCCTTGATAGTCAATTTGTTGATGTAAATTGCCAAATGTCATTATTTTACCGAGAATAATAGAGATGAAAAACGGGCTAGAACTCTAGCATTCTAGCCCGTTTAGATTCCAGTAAAATTACCTGTCTGAATACAGTCTGGGGAAGTTTACTCCGCAGCAGCTTTTGCTGCGCTACCGCCTAAAATACGGTTCTTTGCTGTTGCATACTCATCCATCAACCGTGCAACCACTTCACCCGCTGGGCGAATATCCTTCACAGCGCCAATGCCCTGGCCGCAGCCCCAGATATCTTTCCATGCTTTGGATTTTTCACTGCCACCTGAACCGAAGCTCATCTTGGACGGATCGCTTTCAGGCAGGTTATTCGGGTCCATGCCCGCTGCTTCTATGGAAGGTTTTAGATAGTTGCCGTGTACACCGGTAAATAGGTTGGTATAGACGATATCATCGGCTGCATAATCCACGATGGATTGTTTGTAAGCCTGATCGGCGTTTGCTTCTTCAGTTGCGATGAAAGCGGAACCGATATAGCCGAGATCAGCACCCATTGCCTCAGCCGCTAAAACAGCATCCCCTGTTGCAATAGAACCAGATAGCGCCAACGGACCATCAAACCATTCACGGATTTCCTGAATAAGCGCGAACGGTGATGTTGTACCAGCATGGCCGCCTGCACCAGCGGCAACAGCGATCAGGCCATCCGCGCCTTTTTCAATCGCTTTCTTTGCGAATTTGTTGTTGATGATATCATGGAGCACAATACCACCATACGAATGGATAGCCTCGTTTACTTCAACGCGGGCACCGAGCGATGTGATGATAATCGGCACCTTATATTTCACACATAGTTCCACATCGTGCATCAAGCGGTCATTTGACTTGTGCACAATCTGGTTCACCGCAAACGGTGCTGCTGGTTTATCTGGGTTGGCTTTATTATAGGCATCAAGCTCTGTTGTGATTTTGATGAGCCATTCTTCCAGAACCGGGCCCGGGCGAGCATTCAGTGCAGGGAATGAACCTACAATACCCGCTTTACACTGGGCAATCACCAGATCAGGGTTCGAGATAATGAAAAGGGGTGAACCAATCACCGGAATACGCAAATTATCAAACTGTTCAGGTAAAGCCATGTTTCCCTCTCTACTAATTCTATTGTGCTTTTTGCTTAGCACTCTCGAAAGAGAGAATAGATTTATGGACCCAATAGTCCAATTATTATTGAAAATTAAAAAATCCATCCCGCTCGCGCTGTGATCACCGAACGGTGAAACCTGTTTATTGGTGTCATCTTAGGTACGGCCATACCATGACGGATATTGAATTAGGCAGATGTTTATGTGGTTTGTTTTTTTTAAAGGTATGTTGAAATGGGCACAGCTTTTAGCGTGTGTATCCATTCTGGCTGCGTGCGGTAAAAGCTATGTAACGCCTGAAACGGTTGTGAATGCAAAAGAAGGTGTAGGCATTAAAGGGTATGACCCTGTTGCCTATCATGCTGATGCAAAACCAACAGAAGGTAATGCCGAGCAGGCTTATGAATATGCGGGTGTTACTTACCATTTCGCGTCTGCAGAAAATAAAAGTGTTTTCGCATTGGCACCTGAAAAATACATTCCCGCATATGGTGGTTATTGTGCCTATGCCATGTCGCTTGGTAATGTTGTTGATATTAACCCGAAAAACTGGGCGGTGGTTGATGGACAGCTTTATCTTAATGCTAATGGTTTTGCTCAGGCCCTTTGGAATCTGGATAGACAAGGCAATATCCAGGATGCCAACCGAAAATGGAGCGCTATCAAAACGAAGGCGCTTGAACCCTCTCCGGAAAATGTTAACCAACAGTAGGACCTCCCCCTATGTTTGATCCTCACTTCCCTGATGCAGATATGAATTTCTGGCACAATACCAGCGAGCTTGGTGTTGCCGGTACTGGTTTTGCCCTTCCGGGCGCACCGATTTCCACGCCTGAACTTCTTGCGCATATGGAAAAACAGTTTGGGCTCGAATGCGCAAAACGTGGCCGCATTTACGCTGAGAAAATGAATATCCAGCACAGGCACATTGCGCGCGATCTTCTAGAGCGTAGGGAAGGCCCAAGAGAGGGGCACAGCAACCCTGATCTGGCTGCTCAAGCGATTAAGGAAGCCCTTGCTGATGCAGGCATGGTGGTAAGCGATCTTGGTTATATCATTGGCCATACGGCGAGTCCGGCGCGTCTTATTCCTAACAACATGGCGTTTGTGGCAGATAAGCTAGAATACCGTGGACCTTATATGGAACTAAGGCAAGCGTGTACGGGCTTTGCCAATGCACTCGCTATTGCATACGGTATGCTTTCCGGCCCAAGCGCAAAGCCCATTGCTATCGTAGGCTCTGAAACCGGTTCTGCTTACTTTGATCCTGAGCGAGTGAAAGAAGATGCAGGCCAATTAGTGAATCTGGTGCAAATGGGTGATGCGGCTGGTGCGATTATTCTTGTACCAGAAGGATACGAAAACAAAGGCAAGCTTTCCCACAGTTTCTTCGGGCATATCGGTCTCGGCCGTGAACCCGGGTTTACAGTACTTGAAGGTGGCTCAAACGCGCCCTTTACAAGTGGTGACGTGATTGAATTTGCTCATGAATTTGGTTCGGTCCGAGTGAACGGTCCTGAGCTTTTTATCGCAGGCATTCAGGCGTCGCTTTCCATCGGCAGCGGCATTGAAGATGTGAACCATATTATCCCGCATCAGGCGAATGGCAATATGGGTGCATTGATGGAAGAACATATGGGCATGGATGGCAGCCGTGTCTTTGTGAATGCGCACAAGCGCGGCAACACAGGCTCAGCTGCTATCTGGTTGGCGCTTGCGGAACTTAGAAAACAAATGGTTGGGGGGGAAACCGCATTGATACTGGGAGCTGAGGCAACCAAATATCTGTATGGTGGGTTCCGGTACACACATGGATTATGAACCACTTCTCAGCGTTTCCGTGCTTCAGAAACGCTTTGGTGAACGTATTGCAATTGATGGCTTTGATCTAACCCTTGAAAAAGGGCAGGTATATGGGCTTTTGGGGGCTAATGGTGGCGGTAAAACCACATGCCTCCGTATGCTGGCAGGGCTTTTACCGCCTGATGGCGGCTTTGGCACGGTGCTTGGCTATAACCTTGAAGGAGGGGATAGAAAAGCATTTGAAAGTATGCGTCACCGTGTGGGTTATATGGCGCAGAAGCATTCGCTCTATGATAATCTCACCGTTGAAGAAAATCTCCGTTTCCGGGCTGATGTTTATTGCCTAAGGGATGCCAAAGCGGCGGTTGCGAAACTTATTGAAGAATTTGAACTAAGTGAATACCGAAATGCCCGTGCGCGCGAGCTTTCTGGCGGTTGGGCACGGAAGCTTCAGCTTGCAGCGGCGTTGGTGCACGGCCCTGAACTAGTGCTGCTTGATGAACCAACGGCCGGGCTTGATGCTTATGCCAAAGCCGAGGTGTGGGAATGCATCAGCAAACTGGCTGATAAGGGTGTTGGTGTTATTGTTTCTACCCATGATCTGATGGAAGCACAGCGGTGTGATAAAGCCAGTTTCTTTGTGGATGGTTCTATTGTTGCGAGCGGTACTCTGGATGAGATTATTGGGCAATCTCTCGTAACCCGAGTGACTTTCCTGAGCACGGATTATGAAGGGTATTTCAAAGAGCTTTCAGAACAGCCTTATGCGCTTAGCATAGTTAAGAAAACAGATGGTTCTTGCCTCGCGCTGCCCTCTGAAGAACTACCAGCGTTGATGGAATTTTCAGAACGAAAAGGCATCCCCGTACAGATGCAAACCCCAACTATTGAAGATGCGGCCCTTGCGCTCGTTCGAGGTTGGTCAGAAGAAAAGGGCGGGCTTTATGTTCAGTAATATTAAACGCCGCCTACACCGGATTATGGCTGTAGCCCGCCTGGAAACCATACAGTTGATGCGGGAACGCACCACGTTTTCCCTGATTGTGTTGATCCCTCTTGTACAGATTGTTCTTTTTGGGTTTGCGGTAAATATGAACCCAAAAGATGTGCCAATGGCAATTGCGGGTACGCAGGATGGGCTTTATGAGCGGCTGGAAACGATTGCAGAAGGAACAGGTTATTTTCTTCCGCTGGATGGGCTCCTGCCGCAGGGAAGTGCCGAAGCACGCGTGCGCAGCGGACAGGCGCTTATCGGTATTGAACTGGCGGAAGAAGTCGATTTTGATGATCTGGAAGCAGATGCAAAACCGCTTACGGTGTATGTTGATGCGTCTGATGCACAAGCGGTGGCAGCGGCAGCTAGCATGATGGAAAATGCTTACCTGAAGCACCTGCTGATGGGGGAAGTTGGGAATGCTACTTCCAATACGGTTTGGCTCTATAATCCGGAACGAGAAACCGCCTGGACAATTGTCCCCGGCCTTGTGGGGGTGGTGATTATGATCAGCATGCTTATGCTTGGCGCGCTTTCACTGGTGAGCGAGCGGGAGCGAGGCACATGGGAAACACTCCTCACGACCCCGGTTGAAGGACTTGATGCGCTCTTTGGTAAACTCAGCCCTTGTGTGGTTATGGCGCTTTTGCAGGCGGTGCTTGTTGTTGTGGCAGCAAATGTGTTGTTCAGTGTACCTATGAGCGGCGTTGTATCGCTCCTTTTAATCGTAGTGCCATTATTTGCCGTGGCGCATTTAATGCTTGGCTTTGCTTTTTCAGCGCTCGCACAAACACAGTTGCAGGCGGTGCAGGGGGCTGTGGCTTTTTATCTGCCCTCCATGCTGCTTTCAGGTTTTATGTTCCCCTATCAGGGGATGCCGCTTTGGGCCAAAGTGATCGCTGAAATGCTGCCGCTTACGCATTTTGTAAGGATGGCACGTGGTTTGATGCTGAAGGGACAAAGTTTTGCAGCCGTGGCACATGAACTACTGCCTATTCTTATCTTTATGGTAATTGCGATGCTGTTTGCTCTCCGGGCTTACCGCGCGAAGCTGGATTAGCTTTATCCCGAATAACTGTTTGGCAAATACTACTTGTGCCTATCGGCTCTGGCATTCAGTATCCGTTTTATTGCCAAACGGTTTTCGGGGGTGAAAGCATAATGAAGCTGAAATTTCTTGGTATTGCTGCCGCGTTTATGATTTCAAGCGCCAGTGTGGCTGCAGATAAAGCAACAGAAACAGTGGTGCTTATTACTATTGATGGTCTCCGCTGGCAGGAACTGTTCACGGGCGTGGATAAGGCCTTCTTCGACCAGAAGGATTATATCGCCTACAAGAAAACGCATGGTGATTTTAAAAAGAAATACTGGCGGGCAACTGGTGATGATCGCCGCCGTGTGATGATGCCGTTTTTCTGGGATACGGTCGGCAAGGAAGGCCAGTTATACGGAAACCGCACTAAAGGCAGCATTGGTAACATCACGAACCAATTTCATTTTTCCTATCCGGGATATAGTGAAATCCTCACTGGGTATGCCGATGATGCCCGTATCACCAGCAATGATAAAATACCAAACCCGAACCGCACCATTCTTGAATGGTTGAACGGTAAGCCTGTACACAAAGGGAAGGTTGCAGCGTTCGGTTCGTGGGATGTATTTCCGTATATTGTGAATGAAAGCCGTTCCGGTGTGCCTGTAAACGCGGGGTTTGAAGCGTATGATGAAAGTGTTTCACCAAAGGTGAAAGAACTGAACAAGCTGCAGGAACAAATCCCAAGCCCTTGGGATACAGTACGCCTTGATGCCTTCACCATGGGGTTCGCCCGCGAAGCAATGGCAAAAGAAAAGCTCGATCTCGTCTATATTGCCATGGGGGAAACTGATGATTTCGCTCATGATGGCCACTATGACCTCTATGTGGATGCTGCATACCGAACTGACCAGATGATTGGTGATTTGTGGGCATGGCTCCAGTCTGACACGCGCTACAGCGGCAAAACCACCATGATCATTACAACAGATCATGGGCGCGGCAGTGAAGGCCTTGAAACATGGAAATCACACGGCCGCTTTAAATACCGGAAAGAAGACGGTGCAGAAGCTATTTCTAGCTACAAAGGTGATACGGAAATCTGGATGGCGGTGATAGGGCCAGATACCCCTGCGACAGGGGAGGTATCCGGCGGGCCTGTCGTAACCCTTTCCCAAATAGCAGCAACAACTGCTCGCTTCCTTGGTTATGATTATAAGGGTGACCACGCAGGGAAAAAAGTAGGCGCTCCTATCAAGGAAATGATGAAGTAAGGAAAGACTTCATATTTTAAGACTGGCGCAGTTTTATTCACCTATCAAACTTGAAAACGGCTGATTGATTTCTGAAAAATATGTCCTAATCGTCCGAACAGGTCGCTTTAACCGTCTGTTTTCTATAGGTCGTGCGCCCAAGATTGAATTTTGCACAAAGTTCGAATTATATTCATTTTTATAATCGAAAGTTTGGCATCCTGTGATGTTCAGTGTAGGGTAAAACCCAGATATTGAACCCATTAACCAAGAAAGTTTTGAAATGCGTGTTCTAACCTCCCTTCTTCTCGTCGCATTCCTTGCAGCTTGCGGCAGTTCGGAAAATGAAACTCAGAAAGAAGCGCCTGTTAAGGGGCTTCGGGTTTTTGAAGTAACCCAGTCGGCATCAAAGATGCTGCGTACATACCCAAGTGTTATTCAGCCATCAGAAGAAAGTAAGCTTTCTTTTGAAATCTCAGGCCAGCTTGGTGAAGTTTCACTGGAAGTGGGAGAACGGGTGAAGGCTGGTGATGTGTTGTTGCAGCTTGATGATACATCGCTCAAGCTTGAAGTGCAGCAAGCGCGCGCGGCCCTTGAGCAGGCGGAAGCTTCCGAGAAAAATGCCCGTACAGATTTTGAACGTAAAGCAGCGCTTCTTCAATCAGGCAATGTAACCCGAGCGGCATACGATTCCGCTGATACACAGCTTAAAAGCTCTGTCGCGCAGGTAGAACAGGCACGCCAGCAACTTGGTCTGTCAGAAGAAAAACTCGTTAAATCAACCTTGAAGGCACCGTTTTCCGGTGTGATTTCAGCCCTTAATGTAGACTCCTTTAATACGGTTTCGCCGGGCAATGCAGTGCTCACCCTTTACGGTGAAGGTACGTATGAAGTTGCTTTTAATGTGCCGTCTACTGTGATCAATGACCTGAAAGTGGGTGACCAAACGAGCGTTGAGGTTTCTGATCTGAACCTTACTGGCCTGAAGGGGCACATTAAGGAACTAGGTTCCCGCGCACAGCAGGTTTCAGCGTTCCCGGTGGTGGTTGTTCTTGAAGACAGCAACAGTAACTTGAAGGCTGGCATGCCAGCTGAAGTGGAAGTTTCCGTGAACCTCATTGGCGGTACAGAAGGGTTCCTTGTGCCTATCCACTGTTTTGTGCTGAGCGAAGCGGGTGAAATGGACCGTGCTCGTGCCGTGCGGGATGAGCATAAAGATACAAACCTTCTTTATGTGTTTGATCCTGCCTCCTCAACAGTGAAAGCCCGTGAAGTGGTGATTTCTGGCGTACGCGGCAATATGGCGATTGTAACATCTGGCTTGAACGCTGGTGAGCTTATCGCTTCTGCCGGTGTATCTTACCTAAGCGACGGCCAGAAAGTTCGCCGTCTGCCAGACCTGCGCTAGTTAGGGGAATTTTCATGTCTCTTACTGAATTTGGATTATCCAAATCACGGTTCGCCTATTTGCTTATGGTAGGCCTCGTGATGGCTGGTTTTATTCTGTATCCGAACTTCTCCAAGCGGGAAGATCCGGAAATTACCATCAGAAATGCGCAGGTGGATGTAAAATTCCCCGGCCTGCCGCCGCAAAAGATGGAAAAATTGATTGCCGAACAGCTGGAACGTAAGGTTCGGGAAATCAAGGAAGTGAAGGAAATCAACACGGTTATTAAAACCGGTAGCCTTCGCACAAGCGTTACGCTGAAAGATGAATATTCTGATCTGGACGGTATCTGGCAGGACCTTCGGGATAAAATGAATGACCTGAAGCGTGATTTGCCGTCTGGTGCACAGGGGCCGTTTGTAAACACAGATGTGGGCGATGTGGCGATTGCCACTATTGCGCTTACGGCTGAGGGTTTTTCCTATAACGAGATGGAAGAAACCGCGAAGGATCTGCAGCGCACGCTTTATACCGTGAAAGGTGTGGCCAAAGTTGAAGTTTCTGGTGTGCAGGAAGAACGCATCTGGCTTGAACTTGATGCCCGGCGGTTCGCCACTATCGGGGCGCAGGTAAATACACTTATCGATAACCTGCAGAAGCAGAATATCATTCTGCCAGCGGGTGAGCTGAATGCAGATGGCGCTTCTTTCCAACTTGAAGCATCGGGTGATTTCCAGAGCGTTGAAGAAATTGAAAATATGCTCATTAAGATTAATGATGCAGGTGATTTCGTACGCTTGAAGGATTTGGTAACGGTGAAACGCGGTTATGTTTCACCGAAGCAGAAACCGATTTTCTATAATTTGCGTCCTGCTGTTGTTGTAACGGTGCAGATGCAGCCAAGCTTTGATATCCAGCAGGTTGGTGACGGTGTGAAAACTGCCACCGAAGCTTTCGAAGATGGCCTTCCGATTGGGTATAAGCTTGATTTCGCTACCTTCCAGCCAGCTGAGGTAACTAAATCCGTCAACAATGCACTTAGCAACGTGGGGCAAACCTTCGTTGTGGTGCTTGTGGTGGTTCTTTTGTTCCTTGGCGTTCGTTCAGGTATTGTTATCGCCTCCATCGTGCCGTTTGCGATTATGTTCTCGCTGATTGGCATGTCTGTGCTTGGAATTGCGCTTGAGCAGGTTTCCATTGCTGCGGTGATTATCTCCCTTGGTCTCCTTGTGGATAACGGGGTTGTGGTGGTGGAGGATATCCTCCGCCGGATCAAAGAGGGGCAATCAAACCATGAAGCAGCGGTTGGCGCTGGCAAACAGTTTGCTGTGCCGCTTCTTGTATCGTCGCTTACAACCATGTTTGCTTTCACGCCTTTCTTCCTTCTTGTGGGGAACGAAGGTGAATATGCCTTCTCGCTAGGTACCGTTGTGGTACTTACACTCACGGGTTCATGGCTTTCTGCCATGTATTTCATGCCGCTTATCGCTGCCAAGGTGTTGAAGCTTTCAAAGAAGGATATGATACCTGAGGAAGAACGTAAGCCCTCTAAACTGGCGGAGATTTACATGCCGCTTCTTCGCCCCTTTACCAAGCGTGCGGGTGTTGTTGTGCTGGTGTGTTATGCCCTTGTATTTGGTTCTATGCAGCTCTTTGGGTATGCGAAGAATGAAATGTTCCCAGCAAGTGAGCGCGGTGAAGTGCTGATTTATATGGATATGCCAAAGGGTGTTCATATTGAAGCAACAGAAGCGGTGGCCAAAGCAACGATGCGCTATATCGCTGATAAGGATATCAACCCTGAAGTGGTTGATCATATAGCCTATGTTGGTGATGGTGGCCCCCGTTTCTATCTGGCGCTTAGCCCTGAGGACCCTGATCAGGCATTTGCTTTCTTCCTTGTGAACACAAGCTCGAATGAAGGCGCAAATGAGTTTGGCGAACGCTTCAAACGGTATGCGTTTGAAAATATCCCTGATGCTGTGTTCCGTGTGAAACGCCTTAGCATGGGGGCGGGCGAAAGTGGCACGGTTGAGATTGAGCTTTCCGGTCCTGATGCATCCCGCCTTCTTGATATGGGTAATGAAGTGAAGGAAATCTTCGCGCAGGCTCCAGGTGTGATTGAAAACAAGCATGACTGGGGCCAACGGGTAATGAAATTCCTGATTGATGTTGATCAGGATAATGCTCGCCGCCTTGATATTACGTCAGAGCAGATGGCGCAGGTGCTCAGTGCTTACTTTGATGGATATCAGATTTCTGATTTCCGTCAGGCATCAGAAACTATTCCGATTATGCTCCGTGCTTCGGAACGGGACCGTAACAGTGTTGAAGACCTTCTGAACATTGTGCTTCCGGGCCCGGATGGTTTGATGTCGCTTGAGCAGGTGGCAACGCTGAATACCCAGCTTGTTATGTCACAAATTCGCCGTAAGGATCAGGTGCGCACAATCACTGTTCGGGCGAAAAGCAACCAGCTTACTGCGCAAGAGCTCTATAACACCATTGAAGCTGATCTGAACAAAGTTGACTTATCGGGCGGCTATAAAATCACGATTGGTGGTGAGCTGAAGGATTCTTCTGAGATCTACGGCAAACTTGGTGCAGGCCTTCCGTTTGCTTTCCTTCTGATGATCCTTGCAGTGGTGTTCCAGTTCAACTCCATGCGCCGCAGTGCTATCATCTTTATGTCCGTACCGTTGGCGCTTATTGGGGTGCCGGTTGGGCTGCTTGTAACGGGTGAGCCGCTTTCCTTCTTCGCAACGCTTGGCATTATCAGCCTTGCGGGTATCGTGATTAACAACTCCATCGTGCTTGTTGATCAGATCGATATTGAGCGAGAGGAAACGGATTTGTTGAGCGCGATTGTTGCCGCGGGCGGAAAACGCCTTCAGCCGATCCTGCTTACATCCATCACGACGGTGGTTGGCCTCTTGCCGCTTTACTTAACGGGTGGTGCGCTGTGGTCTCCACTTGCTGCCGTGATGATGTTCGGTTTGGCGATTGCGTCTGTTCTCACGCTCTTCTTCGTGCCAGCGCTTTATTACATGTTCTATCGCCGTGAGGCTGTTGAAGCGTAAGGCACAAGAAAGCTTATCAAGGAAAAGGCGCTCCAGGAGGCGCCTTTTTTATTTCGATAAACATTACTCTTTGGTTTTGTTATATTGCCGATCATGAAATGTATGAAATAGGTACATTGATGTATGTATTTCAACATACTGATCTATTGTAGAGCCAACGGTATGGCCGCCGTCCGGTCTGTAGAGTGTTTCTATGCTATACCCTTCATTAACGAGGGTTTTTTCTAAACTTTTTGAGTGAGCAAAAGAAACGCGATCATCATTTTTATTTGCAATAATTAAAAAGGTTAATTTGTCCAGAGTTTTACCGTAAATTGGAATCTGTTTTGATGGGATCAAAAGATTACTTAATTGTTTGCCTTTTGTGTCTGGGTCTGAAAGTTGTGCATCTTTAAGCGGAGCTAAATAAGCATTACAAGCATCGATAGCTTGGACAGTAATATCATAGCATCCAGCTCGTGCAGAAACCGAGGTAAATATATCTGGGTTTAATAGTGCGGCATTCACAACGAGAGATGCACCGGCACTTGCTCCTGTGGCATGAAGTGATCCTGGTCTTGTATAACCTTTTGCCAATACATCCTTTGCAATCAAGATGAAATCATCAACGGTTTTAAGGCGTTGCTCTATCTTCGTACTACTATATGCAAAATCCCGTTTATATTCGCCACCTCCTCTGGGATGAGCAATTACATATAAGCCACCCCTTTTTAACCACCCCTCAATTACAGGAGCATGATATTCCGGTTTGAGGGGAATATGATCATAAGCATATGCGGTAATTAAAGTAGGGGCAGATCCTGTTTCAAACGCTTTTTCTGTCCCGATGATTTCGTAATAAATTTCTATGCCGTCAAAGGTGGTGACAGAATTTTGGTGAGTTTTAAATTCTGTGGCTGTAAGTGAATTTAAACTGCTTGGTAGTGCAGTGATTTTTGTATGTGCAGCGTCTTTATTGGGGGATATTCGGTAATATGTAATTGGTTGTGTTGTATTTTCTACATAAATAACAGCATCTTTAGATGTAATGGATGTACCCCAAATATTTATTTTGCCTGATACAGGTAATGGGATTTCCTGAATATTTTTCTGGTTTTCATTATGGATGAAATATAATTTTTCCCTAGCTTCTTGCGGGGCGTAGGTTTTGATGAAGAGCCCTGTTTCTGTCGGAACCGCTTCTTCAAAAAATTCAGTATCATTATCCTGAAAGATTTGAGTTATTTCTGGTTTTTCATGAGATACAGGTAATAGGCTTGAAGTGGGTACGGTGGTAACTGCTGTGATTGGAACATCATTTCCTTGTTGGTCTTTACCGTAATATGAAGCTGAGCAAAATACTCTACCGGATAATGCAAATAACGGGTTACATGAGGGATAAATATTTTTAAGTGTTAGCTGTTTTTGGTTTTTGTCGGAAAATATTTTCCCCGATGGGTTAACAAATATCGTTTCGATAACTGCCCCATTCTTGCTGTAGTTTACAAGTGCCCCGTGTTTTTTTGATAATACTCTTGTGAAAGAACCGTCCGCATCTAGTGGTGGCTCTGTTAAGATAGAGGATACGCTACCTTCATCGTTTTGCTGCCAGATTTTATAGGTTTTTGCATATTTCAGAAGCTTTGGTGAATGCGAATATAATATATCACCATGTTTATTTAGGTAATTAGCACTGTTGTATCCTGTTGAAAGGATAAAACCTCTGGGGTTCAGGGCGCCTGTTTTAAGGTTCGCTTCATATATAGTAGTTTTGTCAGTCCCCCCTTCGTTGAACGTGATCAGGCATAAGTCCATATTATCTGATAAACATTCAATGTCTGTGATGATTTTGTTTTTAAGTCTTGGTTCTTGATCATATTTCACAGAAGGATATTGGGTCCATTTTTTATCACCATATACTTGTTCATCAAATGAGCTGGTTCCAAGGCCTATTGAGCCATTTGATATTGTGATGTTAAGAAAATAACCGTCACGATAGCCGTTACCCCAATAATCATATTGTTGAAGCCGGTGTGATAGATTTTTGGCGATTTCTTTGTATGTAGTCTCTTGAGCTAAGGTAGAAGTAGGGTGGCTCATAGCGAGATTGGCTTGATCGCTGGCGTTTTGGCTTTTAGTAGCCGTTGTTATCCATACAGCGGCTACCACCAATAAAGCTTGTGCTGTAAGTCTCATTATATACTCCCACACCTTACAAATATTCAGCTATCGTGAACACTTGATAAACATATGATGTATTATGGCAGTATAATGGCTTTTGGGTGTAAAAGATGAGTGGGGCTGGATCATTTGGAACTGTTGTATTACGGCCCTTTTAACTGCTGTAATTAACGCGATATGTTAAAACGCCCGCAGCCAATTCTTCTTACTTCCGTCACAACAGTGGTTGGCCTTCTGCCGCTTTACTTAACGGGTGGTGCGCTGTGGTCTCCGCTCGCTGCCGTGATGATGTTCGGTTTGGCGATTGCGTCTGTTCTCACGCTCTTCTTCGTGCCAGCGCTTTACTATATGTTCTATCGCCGTGAGGCCGCTGAAGCATAAGGCACTGGAAAGCTTATCAAGGAAAAGGCGCCCCATGAGGCGCCTTTTTACATTATGGCATGCGAACGCCGTTGTAGGCTTCAATGATGCTGTACCAGTCTTCCCTGTCCAGGGTGCACTCAAGCGCTGCAACAGCTTCATCGAGGCGTTTGGTTTTGATCGTTCCTGTTATAGGGATAATCTTCGCAGGGTGTGCCAGAAGGAAAGCAAGGCAAACAGATGCATTATCTGTTTTATGCTTGAGGGCGATGGCATCAATCACTGCTTTTATGCGGAGGAGACGTGCGGCTTTATCTGTGCTCAAGCCTTCCGTATTCCCTGTAATCAAACGGCCGTGCCCGAGGGGGGACCAAGCAATAGGCGCGATCTGCATTTCCATACATTGATCAAGTAGGCCACCTGTCATTGGGCTTATCTCAAACGGCGAGATTTCAAGTTGGTGTGCTACAATGGGGCTATCTAAATAGGATGCAAGCGCGCTTACCTGAGGCGCAGTGAAGTTTGAAACACCGATGTGCTGGATTTTCCCTGCAGCTTTAAGAGCTTCAAGAGCACCAGCAAGTTCTTCTGGGTGTGTGAGCATATCAGGGCGGTGGATATAGTAGAGATCAATGGTTTCTACCCCAAGGCGCTTTAGGGAAGCTTCGCAGGCGCTGGTGATATAATCCCGAGACTGCACATAAGGTGCACCTAGTTCTTTGTTGATGCCGCCCTTGGTCGCGGTGAAGGTTCCTTTGAATGCTTCAGGCGATGCTTCACGTGCTTTGCCAAGCAGTGCTTCGATGCTGCCGAAACCTAAAGGTGATTTGTATCCATATATGTCAGCGCTGTCAATTTGGTCAAAACCAAGAGAGCGAGCGTGTTCGATAACAGCCACCGCATCGCTGACAGATTCTGGATTAAGGCCCATGGTACCAAAGGCGAGAGGGAAAGATGTTAATCCTGATTGGCCCATAGGGCGTGCGTCTTTTGAAAGGGGGAGAGAGAGTGCCATGTGATTCTCATGTAATAATAACAAGTTGCAAAAATGGAGGGGTTATAGTGGCTTAATTTTGGTCGATGTCTACCAAAATGTCGCACCGCAAAGCTCAAATTGGGGACAAACTGACGCAGTTAAAGGCATTTTTTGTGACAAGCTGCCGCACAGACATTCCCTTTTGACAAAAGTCAAACCAACTTCTGGCCCAACAACTTACACCTTTAAGCATGGTGTAATACCTATAAGGGCCAATATTGTGGAATACTTCTTACAGCAATGCCAAGTTGCGTTAGACGCAAACGGCAGCATTATCTTTTCGCTGTTCCTTGGCGGGCTGCTGGGAAGTGCGACCCACTGTGTTGGTATGTGTGGGCCCTTTGTTATGGCTCAGGTTGGCGGTAAAAAATCGGGCGGTGAAGAAGGTGTATTAAAACGTCTTCAAGCTGCGGCGCTTTTGCCGTATCATCTTGGCAGGGTCACAACATACATTCTCCTTGGGATAGTCGGAGCAAGTCTTTCCCAATTCTTGGTAGGTACACCTGTGCAGCGCGGCGTAGCTTTTGTGCTCCTAAGCGTTGCAGGACTTTTGTTTCTAGTTAATGCAGTTCCGAGTTTAAAGCGCTTGGTTAAAGCTAACACTGGATTGGTGGTTGGCCAGAAGTTTGGACATATTATCGGAAGATTGGCCCGTCCTTTTTTCGCGAACCCAGATCCTTTGCAGCGGTATGCTCTTGGCATTCTACTTGGCTTCTTGCCTTGTGGCCTTGTAGTTGCCGCGGTGATGGCAGTTGCTGCTACAGGGCACGCCGCTACAGCCGCGTTTGGCATGTTAGCTTTCGGGGTAGGAACCGTACCTTCGCTTTTTCTTGTTGGAACTGGAACTCAATTTGCGCTTAACCGCTGGCCCGCCCAGGTCCGTTCGGTTGCAGCGTTTGTTATGGCCGTAAATGGCGTCAGCTTAATGGTAATGGCTGGCGGCATGGTCTTGTGAGGGAAGAGGCATGAATAAACTCACGGAAAAACCAATCTATAATGACGAGATCGTAAAGAAATTTACGCTCGCCACTGTTTTTTGGGGTGTCGTTGGCTTCGCGGTCGGGGTATTTATCGCGTTGCAAATGGCGTTCCCGGAACTAAACTTCGGTGAATATTTCACCTTCGGTCGCTTGCGTCCGCTCCATACTTCAGCTGTGATTTTTGCATTCGGTGGTAACGCACTGTTCGCAACCAGCTACTTCTCAGTTCAGCGTACTTGCCGTACGCGGTTGTGGGGTGATGGTTTTGCAAACTTTACTTTCTGGGGATACCAGTTCTTTATCGTCTTAGCGGCTGTTGGTTATGTAACAGGTGTTACACAGGGTAAAGAATATGCTGAACCTGAGTGGTATGCCGATCTATGGCTAACCATTGTTTGGGTTGTGTATCTGGTTGTGTTCCTGATGACCCTGAAGAACCGCGAAGAAGCACACATTTATGTGGGTAACTGGTTCTTCCTGTCGTTCATTGTAACAGTGGCGGTTCTGCACCTTGCGAACAACGCAGTGATCCCTGTGTCTTTCACAAGTGTGAAAAGCTACCCACTATGGGGCGGTGTGCAGTCTGCACTTATCCAGTGGTGGTACGGCCATAACGCTGTGGGCTTCTTCCTGACAGCTGGTTTCCTGGGTATTATGTATTATTTCGTACCAAAGCGTGCTGAGCGTCCGGTATATTCTTACCGTCTGTCTATTCTGCACTTCTGGTCGTTGATTTTCATCTATATCTGGGCTGGTCCTCACCACCTTCACTACACATCTCTTCCAGATTGGGCGCAAACACTGGGCGCAACATTCTCTATCATGCTTTGGATGCCTTCATGGGGCGGCATGGTAAACGGTATGATGACCCTTTCTGGTGCCTGGCATAAGCTACGTGAAGATCCTGTACTTCGTTTCATGATCATTTCACTTGCTTTCTACGGTATGAGCACATTTGAAGGCCCACTGATGTCTATCAAAACAGTGAATGCCCTCAGCCACTATACTGACTGGACTATTGGTCACGTACACTCCGGTGCGCTTGGTTGGGTTGCTTTCATCAGCTTCGGTGCCCTTTACCACTTGGTTCCGGTTCTCTGGAAACGCGAAGGTCTTTATTCACTCAAGCTTGTGAATATGCATCTGTGGATCGCGACAATCGGTATCGTGCTTTATATCGCAGCAATGTGGGTATCCGGCATCATGCAAGGCCTGATGTGGCGCACATACGACGATATGGGCTTCCTTGAGTACAGCTTTGTAGAATCTGTGATGGCTATGCATCCATTCTATCTGATCCGTGCACTGGGCGGCATCCTGTTCCTCGTTGGCGCACTGATCATGGTTTACAACTTCTACAAAACAATCAAAGGCGACAGAACTGAAGAAAGTGAATCTCGCTTTAAGGAGGTAGCTCATGCTTAAGCATCACGAGAAGTTAGAGAAAAACTCAATCCTTCTGCTCCTTTGTACTGTGATTGTGATCTCAATCGGTGGGATTATCGAAATCCTGCCACTCTTCCGCATGGAAACCACTATCGAGCCGGTGAAAGGGGTTCGCCCTTACACACCGCTTGAGTTGGCTGGTTACAATGTGTACCTGCGTGAGGGTTGCTATAACTGCCACAGCCAACAAATTCGTCCACTCCGTGACGAGGTTGAGCGTTATGGTCATTACTCTCTTGCAGCAGAAAGCATGTATGACCACCCATTCCAGTGGGGTTCAAAACGTACGGGGCCTGATCTCGCACGTGTAGGCGGTAAATATTCTGACGAATGGCACATTCAGCACATGAAACGCCCGAAAGATCTGGTACCGGAAAGCATCATGCCTCCGTACCCGCATCTGGCTGAGCGTGGTGCTGATCTGGAAAATATCGCCAGAGATATGCAAGTGCTGCAGACCATTGGTGTTCCGTACACTGATGAGATGATCGCCAATGCTCATAATGATGCCTATGCACAGGCGGCAAACGAAAGCGATTATCATGATGGTCTGGTTGAGCGTTATGGTGAGAAAGTGAATTACCGTAATTTCGACGGTAAGGAAATGACCACCGAACTCGACGCACTTATCGCTTATCTGCAGGTTCTTGGAACAATGGCAGAGCTGAAAGACTATAAAGCTGCGCCTCCGAAAAGAGGAGGTGAGTAATGGTTGATTGGCTTGCCAACAACGCCGGCACAACGGGACTTTTGTTCTTCTTCGGCACGTTCCTTGTTATCGCCATTTGGGCGTTTCGTCCAAAAGCGAAGCAGCAGATTGAATCCTATAAAAACATTCCTCTAGCGGAGGATGACGCATGAGACCTGAGAAAAAAGATATTGATGAACTAAGTGGTATTGAGACCACAGGCCATAGCTGGGACGGTATTAAAGAGCTTAATACACCTTCCCCGCGCTGGTGGCTGATCATCTTCATCGTTAGCTGTGTTTGGGCGGTTGGGTATTGGTTCTATTACCCGGCATGGCCAACTCTAACCGGTAACGGTGAACGTGGCGGCACCGAAGGCACTGCAGGCTGGACCCAGTATAAACAGCTTGAAGAACAACAGGCAGAGATCGTAGCTCGTAAAGCCGCTTACCAAAGCCGTTTTGATGCTTCGGATTTCTCAACAATCCAGAATGATGAAGAGCTTTATGCCTTCGCCATCGCTGGTGGTAAATCTGCCTTCAAGGATAACTGCGCAACTTGTCACGGCACTGGCGGTGCAGGTGGCCCTGGTTATCCGAACCTCAATGACGATGATTGGATTTGGGGCGGTACCATCGAAGATATTCAACAAACTCTTCAATATGGTATCCGTGGGAATCATGACGAAACACGTTTCAATGAAATGCCAGCTTATGCTGATATTCTGGATGCGGAAGATATCGAAGCTGTTGCCGACTATGTTGTGGCAAAAGCTGCCGGTAATGCGCTTCCTGAACGTGGTGCCGTTGTGTTCGAAGAAAACTGTGCTGCATGTCACGGAGAGGACGCCAAAGGTCTTCGCGAGCTTGGTGGGCCAAACCTCGCTGATGCGATCTGGCTTTATGCCGACGACCGCAATGCCATTGTGTCACAGATCAGAAAGCCAAAACACGGCATTATGCCGGCGTGGGAAGGCCGCCTGAGCCCAAGTACTATTCGTCAGCTTACAATTTATGTTCACAGCCTTGGTGGCGGTGAGAAGTAAGAGTAACTGAAAGAAAACATTATGAGTGATACTGCTGCACCCTTGAAGCTGTTCGCCAAAAAAGAACGCGTTTTTCCAAAGCGTGTTTGGGGTACATTCCGTAAGATTAAATGGGTGGCTATGGTCACCCTCCTCGGAATTTACTATCTCGCACCGTTCCTGCGGTGGGATAGGGGAGAGTTCGCACCAGATCAGGCTATTCTTATTGATATGCCTGCGCGTCGTGCCTACTTCTTCTTTATCGAGATTTGGCCTCAGGAGGTATATTACCTCACCGGCATTCTTATTGTCGCGGCGGTGTCACTCTTCCTTGTTACCAGTTTGTTTGGCCGCGTTTGGTGCGGTTATGCTTGCCCTCAAACAGTATGGACAGATTTGTTTGTGTGGGTTGAGCGGATTGTGCAGGGCGACCGTGCCAAGCGCATGAAGCTTCATAAAAGCAAATGGACTTTTGAAAAAATCTGGAAGATGGCGCTTACCCATTCTATCTGGCTGGTGATTGGTATGCTCACTGGTGGTGCCTGGGTTTTCTATTTTAATGATGCACCAACGCTTCTGGAGCAGATTATCCACCTTGATGTACCGATGAGCGTGATCAGCTGGGTAATTGCCCTTACGCTCTCTACATACATCATGGCGGGTTTTGCGCGCGAGCAGGTGTGCGAATATATGTGCCCGTATGCTCGTTTCCAATCAGCCATGTTTGATAAAGATACGCTGATTATTTCTTATGATGAAGATCGTGGTGAAAAACGCGGTAAGCATAAGAAAGGTGAAAGCTGGGAAGGCCGTGGCCATTGTATTGACTGTACAGCCTGTGTGCAGGTTTGCCCGGTTGGTATTGATATTCGTGATGGTTTGCAGATGGACTGTATCGCCTGCGGCCTGTGTATTGATGCTTGTGATGATATTATGGACAAGATCGATCTGCCGCGCGGCTTGATCAAATATGATACCACCACGCAGCTTGAAAAACGCCGTGAAGGTATTCATGAAAAGCTACAGATATTCCGTACCAGAACTTTCTATTATTTTGGTATTCTTGCCGTTGTTGGAAGTGTGATCCTTTATGGTCTACTGAACCGCGCGGAAACAGAATTGCATGTGCTTCATGACCGTAACCCACTGTTTGTTCAGCTTTCTGACGGTACTGTGCGGAACGGCTATGATATTAAGATCCTGAATAAAACCCATGCGGACAGGCATTTCACACTGAGTGCAGCTGGGATTGACGGTGCGAAAATCCGTATGCAGGGCGCTGGTAAAATCGAAGCGGATGACCTGACAGTGTTTGCAGATAGCGTGGGGCATTTCCGTCTGTTCCTTTCTGCGCCGAAACCTGCGGCAAAAAGGCATGAGATTGTGTTCGAACTTCGTGATACATCTGGCGCACTTGTTGAAACATATGACAGTGTCTTTATTAGTGAGAAACCATAATGACTGACGCGACAAAACATAATGCTGATATGGCAGAGGGCGGCCCACGCAAGCGTGATAGGTTGATCCCTTGGTATTTTGTCGCGTTCTTTGTTGTGCTCGCGGTCCTCGACGGCATCTTCGTTTATGTAGCCACAACAACCCATACGGGGGTGGTTACAGATGATGCGTATAATGAAGGCTTAAACTATAACGAAACGATTACCGCAGTGGCCAAGCAGGAAGCACTGGGCTGGTCGAGCGATATCTCTCTGGAAGGCGGTATGATTAAAACCCGCCTTCTGGACGCAAATCAAAATCCAATTAACGGGGCGAAGGTAAGTGCCTTTTTTATGCGCCCTGTTGTAAGCGGCAAGGATTTCACCGTGTCCTTAACTGAAAACGGTGATGGCCATTATGCGCTTCCGGTTGATCTGGAACAAGGCCAATGGAATGTGAGGGTTTTTGTAGAGTGGAAGCAGCAAACCTATCAAGCGTCGACACGACTTGTTGCAAAACAAAAATAGAGTGCAAGCATTGCGGTGAACCTGCGGGCGAGAACGGTTTTTGCTGCTCTGGCTGTGAAGCGGCGTATCACGCTGCGGCGGAAGCACATCAGTCGACCATATTTTCTGGCCTCGCACACGAGCTTGAAGACGGTGAATACCGCCTTGAACTGGGGGTGGAGGGTATCCACTGTGCATCCTGCATTCGTTTGATTGAAAACGCGCTCGCTTCAGAAGATGAAGTAACTTACGTGCGCGTGAATATGACAACAGAACGCCTTTCCTTTTCCTGGAAAGGGGTACGCGAGCGTGGTGATGCGCTTTCTGCTAAAGTCAGCAAGCTTGGTTACAAACTCCATGCACTTGGGGATAATGACAAGCACGGCGAAACTTCTGAAACTGAAAAGAACCTGATCCGCGCCATTGCAGTAGCTGGCTTTGCAGCCGGTAACCTTATGTTGGTTTCCATCGGTCTTTGGTCGACAGATGCCGTAACCATGGGTGTTGCAACGCGGGATTTGTTCCACTGGGTATCTGCGCTGATTGCACTTCCTACTGTTATTTATTCGGGTATGCCGTTTTTCCGCTCTGCGCTTTCTGTACTGAAGGAAGGCCATACCAATATGGATGTGCCGATCTCGCTGGCGGTTGTTCTTGCCTCCGCCATGAGCATTTCAGAAGTGATGCGCAGCGGTGAGCATGTGTATTTTGATTCCGCTGTGATGCTCCTTTTCTTCCTCCTTATCGGGCGATATCTGGATGCGCGCGCGAAAGGAAAGGCTCGCACCTCTGCTTCTAGGCTTCTTTCAAAACTCGCCGGAACCGCTGCGATACTTGAAGAAGGTAAAATTAAGCGTGTGCCGATTATGGAACTGCATAGCGGTATGACGGTTGTTGTCGCTGTCGGGGAAAATATTCCAGCAGATGGCACAATCACCAAGGGTGAAACCGAGGTTGATATGTCACTCATCTCTGGTGAAACCCTACCGCAGCATGTGAAAGAAGAAGGCCAGGTATTCGCAGGAACGCTTAATCTGTCAGCGCCGTTTGAAATGGTGGTCACTAAAGCATCTGAAAACAGTCTTCTGAGTGAAATCGTGCGCATGATGGAAGTGGCCGAACAAGGTGCTGCCAAATATGTACGCCTCGCTGATCGTGCCGCTAAGTTATACACACCAGTTGTGCACACATTTGGCCTGTTTACATTCCTTGGTTGGTGGCTCTTGATGGGGGCGGATTGGCAAGTAGCGCTGTTAAACGCTGTTACTGTTCTAATCATCACATGCCCTTGCGCGCTTGGCCTCGCGGTGCCTGTTGTGCAGGTACTTGCGTCTGGTAATCTCCTGAAAGCTGGTATTCTGCTTAAATCCGGTGATGCGCTTGAACGATTGGCGACTGTTGATACCATTGTGTTTGATAAAACCGGCACGCTTACTCTCGGTAAACCGGAGCTGCTTGACGGTGATTACGCGCCTGAGCACCTGAAGCTAGCGGCGTCACTTGCCGGTAAAAGTAACCACCCGCTTTCTCAGGCAATTACCCGTGCTTATGACGGCGAAATTGAAACCCTTGATGTGAAAGAGCTTCCGGGCAAGGGCTTGCAAACTGAATGGAACGGAAAAAACATCCAACTGGGTAGCCGCCGCTGGTGTGGTGATGAAAACCACGGTGGTGATGCGGTTCTTGAACTATGGCTCGCTATCGATGGTAAGCCCGAAGCGCGTTTCGCCTTCGCAGATCAACTGCGCAGAGATACTGCGGACGTGATTAAAAAGCTGAAGAAATTGGGTGTTGATACATATCTGCTTTCTGGTGACAGGCAAGTGGTTGCGGATGAAATTGGCCGTGAGGCGGGGGTTGACCATGTAACCGCAGAAGTGAACCCGACAGAAAAAAGCGCTTTCCTTAAAGATCTGCAAACCAAAGGCAAAAAAGTGCTGATGGTAGGCGATGGCCTTAACGATGCACCAGCGCTCGCAGCAGCAGATGCTTCCATGTCGCCGTCAACCGCGGTGGACATCAGCCAGAATACAGCGGATATTGTTTTCCAGGGTGAAAAACTGATGCCAGTTTATGAAGCTGTTTCCGTGGCACGTTATTCCACCAAACTGGTTGCGCAAAACTTCGGCTTGGCGATTATTTATAATATCATCGCTATACCGCTTGCGATTATGGGGTATGTTACCCCGATGGTGGCTGCTGCCGCTATGTCTGGTTCGTCGCTTGTGGTAATTTTGAATGCGTTCCGTCTGAACTTAAGGAGCAAAAACTAATGGGTGTTCTCGCTTATTTAATTCCTATTGCATTGTCCCTTGGTGTGATCGGTTTGGCGGCGTTTTTATGGTCTATGAAGTCTGGTCAATATGATGATCTGGAGGGGGCCGCACACCGCATTCTACTGGATGACGATGAATAATTGAAAATCGTCTGAAAACGTTGGTTTTCTTAGGAAAAATTGACTTTCATCAAAGTGAAATACGCTAGAATCGCTAAATTCCACTCATACACTATCAGAGAGGAAAAAGAGATGCGTATTTCTCCTTTATTTAAGATCCTAACTTGCGCTGCTGCACTTCAAATGGGCGCTGTAGCAACTCTTGCTGACGACGAAAAAAGCCCATGGCAAATCCGTGTGCGTGCGATTTCTGTAACTCCAGATGAGAGCAGCACAACTTCAATCGGCGGAGAGGCGACAGCAGACTCCTCTATCGTGCCAGAACTGGATATCACATACTTCTGGTCAAAGAATTTTGCGACTGAACTGATCCTTGCAACTTCAAAGCACAATATGGGTGCTCGTGGTACTGCTCTTGGTAATCTGAGCCTTGGTGATACTTGGGTTCTGCCTCCAACCCTGACATTCCAGTATCACTTCAACCCTGAAGGTGGTGTTCGCCCATATGTTGGTGCGGGTATCAACTACACTATCTTCTACGGCGGTGATGAAGGTGATGTGGATTCTGTTGAATATGATGACGGCTTTGGTTGGGCACTTCAAGCCGGCGCAGATTTCAAGATTGATGACAACTGGGTATTTAATATTGATGCCAAAAAGCTATGGCTGAACACAGATGTTGAGATTAACGGCGGTGCTGTAACTGCTGATGTTGATCTGGACCCATGGGTGTTTGGTGCTGGTTTCGGTTACCGCTTCTAAACCCCTGACAGGTTAGAGCAAAAAAACACCCTGCGGGATGATCCTGCAGGGTGTTTTTGTTTGTAAGCAGTTTATTGCTGGCTAAGACACTGCAAAGGAGCAAATATGATGAGGAAACGGCTATTCTTAAAGCCGTTCCCGGATAGGTAAGTGTTTAAGCCACTTGTGAATGTTGGGCTGCCTGCGGCTGAATGTAGGCATCAAAGGCGGCGCAAACAATCCGAGACACCTGCGCTGCATCAGTTTTGATGCGGATTTCAGAACCACGCATTTCCACAAGACCATCAGCAATCAGTGGTGTAAGTTCTGCCATGTAATCACCAAGGGAAGCATGATCGATACCGTGTTCCTCACAAAAACGAGCAACATCTATTCTTTGGTAGCACATGATATGTTCAATAAGGGAACGGCGGGCCTTATCATCGTCTGAGAGTTCTAAACCACGAGCAATATAGAGATTGCCATCATCTAGTGCACGGTAATAATCTCGGTTGTTTGGTGTATTCTGGTAATAGCCCTGTGGTAGGCTACTGATCGCGGATGGCCCAAAACCGATAAGAGCTGGGGCTTTATCTGTTGTGTAACCTTGGAAGTTACGTTGTAGTTCACCCTTTAGGTAGGCGCGCGCCATTGTATCTTGCGGTTGAACAAAATGATCAAGCCCGATTTGAACATATCCTTTTTCAAGGAGGGCTTCGCGCGCTGCTTCAAACTGCAGCAGGCGCTGTTTGCCGTCAGGCAGTGTTTCTTCAGCAATCAGCTGCATATGTTTTTTCATCCAGGGCACATGCGCATACCCAAAGAGTGATATACGGTTTGGCGAAAGCCCGGCGGCGATACGAACATTCTCTCTGATCTTTTCAATGTTCTGATGCGGGAGGCCATAAAGTAGATCAATGCTGATATCGCTGATCTCATACGCTCGAAGCAGGCTAACGCATTCAAATACTACATGAAGAGGCTGAATACGGTTGATAGCCTTTTGCGTGTCTCGATGGAAATCTTGTACACCCAGACTCGCACGGTTCACCCCCGCTTGCGCATATGCTGCTACTTTGGGCTCAGTGATCTCACGAGGGTCCATCTCAATGGCGATTTCACAGTTGTGCGCAATCTTAAAGTGCGTGCGCACTGTGCTCATAATATCCCTGAAATCATCGGGCTGTAGATAGCTAGGCGAACCGCCGCCAAAATGAATATGGGTTACACTTGGCGCGGCTTGCAGCTTGGATGCCGTTAATTCAATCTCTTTCTTGAGGTAAGAAACAAATGTGGTAACCGGATCATACTTTTCTGTCGCTTTAGTGTGGCAACCGCAATACCAGCAGATTTTCTTGCAAAAAGGCACATGAAAATAAAGGGATAGATTAGTGCCATCATCAAGTGTGCTCAGCCATGAAGATACCGTTTCGCTATCTACCGCGTCTGAAAAATGCGGGGCGGTTGGATAACTGGTATATCTAGGCACTTGATTATTGTGCTTGAGTAATGCTTTTAAGGTTGTTGCTTCCACGGTTTTATCTCACAAATTTGTCTCACGATCCTCCTATAAAACAGCCGGGAATAGGGGTATTTGACTCATGTCAATTGCATCTGCTTCACCTTGTGGTTTTCTGCGCGCAAGGGAAGAGAAAAGAGCAATGGTGTGACAGCTTTGGAAAAGCTTTTGGAAAGCTATGTCACGGTTTGTAATGATGTGATCAGTGCAAATCGGGATAGATTTCCATATGGACAAATTTGGGAGGCGGCAGAACAAAAACTGTTTGGTCGTTGTTTCCGGTTTGAAATTAATGTCGAAGGCAGGTTGGAGTTTTATTCCTGCACTCTTCATGACGGGCGTATATATCCGCTTCAGTCAGAGGCAGCATGCCTGACGGTACGCTTCACGGAAGATTACGTGCGTTCTGTGGTCGATAATCCCGCTAAATTTATTGAAAACCCAACCCTCATCAATTGGGATTGGCTCCAATTTTCACCAGAAAAAGATTGCAAATGCTCTTTAATGAAGGTCGTCGCAGGGAAATTCGCTGGAACAAGCAGTACAGGCATAGTGTGACAGAGCGTCAATTTCCGGTATTTCCACGTTTGAACCCTTAACCGCAATGCTCGTATCATTTCTAAGCTTGTTAAGCGCGCGGGAAAAGGTTTCGCTTTTCATACCAAGGCGCGCTGCGATCAACGATTTATCGTACGGCAATTGAAGGCTGATCGGTTCCACATCATTCACCCGGCACAGGCGCAACAGGAAACAGCCAATACGCTGTGAAGCATTCTGAAGGTTCAGGCTTTCGATTTCCCGTGTTTGTTGTTTGCGGTGGCGCGACATGGAGCCCAGCATTGCAAGAGCCACAGCATGGTTTTCTGCAACTGCTGCTTTCAGCATTTTTGATGGGAACCGCAGTAGATCGCATTCCTCAACAGCAGTGGCACCAAAGGAGTGAATGCCGTCATCAATAATCGCACTTTCACCAAATATATGGCCAGTGGTTACCATGTCGATTACTGCTTCATCGCCGTCTAGTGTTTCGCGGAACAGCTTCACCCAGCCTTTAGTGATGATATAAAACCATTCGGCTTCGTCATTTTGCATGAAAAGGGTTGAACCCTTCGAGACAGTAATGGGCTGAGCTGCGTGAACAAAACCTTCTACAAGTGTATCAGGCATTGCAGCAAATAAAGAATGTCTGGCAATAATGTCTTCAAAGCAGAATTTTGTATCCGCTTTTTTGCAGTTCACGGCAGCCATATGTGTACCCCTGTCTTTACACATTCGGTTATTTCAGTGCTCACATAACCGTGATCGCGTTATTTTGCAATGCGGCAACGTGGCGCACTCATAAGATAGTGTATGTATTAAGCCGTTAAATTGCAATTAACACAGCAAGATTCTTCTTATTGTCAAAGTGCGCGAATTGTCGCGTTTCTCTTCCGATTTAATCTGAATTTGCTATGTTAGCGCAACTAATTTGTCAGGTCCCCTATGTCCGGAAGGATTTTTTATGCGTACATTCGTTAAAGTGGCGGCGGTAGCAGCCCTTGCAACAGTAGCTTCAGTAAGTAGTTTTGCGGAAGGCGATGCCGCCAAAGGTGAAAAAGTGTTCCGTAAGTGTAAAGCGTGTCACACTCTTGAGGCAGGTAAAAACCGTGTTGGCCCATCACTCGCTGGTTTTATTGGCCGCAAGGCTGGTGGTCTTGATGGCTACAAATATTCCAAAGCTATGAAGGCGGCTGATTTTGTTTGGGATGATGCAAGCTTTAGCGAATATATGAAATCCCCACGTAAGTTTGTGAAAGGCACAAAGATGGCGTTTGTTGGTCTTAAAAAACCACAAGATGTTGCCGATCTTCTTGCATATCTACGTGCGAATGGTGGCTAGAGAAATAGTCGACATCATACGGAAAGAAGAAGGGCCGGAATTTCCGGCCCTTTTTATTTAGAAAGTAAATCCAACATTATTCAGGCTTTCCAAGGTTATACCTTGGAGGAACACAGTATCCCCACTTCCGAGATCAATAAGTACACCTGATATACCGTCTACTATTGTTTCGCTAGAAGCAGCAGTTACAGCACCTAGATTGAGAAAATCTGTTGAGGTATTCGATAGGTCAAGAATGTCTTCCTGCACATTGAAATCAGTAACGGTATCTTGGCCGCCACCAGCGGTGAAGAAGAATGTATCACTACCATCACCGCCCGTTAGTTGATCATCTCCAGCATTGGCTCTTAAAGTGTCATCACCGCTACCGCCTGTAACCGTATCATTGCCAGCACTGTTGAAAATATCATCATCACCGCTACCGCCGTCAATGGTATCATTGCCGCTGCCGCCGAAAATTGTGTCGTTACCTGCGCCGCCAAAAACACTGTCATTACCGAAGGATGCGAAGATTTCGTCGTTGCCGTCTTCACCGTTTAATACATCATTCAGTGTAGTTCCATTGGTATCGCGACCGCCAAAGATAACGTCATTGCCATCCCCAGCTAAGACAGTATCATCACCAATACCACCACCAAGAACATCAGAACCAGCATCACCATAAATCTGATCATCGCCAGTGCCTGCAAAAATGGCATTTGATGATGATGCTGAGAAAACAAGCTCTCCCGCATCTACAATGAAATCTCCATCTGCATCATCGAATTTAGCGCCAATCAGCGTGTCGTTGCCTGACCCGCCAAATAGGGTATCTGAACCAGCTGCTGATGAGATATCTTCGAAAGCAACCAGGCCATCAACCTGCCCAGTGAAAGTGCCGCCCACAAGGAGATCGTTTCCTCCACCACCGGCTAGAATATCATTTCCGCTTTCTCCAACAACCAGATCATTCCCTGTGTCGCCGCTGCCAGCGAAAACCTCATCGTCTCCCTCGCCGGCGGAAACAGTATCATCACCGGTGCCGCCAACAATGAAATCATTTCCAGCATTTCCCTGAAGCCTGTCATCACCACCGTCGCCACGAATACGGTCATTGCCATCGGCACCTTGCACCGTATCTTCACCTTCACCACCTTCAATGCGGTTATTGGCTGTATTACCTACAATACGATCATCTTCCACAGAGGCGATGATATTTTCAATTACTGTTTCAGGAGAGACAAAAACGGTGTCTGTGCGGGTACCAACAACCTGGCCACCACCAAAATACCGAATGGTTGTTCCCACATTGATAAAGGCACCACCCAGGAAATCCTGATTAGGTGTGAGGTTAATATCCACACCAGCGCCTGTGCCGGTAATTTGGATTGTATCAGTTCCCCCTAAATCATAGATAGTTTCAAAATATCGATTGGATAGATCAAAGACATAAGTGTCGTCCCCGCTGAAAGCGGTATCGAGGCCGTCATAAAGGTGTCGAAGGGTTAGGATATCAGCATAGCCAAAGGTGGTTGGGAACAGATCAGCTGATGTTACCCCATCGAAGAAAGCCGATTGAAAACTTGGCACAAGCAAGGTGAATTCAGCACCAAAGAATTGGTCGGGAAATTCACTGCTTGGATGGCTTAAGCCAAGAGCATGGCCAAGTTCATGCAGTGTCACAAAGTCTAGTCTTGTACCGCTGCCTATGAAATCTTCGAAAAGGAAAATATCGCCCGCGGCATTTGAACGACCAGGAAAGCTTGCGATACCCAGTACGTTCCCTGAATCAGCAGAGTTGCCAGAAAGCCTTAAAACACCGAAATTGGCCCCATCTTCTTCAATTTCTTGGAATTCAACATTTGCTACTTCTGAAATGAAGTTAAGCCCGTTTCTGAAAATTTCGACAGCGCGGGCTGAAGCCTCCACATTGGTTTCTGTCAGGTCAATTTCTGTACCTGCATCATCATCTTCAAGAATAAAAGGTTCTGTAAAAACAGCATCTTCATCAGGAAAACTGAAAGTGATCCGAGTGACACCGTCATCTCCCTCGGAAAATTCTCTGCTAGTTGTCAGCCCATCAACAACATTGTTCCCGTTCCTTGGTGTGAAATTGGTTTGATGTTGATCTGGGCGCGTAGAATTTTCTTCAGTGTCTACGAATAAAGTGTATGTGCCAGTATCCGTTTGGTTGGCATTGTCGAAGTGTGAGGCACCAATAATGTATGTGCCTGAAACAGTGGGTGTGAAAAGAATTCTACTATTTGTAACCAAACCGCCATCATCGTTAGCTGCGGCAGCACGGGTGACACCATCTTCAAAGAAGATACCTGTAAGTAAAGGGTCGGTCAGTGTGCCTGATGCAGTTGGGGTGCCTTCAAGGTCGATCTGATAAGTAACGCCAGCTTCAAGTACAACGGAGATAAAATCTACTTCACCTTCTGTACCGATTATGCCGGTGACGCTACTGCCAACAGTGACGCTGGCTTCCGCCGTCATTTGTGCAGTTTGTGTATCTTCAGTAGTGGCTTGAGCGCTGCTTGAGGCTTGATTGGTTGTTTCAGTATTCGTTGAGGCTTGTGCTTCAAAACTTGAAGCACACTCATCACTACAAAAATTGCTTTCACCACTGGCGTCACCACAGGATTGGCAACTACCGCCAGTGTTTATTAGAAGAAGATCACTAGTGGTTACCTGATCCGCGGGTAGGGTCGTTGTTTCAGTATCATTTTTTGATGTATCATAGGACGATTTACAATCATCGCTGCAAAATTTACTGGAACCACATGAGCTGCCACATGTTTGGCAACTACCGTTATTATGATTATGCACTATATCTCACCTGATTGAGGCAAACACCGCGATCAAATGTTTGCGTTTACTATTCAACCCTGTCTGCTATTTCAAACTAAAGTTAGGCAGATTTAAAGAAAGACCTGTACACATTTCTGTGTAAAAGTTGAGAGATTTTATACAACTAAGCGCCGCTTAGTGACTGTTCCAGTGAATAGGTTAGAACAACAGCCCGTTCAAACTCATCAAGCTTCTGTGGGATGGAGGCGAGTAGTTTTGAGGCATAATCAAATGACTGATTTGTCAGTGCTTCTTCTACTTGTTTGAAGGCCGTATGTATCTTCAGTGCGCCGACCGATCCTGCCGCTCCTTTAGCGGCATGAGCACTTGCTTTCGCTTCTTCATATCCCTGTTTTTGGAGTGCTGCTTGTGTTTCAGCGAGTTTCTCTGCAAGAGTTTGCAGAAACTTGGATACAAGTAATTGGCCTTCAGAAACGTTAGTTTCAAAAATGAAATCAATTCGGCTTGAATCAAAAATTGCTTCAACATCCAGCATATGATCCGGTGTGGATTCGGTTTGAATGCTATCATTTCCCGAGGATGCTTCCTGAAGTACCACTGGTTCGCCTTGTATGCGTCTTAATTGATCTGCTGCTGGCAGCCATTCACAAATAGTAGCTTCAAGGTCATCCATTTCAATAGGTTTACTTAGAAAACCATTCATACCGATTTCTCGGCATTTATCCTTGGTCTCTTTCAAGATATCTGCTGTAAGGGCGATAACAGGAATATTGGTATGACGTTTATTCTCTAATTGCCGCAATGCAATTGTGAAATCCATACCGTTCATAACCGGCATATGAAGATCAGATAAAATCAGGCCATAGTTATTCTGCTGTATTTTTTCCAAAGCCTCTTCGCCGTTGGAAGCAATATGAAACGCAAAGCCAAGGTGCTTCAGGGTCTTTTGAATTACGATCTGGTTAACAGGGTTATCTTCCACCACCAATACCAAGCATCCATGGGAAGCCGCGTTAGCATCACTTGGCTGAGTGTAATTCAGTGCGGATATTTCATCAGCACCCACAGTGTTCAAATGAACGCCGTCGCGAACGGACGCAAGCAATTCAGTAAGTGTTTGTGGGTGGGCAGGCTTGCTGATGTTCCCGTCAAAAGGCAGCAGGTTCTGTAGAGAATTACCATAAAGACCCGCAGGAGTGAGGAGGGCTACTTTGCAGCCTTTTTGGCTGACTGTACGGCGTACGAGGGTGCGCAGAACTTCATCATCACTTAACTGATCATAATCCAGAAGCAGGATCGTATCGCTTGTGGATAACTTGCTGATATCATCATGGCGCTGCGCAACAAAAGCATTGCCGCCAGCCATTTCTACCCATTCTTTCCACAGGTCAGTGTTTTCCGCTCGGCTGCGCATAATGATATGAGCACTGTTCAGTGGTGCCAGAGTTTGCTTGGAACGCTCATCTACCACCTCGTAAGGAATGGTAAAGAAGAAATCGCTACCAACGTTCACAATACTGTTTACACCGATAGACCCACCTTGAAGTTCTGTAAGACGTTTACAGATACTAAGGCCAAGGCCTGAACCACCGAACCTGCGAGCAGTTGAGGTTTCTGCTTGTTCAAATGGTGTGAACAGTCTTGGCAGTACGTGTTCATCAATGCCAATGCCTGTATCAACAACCTGAAAAGTAATCTCAGCTACATTTTGAACTGAAGCAGCCATCATATGAGATGCTTTGAGTGTTACATGGCCCGTTTCCGTGAATTTCTCAGCATTCCCGATAAGGTTGATCAAAATCTGTCTGAGACGGTTAGGATCACCATTTATCAAAGAAGGAATGGAGATATCCACATCCACAATCAATTCAAGCCCCTTCTCTGAGAATTTAGGTGCCATCAAATCGGCCACTTCCCGGATAAGGGTATGAAGATTGAACGGCGTTTTCTCTATATCAAGCTTGCCAGCTTCGATTTTAGAGAAATCAAGAATGTCATTGATGATAGATAAAAGCGCTTGAGCCGAACGGTTAATAACGCCCGTCATATTTGCCTGCTCTGAATCCAGTTTGCTCTGTGACAGCAAGTCAGACATGGTGATAATGCCGTTCATAGGAGAGCGGATTTCATGGCTCATAGTAGCAAGGAATTGGCTCTTAGCTTCAGTTAGTTCTTCCGCACGAGCTTTTGCCGAGGCGAGGGATTTTTCAGCAAGCATATGCTGGGTTACATCAGCTAATATCATTTGCAACGCAGGAGTATCGTTCCAGATCAATCCAGTGGTAACCAAATCTACCCATTTTTCTTCGCCGCCTATATCGTCCAGATGAATACGGCTATAGCTGTTTACTTCACCAAGTTCTGGAACGGAAAAGACTGTTTTCGGGAGTTTTTGGAAAATATCCCTATGGCTTTCCATCGTATCATCTGTATTCAAGCCAAATAATTTCGAGAAAGCACTGTTCCAGAATAAAGGGTTATCATCGGCAATAATGATAATCGCCTGAACTGATCCTTCAACGATAGAACGGAACTGGCGCTCATTCGCCAGAATACGTTCTTGCCGTTCATCAATTTCCTTGATGAAATAGCTAACGGAATTACCAATTTCTGCGATTTCATCATTGCCCGAAGTTGGAATTGGTTTGGCTTCCCCTTCAGCGCGAGCAACCACAGCTACGTTGAGATCTAGTAAGCGGCTGGTAATGTTCCGGTCAAAATAAACAAAAATAACAATGCCAATGGTAAAAGCCAGGAGTGACGCAACCATAATATACTGAATTTGCTCGTCAGCCAGGGTAATGAGTTCGGATGTGTTTTCTGAAGCGGTACTGTTGATTGTCTCTGACAAGGTTGCCATCGACTTAATCATCTCATTTACAAGCACTCTTGTCTGGCGTTCTAGGCCTTGTACCCTGAGGCGTAGACGAACGGCATCCGTTGCCGTTTTAAAAAGCCCTTCACGGCCTAAAATAATCTGCTTCAATTTATTTTCGGTTGCGAGCTGATAAGATAGAAGTTCAGGATTTGAACTAAGATGATTAGCTTCAAAAGAAGTGAACTCGCGCCTGATTTCCTTCTGTATAGAACGGATATTCTTCAGGTTTTCAGTGCGGCTGATCTGGAAAGATTCCAGTGTAATCAGGGATAAATTTGATTGCCATTTAAAGAGCTTGTGCTGAAGAGGGCTGTCGTCAAAATTATCTTCAACCTCCTGAAGATACTGCCCAATCTCGATTGTGAAGGTGTTTAAATCTCCTTCGATTTTATTAATTTCAACAGTTTTATCCAGATGGCGGGATTTTATGGTGTTCAAGTCCTCGACAGAGGTGGAGAGCACATCAACCATCGAAGTGAACAACAGGTCTTTATACTGCCCCTTCAGGTTATCAGTAATCAGCTGTACGCGCTCAAGCGCTTCACGGCTTTCTGAGATGCTGATCCGCCGTTCCGCATGGCTTTGTACTCTAGCCAACTGCACAACATTCAATACAACATTTTCAAGCTCAGTATTTAACTGAGCTGCGCCAGATAAAGCCGGTAATGCTTCGGAAGACAGGCTTTTTACATCGTCCTGGAACCGTGTAAGTGAATAATAAGAAATGGAAGCAAGCAGTAAAACAAGGGCCACCAGAGTTAAAACCCCAAGGGTAATGCGAACGCTGATGCCGAGTTTACTTTTACTAATAACCTGATGTTGCACGCTATTTCCTATGAAGCAGAGCTTCCTGTTGCCTGATCATTTAATCTGTTTTCTAACTTCGGGGCTATGGTTTGTTGTTCTTCTAACTGATTTGCCACAACTTCCCAGAGTAGTTTACCTGATAATAGATTAGTTTTCTTTGGCATGTTTTGTAGCATTTTAAAACCATCACCTCCATTTGCGAGGAAGTTTAATGTTGCAGCCGTATAGGTTTTTCCGATTTCCAGCGGCTGCCCGCCAATAAGAACATTAACAACACGCTGCCCAGAGGGCGCTTTGCTGTTATATTCCATTTGAATGTTTGAAACCTGAAGGAAGCAGCCATCGGTTTCATCAAGGCAGCTCAAGCCGTGTTCAAGCGCCCCCATAATTTGCTCACCCGTAATTTCAAAAAGCTGTACCGTATTATTGAAGGGTAATTCTGACTGAATATGCTCACGGGTTAAAATAGTACCCGCCGGATACCGGGTGTTTCCTCTAATGCCTCCGCTGTTAATAAAGGCAATATCTGCTTTCATCGCGTTTCGGATTGAATCTGCTACAAAATTCCCAAAAGCATTCTCGCCCGTACGTACGGTGTTTCTTTCTGTATTGATGGCGGTGTCTGTTGTACCCAGTTTCTGCCTGAAGAGAATGTTTAGCCGTGCACCATAGGATTCAACGATTGATTTGATCTCTGGGTCTTCTTCAAAAGAGGCAATATCGGAAAGTTCAATAGAAGCTTTCTTGCCTTCAGGATTATCCAGATCCACATCAATGGTGATGAGCTGGCCGTCTAGCATGCCTTTGCTGAGTTTTTCTGCACCAGTATCAACAGAATAGGGGTTGCCAATATTATGTGCATAAAGGATCAGATCGACTGTGCCGTCGGCTGTATAGGCTGAAAGATCATCATAGTCTGTATCCGCCATAAGCACGACATATTCAGCGCCTTCAGAGCGAAGCTGATCGGCTGTTTTCTTTATGGAGTTTTCAAGAGGTAAAGCTTCCAGTTTATAGGAACCATACTCGTCGATAACATTTTCGGATGTTACCGCCATAAAGCCAATGCTGTGGGCCAGCGTATCAATCACATAATATGGCTCCAGTCCGACAATAGGCGTTTGGCCTTCTTTCAGCTGGATATTAGAAGAAATGAACGGGAACATTGCTGACTGTGCATGGAGGGAAAATTGATCTTCCTTGTAGGAAAATTCTCGTTTGCCAACGCCCATCACATCAGGTTCAAGGATGTTCAGGACATCAATCATATGCGCGCCATTATCCATTGCACCTAGTATAGAAGGTCCAAGAGAGGCGCCGCCGTGGACAAAAATAATATTATCGGATTTAGCGCGTTCTTCGCGCACGGCTGTAGCGATTTGAGCTAAAGAAAAGTCATGCTTGTTTTTTATGATCTCAGGTAACGAGGAAATATAGAGAATTTTTACCTCTTCAGCTGTACTTAAAACTGAGAAAAAACATAATGTTCCCAGAGCACATAGCGTCTTTAGAAGCTTTCTCATTTTTCTATCCTCATGATCATTCCTTAATCATCTTGGTATGGGAAAGTTAACTAAGCGTATAATTACATGATAAAATAGATAGTTGCACAGTAAAAACAAAATGCTGTTACAAAACCGGGAGTAGTTTTGCCTGTGGTTACTTTGGGCAGTGAAACTATCTTTTGATCTGTTTTGTTCATATATGCAGATTAACGGCTCGATTGATTTTTAAGCCTTTGTTGACGGCATGATAAGTAGGAAAAGGTGCGCGGTGGGATAGATTAATATCGCGTTTCAGCCATTCTTGTTCTTCAAGAATACTAAGAGATTTTGATAACGCCCGATCTGTTATGGTCTCAAGCCCTGTTTTAATATGGGAAAAACGCTGTGGTGTTTGCGTTACAGCAAGAATTGGTACAGCCCAGTTGCGGCGGATAAGCGAAAAATCAGTTTCCTTAGGTACAATTTCAATAATACTGCTGGCCATTGCTGCTGCGATAATGCCTTCTGGCGTAAGTCTGAATTCAGGCCTTAGAGGATGGCCGTGCCCCGGGTTTTTCTCAACAAGGCCAAGTTCCATCAGGTGCGTAAGGCTGGATGTGAAAGAACTGCGGCTTGCCTCAGTCGCAGCCAAAAGCGGCGCTTGCCGCGCTGGGGTGCCTGAATCCAGTAAAGCCAGAATTTTAAGAGACCAGGCTTTCGATGTGAGCTTGACAAGGTACGCGATATTCATAAAGTATAGTTACTATACTTTCGCTACAAGGGGAAGCATTATGTCGGTGGTATCGCTAGATAAAACAATCACACTCTCACTTTCCGTGAAGGATAGGCATGCAAGTGCCAATTGGTATGAGCAAAATCTCGGCTTTAAACTTCTGTTTCATATTGATGAAGCTGGCTGGAGTGAGATGCAGACCAATACAGAAGGTGTAACACTGGGTCTTGGTGAACAGATAGAGCCCACACCGGGAAACTGTGTTCCCGTGTTTGGTATTGCGGATATTGCCTCAGGACGGAAAGCCCTGGAGCAGGCTGGTGTGAAGTTTGATGGGCCGACAGAAACGATTGAAGGCATGGTGAGTATCGCGACGTTCCATGATCCTGATGGTAACGCGCTCATGCTGGCGCAGGATTTATCTCAGTGAATAATAAAAAAAGGTGTGACCACTGTGGCCACACCTTTTCTGAAGGAAGTGCGCTTTTGTCTAAAGGGCAAGAACCAGCGTCTCCGCCCGCGCACTGCGGACGGTAATAATCTGTTTGATTTTGCTAAGAAGAACGTTGGCATGCTGGTCTGCTACATCTGTGCAATCCAGTTCAATCCACTGCATACCATCGTTAGTCCGGCGGGCAGATACACTATCACACGCTAGGCCGCGGATAGAGAACAACTCAAGCACTCGGGCAAGGGTGCTGGCTTCATACTCCGCTTGCACGGAAAATTTCGTTTTAGTCGATCCTAACAAAACCATTTGATTTCTCCCTTCATTATGGCTGCAAGAAAAATAGCCAAAACGGGCTGAGAAAAATTCTCTAATATTGACGATATATAAAAAAATATGAGAATATATCTCAATCAATTTAATTTATGTGAGAATATATCTCGTATGTTTGATGATCTTGATGCAAAAATCCTGAATGAACTGCAAGATGATGCTCGAATCCCGCTTGTGGATTTGGCTGAAAAAGTAGCCTCAAGCAGGTCGGCTGTTTGGCGGCGTATCCAAAAGCTGGAGCAGGACGGTGTGATTGAACGTCATACAGTTATCCTGAATCCGGAGAAGGTTGGCCTTGGAGTAATGGTGATAGCCCAAGTGAAAATGCAGGCCCATACCCGAGATAGTTTGCCCCTATTTATTGAAAAGGTGAGGCAGTTTGATGAGGTGGTAGAATGTCATACCCTGATGGGGGATGTAGACTTCTTCCTGAAAATCAGGGTGAAAGATGTACAGGCCTACGAAGACTTCTTCTGGAACAAACTGTCACCTATTGAAGGGGTGCGGGAAATCAGCTCATCTATCGCGCTGACCAACTGGAAAAACACCACTAAATTCAATGTAAGCCTATAATAAAAGCCAGCACCGCGTTTGCAGTACTGGCTTTTTGAAAGCTTTATCTGTGCTTATTGTGCGCGTACCTGTGCCAGGAAGTCATGCACATTTTTGGAAATGTCGGTGGATAGTGCTTCAAGTTCTTCGGATGCTTGCTGCACGTTTCCTGATGCTTCACCTGTCTGGTTCGCGCCGTCACTTACCATGGCGATTTGCTCTGTAACCTCGTTGGTCTTTTCAGCGGCAAACTGAACGCTACGACTAATCTCTTGGGTCGTTGCTTCCTGTTCTTCAATAGAAGCAGAAACCGCTAGTGTAAGTTCATTCAGGCTGCCGATGGTTTCATCAATAGCGCTCATAGCTTCAACGGCTTTGCCCGTTAGGCCCTGCATCTCAGCTATCTGGTTTGTGATTTCTTCTGTCGCACCAGCTGTTTGGTTTGCGAGCGATTTCACTTCGCTTGCGACCACTGCAAAGCCTTTACCGGCATCACCCGCGCGGGCTGCTTCGATAGTTGCGTTAAGGGCAAGAAGGTTGGTTTGTTCGGCAATATCATTAATCAGCTTCACTACATCTTCGATTTTGCTGGAAGCCGCAGAAAGGGTAGAGATGGCATCAGAACCACTGTTCGCTACATTTACTGCCTCCGAAGACATACGGCCTGCATTCTGGATTTGGTTGGAAACCTCTGCAATGGATGCCGCGAACTCTTCAATGGCTGATGCCATGGTTGAGATATTGCCCTGCATTTCGTTGGAAGCTGCTGTTACTGTGCCAGCTTGATCACGGGTCATGTCTGCGATCGACACCATGTTTCCAGCTGTATTACGCATTTGCCCGGCATTGCCATCCAAACGGCCAATGGCGTTAGAGATGGTTTCGTCAAACTGGGCAATAAGCTGTTCTACACGCTCTGCTTGGCGTTGGCGGCTTTCTGAAGCAAGGCGTTCTCGCTCCATCTTCTCGCGTTCTTCTTGCTGTCGTAGCTCGGACTCTCTGATTTGTGCTTGTTGTGCCGCTTCTCGTTCTTCTGTGAGCTTCTCTGTTTTGGAAAGTTCATCACGGAAGAAACTGAGAGCTTTGCTCATATCACCGATTTCATCGTCACGGTCCGCATAAGGGATATCAGTATCCAGTTTGCCAGCCGCGAGTGAACGCATAGTGCCAGTGATTTCCTGAAGTGGCGGTGCGATAGAACGGCCGATGAAACGCGCAATATATATAGCGAGGAACACGCCAGCGATAAAGGCCACGGCGAGGGAGATGTTCTGTACAAGGAAGGCATTTGACATATTACTATCTGTCAGTGCCTGCTCCTTTGTTTGCAGTTCAACCAGATCATTAATGGAGAACAGCACCTTCTCAAGCGGAGGCCAGCTTACGCCGTCAATTTCCATTTGAATGGCTTGCTGTTGTCCGTCAGCAGCATCGCTGAGCGCCAGCTCCATCTGCTCTGCAAACACTTTACTCATAGCGGTAACATTACGGCCAAGTTCACCCGCGAGCTTCAAGCCTTCAGGGTTTTCGGCGAACAGTTTTTTCAGTTCGGCCAGATCTTGGTTAAAGGTTTGCTCGCGTTCTTTATAAAGCCCGCTCAGGAATTCATTCTTTGTCAGCATTACACCACGGGTAAGCGCCAGCATATCCGTTACATCATACTGCACTTGGCGTAACATCGCCGTAGATTTCAGGCGGTTTGTTGCTTCATTCGCTGTGTTCTGCACATAAAGAATCTGGGCCCAGATAACGATAAGCAGCAAAGCAAAAAGCCCTACAAGGGCCCCTTGGCCGCGTGAGAGTTTCCGAGTGATTGGGAGGTTATCAAATTTAGATGTTGGTGAACCTGACATACGAGCATACCCTAACCTCCCAGCCGGAGGTTTATAAATTCATTACAGTGGAAGGTAAAACAGATGTGCTTCCCCAGTGTTGCACGTTTCTGCCAATTTTCCGCGATCCCTGCTTTTTGACCATAAAGTCAAGAAACGAATAAAACCTATAATGGTTAAGAGTCTGTTACAAGTCTGTACAATAAGCAAAAGCTTCATTCTACTTGCAGCTGCCCACATCTTCACGGTATATCCATAAGTGGTGGTGCCTTATATCATTGAGGTTAAAAGGGAACTCAGGATGCCAGCTTGGTTTGTCTGGGGCTGTACCCGCAACTGTGAATGGAAAGCTTTGCTGCAAAACCACTGAACACATTTCTGTGTTTGGGAAGGGTAGTCAGGTGTTTGATCCATAAGCCAGGAAACCTGCCACCGTGTCGCCTCTTCACAGGCCGGGTTAGCCAGGTGAAAGCGGAAATCCGTATTGGCGACAATCCCATGATGTATGGAGATTGTAATTGTGGCCAATATCGTTTTGATATTCATAAGTTTTATAGGGATGTTGTTCTCCTCTCGCGCTGTTATCGCAGAGGATACGGACCGAATAGCGTCCATTGATTTTTGTGCGGATCAATATCTGCTTGCGCTTACTGAAAATAGAAGGATCGCTGGCGTTTCGGAAGATGCGGTGGGGGACCGGTCCATGTTTCGGGAAAAAGCCCGTGATCTAAAGGTTGTGTCCGCGAACCTTGAAGAATTACTGTTGCTTGATCCTGCTTATGTGTTGCGTTCGTGGCGAGGGAGTTCGCGTGGAGACGCTCTTCTAAAAAAAGCAGATATTGAAACTATCCAACCGCCCTATGCCGCGACTTTTGAAGCAGCGATCGAAAATTTTGAAAAAGTGGGTGAGCTAATAGGTGAAAAGGCCAACGGCGCTAAACTGCGAGCGATCTATAGCCAGCGCTTGAAAGAGTTGCAGCAGCTTTCATCCTATGGGCTTAAGGCAGTGTATGTCACGCCAAGCGGGTTTACTGCAGGTACGGAAACTTACGTTTCCAAGATGATTGAGCTGGCAGGGTTTAAATCTTATGTGGCTGATTATGGGCTTCAGTATTGGGCACCGCTTTCTCTTGAGCATATCGCTAACAACAAACCAGATGTGGTGATTGCGAGTTTCTTCGGTGATGAAGATGTGCATATCTCCCACTGGAGCAGCGGCAGGCATCCTATTTATCGCCGTCTTATGGCTGATATCCCAACCATTCACCTGCCAAGCCGTTATTTTTCCTGCGGCAGTACCTTCGCGGTGGATGCAGTCGAAGATATCCGGAAGCAAGCCAAGCTGCTCGGGCTTAAAGCAGAAGGAGAAAGCCGGTGAAATCTGTTTCCAGACTACAGCAGAATATGCTGCTTATCGGCCTTTCGGGGCTTCTCCTGGTTGCTGTATTAGCTTCCAGCATGTTTGGCGCTGTGAACCTGTCCCTTAGCCAAGTGATTGAGGCGCTATTTGGTGGTGGCGATACGGGTGTGAACATCATTGTGCAGGAACTCAGAATGCCGCGCATTATCCTTGGTCTTATGGCTGGCGCGACGCTCGGGTATACAGGGGCCGCACTTCAGGGGCTGCTCAGGAACCCACTTGCTGATCCTGGTGTGATTGGGGTTTCATCTTCTGCAAGCTTTGGTGCGGTGGCTGCTATTTATCTGGGGTTAAGTGCTTATTCAGCGATGGCAATTCCCGGCATGGCGATGATGGGGGCGTTGGTAGCGACCTTGATTTTGATGCTGCTTGCATCACGGGACAGCAGCGTGCTTACGCTTATTCTTGCAGGTGTAGGTATTTCCAGTATCGCTACAGCGGGCATTTCGCTCATTATGAATTTTGCGCCTAATCCTATTTCCCTTCAGGATATGATTTTCTGGATGCTGGGTTCCCTTGAAAACCGCACCTATGATGACCTGATGCTCGCAGGGCCATTCATTATAATCGGCTGGTTGATGATGATTGGTGTAGGGCAAGGGCTTAACGCGCTTAGTCTTGGTTCAGAAGCTGCGCATACTTTAGGGATTGATCTCAAGCGTCTCAGATGGCGCGTGGTGCTGGGCACGACGCTTTCAGTGGGGGCTACAGTTTCTGTATGCGGTGCAATTGGCTTCATTGGCCTTGTTGTGCCGCATCTTATTCGGGCTCTTATTGGGTATGAACCGCGTAAGCTCCTTCTTCCGAGCGCACTCGCAGGTGCCGTGCTTATGACAGCTGCTGATATCCTCACTCGCTTGCCTATTGGCCACGGCCAGTTGAGGCTCGGTGTGGTTATGGCGGTTATCGGCGCGCCTGTCTTTATCTACATAATCTTTAAAACACGGGAGAGCATGAGATGATCGGTCTTGAGATCAATAACCTTGGCGTTGTGCTTTCTGGCAGAGAGATTGTGCGCGGCGCTAGCTTCACCGTAAAGCCCGGTGAAATTGTGGGCCTTATTGGCCCTAACGGCGCGGGGAAAAGCACGGTGATTAAAGCCATTTTGGGGCTCGTGGAAAAAGCTTCAGGCGATGTGCTTCTAAGCGGTGTGGGAACCGATGAATTTGAAGCGAAGGAACGGGCGAGGAAGATCTCCTATGTGCCGCAAGGTGCGCCGATCCACTGGCCACTTACCGCAGAACGCACGGTAGCGCTTGGGCGCACGCCGCACCTTAATCCGTGGCAGGATATGCGGGATGAAGATCAAACAGCAATCCGGAAAGCCATGAAGCAAACTGATTGCTGGCATCTGAAGGACAGGTTAGTCACCAACCTGTCTGGTGGTGAACGGGCGCGCGTAATGCTCGCGCGTACCATGGCTGTGGGCGCTGAATATATGCTGGCGGACGAACCAACTGCATCCCTTGACCCGTTCCACCAATTACAGGTGATGGATATTATGAAAGCACAGGCGAAAGCCGGCGTTGGTGTGCTTATTGTAATGCATGATCTTAGCCTCGCGCTTCAGACCTGTGATAAGCTTGTGTTGATGCATGAAGGCGCTGTACTCGCCAAAGGCACATCTGCTGAGGTACTGACAGACGAGAACCTGAAAACTGCTTTCGGTGTTGCTGTTACCCGCTGGTCAGAAAATGGTCTTGAGTATATTGCCCCAAGGGCTACAGGCTAAATCATGGTCGCGAAATCACTGATGTTTCAGGGCACGGGCTCTGATGTAGGGAAATCTATTCTCGTGGCTGGTTTGTGCCGCGCCTATACTCGGCGCGGGCTGAAGGTGTTGCCGTTCAAGCCGCAGAATATGTCGAATAACGCAGCTGTCACACCGTGTGGTGGTGAAATTGGTCGTGCACAGCATTTGCAGGCACTGGCAGCGCGCGCTGAACCTACGGTGCATATGAACCCTGTGCTTTTGAAGCCTGAAAGCGATACAGGCGCACAGGTGGTGGTGCACGGCAAGCGGTATGACCGGGCGGAAGCTGGTTCTTATCAAGCTATGAAAAAGCATTTGCTTGGTGCGGTGATGGAAAGCTTCACCAAGCTTAAGCGAAACGCTGATCTCGTATTGATTGAAGGGGCAGGCAGCCCCGCTGAGGTGAACCTGCGGGCGAACGATATCGCCAACATGGGTTTCGCGCTGCCAACCAATACGCCTGTTGTGCTGATCGGAGATATAAACAGGGGCGGCGTAATCGCGGCTGTTACTGGCACGCATAAGCTACTGCCGCCCGAAGAGCAGGCGCTTATTAAAGGCACGATTATTAATCTGTTCCGCGGTGATGTAGGTCTTTTCGACGGTGGGCTTGTGCGCATGGAAGAAGAAACAGGATGGCCAAACTTTGGTGTGGTGCCGTTTCTCAGGTGCGTTGGTGATTTGCCGCCTGAGGATGCTGTGGTGCTCGAAAAATCCGCGTATTCGCAGAAGGAAAAATTCCGTGTGGTGGTGCCTATGCTGCCGCGCATCGCGAATTTTGATGATATTGATCCCTTAAAGAATGAAGAAAATATTGAAGTGGTTTTCTGCAGGCCCGGAACGCCTTTGCCGCGCGATGCTGACCTCATCATCATCCCGGGCAGTAAAGCCACAATCGCCGACCTTCGTTTTATGAAATCAGAAGGGTGGGATATTGATATTTTGGCCCATGCCCGCGCGGGTGGTGCTGTGCTTGGCATATGCGGTGGCTACCAAATGCTGGGTGACGTAGTGGCTGACCCAAAAGGGATTGAGGGGCAGGTGACCCACGAAAACGGCCTTGGCCTCTTGCCTATCAGCACACTGCTGGCGGAAGAAAAGCAAACCCGAGTGTGTGAAGCGAAAGTAATGGGGCTGGACTGTAGCATTACAGGCTATGAAATTCACGCGGGGGAAAGTGATACTGGTGGCGAGTTCGAACCTTTCATGACTGTGGGCAATGAACTTATTGGTTTAAAGGCCAAGGGCGCGCCTGTGTGGGGCACATATTTGCACGGTTTGTTTGAAAATGGCGCCTTCAGAAAAAGCTTCTTCGCTGGTATCGGTGCGGAAATCTCGGGCGCGGATTTTGGCCCCAAGGTGGAAGCAGCGCTGGATGCCCTAGCTGACGCGCTTGAGGAGCATCTTGACCTTGATGCAATGCTGCTGCACGCTCAGTGATGGTTGACCTGAAAGCTGCCTTCGGGCATTTGGCGGTTAACGGTATTTAGCTGAAAGAAAACCTTATGGAGCAGTTGCTGACATTCTTTGATCTCGCTGGTGTGTTTGTGTTTGCCATCTCTGGTGCGCTCGCAGCTGTGCGCAAAGGTATGGATGTATTCGGCATTATGGTGCTTGCGCTTATGCCAGCTGTAGGCGGCGGTACGCTCCGTGATCTGGTACTTGGTGAACCTGTGTTCTGGGTGCAGAATACGGCTAGTATCTGGGCTGCTCTTGCGGCGGCGGCGCTTACTTTTTTTGTGGCGCCAAAGCTTGAAAGCCGTATGCGCTGGCTCATCTGGGCGGATGCCGCGGGGCTCGCGCTTTTCTGTGTGGTAGGGGCTGAGAAAGCTTTAACGGTTTCTGGCAGCCCGCTTATCGCAGTGATGCTGGGCGTTGCAACAGGGGTTGCGGGCGGTATTGTGCGCGATATCATCTGCAATGAAATCCCGCTCGTGCTGAAAAGCGAGAGCGAGATTTATGCGACCGCTGCTTTTGTAGGCGCGGGGCTTTACTGCATCATGATTTTCTTTGCACTCCCCCCAACCTACGCCCTTTGGGCAGGCATGTTAGCTGCTTTCCTTACACGTGCTGCTGGCATCAAATACGGCTGGCGCTTGCCGAAAGCGCTTTATTAAAATCTTGATTGATAAATTGCCTTTTAACTCGTATTGATTGTTTTTTACAATTATATGATTGCGGGATTTATGAGCGATAAATTGTTGCAGGTCGGGGTTTTTCTAAAACATTTTGAAGTGAACGGTAAGACAGTTAGAGAGTTTTCTGTCGCTGCAAGATTAATGTTTAAGCATATTGATATTTGGGAAGATATGGAACGGGCAGAAGCTGAAGAAGGCTTTAGTTTTCAAATGATTGCTAGATATTTGTCTAAAACAGATGCAGATAAAGTGAAGGATGAGCTAGAGAACTTATACCAAGCATATGGTTATACTAAAATCACTCGTCTTGGTGTCCGTAAAAAAGAAAATAAGAAGAAGGTTGATGATCAAAAAACGGACTATTTGAGTTCTTCATGTAATGGAAAAACGCCTCATTCATGCCAATTTCGTGTCTATCTGAATGATAAAGTGCAGTGTCTGCATATGGTGAATACATTCCAGAAATAACGTTCGTACCTGTATGGAGTGAAATTTGAACTAAAGAAATTATTGGGGGGGTTTATGTCTTTGAAAAATTGGAAAAAAAAGGACATCGAAAGTTTTATAGCTAACTACAAACGTCTGGGAAAGACAGAAGGTGGTAAATATTCTCTTGCAGAACTCGAAGAAGAACTAAGAGAGAGGAAAGCAAAAAGCGCTAATTTAGAACCTAAATATGTACTTAGCCAAATTTGTGAGCTTTCAAAAAAGAGTAAAAATGGTTTTCTGTTTTATGGCGACTTATGGAAAAGGATATTTCCAGATGAAAAATGGAGTGGGCATAAATCGCTTAGAAAAATTGCTGACGAATTATACGCCGTGATACGGTACTGCGTTAAAAATGATTTGCCAATTATGACAGCGCTGGTGATTAATTCTGTTACCAAAGATCTTACAGAAGAAGCTATCCAGAATATTTATGAAGAATGTTTACGTGAAGGTAAGGTTATCTCTGTATCTGCCGAAAAATTCGTCCGCAGCGAAGTTTTAAGAGCAAAAGAATTTGCCCAGAATTATCGTGGATAGAAACAACAGGCAGGATTAATGGAATTTTTCAGGGTGTGGATAAACTATAGTGTTGTTTAAACCATGTCATAGCGGGGCTTGATCCCGCTATCTATACGGCGAATGAAATTAAGCTCAATCCACCGAATGTAAGTGGATATTGCCAAGATTTATGGGTACCGTGGTCAAGCCACGGTACGACATTATTTAGTGACCGATACCTATATTACCAATCTGAAAGCGCGAGATGATTGTCTCTAAAACTTCAGGATATGGCCATCTTGTGGGCTGGCGGTGCCGCGGGTGACGGCATCATAAATCTCGCCCATTTTGTCTGTGCCTTCTGAGGTTACGATGTTGGTCCAGCCGCTCGCTTTGGTGATGAATTTAATCCATGCGTCTGCTGTGCGGGCCTGAAAACCTTCCGCGCCCCAATCCTGCTGGCGTTTCTGGCCCTGGGCTGGCGCGAAAAACAGTGTTGGCTGCGCGCCTGGCAGGTTATCATTTGATCCCATCTGGTCCCAGTGGGAAGCGCCTACGGAGCAGCTGTATTTCAGATTATCCCCGAAATGCACATGCACATCACGGCGCACATCGCCGTTCCCGGCCATATCCACATAAACAGTTGGTTTGCTGGCGTCCAAGGTGTTGATATCACCGTAGGTAACTGTTTCACCGTAGCTGCCCATGCCTTTCACGAAATCAACATTGCCGCCTGATGTAAGGCCGATCACCTTCACACTGCCGCGCATGGCGAGAAGGAAAGCAAGGCCGTAAGCGGTTTTGGAAGATGCGCTTGAAAGCACAATTTGTTCCGCGCCGAAGAAGCCGTTGTCATCAAGGAAATCATCAATAAGGAAGCTGGTCATAAACAGTGGACGGAACACCATCTGCAAGCCTTCCATATCCGCGCGGTAGGCTGGATCACCCGTTGTGCGGTTATAGAAATTATAGATAGGGCTCAGGTGTTGGCGGTGGGCAGCACCGTCAAAGAAACCAGCGGCTGATGCTTTCACAGGCTGTACCTTCAGGTGTGACGACATGGGATAGTAACCATATAGCCGCTCGCCCACTTCCACGCCTTCGCATTTTGATGCCACCACATCAGCAAAGCCCCACACTGGCACACGGCCCATGCCTTCACGCGTAGGGAAGAAATCCCAATATTTCATATGCACACCAAAGGCGGCATATGTGGTGTTGTTGGCGGTGAAGGCGAAATGATCCACTTTCAAAAGCACTTCACCTTCTGTGATTTCCGTATCGCCGGAGTTTTCAACCGTATGTTTGTGGATATCCGCGCGGTCCACGAGGAAATGTGTCATTTCAGCCATGCTGCTTCCCTTCAAATTTCATTTACACTGAGGCTAGGGCAGCAGCTTTCGGTTTCAACCCAAAACGCTAATTATCCGTTCAATTGTCCAGAATGCCGCGACGGAACCTGTGGGATAAAGTGCGAGTTTGTGCAGCCGTTTTTTATGGGGGGTGAGCGGTTTTATGTGCAGTAATAGCCAGTAGAAACCATAAGCCAGTAAAACGAAAACTATCTGCCCGATTTCCACGCCGATGTTGAAGAAAGCAAGCGCCTGTAGCTGGAGACCATACGGTAGGCCAATTTCTGTGAGTGCGCCGCCAAACCCGAAACCATGGAGGAGGCCAAATCCTGCGGCCACCAGAATAGGGTAGCGGTATGTGAGTGTGGTTTTATCGCCTTTCATAATTTCTGCGGCAAGCATCAAAATGCTGAAGGTGATAAGGGGTTCCACCAGCTCAGGCGGCAAGCTTAGTTGCGCAAGTGCTGACATGCCGAGGGTGATAGAATGCCCAAGCGTGAAGCCAGTTACAGTTAAAAGAACCCGCTTCGGTGTGGCAGCCAACAGCATAAGGCACAGCACAAACAGCAGATGGTCATACCCTTCCAGAATATGGTCTGCGCCGATGATAGTATAATCATAGGCCACGCTCCAAAAGGTGCGTGCTTTGGGAAGAGGAATTGTAAGCTCTTCGGGGCCTTTAATAATCGTGTGTTCTTCCCCTGAAAACTTTTGGTACAGAACCAGCGTGGAAAGCGCAGGGTTGGTATGAGGGTAGGTGAGCGTAACCGCTGCAACACTGCCCCTACATTCATAAAACTTTGCACCAAGAAGCTGAGGACGGTGGGTGCCTGCGGTTAACTGACAATCTCCGATCAGGTCAATGTTGGGTTCAGCCCCTGTGGGCAGTACAGGCGGGATTTTCCAGCGTAGCTGCCACTGTTTCTCCGTTCCTTCGATTACCTCCACATAAACAGGCCTGCCTTCGTGCGCACTGGTGGGTAAAGAGAAAATAAGTAGTAATAATCCGAACAGCAGGCGCATTTAGTTGGTCCCGCTTTTGTGGACGATGGTGTATTTACGCTTGAGCTTTTCAATAGCGTCTGCTTTTGCCTGGTCACGTTTTGTGCGCCTCAGATCATCAAGCACACGGGCTGCTACCTGCTCGAGCAATGGCTGACGTTCGGGCTTAATGTTTTGAGCGTATATCAGGTGATATCCGTATTCTGATTGAAGCGGCCCTTGCCATATGCCTGTTTGCGCTGCCCCAAAAAGATGTGAAGTTATTTCTGATCCGAAATGATCATTGATAAGCGCGCGAGGTTGCTCAATATAATTACGGTGAAAATAAAAACGGTCTGCCTTGGGTGTGCCAGCTGCTTTCAGTGCTGTGAGTGCTTTTTCCGCGCGATCTTTCGCGACATCTAAGCCGCCTTTTTCTTTTGAGAAAAACAGGTGGGTGAAACTGATTTCTGCAGGCAGTGTATAATCCCGGTGGTTGGCTTCATAAAAAGTTTTCAGTTCCTGTTCCGTAATCTGTTGATCAGCCGTGGCAAAGCCTTCAATGATAAAATCCATTTTCTGGATCAGCCGACGCCGGATGATTTCATCGTCCTTGTTAAGTCCGAGGTTTTCAGCTTCACGCACCAGTATTTCATCGCGGATAAAATCAGTTTCAAGCCGCGCCCTATGTTTCGTATCCATGCTGCCTAGCAGCTGAGTACTCCTTGCTGCATCAAAGCTTTTGTTCTGGAACTGAAGGTAGGTGAGAAGGGCTTCTTCACTCACTTCAATCGTATACGGATTGTCCTCAGGCTCACTGCCTTTCAGGTTCAGGAATGCATAGAGCAGCAGCCCGCCAACAAGGAACTGGACCAGCGGTTCTTTTATCAGGTTACGCATATGCGGGCGGCCTTATGGTTTATACCAGATAGCGGATGTATAGGCACGTTCCTGTATCACTTCCGGGCCTTCCTCCGGCGCTTTATCCAGCCCCAGTGCGATAGCATCAAGAAGTGAGTGTCGTGCGGTTGGGATTTGGAGTACTCGTACATAATAAAAGGCGCGTTCATTCGGGTTAAATTCAGGGTCGCTCCATTTGGTTATCAGCTCAGGTGTGCCGATGGTATTGGCGGTTTTTCCTGTTGTGCGGTCTACCGTATCGCCAACCGCAGGCAGTTTGCCATTCGCATCAATGGTACGGCTACCCGACCACGCAACGTCAAATACCTTTTCATGAAGTTGCCCGCCTGCATCCAGCCAGCCTTTTATTACTTGTACGCGGTCAAGGTTTGCGCCAACCGGATCTTTCACCGCTTGAATGAGGAATTTTGGCGCCGCGCCTTCCTCGTTTGAGCGAGAGAAATCGCCACCCATAGGCACACCGCCGGCATAACCAACTTCCGCGATATTACCAGCTTCAGCATCAAAACCATCAAAGCCCCAGCCAGCGAAGAAACGCACACGCATGCGGGGCCCGGTGGTGCCGTAAACCTCTTTGCGTTTGAAAGCGTTGAAGATGCTTTCGCGGGTATTTTCTTCTGCCCAAACGGCAGCTAAACCCTGTGCCGCCATGTTCCAGCCGTTTACCGTGCGGCGGCCAATACCGAAATCCTTTTTCGCCTCAGGTATACTATCACGCGCCATCTTGCCCCAGAAATTATCTTCATCAGCAGACGCCAGCCCGCTGTGGCTATCGGTGGAGCCGATCACGCCAAATTGGTATGGGTTCACGCCAACTTTGCTTTCGAGCTTAAGGCCGGTTTTTAGGGCTGACCGAATATAATCTCCCTTACCCGGTTTATAGGTGTAAGGCTTTTCGCTGTTTTGGATATAGAAGCCGTAAGTTTCAAAATCAGCAAATTCATCTTCTGGCGAAAGGCTTGGGTGTGTTTCACTGTCTCCCTTGATTTGGGTAATCTCGGTAACTGGTTCCCAGAAGCTGCGGCGGGTGGCGTATTCTTCCGTTATTGGCTCACCCTTCAGGGTCGTTTCCTGGAACATATACCCTTTGGAAATATTGGAATTATGTGGGATGGCCAGAAACTTGGCGCCTGTACGTTCTGAGGTTGCTTCAAGCCAGGCCCACAGGTCTTCTGGGTATTGGCTTTCATCTGAACCGTAGGGCAGATACTGCTTGGCGGTGTCGCCGCCGTCGGGGGACATAACAATCCGGTGGAGATTGGCGCCTGTTGGAATGCTGCTCCATTCCCAACCAATGAGGCTGGTGAATTTGCCCGGTTCATTATGCTTTTCCGCCGCATCAACAATTTCATTCCAGGCAATTTGTTCAATGGCGTTTGTGTTGCCAAAGGTGCGTGTAGGCATTCTGTTGTTTGGATCTTGCACCGGGTCACCACCCGGGTTGGCCATTTCCTTTGGGAGCAGATCCACGAAAACATCAGCTGCGGTGCCTTCTTCAATCTTATCGTTCAGGGTGTTGATAGCAAACCAGCGGTACAGGCTATCCCACCATCCCATTTCAGGTAGTTCTTCAACCAAATCAAAATTAATAGCGCGGATCACGCCCATCAGTTCCGCATGATCAGCCACCACAAGGAAATCCAGTGGGCGCTCAAGCTGTACCCGTGCCCGGTTATAGGGGTGGATCACAGGCTGCCCTTTAGCCCAGCGGTAGGCAGTGTCCGGATCAGCAGACTTATTCTCGTTCATGAAGGCATCAAAAGAATAGGATGTATGAAGGTGAGTATCCCCCCAATAGAGATTGGTGGGTTCTTTATCCCGTGCCGCGGCGGTTAATGAAAGCGCGAGTAGCGCACAGCCACCAAGTAATTTCTTTATCATTTTTCCCTGCTTCCCTTTGGTTGATCTATGTCTTTGATCAATTTAAATCATATGATTTAAATAATGTGTATCATTAACCCTAATTCTTAGCAAGCGCGAGAAATGCTCTGGGGTTTTAAGCTGAAATCAAGATAGAAAACAAAGAAGGTTTAGGTTGTATCAAGTCATTTGTTGACAGTTTTTGGTTGTGCTGACCTAATGTAGTAATCGGACCAATATGGAAAAGGGCTGTAATAACTAATTGGTTTCGTTACATATCTTTGGGGGAATTATGAAAAATACATTGAAATCTGCGGTGGCGGTATCTGCGCTTATGTTTACTGCTGCCTGTTTTGATACCGAGCCTGAACAGGCTGTGGCCATAGGCAAGGATAAGGTTGTTGCTGATGTACCAAAACCTCAAATAGGAGCGTGGGGGGTTGATCTGTCAGCGATAAAGGAAAGTGTACGCCCCGGGGATGATTTTTACGAATATGTAAATGGTGTGTGGCTCGATACAACTGAAATCCCTTCTGATAAGGCGCACTTTGGCCCTTATTCCACATTGAATGACAGAGTGCTTGATCATGTCAGGAATATTGTTGATGAGCTGGTTCCTGCATCTTATGCATCTGGTACAGTAGAGCAAAAGATTACTGATTATTATCATAGCTATGTAAATATTGAAAAACTCAATGAGCTGGGTGTGAAGCCTTTACAGCCGAGACTCCGCGAGATTAAGCAAATGGCTTCGGTTGATGATCTGTCGGTTTTACTTGGCAAATACTATATCAGGTCACCTCTCTCTTTTTCGCCCCAGCGGGATACGGCTGATCCATCCAGATACTATATGGAAGTGTATTATTTTGGTTTTGGGCTGCCGGATAAAGAATATTATCTGAGCGAAGACGAACGCTTTATAGAAATTCGCAAAGTATATCTTAGCTATGTTGAGAAAATGTTGGGATTTGTTGGAGAAGATCAGTTTGAGCAAAAAGCGCGAGAGATTCTGGCGCTTGAGACTGAGATGGCAAAAATTCAATGGGACCGAAAAGATATATTCGACTCTGAAAAAACCTATAATCCGATTAATTTCTCTGACCTTGCTTTAGAATATCCCAATTTTAACTGGACGCTATTATTTGAAGCTGCAGGGTATGATAAATTCGACAATCTGAATATATACCAGCCTTCGGCAATCAAAGGTTTCATAAAACTACTGAATGAACAATCAATTGAAACTTGGCAAGCATACCTGGCCTATCGCTTAATCACATCTAATTATGAGTTCCTGTCGCAGGAAATATATGATGCCTATTTCGATTTCCATGGTGTAAAACTGGCAGGGGGAACAACGCCTCCACCCCGTTGGAAGAGAGGTGTCGAGAATATATATTATTCGGATGCGCTCGGAGATGCGCTAGGTAAAATCTATGTAGCACGCCATTTTCCAGAATATGCCAAAGATCAGGTGTCTGAGATGACTGAGAATCTGAGGACAGTTTTTGGAAAGCAGTTGGAAAGTACTGATTTAATTGGAGATGCTACCAGAGCCGAGGCTTTGAAAAAGCTACAGACGCTTGAAAAATCCATTGGATATCCGGACCAGTGGCGAGATCATACATCAATTCAGATGAAGCCAGATGATTTATATAGCAATACCGATGCCTTGAAGCAGGCTTATCGTAAGAAAAATATTAATCGGTTAAAAGTCGGCGCGTATAAGGACGACACTCGATTATTTCCTTTTGCGATTAATGCTTTTTTTGACCCACAAGGTAATAGAATCATGTTTCCAGCAGGCATTTTACAGCCACCATACTTTGATCCCGCGGCTGATATGGCGGTAAATTACGGTGCAATTGGTTCTGTTATTGGCCATGAAATTGGTCACGGTTACGATAGGCGGGGATCACGGTTCGATAGTGCTGGGGTAAGCAGAAACTGGTGGTCAGCCGATGATTTGGAGAAATTTACCGCTCGTACCAATATGTTGGTAGAGCAATATAGTAAGTTCGAGGCGTTACCTGATCAATTTATCAATGGCGAACTGACAGTTCACGAGAATGCTGCTGATCTGATTGGTTTGCGCATGGCTTATGATGCCTACCATTTAGCGTTGGACGGAAAGGAAGCTCCTATCATTGATGGCCTGACTGGCGATCAACGTTTTTTCCTCGCGTTTGCACAGTCTTATAAACATAAATATAGAGATGAAAATCTACATGAACGCCTCAAAACAGATTCGCATGCCCCAGCAAAATTCAGGGTGAACGGTGTGGTGCGTAATATACCTGAATGGTACGTGGCTTTTGATGTGAAAGAAGGTGATGCGCTATATTTACCACCGGAAAAACGGGTATCAATTTGGTAATTCTACGTAGCGAGAAAGCTTAAAAGGAAAGGGCCATTTTAATGGTCCTTTTTTGTACAATGTTTCACAATTTCGGGAAAACACGGCGAAACGAAAGTTAAATCAGAGGAAATGCAGGGTTCTATTACTAAAGTTTATTGACGTAACAGTGTAAGCCGCGCTTAATGTGGCCCCAATGGCGTATGGTGGGTCAACGCTATAAAAATCAACAATAATGGTTACAGTTCCAAAGGGGGAACACATGAAGAATTTACTAAAAATGTCTGTTGCGACAGCAGCGCTTTTGATTGCGGGCGCATGCTCAGAAGGTACAGAAACTGCATCTGCTCCAGCAGAAGAAAAAGCAACACAGGTTGCTGCTGCAAAGCCTGAGCTTGGCACTTGGGGCGTTGATATGACAGCGCAGAAAACAAGCGTGAAGCCGGGGGATGATTTCTTCCAGTATGCGAACGGCACATGGCTAGACACATTTGAGCTGCCAGCAGATAAAACAAACTACGGTGCGTTCAACGTACTTGGTGATCGTTCTCGTGATCAGGTAAAAGCAATCATTGATGAACTTGCTTCTGGTTCGTACCCAGCTGGTTCCGTTGAGCAGAAAATTTCTGATTACTACAACAGCTATATGGATGTTGAGACAATCAACAAACTTGGCATCGCACCGCTTCAGCCAACGCTTGATTATATCGCGGGCATTAGCGATGTGGCTGGCCTTACAGAGGCATTCGGTCGTCAGGATATTGATAGCATCACATCGCCACTTGGTTTTGGCCCGGGTATTAACCGTACAAACCCTGACGCATACCAGATGAACCTTGGTTTTGGCGGCATGGGCCTTCCTGACAAGGATTATTATTTCAACGAAGCAGAGCGCTTTGTGAAAATCCGCGAAGCATATGTAGCTTATATTGAAAAGATGCTTACATTCGCGGGCGTTGAAGGCGCAGCAGAAAAAGCACAAGCGGTAATGGCGCTTGAAACAAAACTTGCTGAAAAGCAGTGGGAACGTGCTGATCGCCGTAACCGTGATAAAACATTTAACCCAATCAATTATGCTGATCTGGCAACAGAATATCCGGGCATTGATTGGGATGCGATGTTCAAAGCAGCAGGCTATGCTGATTTTGCTGATCTGAACGTATCACAGCCATCTGCTGTGAAGGATGCGATTGAGTTGATCAACACCCTTCCGATTGAAGACTGGAAAGCATACATGACTTTCCACCTGATCTCAGATCACTCTGCGGTTCTTCCTGAAGAGATTGATCAGGCTGCGTTTGATTTCTACGGTAAAACACTTCGCGGTCAGCCACAGCAGCGTGCGCGCTGGGAACGTGCTGTTGGCCGTGTTGGCGCCCTGAATGCGCTGGGTGAAGCGATTGCACAGGTTTATGTGAAACGTCACTTCCCTGAAAGTTCAAAAGCGCAGATGTCTGAGCTAGTGGAAAACCTCCGCACAGCACTTGGTCAGCGTATTGATGGCCTTGAGTGGATGGGCGATGACACGAAGGTAGAAGCGCGCAAGAAGCTTGCGTCTTTCAACCCGAAAATTGGCTACCCGAACAAGTGGAAAGATTTGTCTTCCATGGAAATCAAAGCGGGCGATCTGTTCGGTAACGCGAAATCTATCCGTCTTTATAACTATGAAGATACAAAATCTCGTCTTCATAAGAAGACAGACAAAGACGAATGGTTCATGACACCGCAAACAGTGAATGCTTATTATAACCCTGCGTATAATGAGATTGTATTCCCTGCGGCGATCCTTCAGGCACCATTCTTTGATCCTGCGGCTGATCCAGCTGTGAACTACGGTGGTATTGGTGCTGTAATCGGCCACGAAATGGGCCACGGTTTTGATGATCAGGGTTCCAAGTCTGACAGCGAAGGCGTTCAGCGTAACTGGTGGACTGATGAAGACCGCACAAACTTCGAAGCGCGTACAAAAGCTCTTGCAGCTCAGTATGACAAATTCGAAGCGGTTCCTGGTAACTTCGTAGACGGTAACTTCACACTTGGTGAAAACATCGGTGACCTTGGTGGCCTTGCAATGGCGTACCACGCATACAAGCTTTCTCTTGGCGGTAAAGAAGCGCCAGTGATTGATGGCCTTACTGGCGACCAGCGTTTCTTCCTCGCATGGGCACAGGTTTGGAAGCGTAAGTACCGTGAAGCAGAACTGATTAACCGCCTAAAATCTGATCCACACTCACCATCTGAGTTCCGTGTGAACGGTATCGTTCGTAACATGCCAGAATGGTATGAAGCGTTTGGTGTGAAAGAAGGCGATGCGCTTTATCTTGCACCGGCAGAGCGTGTAGCGATCTGGTAATCAGGCCGTTTTATAAAAGTTCTGGAAAGGGTCGCTTATGCGGCCCTTTTTTATTTATGGCTCCGCTTTATGTATGTGCACTTCAAACCCTTCTTCTGCGGTGGGTGGTGCATAATGCTTGGTGATACGGTGGAACTGTTCTTCTGTTGCAGCAAAAACATGCTCGCCTGCTGCATTTCGCGCTTTTAGCCGTTTCAGACACAGATCATCCGGTGCTTCAAGAACATGAAGGGTATGGGCTGCACCAGAATTTTTGGTGATTGAACGCATCCAGTTGCGGTTCCCAACTGTATTAGCAGGGAAATCCAGTACCACTGAAACACCAGCTTTAAGAAGCGCAGTGATGTGTGGCCCCATTATTTTCCTGAGGTTGCCAGAGCGGTGTACATAATCCGCGACTGTAGCCATTTCGGCGCCGTACAGGGTGCTGAGCCAGTCATCCTCTGAAATAAGAACAGTTTTCTCAGCCGCAGCAAGTTTTGCAGCAAGGGTGGATTTCCCAGAAGCGATTTTACCGCACAGCATGTGCAGCGTTGGGTGTGTAGGTGTCATGATAAAAACCTTGGTTTCCGCGTGTGCGGCATATTTCACATAAATTATAAAGGCTTAACCCGGCCCGATCGATCAGACCGGGATGGTAATTCGCTTTTGCTGCCAAAGGGCATTTATGTGTTTAAAGGTATTTTTCATCATGAGATATGATGTGGCACTATCTAGGCTTGATTTCAAGACTTTGATTTATCCTGTGGAAGGCTTTTCCTGAACGCTTAAAATAACAGCTACTATCAGCATGCCTGACGCAATGATATCTATCCAATACACCTTCGTGAGTGATGAATTTAAAGGTTCCAATAGATGATACAGCAGGATGAAACTCAGCATGCTGAGCAACCCCACAACGCTTGCTGTAGGGCGATGCTTTGTTTGAAAGGCTGATAGCATTATAAACCCACCAATTATGCCAAATAAAACGGCCCGGTGCTGTAATAAGAGAAGCATGTCTTTGGATTGCTCCGGAATCTGGTAAAGCGCAGATAGCTGTTCTTGCCCCAGAACGCCCATAAGCGGTGCGAAGTTAATCAGCCCAACGATTAGGTATAATCCGGTGATAAGATGCTGTTTCATGCCTGTTTCTCCTGCGATGATTTATTTTGCGGGCCGGAGGTAATGAGAGCAATGGCATGGAAGGTAATAAAACTGGCTATAACCCCAGCAACCAGTCCTTGAAGATATGAACCTTGCTGCTGTGTGCCATGGCACTTGGGTAGGCTAGGTGGTAGCCCTCGCGGCTCATCACAGCTTCACCGAATGGGGTGATCAGGCGTCCTGCCTTTAGGTCCGCCTCCACATACAGCATGGGCATGATAGCAACGCCGAGCCCGCTCATCACTGCTTCGATCATCATGGTAAAATTCTCAAATTTTGGGCCGGTTTTTTGTTGGGCGGAATTCATACCTTGGGCCGCAAACCATTCTCCCCAGGCGGCGGGCCGCGTTGTCATCTGCAAATGACTGTAGTTGAAGATATCGTCTGTGCCGTAATGGGCTGGTGCGATCACGGGCACTAAATGCTCATCCAGTATCTTGTGGCTGATATAATCAGGCCAATCACCGCTGCCGTAAATAATTGCGGTATCCACCTGCGCACTATCAAAATCCTCGAACGTGAGACCAGAGATTATATTGAGCTGTACACTGGTGTGTTTCTCCGTGAAACCACCAAGCCGGGGGATAAGCCAGCGGCTGCCGAAGGTGGGCAGAAGGCCGAGTTTTAAAATATTTGCATCCGCCCCGTAGCTGATAAGCCGGCTTACAGAGCGCTCCAGCGTTTCAAGGGTTGGGGAAAGTGTGCGCAAGAATTCTTCCGCCGCGGGGGTAGGGATTAACCGTTTTCGTTCCCGTGCGAACAGGGGCTTGCCGGTGAAATCTTCCAGATTGCCAATTTGCCTGCTTACGGCACTTTGGGTGAGGTTGAGTTCCTCTGCCGCTTTGGTCACCAACCCATGCTTCATTACACTTTCGAAACATTCTAAAGAGATAAGGGAGGGTAAGTGGCGGCGCATAACTGCTCTTTCATTACATTTTGTAATGAATTTATCAGAATTAATCACTTCAATACAGGGTTTTTATGGTGTTTTATGATCTTTCATCATTAATTCAGCCTACGGGGAAGTAGCCATGTCATCGAAGCCGCAGTTTAACTGGGAAGATCCATTCCTGCTTGAGGAACAGCTTACAGAAGAAGAGCGGCTGATCCGCGATAGCGCGCGGGATTATTGCCAAGATAAGCTGCAAACCCGCATTCTTGAAGCCAATCGCCATGAAGTGTTTGACCGCGATATCATGACAGAGCTTGGTGAAATGGGCCTGCTTGGTGCAACCATTCCTGAAGAATATGGCGGGGCAGGTGTGAACCATGTGGCTTACGGCCTGATCGCGCGTGAGGTTGAGCGTGTGGACAGTGGTTACCGCTCCGCGATGAGTGTGCAGTCGTCCCTTGTGATGTACCCAATTTATTCATACGGCACTGAAGAGCAGCGCAAGAAATATCTGCCAAAGCTGGCGTCTGGTGAATTCGTGGGTTGTTTTGGTCTTACTGAGCCTGATCACGGTTCTGATCCGGGGGGCATGAAAACGCGCGCGGAAAAAGTGGATGGCGGGTACCGCCTGACGGGCGCAAAGATGTGGATCACCAACAGCCCAATCGCTGATGTAGCAGTGGTGTGGGGCAAGCTTGACGGTAAAATCCGCGGTTTCATTCTTGAGCGTGGTATGGAAGGTTTCTCAACCCCGAAAATCGAAGGCAAAATGAGCCTCCGCGCTTCTATCACGGGTGAGATTGTGATGGATAATGTGTTTGTGCCGGAAGAAAACCTTCTGCCGAATGCGTCTGGCCTCTCTGGTCCGTTTGGTTGCTTGAACAAAGCACGCTACGGCATTGCGTGGGGTGCGCTTGGCGCGGCGGAATACTGCTGGCATGCTGGTCGCCAGTATACGCTGGACCGTTCGCAGTTCGGTCGTCCGCTCGCGCAAACCCAGCTGGTGCAGCGTAAGCTCGCGGATATGATGACAGAAATCACCCTTGGCCTTCAGGCCTGCCACCGTGTGGGCCGCCTTCTGGATGAAGGTAAAACAGCGCCTGAGAATATCTCCCTTATTAAGCGTAACAGCTGCGGCAAGGCGCTGGATATCGCCCGTATGGCGCGGGATATGCACGGTGGTAACGGTATTTCCGATGAATTCCATGTTATCCGCCATATGGTGAACCTGGAGACAGTGAATACCTATGAAGGCACCTATGATATCCACACCCTTATCCTTGGTCGTGCGCAAACTGGCCTGCAGGCCTTCATGTAATGGCAGGACCGCTTGAAGGGATTAAGGTTCTTGATCTGAGCCGGGTGCTTGCGGGGCCTTGGGCCGCGCAAACGCTGGCTGATTTAGGCGCAGATGTGGTGAAGGTGGAACGCCCCGGCGCGGGAGATGATACCCGCCAATGGGGCCCGCCATATTTCAAAGACGGTAACCGCGAAATCTCTGCCTATTTCATGACAGCGAACCGGGGCAAGCGCTCAGTCACCGCTGATATGCGCACGCCAGAAGGGCAGGAGTTTATCAAAAAGCTCGCAGCCCGCGCGGATATCGTTGTGGAAAATTTCAAGGTTGGTGGGCTTGAAAAATACGGGCTGGATTACACGAGCCTGAAGGCTATTAATCCGGGCCTTATTTACTGCTCTATCACCGGCTTTGGGCAAACCGGGCCTTATGCCAAACGTGCGGGGTATGATCTTATCATTCAAGCCATGGGCGGGTTGATGAGCATTACGGGTGAACCTGATGATGTGCCGGGCGGCGGGCCACAGCGCGCGGGCGTTGCGGTGTCTGATCTGTTCACGGGGCTTTATAGCACCATCGGTATTCTCGGCGCACTTCATCACCGTAACGTATCGGGCGAAGGCCAGCATATTGATGTTGCACTCTTGGATACACAGGTTGCGATGCTGGCGAACCAAGCTTCAAGCTATCTGGTTTCAGGCACCCCGCCAGAACGCCAAGGCAACAGCCATCCTTCTATTGTGCCGTACCAGTCGTTCGCAACGAAAGATGGCCATATGATTTTGGCAGCCGGGAACGATAGCCAGTTTAAGCATTTCTGCGAAGCTGCTGGTATGCCGGACTTAGCGAGTGATGAACGCTACAGCACGAACCCAAACCGTGTGGCACACCGGGCGGAACTGGTGCCGATTGTTGCCAGCATTATGAAAGGTAAAACCACTGAGGAATGGATCACCGTTCTTGAAGGTGTGGGCGTGCCGTGCGGTGCTATTAATAAACTGGATGCGGTGTTTGCAAACGAGCAGGTGAAAGCCCGAGGTGTGGAACTGCTGCTTGAAGATAAAATGCCTTCTGTGGCGAACCCCATTAAAATGTCTGGAACACCGCTCGAATTCACCAAAGCCCCACCCCATCTGGGCGCTGATACAGAAGATGTGATGAAAGAATTGGGCTAAGCCTGAGACTAATAAAGAAACGGTAAAAGCTGGCCCCGTGCCGGCTTTTCCTTTAAAAGGCTTTCACATTGTTTTGGGGTTCGCGGTACGCCGCAATTGGGGGATATCAGATGCGTTTTTTCATCGCTTTTTTACTGGTTTGTTTTTGTGGTCTACCGCTTCGGGCGGATGATGGCCTGAAGGCCGCGCTTGATGACCAGCTTCTTAAAAATGAAGCGCAGTACGGCATTGTGGGCCAATCTGTCATGTTGCTGAAGAACGGTGAACCGCTTTACCGCGGTAAGGCAGGCCTCGCGCATCTGGAACTGGATGTGCCGGTGGCAGAAAATCACTTGTTCCCCAGTTATTCGGTGGCAAAGCTTTTCACCAGTGTGCTGGTGATGCAGATGGTGGAAGAAGGCAAGATTGATACGGGCGCATCTATCCGCACTTATCTGCCAACCCTCACGGAGCGCTGGCAGCCTATCACGGTGGCGCATGTGCTGAACCATACATCAGGTATCCCGCGCTATATTGATGATGCCATCACCAGGAATAAATTCCTGCCTTCAAAAGCTGCGGTTTTTGAAGCCTTCGCAGATGCGCCAGAACATTTTAAAATCGGCACCCGGAACGGCTATAACAACACCAATTATCTGGTGCTGGCTGCCATCCTTGAAGCGGTGAGCGGGGAAAGTTTCGAGGCGCTTGTGAACGCGCGTATCATCACCCCGCTTGGGCTAAAGCACACAGGGCACGCCAGCGCAAAAGCGGTGGTTAAAAATATGGTTTCCAGCTATCAGGGCGCAGACGGCACTGTGCGCAAAAACATTGATGTAGACTGGCCCATTTACACCTTTTCGCACTCAGCGCTTTATTCAACACCGGAAGACCTCACCAAATTTATGACAGCCCTTACGCGCGGCAAATTGGTGCCAGTTCCGGTGCTCAAAAACTTCTGGCAGCCTATGGTGCTCGCGGATGGCAGCAACGGCCACTATGCCTTCGGTTTCGAATATGCGGAGCGGGACGGTTATATCCAGGTGGGCCATGATGGCGGTAACCGGGTGAAGCTGCGGCATTATTTCCCCATAAGCGGTGAGGGTGATAGCTACACACTCGCCTACCTCACAAACGGCTATGCACATGGTGTGTGGACCGATATTTTCGCCGATAGCGTGATGGCCCGTGTGAACAAGGGGCAGTTCGCCCGCGCCCATATTACAGAAGCTTTTATGGCCCATATGCTGGAGCATGCTGGCGAAAGCACAGCGGCCCTATATGGGGATATCCTGAAAGCAGTAGGCAGCGCTGCGGCGGCAGAAAGTTTTATCACCAACAGGGCCTACGCTGTGCGCTATGCCGCAGGCCAGAAAGCCGCTATCCCCGCCTTTAAAATGCTTACTGACCATTTCCCAAACTCCGCCAACGCGTGGAGCCACCACGCCGAACAGTGGGAGCATCTGGGCGATACAGCAAAAGCCATTAGTTATTATAAGAAAGCGATCGAGCTGAATCCGGAACATGGGTATGCGAAGAAACGGTTGGAGGTTTTACCATAATTCGTGAATGGTGGCGCTAACAGCTATATAAGTAGTGTTGGCGCAATATAGGCGCTTTTAAAATACAGTTCATGGTTTATAAGTTTGATGAGTGCACAATTTATTTCAGAGGCTCATGCTATGGGTATCAACGATTATTTGATGATTTTAGCCGTTCTTTTAGCACCGGTGGTAGCTGTTCAAGTTGATAAGTTTCTTGAGAGAAGACGTAGGGAAAAAGCGCGTAAATTGGATGTATTCAAGACGTTGATGGCCACTCGTGGCAAAGGCCTCGACCCTCGTCATGTTGAAGCTTTGAACATGATTGATATGGAGTTTCACGCTGAAAATAAAGTTTTGGAGGCTTGGAAAGCTTATTTTGATATCTTGCATCAGGCACCTGAAGTTCCTAAAGCTAACGGTGGTGATGAAAAAGAGTTGGCACAACAGCAATCTCTGTACGATTCAAGAATGTTGGTTTGGACCAATGATCGGGAGAGGCTCTTAGCAGAACTGCTATTTGAAATGAGTTCTACTCTTGGATACAAGTTTGATAAAACTTATATCAAGCGATCAATATATTCTCCTCAAGGGCACATTGATGCGGAGCAAGAGCAGCAGTTGTTGAGGAGGACGCTTACTGACCTAATACTCGGGAAACGTCATTTACCTGTTTTAAGTATCTCTTTGCCAGCGACTGCGGAGGAACAAAAGCGCTCCAACGAAGAGGCTACGGAGCAAAAGTTGATCCGGCAATTGCTGATACAGCATTATAATGGTGAGCTTTCTATTCCGGTAAAAATTGTAGGCGACGATGTTCCTCAACCAGAGCCAGTCCAGTCGACCGTATCTGATCAGTCAGTTAACTCTGAGGAAAGCGAAAACTAATACCCACTCCCATCCTTCTTTGTAAACACCCAGCCGTCTGGGGTGAAGGTGGCTTTCATATCATCTTGGGGGTAGTCGACGGTATCGTCGGCGCTGCGGTCACCAACCTCTAGGATCACAGCGTCAACGTTTGATCGGTTCACCAATTGGTGGGCCTCACCGCCCGCAGGGAAGCCCGCGCACATGCCCGTTTTCATCACTTGCTCACCGCTTTCAGTTACCAACACCACTTCGCCCGCGAGGATATAGATAAATTCATCCTGGCTTGAATGTTTGTGAAGGAGGGCGCTTTCCCCGTCCGGCGCGAGCGTAGTGTGGTTCACACCGAAATTCTTCAGATCAAACACATCCCCCAGCACCCGTTTGGTGCGACCTTCCATACGCGCGGCGAACTGCTGTGGGTACACAGATTTCACTTTGCGCGGCTCGGCATTTGCGGCATCAAAAGCGGATTTTACGGGCGTATCTGACATGAAGCTGTCCTTCCGGTTTCCTGTTGGCGTAAACTGAATTTAGGAAGCTTCTTCCGCGAAATCAATTGGCTGACAAAGATATGATTTTGGCCTTGCTGGGCTGGCTGGTGCGTGCCTATGATCATGGCCTTTCGAGCAGCCGGATAGGATGGGGGATTTTATGATCAGATGCGCGTGCCTTGTGGATATTGTGGGGGATACTGTGCTTTTGGTGCGCGCGCGGGATAATGATGTGTGGTATTTCCCCGGCGGTAAGATTGATCCGGGAGAAACGCCCGCAGAGGCCCTTTCGCGCGAGCTTGAAGAAGAACTGGGTATCGCGCTTTCTGCGAGTGAGTTTGAGCATATCGGCACTGTTTCCGGCCCCAACCATGACCGCACGGCTGAGGCAGAGCTTATCTGCTACCGCGCCCCATATGTGCCGGATGTGAAAGCGCAGGCCGAGATTACGGGCGTGGAGCGCATGCGGGTTTCAGACCGGGCCCGTATGGCCCCGCTTGTGGAACAGCTGCTTGATAGCCTTTCCTGAAGTATTTCATTTCCAAAGGTGTTGCCCGCCGTTATGGTGCAGGCATGTTTAGGAGTGAGTATGTCTGTTAAGGAACGCCTGTTTCATATGGTGCTGTTTGAAGCCATTGCGCTTCTTCTCTTTATCCCGCTGGCGATGCTGGCAACGGGTGAAGGCGCAGGTGCTATGGCGGGGCTGAGCATCGGCCTGTCGCTTATCGCGATGTTGATGAATTTTCTCTACAACTGGGGTTTTGATATTGTGTTCGGGCATGAACGCATTAAACGCACTGTGAAAATCCGTATCCTTCACACGGTGGGGTTTGAAGTGGCGATGATTATCAGTTCCTTCCCGCTTATCATGTATGTGCTTGATAAAGATTTCCTCACCGTTCTGCTGCTTGATATCGGCGGGGTGGCTTTCTTCCTTGTTTATGCGTTTATCTTCAACTGGGTGTATGATGTGGTGCGCCACCGGATGGTGACCCGGGAAGCTACATAAAGCAAACCACCCCCATCTTAATCAGCGAGAAGAAAACGGGGGTGGCAGGCGTGCCGTTCAAGGCTCGCTACCGCGAACTTTAGGGAAAATCAGGGTAAGCCAGGAACGGTTAGGTAGAGAGCGGAAAGGTTCAGGCAGCTGCAGGGGCCAGCTGTTTCTCTACATAGTTTGCATTGCCTTCAAGCAGCCCCATCAAGCCTTTGCTGAACTGCATTTTCATAAGCGGCAGAATAAGCTTGCCAAGAAGGCCCATCTTCGGCGTGAAAATCATGGTCATGGTGACCTGTGTTTGGTTTGCGCCAAGGCTCCGGAATTCAAAGTTCGCGTGCGCATCTTTGATGGGGGCGTTGGTATCATAAATTTCCACAGTCATGGTTTGGTGCTTTTTATAGGTGGTGATGCGTTCCTTCAGGAAGGTTTTACCATCTGTGAAATCACACTGGCGGAGGGCACCCATACCGGTTTCCTGCTTGTTTTCCAGAAGGTATGAGTGCTGTACACCCGGATGGAATTTATGGATGTTTGCATAATCATCCCAGCTGTTCCACACGCTCGCAATCGGGGCATTCACGGTTTTTGTAACGGTAACTGTAGCCATTTTAAAATCTCTTTTCTTCGCGGTTTAGTTCCAGCGCCTCGGGCGGTTACTCCGGACTGCTGCGCGACAATTTCTTGTTGCCCGTTATATCTAGTGCGGATAATAATAATCCGTAAGATGGAATAAGCTGAACATGGTGGTTCAAATTTGAACCGATTAAGAAAAGGCAATAGGCAATGATGCGCGGTGGTACGTTTGATTGGGATGATCTGAAATATTTCCTTGCGGTAGTGCGGGCTGGCACGCTGCGGGGCGGTGCCGAGCGTATTAATGCAAACCACAGTACTGTATCCAGAAGACTTGCCCTTCTTGAAGAAACCATTGGCAGTCGCCTGTTTGACCGCACGAAAGATGGCTTTGTACTCACCCAGCTTGGGGAGGATCTGCTGCCCCATGCAGAACGGGTAGAAGAAGAAATCACCTCAGCGTCCCGCGTGATTGTGGGGCGGGATGCACTGCCAAGCGGGCCCATTTATATCAGCATGCCGCATGCGCTTGCGCTCACGTCCCTTATGGATGATTTCAAGGATTTCTCAGAGAAGTATCCGGATATTGATCTCCATATGCAGTTTACCAATGTGGTGGTTGATCTTACCCGCCGTGAAGCGGATGTGAGCTTCCGTGTAGCCCATGAAGTGCATGAAGATGTGGTGGGCCGGAAGCTGGTGTCTATGTCATCTGCTGCATACTGTAGCCCTGAATATGCTGCAAAAATGGAAGATAACGGCGGTGAAGGGCTTGCCTTCATTGGTTGGGACGAACCGGAAGGGGATACCACTTCTAAATGGATACAGGAAAGCCAGTACCCAAAGGCTACACTAAGGCACCGGGCGGCTGAAATTGTACCTCATATGGGGCTGGCGGCAGCGGGGCTTGGGCTCGCACAAATCGCCTGTCACCTGGGGGACCGCTATTCTGGGCTTGTACGCGCGCCGTTCCAGAAACCGATAGAGCACAGAAGCATTTGGCTTCTGCTTCACCGTGACCTGAGGAAAACAACGCGCGTACGCTTGTTTGTGGATTTCATTGCCGAGCGGACGCGTGCGAAGAAACATGAATTTTGGGTGGGGATGGATTAAGGAGTTTCAGCTTCACTACAGGGTGAAGCTGAAAGGCTTTATGGCTTAATCCCGGTTCATGCGTTTGCGGAATTCCCGTTCTTCCCATTCTGGGCCAAGGAATTTGAAGAAATTGCAAGTAATTGCCCCTTGCAGTGCAATGGCAAACAGCCACGGCACCAATACAAAAATCCACCAGTGGAATACGGGTGTAAGCAAAAGATTGAGAAGGATAAGCCCCGGCATAACCAGCACGAACACCAGAAGGTGTGTGTAAAATCCTTTCAGGTTTTTTACATGCTCAATAGCTTCTGCTTCGCGTGATGCCTTAAGGCTGCTGAAGCTTGGGTGGTTTTCTGTCGTGTTCTCGGGCCGTGTTTCTGTTTTTTCAGACATCGTTCTTTCCTGTGTCATTAAATCGCTGACGTTAGTTTCAAGAACGGCCGCAAGGCATTTAAGTGTTTCTAAGCTCGCGGTTTTGCCGCTTTCAATACGCTGAATTGTGCGCACGCTAACCCCCGCATGAAATGCGAGTTCTTCTTGTGACCAGGCTTTCTCTAAGCGGTATTTCTGTACACTCATACTATGCTCCGTTGTTGATGCCTGATGCATATTGGAAACATGGGGTTATAAACCACGACACGCCCCCGCCATGACGCGACAGGGGTGTGATTTAACTGTATCCGCGCGCTAAAAAATTAGCAAATCAGTCTTTCCGGAAGCTGCCCGGGGTTTGCCCTGTCCAGCGTTTGAAGGCGCGGGAAAAGGAGCTCGGATCAGCAAAACCAACCAGATAGGCGGTTTCGTTCACAGAAGCTTTTTGTCCGTTCAGATAATGGATCGCCATTTTTTCCCGAAGCTCATCAAGAAGCTGTTCAAAATTTATTTCTTCAGCTTTCAGATTCCGGTAGAGCGTTTGGCGGCTGATGTTCATCTGCTCCGCCACCGTATCCATATTATAATTGCCTTTATGCAGAACTGGAATCAGTAAGCTTTCCACCTGAGCGCGGGTGGTTTTGCTGTGCTGTAGTTCATCCAGCAGTTTCTGTGCATGTTCAGACAGTACCCCGAGGATATAAACATTCGGGTAAAGGAGCTGAATATCAAGCCAGCTTTCGTGAATAAGAAGGGCGTTTCTGTCGCTGCCGAACACCACAGGGCCGGGCATAAATTTTTCATATTCCGCGGCGTGTTCCGGTGCGGCGTGGGTAACATGCACTTCAATCACATGAGGTTCATCAGGGAAGGTGCGTTTGGTTTCCGCCACAAAGCGTGACCATGTTTCCTCTGTCATTTCAGGGAAATCATTCGCATTAAAACGGGTGTCTACCATCCATGTTTTGCTCCCCTCTCGTACAATCTGGAAACGGTTATCTTTTTCTGGCACATCCAGTTCGGCAACCAGATAGCCGAACCTGTTCAGGAGGCTTAAGCCCTCTGCCATGGTGTGCGCTGAATAGCACATCATGCCCACCACAGAGATTTCATTGAAGTTTTCATTCGCCCCTAATTTAAGCGGCAGTGCGGGATCACCGGTTAGCTCCTTTGCGGCACGGGTAAGGGTGATATAGCCTTCAAGCGGAATTCGGTTGTCAGGGTTTTCAAGCTGGGAAGCACTGGCATCAGCGCGGGTAAGAAGGTCTTCCCGGTTCGCGCCGTGGGCGCAGGCAAATTCAAGGTGAGCAGAAAAATATCCTGCGGAGACTGTCGCTATATTCATGAGCGTTTCCTCATTGTTTTTTTCTTAGTTTAAAGGCCGCGTTACGAGATGCCAACAGTTTGATTGCTGCGGTCATGGGAATGCTGGATGGGGACCCTTACATAAAGGAAATAACGATAAAATATAATGCGAGGAAAATCCCATGACAGATATGACGGCACCCGGTTTGGCGCCGGGCAGCAAGAACACGCGCAAGCGAGCGGCGAAACGTTCCCTCGATATGGCAGCAAAATACTGGTGGCTCGTGACGGTAGTTGGCCAGTGGTTTTTTACGGCGTATATCGCGGTATTTTTTGGTAGCCGCTTTTTCGCGGGCGGTGTAGCTGCGTTTGAAAATACGCATCTTCCTTCAGGCTATGTGGAAGGTGATACCGTTGGTAATTTAGCGGTGGCAACCCATGTGCTCTTGGCGGCGATTATTATTGGCGGTGGGCCACTTCAGCTATGGCCGAAAGTCCGAGCCAAATTCCCAACCTTTCACCGGTGGAATGGTCGGTTTTATATGCTGGCTTCTATGCTCGTGAGCGCAGCAGGGCTTTATATGACCTGGTTTCGGGAAGGTGGTATTGGGGATACCATCCAGCATATTGGTACCAGTAGTGCAGGTGTGTTGATTTTCGTCTTTGCGTGGAAAGCATATTTTACGGCCCGTAATCGGGATTTTAAAGCGCACCGAAAGTGGGCCTTAAGGCTCTTCATGATGGTAAGTGCCGTATGGTTTGTGCGGCTTATGCTCTTTGGCTGGATATTCGCTACTGGTGGTATCGGGATTGATTTTAAAACCTTCTCCGGCCCGTTCCTGTATTTCACCTCATACGGTCAGTGGTTGTTGCCTCTACTACTGCTTGAGGCCTATTTTTGGGCACAGGAACGGGCGCAGGAAACAGGAAAGTTCGTAGTTTCGGGCACACTGTTTCTTGCAACAAGTGCTATGGCATTCGGTGTGTTCGCAGTAACTGCCGCGAACTGGATTCCGAAAATAATGCAATAGCCCGATGGGGTTTGAGGGGTGCTTTACCCCTCAAACTTCACTCCGTCCATCGGGCGGGTATTTACTGAAAGTTCAAAGATATCAGGGCGGCTATAATGCCCATTTGTATCAAGGGTTTGTGCTTGTTCCTTAAGAAGGCTGGTATCCACTTCTGCAATCACAATACCGCTTTCATCAAAGAGCGGGTCTGCCAGATAGCTGCCATCAGCCGCGACGATTGAACTGCCGCCGTTATGGATGAAATCACTGTTTTCACCTGGCATGGCTTCCAGCATTGCAAGCGCTTCAGCGTTTGTGTTTCCAAGTGATTTATAGCCTTCAATCACATCGCTTCGTGTCATGATTGAACCTGCAGCTGCAACCGTGCAGCGCCCTTCAAATGCATAGTGGCGACTGGCCACTTGGTGCATATCTTTTACAATCGGCCACTGAGCGATATGGAAGGTTTCGTGTTTTGCATGCATTGCAGCGCGCGCGAGCGGCATCCAGTGTTCCCAGCAAATCAGGCTGCCTAGCGTGCCCCACGGGGTTTCCACCGTTTCCATTGTGCTGCCATCACCGCGGCCCCATACCAGACGTTCTGTATAAGTTGGTACCAGCTTCTTGTGGGGTGCTGGTTCTGCCGCACCCGGTGTGAAGGTGAAGGTAGTGTTATAAAGCGTGTTACCGTCCCGTTCGTGGGTACCGATTACGATATAGCTGCCTGTTTCATTACAAACATCCTGAATAGCTTTCAGGTGTTTGTCGCCGCGCACTACAGAGTTTTCATATAGGGTGCGGAATAGGGCTTTGGCGCCAGCATGATCCCAGATCGCAGCTTCCGGCGAAAAATCCAGCCATACCGGGTAGCCTGGTAACCAGCATTCCGCAAAACTGATGATGTTTGCACCTTGACTGGCAGCTTCCCTAATATGCTTTACAGCTTTTTCAGTACTGGCTTCAAGGTTCAGGAAAACTGGCGCTTCCTGAACAACGGCTAATTTTGCTTTATGCATGTGTTTCCCTCAAACTAGGCTGCTTTTTCAACCATGCTTGCTGCACCAATGGCTTCGAGACAATAGGCCATATATTCTTGAAGAGTTTCATGGCGCTTGGTCTTGTTGCCTCCTGCGAGCAGGAAGTTATAATTTTTCAATTGAACTTCTGCATGGTCAAGGTTCCCGTTAAATGTTTCCGGATTGTGCGCAGAAAACAACATGGTTTTTTCATCAAAAATTAGTGATGTGTTTCTTACCCGTTCAAGAAGCAGCGTAGCCTCGTTTTTATCAATATCTCCCTGAGCAGCTTTTGCCATTAGGTAATTCCAATCATCGATATCATCTGGCTGAGGTATCTGGCTGTAGGTATATTCAATGCCTTTCAACATGGATGATTTGAAGGCTTTCGTGATTTTGTCATCTTGAAGGAAATTATAAACAGCTTCAGCATCAAGAGTTTTCAATAGCCGTGGCAGTACAGGCAGAAGGATACTGGCAAGTGGCCGTTTGAGCTCCTCAGCTAAGGTTGTAAGCTCAGTTATGATGTGACTGAATTTAAAGTCTGCATCAATATGGAACAAATATAATGCTCTGTGCATGCGGCTTTTAGCCGGTGAAGGCCTATTATTTAATGTAGTAGGAATCTGTGTTTGGCTCAATTCGATGAACTGTTGAACCAGAGTGGAATATTGCCTGGTGTAGCTGTAATCGCTTTGGATACGATGATGCGCATTCTCTCTTACCTGTTCAATTAACTCTGGGTTTTCGAGATAGTTAAGGATTTTGCTCTCGAAATCGGTTTCATCAAAGAACTCGATTTCTTTGCCTTCTTCGAAGAATAATTCAGGTTGCTGCGGTTCAACAGAATGTTGGGTACGAATTTGGAAAAGTACAGCGCCTGAATTAATGCTCTCAATGGCGCGGTAATTATAAGGGCCGTGTTGTACTACGGCATTCAGGCTGATCTTCGCGCGCTGCATAAGTTCCAGATATTCGCTTCGAGGGATACCGTATTTGTGTACGAAATTATACTTGTGCCCATACTTTTCTTGTAGCGCGTTAAATAGTTCACAAGTGATCCGTCTAAAGGGGCCGGTACTTGTTGTTTCGCTCTCGCTGAATGTTAACAATACATCGATATCTCGTTCTTTTTTCGGATCCTTAACGAAATTGTGAAAAGAGCCCCAATTTAAGCCAAACGGTATATCCATAAAGGTTTTTTCAGGGTGAGCATCAGACATTAGCTCCTTAAAAGCTGGTGACATTGTATTAATAACATCATAAGACTTAGTCAGGTTATCCAGAGCAAGGCATCTCATTTGGTGAGTATACGTATTCACCGTTGGAAACGGGGCCAGTTCTGTATGCCGGGGGGGGACACTTGCACCGCATATCTTAGGATCCTAAAAGAAATCAGGTTTATATCCTTCAGGTAGTCTGGAGATAATTTCAGGCATGCCTTCGCGGAGGTTATTGTAATTTATTCTATCAATACGATCACACATGTGATTTACGCTTGAAATCGACACAATATCGGCAACTAATAGTAGCTCTATGGTGTGAAAATTAGGATAAACATCGTTGTTTATCTCGCCTACTAGAATTCTAGGGCGCCTAATTGACATTTTTTGAGCATACTTAACCCTAAACTCATTTCGTTTAAGTAGAAAGTTTATATTTGAGGGTTGAGATTTGATGACATTTTCAAATGCCTGCTCGATATTTTGGAGTAGTATCAGGTACTGTTCGTCATTCTCGTTTAAAGTGTTTAGTTTGTTGTATGCATCCTGAAGATTCATAATTCACCCCCAAATTCAATGTTTACGCCACCTGAGCGAGTTCTGTTTCGATTCTGGGGGGAATAAGCAACTAGCATGCCATTAAGGGTTGAATACAACTAAGGTTAATAAAGACACGAAATCTTTACCTGACGTTAGGGGACAGCATGCAGTAAAAGCCTTATGGAGGGTGGAGTAGTTTTTAGTTATGGGTAGAGACATGAAATTTGTGAAAAATATTTTCATCGCACTTTCGCTGGTACTTAGCGGTGCGGCTGCGGCATCAGCAGAAGAAGATGCGATTTATACAGGCCTTCTAAGCAGTGAAGCGGTGAGCGGCTATGATACGGTTGCTTATTTTACTGAAGGTAAAGCCGTTAAAGGCTCTGATGAGTTTTCAACAAAGTATATGGGCGCTGAATGGTTGTTTTCTTCAAAGAAGAATCTTGAACTATTTAAGAAAGACCCTGCGAAATATGCACCGCAATATGGCGGTTACTGCGCATGGGCTGTAGGCCACGGTTACACAGCATCTGGTGATCCTGAAGCATGGAAGATCGTGGATAACAAGCTTTATTTGAACTACAACAAGCATGTTCAGGAGCGCTGGTCGGAAGATATTCCAACATACATCAAGGATGGGGATAAAAATTACCCTGGCTTGGTGGACTTGAAGTCGGCGAAATAATGCAAACAAGCCTGTCTCATTTGAGGCAGGCTTTTTTACTTAAGGACTAATGAAATGAAAGCAATCCTGGCGGCAGCATCCATCGTGGTGTCCTCCCTTATCGCAAGCCCGGTGGTGGCACAAGAAAAGACGGAAATCGTTACAAAAGGCGTTAATCACCTTGGTTTAGCTGTACGTGACTTGAAGAAGACAGTAGCCTTTTTCACAGAAACACTTGGCTGGAAAGAAGCGGGTGGGCGCCCAGATTACCCGGCAATTTTTGTGACAGACGGCAGTTTGTTCCTAACCCTTTGGCAGGTGGAAGATCCAGCAACAGCAACACCGTTTGATCGCCGCAAGAACGTGGGGCTACATCATTTGGCCATTACTGTGAATACGCTTGAAGATCTGGATGATCTTCATGCCAAATTCCAGAAAGTGGATGGTGTGGAAATTGAGTTCGCACCTGAATTTTTGGGTAACGGACCAACCACGCATATGATGATCCGCGAGCCATCAGGTGTTCGCCTTGAGTTCATCGTGCCGGGCGGAAAACGCCGCGGGCAATAATTCATTGGAAAATCTGAGCAATAAAACAATATTTTATAGCACAGGTTTCAACATATTCTTGCAATGCAGGGCTTTCCTTTTCTGGCGAATATGCCCTAATGTAGGATAGAATTATGTAAGGGCTGTGGTTTCACAGCCCTTTTAAATGATCGGGGAGTATTTGTATGCGTTTAATGTCTTTGGTTTCAGCTCTTGTTATTGGGGTTAGCGCCACCTTCGGTGTGTCTGCTCAGACAAAATCTCCAACCCCGCTTATTTCTTATGACATTCAGTATCATCCAACTATCGCCAAGAACGGCATGGTGGTTTCCCAGGAATATCACGCAAGTGAAGCTGGCCTTGAAATCTTACGGGCTGGCGGTAATGCGGTGGATGCCGCGGTGGCAACGGGTTTTGCCCTTGCGGTTACTCACCCACAAGCTGGTAACATTGGTGGCGGTGGTTTCATGATGGTTTATCTAGCGGAAGAAGATAAGACCATCGCTATTGATTACCGTGAAATGGCACCAGCGGCCGCGCACCGGGATTTGTTCCTTGATGCGAACGGTGATGTTGATAATGCGCTCGCGCGTTTTAGCCTTAAGTCATCTGGTGTGCCAGGTACTGTAATGGGCCTCACGCAAGCGCTAGAGAAATACGGAACTTTGCCGCTTAAGCAAGTTATGCAGCCTGCTATTCGCCTTGCCCGTGATGGTTTTGAAATGACATGGGCTCTGCAGGACAGTTTGACCCGCTATAAGCCGCGCCTTGAGCGTGACCCGATTAGCCTCAAGCTTTTCTATAAGGCAGACGGCAGTCCATATGTGGCGGGTGAGGTTTTCAAACAGCCTGAGCTTGCAAATGCCCTTGAAGAGATCGCGAGCAAAGGCGCTGACGGTTTTTATAAAGGCTGGGTAGCGGATGCCATTGTTGAAAAAATGAAAACAAGCGGTGGTTTGATTACCCATAAAGACCTTGAAAACTATGTTGCCAAAGAGCGTGAACCAATCGTTGGTACATACCGCGGGTTCAAGGTGGTAACAATGCCGCCGCCATCATCTGGTGGTATCCATGTTGTGCAGATGCTGAATGTGCTTGAAGGCTATGATATGGCAGCAGAAGGCCATAACAGCGCGGGCTATATTCACCGTCTTACGGAAACAATGAAATATGCGTATGCAGACCGTTCCAAGTGGCTGGGTGACCCTGATTATTTCAACGTGCCGCGTGCTGCGCTAACAGATAAAAACTATGCCGCTGAAATCCGCGGCAAAATCAAGCTGGACCGTGCCACGCCATCAACAGAAATCGCACCAGCACCAAAGCTGCCACGTGAAAGCCATGATACCACCCATTTCTCTGTGATGGATAAGGCGGGTAATATGGTGGCAAACACTTACACGCTGAACTTCACATACGGTAACAGTAAATCTGTGGATAAAGCTGGTTTCCTTCTTAACAACGAGATGGATGATTTCTCTGCAAAACCGGGTGTGCCAAATGCCTTTGGTCTTCTGGGCGGTGAAGCAAATGCTATTGAGCCGGGTAAGCGTCCGCTCTCAAGCATGACACCAACCTTCCTGTTTAAGGATGGCAAGCCACTGATGGCAACAGGTAGCCCAGGTGGTTCGCGCATTATCACTACAGTATTGCAAACAATCCTGAATGTGATGGATTTTGGTATGAATGCGCAGGCGGCAACCAGCGTGCCGCGTTTCCACCACCAGTGGTTCCCTGATAAGATTTACACCGAGGCTGGCTTTAGCCTGGATACACGCCGTATCCTTGCGAAGATGGGTCATGATGTAAGCCTTGATCCGGTTAAAGGCCGTGTTGGTGTGCTGGGGGCTGAACAATCAGTAATGATGACACCGGACGGCTATATCACAGGTGCCGCAGATCCGCGCAGACCGGGCTCTCATGCTGCTGGTTTCTAAACACAGCGAAAGCTAGACAAACACTAAGGTCGCTTGCATGATGCAGGCGGCTTTTTTGATGGGGAAAGAAATGGAAGCGCTGACAGAGTTTGAACGGGCCGTTCTTGAAGGTTTGATTGGGGCTTGCCCAGAGCAGGCGAAAGTTTTAGAGGGTCAGCTTTCTACTGTTGAGGTGGTTGATCGCTCTCGAGAGCCGTTTTCTATTGTCATTTCCTTAGTGGTTGCCGAGGATGCACCGAAGCTGGAAAAAGACGTTATAGTCTTTCCCATTCAGTTTTTTTCGGTAGAAAATATGAAAGATGATGTACGCGTTGAGGTTCATACAAGAGATGGTTATCTAAGCTATATCCGCATTTTCTCTTTTGGTGAAGAAGTGGTTTTTCCACTTATAAAAGGTAAAGAGAGTTAAGGTGAGGCCAACTTGAGCGTTGGCCTCTTGTAGGTTAGCTATTTGCCTTAACCCATTCTCTCAAAGCGTCCATTGCTTTAATATCATGCCGCACACCGTTGTGGGTTGCGCCTTCAGTGAGATAGAAGGTACCGTCTGTGTTGTTACGTACCACTGGGCCGTAAACCATTGAATTAAAGGTGGTGTCGTGGCTGCCTACTGTTACGAACAGGGGTTTATCAATTGCCTGCAAGCCGTCCCTATAGTGGGCTGGTGACATGCTGGCTGCTGCATTGAAGCTGTATGTGTGCAAAGGTGCCTCTTTAGGCAAGTTAAAGAACATCACAGGCTTATGGTTCCATACATCAAAACCAAAGGTGTTTAAGAAAGCCAGCGCAATAAGGCGCGGAATATGCACTTTCATAAAGCCGCCGCTTTGTTTTTCAACACTGTTTGGCTGTTCCATGGTGGGTGCATCTTGCCCGAGAAGGGGAGCGAACAGGATATAGCCGTCTACCTCTGGTGCATCATCTATCATGGCGTAACGGAGAAGGATGCCACCACCCATTGAATGGCCCGCGACCATTACTTTACTGTCTGGATGTAGGGTTCGTACATGCTTAACAATATCAGCCATATCATCCCGGTACTGATCTGTGTAGCTTAGGTCACCTGGTTTGCCGCCAGACATGCCGTGCCCTCTCAGGTCAATTGAATAGACCGTTGCATTCGTGGCGTTTCGGATGTTGCCAGCAAATTGGTTGCTTTGAAAACCATCTGCCAAAACGCCGTGGAGTTGAATGATAACCGTATCTGTGTTCCCACCAGTGTATTTTCGCCCGAAAATTTTAACGCCGTCTCTTGCTGTGAACGGGTGAGGTTCATAGGTGAATTTTTGTTCGAAACCCAAATCTGCAATTGTCTGTGCACTCATTGGCTTTCTTGGGCCTGCATCCGAGAAATCTGGGTTATCCATATGTACCATGGCAGCGGCTGTTCCGAATAAAATCGGCGTAACGATTGCTAAGGTGATAAAGGCGCGTTTGATAAAGTTCTTTGTATTGTCCTGCATTGTGTCGCTCGCTGTGTGTTGTTGCTTATGTTTCATTATTCGCGAGCGGCGCGGGGTTTATCACACGAGGCAAATAAAAAAGGCTGCGAAATTCGCAGCCTTTCTTGTTTCTTTAAATCAGCGCTGATTATTCAGCTGGTGCGCCTTGGCTAATGCGCTTACCGCGGCCTTTAATGCGGCTCTTCAGGTTACTGAAGAAGCTGCCAAGGTCTTCGCCAATTGCATAAAGTGCAGGCACCATAAACAATGTTACGAAGAAGGCGATAAGTACACCAGAAGCAAGGGATACAACGATTGGCTTCAGGAATGCTGCCTGAATTGATTTTTCAAGCATCATTGGAACAAGGCCAACAAACGTTGTTACCGATGTTAGAAGGATAGGGCGGAAACGCGCCACACCTGCTTCTACCACTGCTTCATAAGCATTCAAGCCACGCTCACGCAGACGGTTACAATAATCCATAAGTACAAGGTTATCGTTCACCACTACGCCAGCTGCTGCGGCGATACCGAAGTAGCTGAAGATTGCCATAGTAAGATCAGCTGTGAAGTGACCGAATACCGCACCGGCAAACGCATACGGGATTGCCACAAGGATTGCGATTGGCTGCCAGTAGCTCTTGAAGGCAACAGCAATCAGCATGTACATCGCGAAAATCGCCATCAGGTAAAGTTTGATAACCTGAGAAACGAAACGTGCTTCACCTTCAGCCTGACCAATAGAGCCACGGATAAGACCTGGGTATTTTTCTTCCCACTGTGGGAAGAAGTTCTTTTCCAGGTCTTCCATGATTTCGCCGCGCTTGTTTTCTTTCATGTCAGCAGAAACACGTGCTGCACGGTTGAAGTTCCAGCGCTGAATGCTCTTGATGCCAGGTGCAAACTCTACCTGAACAACAGATAGAAGCGGTACTTCACGGCCATCATTTGTACGGATACGCAGATGCTCAAGGCTTTCCACACTGCGGCGGTCGCTCTTAGGCAGACGAACCATTACTTTTACGTCCTGACCAGCACGCGGCAGGCGTTGTACTTCTTCACCGAAGTATGCCTGACGAACCTGACGAGAAACGTCAGCAAGGTTAAGGCCTAGTTTCTCTGCACCAGGGCGCAATGTTAGGCGAATTTCCTCAGAAGCAGCTGCAAGGTTGTTACGTACATCATAAAGAATGTCGTACGTACGCATCTTGTCTTCAAGGTCAGCTACCGCTTCACGAAGGATATCAAGGTCAGGGTGACGAACAGAAAGTTCGAAGCCCGGGTCGTTGTTTCCATCTTTATATTCAACGGTTACTGATTTGGCATCTGGGACTTCACCAAGTAGTTCGCGAAGACGAATAGCGGCATCTTTTGTAGTAAGGGTACGCACCTCTGGCGGCGCAAGCTTCACAATCGCAAGAATATTTTCTGCGCGTGAGCGAGTGTACCAGTTTTCAATAAGAGTACCTTTTTTACCTTCTTCCGCTTCTACTTCTTCTACAAGTGTGCGCTCAGCATCCTGAAGCTGCGTTAATACTTCGAGAGCACGGCTGTATGGAGAACCTTCAGGCATGTTCACATTCACTCTGATTTCATCTTCTTCGAAATCAGGGTTGAAGCTTTTCTTCACAAAACCAGCATTGAAGAGAGTCATAGCAGTCATAAAGATAGCAATGAAGATAGCAGTAGTTAGATAACGGTTGTTAACTGACCACTGGCCCATGCCGCGATAGTGGTTTTCAGCAAAGCTGATAATACCGCCAGCAATTTTCTTCTGGAACTTGCCAAAGGCACCAACCTTCTCACGTGGTTTCAGGTGTGAAAGGTGAGCAGGTAGAATAAGAAGAGATTCTACAAGCGAGAAGAATAGAGCAGTGATAACCACCCATGTAATATGGCGTGTAAATTCACTTGTTGAACCATCAATCATAATCCACGGAACGAACGCGATAATTGTGGTTAGAACCGCGAATACCACCGGCTTGGCAACAAGCTGTGTACCAAATACTGCTGCGGTAATACCGCCACCAGTTTTCTGGCTTTCTGTGTGAATACTTTCACCCACTACAATGGCATCATCCACTACAATCCCCAGCACAAGCAGGAAGGCGAATGTTGAAAGCATATTGATGGATACATCAAGTGCAGGCAGGAATACGAAGGCACCAGCATATGCTGTTGCAATACCAGCTGCTACCCAGAAAGCCACCTTCGGGCGTAGTGACAATAATAGTACAATCAATACCAGAATAAGGCCAGAACCAGCGGCATTAGTGATTGTTGTCATACGGCCATTGTAGGCTTCGGCTTCATCAGTCCAAAGCGTAAGAGAAGCACCTGCTGGTAAAGATTCTTGACGCTTTTCAATCCATTCATTTACAGACTGGGAAGCTTTTACAATATCCATAACCTCTGTGGTCATCACTTGCAGTAGTACTGCGGGCTTGCCGTTAAGAGTTGCAAGGATATCGAAATCTTCAAAACCATCTACTACAGTTGCTACATCTTTCACGCGGATTGTACCGCCATCAGGCTGTTGACGAACAATGATTTCGCCGAACTCTTTTTGCGTATCCGCGCGGTTACGAATTGCAATTGTATAAGCACCGGCATCTGTCCGAACATTACCACCAGAAAGGTTGATAGAGCTGTTGCGGATAGCAGTAGCTACATTTGCAAAAGAAAGATTATAGCGGCGCAGATTTTCCTCGGAAACTTCAATTGAAACTTCTTCACGGCGAACACCAAACAATTCTACCAGATTTACCCCTGGTAACTGAGCAGCTTCACGGCGCAGCTTTTCCGCCAAACGTTTCAAATCACGTTCAGGTAGTTGTCCGGAAAGGGCCACACGGATAAATTCATCTCTGTTTACCCACTGTTGAACCTGTGGTGGTTCAATATCACGCGGGAAACTAGAAATGGAATCTACACGGATTTTCACATCGTTCATGAACTGTGTGAAATCAACACTTTGCTCTGCAAGGATATATACCGCACCGAACCCTTCAGATGAAGAAGAGCGAACCCATTCAACATTATCAAGGTCACGCACAGATTCTTCAATCCGGGCTACGATTTGGTCTTCCACTTCAGTTGGGCCAGCGCCAGGCCATGCCACCTGAATTTGAAGGCCAGGGAAACGTACCTGTGGGAACATTTCCTTTTCCATGGACGTAAAGCCGAAAATACCAGCCAAGATGATACCAACCATCAATAGGTTAGCAGCAACGGTATTACGCGCCCACCATTCAATTAAACCATTCATGTTGGCCTCCCCTTATTCTGAGGTAGTGTTTTGGGCGTCAGCAGTCTTTGTAATGGCTTCTACTGTCATGCCCTCAACCGCAGATAATACAGGTGATGTCACCACTTGGTCACCTGGCTGCACGCCTGATGAAACATAAAGGTGATCACGTGTTGTCGCCATAATGTCTACTGTACGGATTTGTAGTTTGCTATCGCTGATTACGTAAACCTTGTCTTCGCTTCTAAGAGCCAGACGAGGCAGTACCATTGCGTTGCGCGGTGCAACACCTTGGATTTCAGCGTTTACAAACATACCCACTGCTAGCGGTACATTATGATCTGCTGCGGCACCGTACGGATCGTTCACTTCAGCGATTGCGTACACAAGGCGTGTCTGCTGATCGATGGAAGCATTGATGCGTACGATCTTACCTTCCCACTGGAAAGTTTTTGTGCCCATGGATGCTGAGAATGTTACGTTCGGCGCCGGAATTTCACCAGCGATAAAGCCGATTGGCAGGTTTAGTTCAGCAAGTTGGGCATCTGTAAGCGGTAGTCTTACTTCAACAGTATCTGTTGCGAATACCCGACCAAGCTGTGTGCCCTGCGATACAAACTGACCAAGACCAATGCTGCGCTCTGCGACACGGCCTTTAAATGGCACTGAAATTGTTGTGCGAGCTAAGTTGAGTTTAGCTGTTTCAAGGTCAGCTTCTGCCGCACGCATATTCGCCTGAGCTTCAGCAACCTGTGGTGCGTTTAGGGCTAGGGGGGTTGGTGTTCCGTCTTTAACCCAGTCTTGCCACTGCTTCTTTTTGATGCGGGCATCAGCAAGTTGGCGCTCCAGCTGCACTTTAGCTTGTGCTACACGAGCTTCCTGGCTGATTACGGCAAGTTTATAATCTGAGTCATCGATCTGGATGAGTGTTGTATTTGGCTCGAAGGCGCCGCCTTCCGCGAATACATCAGAAACTTTAACGATGCGTCCATTCACCTGCGGCACAAGGTTGATTTGTGTCTTGGGCGTTACTTCGCCTTGCGTGGTAACGGAAAGTGTTACATTTTCCGCACGAACTTGCTCAACATACAGGGAAACCGTACGTGGCGCTTCTGGCGTAGTTTCTGGAGCTTCTTTCGATGCTGCAAGCACATTTAAACCAATGGCGGCAGCCACAACGACCGAAATAGGCGCTGCAATCTTTGCAATCTTCCTCACTGCTATCCTCGCATATGTTAGTGTGGCTTTGTGCCACTTCTTATTTATCTTTTTCGTTATATAACAGTCGGCCTCAAGAGTCGACCTTTAAATTATTTAGGAAACTTAACCTAAAATTACGAGTTATATTTTATAAGCTCTTGAAAAGTATGTGGAATAGTATTTCAATGGTGAACATGTGCATGAACGTCCATGTTTGGTGAGCATGTTATGTGTAGTAAGGATCGATGAGATGTTGGGCGTATGTCTTTATGTTTACACGATTCTTTCATTTGGGGTTTAGCTAGTGTCGCAGGGTTCAGATACGCAAAATCAAGGTGAGGAAGCTGTTAAAAGAAACAGCAGGCCCGAGATGGCGATGCTCCTTGATGCTATTACAGAATGTGTTTTTGTAAGTAACAGAGAGACAATGTTATTTATGAACGGTGCAGCGAAGGCATTGTTCACTGATACAGATGCAGAAAATATCAGCGATTTATCATATTTTATGGGATGGGTTTTCCCTGAAGATCGCGTTCTTCTTCAACAAAAACTCGAAAATTGCCTTGAAGGTAAATCTGACGGCGGCACGTTTGAATTCCGTTTCCTTGTGAACTCAACTGAAATGCGCTGGTTCCGTGGAACCGTGAAGCCTGTCGTTTGGGAAGGCCATGAAGCTGTTGTTGCATCGCTTTATGACGTGACAGACCAGAAGGAAGTGGCGCATGCTCATGACCGTTCTGAGCAGTTATTCCAGAATATTTTCCGTATTACCCCTGAGGTTATGTTGCTCTCAAGCCTCACAGATGGCCGCATTTTTGATGTAAACCCGGCTTTCCTGAATGTGTTTGGTTACCGCAGAGATGATGTTATTGGACGCACATCCGAGGCGCTCGGTATTTGGGCGGACTCGACCTTCCTTAACAGGTTTGTGGAAGAACTGAAGATGACAGTTTCCATGACAAACGTGCCAGCAACGGTGCGTACGCGCGGCAATATGATCAGGCATTTTCAGTTGAATGCGCAGAAAATTGATCATGCTGGCGAACAGCTTCTTTTACTTATTGGCCGCGATGTAACGGATGAACTTATTCAGGCGCAGGAACTGCAGCGAAGTAAGGATTCGGCGGAGCTTGCGAACCGTGCAAAGTCAGAATTCCTCGCAAATATGAGCCACGAGCTTAGAACGCCACTGAATGCAATTCTTGGATTTGCTGAAATTCTTAGAGACCAGATTATTGGGCCGATAGGGAATGATCGTTACTGTGAATATGCGCAGGATATACATGAAAGTGGTACGCATCTTCTTTCCATCATTAACGATATCCTTGATCTGTCGAAGGTGGAAGCAGGGCGGCTTGAAGCGTATCTACACTGGATTGATCCAACCAATAGCCTTGATATGTGTATGACACTCGTGCAGCAGCGCGCGTTTGAAAATGATATTACGCTTGAGAAGGATATGGACGAGACAGTTGAGCTTGAGGCTGATCAACGCCTTATCAAGCAGATTGGTTTGAACCTTCTTTCAAATGCTGTGAAGTTTACCGAGCCGGGCGGACATGTGAAAATGTGCCTGTCTCGTACAGGGAATGCGGGGCTGTGCCTCAGTATCTCTGACACGGGTATTGGTATGACACCAGATGAAATTAAAATCGCGAAGCGTCCGTTCGGGCAAGTGGATACCAGCCTGAGCAAGCGTCATGAAGGCTCTGGCCTTGGCTTGCCCCTGGTGACTGCATTTACTGAAAAACTGAATGCTACGATGACAATCGATAGCCAGCCAGGTATCGGCACACGGGTAAATATCCTGTTCCCGCCTGAGAAGGTGCGAGAGAAAGTTAAAGATAGCTATGAAGATGAAAGCCTAGATCAAATCTAGGCTTTCGGTTGTTTGATTAAGCTTTTTCACGGGCAACAGCACGCCAGCCGATATCTCGGCGGCAGAAGCCATCATCCCATTTAAGTGTATCCACAGCAGTGTAAGCTTTGGCTTGAGCTTCAGTAACAGTTTCACCAAGGGCGGTTACGTTTAGAACACGTCCGCCAACGGCAAGTACATGGCCGTCTTCCTGCTTTGTGCCCGCGTGGAAGATTTTTGCGCCCGTTGCTTCTGCGGCTGTAAGGCCTCTGATTTCTGTACCTTTTTTGTAAGAACCCGGATAGCCGTTCGCGGCCATCACAACAGTAAGGGCAACTTTATCGTTCCAGCTTGCAGTGTGCTCCGCCAGCGTGCCGTTAGCTGTCGCTTCAAGAAGTGGAATGATATCACTATCAAGGCGTGACATCAGTACTTGGCATTCAGGGTCACCAAAGCGGCAGTTATATTCTATAAGTTTAGGGCCGGTATCAGTGATCATAAGCCCCGCGAAGAACACACCAGTATAAGGGTGGCCCATATCAGCCATGGCTTCTGTGGTCGGCAGGATAATTTCCTTCATCACCCGTTCGCACATATCATCTGTCATTACTGGCGCCGGGGAGTAAGCGCCCATGCCGCCTGTGTTGGGGCCCGTATCGCCTTCACCAACGGCTTTATGATCTTGTGCAGTGGCAAGCGCGAGCGTGTTCGCGCCGTCACACAGTGCGAAGAAGCTGGCTTCTTCGCCTGTCATGAATTCTTCCACTACAACTTCAGCACCCGCATCGCCGAATGCACCGTCGAAAATATAATCAACAGCATCCAGTGCTTCATCGAGCGTCTGCGCGATAATCACACCCTTACCAGCGGCCAGGCCGTCAGCCTTAATAACAATCGGTGCACCCTGTTTGCGGATATAATCTTTCGCAAACTCCGGATCTTCAAAGCGGCCGTAAGCGGCTGTTGGGATACCATATTTGGCGCACATATCTTTGGTGAAGCCTTTTGACCCCTCCAGTTGTGCGGCACCCTTGGTTGGGCCAAAGGCAAGAATGTCTGCGGCTTTCAGATCATTCACGAGGCCGGCAACCAGTGGTGCTTCCGGGCCAACAACAACCAGATCAACTTCATGATCACGGCAGAATTCAATCACTGCACTATGATCTGCTGCATCAAGTGTGACACAGTTTGCAACATCAGCGATGCCGCCGTTACCCGGTGCGCAGTAGAGAGTTTTCAGGAGTGGACTTTGTGCGATCTTCCATGCCAATGCATGTTCACGGCCCCCAGAGCCGATCAGCAAAATATTCATAATTTTTTGCCCTATCGTGTGGTGTAAGCTTGTAGGCTGGCTCCTTGTATCATAGGTTCACTGTGAAACAAGCACATTGATAGATTCTTTTTAATCGAGCGAACTTCTTTTATGGCCTCTAATGAAGCAACCACCAATGCCCATGAATTTACGGTTAGTGAGCTATCTGGCGCGTTAAAGCGCACAGTAGAAGATCGTTTCGGATATGTAAGGGTTCGAGCCGAACTATCAGGCGTGAAGCGCGCGGCATCTGGCCATATCTACTTTGCGCTAAAGGATGATAGCGCGGTGATGGACGGTGTTATGTGGCGCGGTAGTGCGACGAAACTTTCCTTCGTGCCCGAGGATGGGCTTGAGGTGGTAGCATCGGGCAAGCTAACCACTTATCCGGCACGCTCAAAATATCAGATGGTTGTGGACCGGATGGAACCAGCGGGTGCTGGTGCCTTAATGGCGCTTCTTGAAGAACGCAAAAAGAAACTGGCGGCAGAAGGACTGTTTAATCCTGACCGGAAGAAACCAATCCCGTTTTTACCGAGAGTGATTGGCGTGGTTACATCGCCAACAGGAGCTGTGATCAGAGATATTCTTCACCGTCTGAATGATAGGTTCCCCCGGCACGTAATGGTTTGGCCTGTGTTGGTGCAGGGTGAAGGGGCTGCTGATCAAGTGGCAAAAGCCATCGAAGGTTTTAATGCCATTGACGGTTCAGGCAATTTACCAAGGCCTGATCTTCTGATTGTAGCCCGTGGCGGCGGATCAATTGAAGATTTGTGGGGGTTCAATGAAGAAGCTGTAGTGCGTGCAGCAGCAGCTAGCGATATTCCGCTTATTTCAGCTGTTGGTCACGAAACGGATACCACGCTTATTGATTATGCTTCTGACTTGAGAGCTCCAACGCCCACAGGTGCAGCAGAGATGGCGGTGCCGGTTCGTGAGGAGTTGAACTACACGGTAGCTGATCTGGGGCGCAGGCTATCAGGCCTGAAAGTAAGCATGATTGCTGACCGTGCGGAGCGCGTGAAAGGCCTTGCGCGCGGTCTTCCAAGCCCTCGCGATTTGTTGGGGCTGGCGTCTCAGCGGTTTGATGAACTTTCTGATCGCCTGCCGCGCGGCCTGCAGAATGTAACTCAGAAAAAAGATATCCAGCTAAGCAGGCTAGCTGGTGGTTTGGGCGCCGGGCGTTTGGTCCAGATGAAGAACTTTAAAGGTACTCAACTGGAAGCTACTGCGAAGCGGCTCGAACCTGCTTATGAACGCAAGCTGGCTGATTTGTCACAGCGTTTAAACAGTGCAGGCCGAATGCTTGAAAGCCTTTCTTATGAACGTGTTCTGGATCGTGGTTTTGCCCTTGTTGAGGATGCTTCTGGTAAGCCGGTTGCTTCCTCAGGTGAACTCCATGCTGAACAACAGGTAAGTGTTCGCTTTAAAGACGGCACGCGCGGCATGAAAGTGTTGGATGGTGAACCTGTTGAAACAGTTGAAGCGCCAAAACCGGCTCCAAAGCCAAAAGCGAAGCCGAAAGCCAAACCACAAAATACCAATCAAGGTAGTTTGTTCTAGAGTGTCAAAATTCCGCCCATATTGTCTGGTGAAAATGCGCCCATGAAATATTTAAAACACATTCTTCTACTTCTGGCATTTTATAGCTCAGTTGCTGAGGCGACCGAGCTTAAGGGAGATATTGCCCAAGGCGGTCTTGTTTGGGGGCAGCTCAAGCACGGTGCAGAACTGCGGCTAGACGGTAAACCTGTTTATGTGGGTAAAGAAGGATATTTCGTTTTCGGCTTCAGCCGAGATGCGGCGGATACGGCAACGCTGGTTATTCTTCACAGAGATGGCAGGCGCGAAGAGCGCACGTTGAATGTAGCGCAGCGTAAGTTCAATATTGAACGGATTGAGGGCTTGCCGCCTAAAACTGTAACACCACCAGAAAGCTGGACCGAACGGCGTAAGGTGGAAACTGGTCGTGTGCGCAAAGCCCGTGCCGCTCGTGCTGTAACACGCCTTGATTGGCTGAATGGTTTTATTAAACCAGCTGAAGGCCGTTTTTCCGGTTTCTATGGCAGCCAGCGTATATTGAACGGTAAACCGCGCAGCCCGCATTATGGGCTTGATATCGCTGGCCCTGTGGGTACACCGATTGTAGCACCAGCGGGCGGTATCGTTACACTTGCAGCACCTGATTTTCTCCTCGAAGGGGGAATAGTGATTATTGACCACGGCTACGGTGTTTCTTCCACACTTTTCCATATGAACAGTGTTGATGTGCAGGAAGGGCAGCGTATCGAACAGGGAGAGCTGATTGGAACTATCGGTTCCAAAGGCCGTTCAAGCGGGCCACATGTAGATTGGCGAATTAATTGGGGTAATGTGCGGCTTGATCCGCTATTAACTCTTGAAGAATAAAAGCGACAGGGATTTTCTGTGAAAAATATCTTTATCGGTTCAGCACTGGTTGTAGCTGCGAGTGCAGGTGCTTTTGCTCAGGATAGTGAAAGCGTTTGGTCCTTGGATGGGTATGTAGCATTAGCGACGGATTACCGGGATCGTGGCCTGACACTTTCTGATCGCGATCCATCCTATTATGGTTCCCTTTCACTATCCCATGAGAAGGGATGGTTCTTTGGTGTTGATGCAGCTCGTATTGATGACCAGCGTGGCGGCGATGTACGCACAGAATTTTTCGCGGGTTACCAGATTGATGCAGGTGATTTCATTTATACTCTTTCAGCGGAAGTTGATGCGATCCACGGTAATGGCAGCCAATATTACCCGGAGTTCAAGGCCTCTATTGCACGAGATTTCGGGCTTGCTTACATCAGTTCCGGTTTTTCAGTAGCACCTGACGGACGCTGGAACACACCAGATGTAGATAGTTACTATAGCTATGTGGACCTTGAAGTGCCGGTACCAACCATGCCTGAACTCACGCTGATTACCCATGTGGGGTATGATATTCGCGATGGCCGTTCTGATTTGTGGGATTGGTCAGCAGGGCTTTCAATCTTTGTGAATGATTTTGAGCTCACGCTTACGTTTGAAGATAACAGTCTTGATAACCGCTTAAGCAATGGCCAGTTTATCGTAGGTACCAAGTTCTACTTCTAAGTTTATGAAGCCAGCTCGGTGCTGTCACAAACGTCAGATGCGCCTTTAAAATCACAGTCATCACAGTGGCTTGTGCGTAGTCCGCCAGAACGTTCTGACGGGAAGGTAATCAGTACACTGGTGCCGATATTTTTATAGGTGTTGATCTTCAGTGTGCCGCCGTGAAGTTCTACCAAATCTTTCACCAGGGGCAAGCCCAAGCCTGTCCCTTCGTGGCTTCTGGTGGAAGTAGTTCCTGCTTGTCCAAATGGAGTTAAAGCGATTTTCAGTTCTTCAGGTGTCATGCCTGAGCCTGTGTCTGATACTTCAATCTGAATACAGCCATCATCCAGTATAAGGCCGAGCATTTTTACGCTGCCATAAGCGGGGGTAAATTTTACACCGTTACTTAAGAGATTAAGCAGAATCTGTTTTAGCAGGCGCCTGTCAGCCTTCAGGTAAGGTACCTCATGATCAACAACCACAGAGATGGTTATTTGCTGCGTTAGAGCTTTTGGCTCTAGTACTGCTTTCACATCTTGAAACAGGGAGCATAGATCAATTTTTTCTTCAAGTAGCTGAAGCTTGCCGCTTTCAATTTTTGAAAGGTCCAGAATATCGTTGATGATATCAAGAAGGTGCGTACCACTATTATGAATATGGCCCACATATTCTTCATATTGGCGGGCGCCCAGTTTCCCAAAAACCTGATGAGACATCATCTCAGAGAAGCCCAAAATAGCGTTGAGCGGTGTTCTTAGCTCGTGGCTCATGTTAGCCAAAAATTCAGACTTTGCCTGATTGGCCGTACGGGCTTCTTCAATGCTCTGAGTTAACTGCCGAGTATGTTTGCGCTGTTGGAAAAAGATGATAATTACACCAATAGATCCAAGGAAGATTGCAACCCATGTTGCCCTCAGGTAAGCGGTTTCAGCAGCTTCCAGTTTAGATTCTGTTTCCTGTTTTGCGATAATAACCTGCAAGTTGGACTGCAGTTCAGCAAGGCTGTCACGGAAGGTGGCTGTTTGATTGCTGAGCTGTTCCTCACGAGCTTCATCAAGTAGTTTAAAGGCCTCGTTTGTTTGGCCACGAGATGCTGCAATAAAAGCGTGCGTCAGTTTCTTGGTCGTTTCAAAATAAGCTAGGCCGGCTTCCGGATTGTTGGTGTAAAAGCTCTCTTCAAGAGCAAGCCTTTCCTCAGCTTTTGCCGGGTTTCCTAGGCGTGCGTAATTTAGAGCGGTAAGGCCATTTATATTGGCAATATGCTGTGGTGTAGCGCCTTTATCGGTAAGTGTGAGACTTTTTTCGCCATATGTGTTGGAAGCTTCATAGTTCCCTTGTGTGTACTCAAGCAGGGCTAACCCAAAATAGAGATAAAATTCATTCGAATAGTTTTGAGTTTGGTCCATTATAGCCTTTAGCGTTTGATACGCGAGTGCAGCCTCTTCGAAATTCCGTTCGTTTGTTAGCGAAAGTGCTAGATTGTAAACAATAGTTTCTCGATCAATAGCCAGATTTGACCGCTGTGCTGTTTGAAGGGCTTGACCATAATATTTTATAATACCGTTTATATCGTCAGCGGCACCGTAACTGAAAGCTATGGTATTTAAAGCTATCATGCGTAGTTTGTCGCTTGATGGCGTTTGATCGAGAGTTGGTTCAAACTGTACGAGCCGTGCAATACCTTCGAGATAATTCCCGGTTTCTGGCCCTAAATTCGCTTCAACAGCATCAACGAAAAATACAAGCTCTTCAGTACCGCGAACTTGAGCAAGTTTACGTGTTTGGGCAAAAATATCCCGTGCATTGGTGTAATCCCCTTCAAGCGAAAGCGCATTTGCGTTTGCGACTTCAGAATATACTCTAAGTTCCACATCCGGGAGGCTGAAAGAGAGCGGCAGGGCTAGTTTTGAATATTTATACTGGCGTTCAATATCGCTCATATCTATGGCGGTATAGAGGATGTCTTTATAAAGCGCTGCAAGTTCTTGGTCGGTTTGAACTCCAGATAACTGGCCTTCCAGTTCCCGCATGTGAAGGAAGGCGTCATTTTGTTCGGCATCTTGAAAAGATGTTAAAAAAGCTTTGGTTTTTTCAAGTGATTCTGAAGTGGGGGTATTATTTTGGGCATGAATAGCGGTGTTCAAACAGAAAGTAACTGTCTGAAATGTAAATAAAAAAACAAACAACCTATATATATGGCGCCAGTTCAGCATGAATTCACCAACTCTACACTATGCGACCCCATCTAATTTTTATCTGTAAAAAGGAAATTGAAAGTTAACAAGAGCCAGTTTTAGTAAAAACAGTTCTACTTGATTTATAAATAGAAAATCACTTGTTTCTATTTCGCCATTTCTCAAGCGCTGGCGTAACACGGTCCATAATGGAAGGAATCAGGTTAGGGCAGGATGCTACGATATGAGCGTGAAGTGGTTTCTTGCGGTTGAAGAGCAATCTGTCTTGATCACCAGTTGTAAGGAGCCCGCCAGCTTCTTCCAAAATCAAGTCTGCAGCAGCTACATCCCAATCATTCTTGGGTCTAAGGGTTACACAGCAATCAAACTGCCCATCTGCGATCTGGCATATTCTTAGGGCGATGCTGTTGGCTTGTTCTGTATGCATGCCTTCAGGCCAAGGCACTGGCCAGAAAGGACTTGTATGCTTGAACGCTTCCGGATCGCCCATCATGCGGGCTTCATCAAGGGTGGCGTTACAGCTTACGGCAATTGGCTTGCCGTTCAGGGTTGCCCCTTTGCCGCGCTGAGCAAAATAAAAGGCGTTTTTAACAGGTGCGTAAAAGGCGGCGATAACTGGTTTCTGGTCTTGCACAAGGGCAACTGAAATACCCCAGTTTTCTCCGCCAGCCAGGAAATCGCGCGTGCCATCAATTGGGTCCACGATCCAGAGCCTGCCACACCGAAGCCGTTCAGGCTGATCTTCAGTTTCTTCAGAAAGCCATCCGTACCCCGGACGGTTCTGCATAAGTGTGGTGCGGAGAAATTCATCAACCGCCATATCAGCTTCTGAAACTGGGTTGTCGGGGGATTTATCCCACTGGTGGATATCACCACGTACAAAATAGGAAAGCGCAATACGGCCAGCTTCTTCTGTCACATGCTGCACCAGATTTGCTTCCTCGGTTAGATCCCAAGGGCAACTATCTTCATCAAATGGTGCAGCGTTTGACACTCTGAAAACTTTCTTGCTGGCTTATGTTCCCGCTACCATCATGCCGTCAATACGAACGGTTGGGGCGTTGGCACCGTATTTAAACTCAAGGTCTGATGCTGGCACAAGAGCCATGAACATATCCTTAAGATTGCCAGCAATTGTAAATTCGCTCACGCTTTCGGTGATCTCGCCGTTTTTGATCATGAAACCTGACGCGCCGCGGCTATAGTCACCTGTTACGCCGTTTACACCCATGCCGATAAGCTCGGTGATATAAATACCGTCAGCGATATCAGCCATCAGTTCATCAGGGGAAAGGGTGCCAGCTTCCATATAAAGGTTAGTGGTGCCAATGCCGGGGGCGGAAGATGTACCGCGTGATGCGTGGCCCGTTACTTCCATTTCAAGTTGGCGTGCGGTGGCGCTGTTCAGTGTCCATGTTTTCAGCATGCCACCCTCTACAAGGTTGGCTTTCTGAACTCTTACACCTTCACCATCAAACAGTTTGCTTGAAAGCCCTCGTTTCATCAGCGGGTTATCCACAATGGTAACGCCGTCTGCGAACACGGCTTCACCAAGCCGGTCTTTCAGAAAGCTGGTGCCGCGCGCAACAGCGCCGCCTGAAATAGCACCTGCAAAATGCCCGAGCAGCGAGTTCGCCACCCGTGGGCTGAAAATCAGTGGTTTCTGCCCACTTTCTGCTTTGGATGGGTTCAGGCGTTTAACGGCAAGTTCACCCGCTTTTGTACCAATAGCAGCAGCACTTTCCAGATCAGAAAAATGGCGGGTGGATGTGAAATCATAATCCCGTTCCATGCCGGTGCCTTCGCCAGCAACCGCTGAAACGCTGGATGAAAAACTGGAACCTTTATAGTGGCCTGCAAAACCGTGGCTGGTCACGAGATCAATCGCCCAACTGCTGGCTGATGCCCCAGCGCCTGGTGATGTGGTTACCCCTTCAACAGCGCGGGTTGCTTCCTCGGCTTCACGGGCAATTTCCGCCAGTTGTTCGGCGGATACTTCTGTATCATCATAGAGATCAAGTTCAGCAAACGGGCCTGTGTGAAGTTTATCTTCGGGTGCAAGGCCGCAATATTGGTCTTCCGGCACAGCGCGTGCCATAGCAAGCGTGCGCTCTACCACTTCTTTCAGGTTATCAGCGCTGCGGTTGCTGGTGGAAACCATCGCCTGCTGTTTGCCGATCATCACACGGAGACCAATATCTTCGCCTTCAGAGCCTTCAACATCTTCCATCTGGCCTTCACGCCAGGAAACACCTTTTGAGCGTGCATCAACGGCAACCGCATCGGCTGCATCCGCACCGCCTTTAAGCGCTGCTTTTACCAGATCATCAAGCAAGTTGAGGGTGCTGTCAGAAGACTTAGACATCCAAAAATCCCCATGTGAGAAATTACCAAATACAGAAGCCACAATAAGCCACAGAAGAGGGTAGTTTACAAGATACCCTTTGGTGAATTGTTTTAATTCGCTGGGATTGGGAATAGCGAAATGGATTAATACTTTGCAATCGATGATATAAACTGCATGCTACTTCTTATTCATACCCAACTATAAGAACTTTATGCCCATACGCCTGAAATCCATAATGTTGAATGATTTGGAAGCGTTCCACGCGCAGCTGAATGATCCGCTTGTAGCGCGGAACAGCAGTACAATCCCGCATCCGGTAACACTGGATTTTGCCAAGGAAAGGCTTATCAGCCGCGGCAGGGATGAGCGGCTTTTGTTTAATATGTTTCAGCGCGGCATTTATGATGGTGACGTGCTTGTGGGCAGCGGTGTTTTGTTCATCAATCCAAAAGATGAATGGGAAATTGGGTATTTCATAGGGGCTGATCACCGAGGAAAAGGCTATGCAACAGAGGCCGCGAAGGCTCTTCTGAAATTAGCACAGCAACTGGAACCCAGACGAGCAATTACAGCAAGGTTTGGGAAAGATAACCCGGCATCCGGGCGTGTTCTTCAAAAAATCGGTTTTGTATTCGATAGCGAAGAGATGGTGAATTCTATCTCACGGGGTGCATCCTATCTAAGTGTGAAGGTGCGGTATCCAAAGGAGGTAGAGCCTGATGGTATTATGCTTACCAGTTTTGAAACACTTGCAGATATCGAATGGGTATACAGCCTTAATGAAGATCCAGAAGCTTTACTTATGGCGGGTATTGCTGGCGAGGTGATTGATAAAGCCAGCTTTGTGAAAGCAATGCAGGATGATTTGGCTGATCCTCAAAGCAATACTTATATGTTTCTCATCAGAAAGAATGGTGAGCGCGCGGGATATATTGATCTCTCTCCCGCACAGGGCGGAAAGGTGGCGCTAGGCTACTGGATTGACCGGAAATTCTGGGGGCAGGGTATTGCAGGGCGCGCGGTGGCAATGCTGTTGCAGGCGCAGCCTGATGTGATGCGGCGTCAGCCACTTTTCGCGAGGGTGCTGGACGGTAATGAGGCGTCTATTCGTATTCTTGAAAAACTGGGGTTTGAGACGATTGGCCGGAACAGTTATTATTCCGGCCCCCACAAAGGTAATGTTCAGCAAACAATTTTCAGGCGCTGAGTATTATTCCTGTTCAAGCGTGAAACCGATACTCTCCGCCGCTTCCGTGTTGGTGAACGGTTTGTATGGTGTTTGTTTGGCACCCATGCCGTTTACCAAATTGTTTGGGAATATCTGAATGCCGCTGTTGAAGGCTTCCACGTTCCCGTTAAAAATGCTGATAGCCGCTGAGATATTATCCTGCAGCTCGGAAATTTCTTTCATCAACCCTTTGGTAACACCAGCCATTTCCAGATTCGGGTAGGCTTCCATAGCAATATTAAAACTGCCAAGCATGCTTTGGGTGCGGGCTTCAATTTGTGCCAGTTGGCTTGTGTCTACATCGCTGGTGTTCGCAAGAGAAAGCGTGCTTCTAAGCGCAGTGATTTCTTCAAGTAACTTTGCTTCATGTTCCTGATATTGGCCCGCAACACGTTCAAGTTCAGGCAGCGTTTTGTTTTTCTGCCGTTCGTATGTGATGACATCTGACCATGCGCGTACTACCATGTTTTTCCGGCGGATAATGCCGTTGTTGATGATGATAAAGCTGATTATCAAAACGGCTGGAATTAGTAGCCAGATAAAGAGTGTTGGATCCATGTTTATGCCTTCCTTGTGGGTAAGTTAGCTAAAATTATCATCTGAATATTTCATCAGTTTTTCTATGAATGCGAGAGCGGCAGTTAGCCTTGGCTGGCTGGCTTTGCCTTCAATCTCGGCTGCAAATTCTTTGGGTTGTTTCAGGCTGAATTCCCTGTTTATCCGGATGGTGTCGCTATTACCGAAGGAAAAGCACAGATCACCACTGTCGTTGAATTCTAGCACTATTTCACTAAGCGCATCGCCGGCTGCTTCAATTGCCTGAAGCACTGCGGGTTTCAGGAACTTCACGACTTCCATTTCGCTGTCAAAATTCACGGAAAACTTTTTGTTGAAGCTGATCGAGCTGGTTTTATAGCCAGTCTGGAACAATTTCAGATATTTTTCGGCGATATCTATATTGCGGGCGTATCTGAACGGTACGATGAAACCATAACGGTGATGATGATCATATACGGTTTTGGTTCTTACATTCCCTTTGCTGTCCGTGGTTGTTACACGGCGGCGGTCTACATAATGGAAATGATAATAATTATAGTTGAAGCTATTTTCTTCGCCTTCATGCTTACCTTCCAGCCACTGTTCAATCAGGCGCTGGTGGTTCCCTTTTCTGAAAGAAGTGAAACGACCCGCCAGCTCCTTGGCTTTGTCCGGTGCATGAACTCTTATTTCTTGCAGGTTATAATCAAAAAGCGTGCTGCGAAAATGGATACGGTCAGATAGTTTATCAAAGCTTGCTCTGCGTTGGTGCCAGAAGCTGCCGTATATGACCAAAACCAAAACTAAACCGCCCAGCGGGACGAAGAGATATTCTTCCGGTACCTGTATGAAATACAGAGCTGCCCCGATGAGTATAAATAAAGCAGCAAAAATGCTGGCGAACATATTCAGGCGCTGGTTATCGTATGCAACTGGCTCTGGGAATTGTTCTAAGCGCTTGATGGCGGTGATTAGCTCATCATCGGAAGATGCTCCTTCCGCCCTTAGTTTTACTTCTATTAATATTGATTCAAGCCGTTTGTTATGTGGCTTTGAAGCGGATGATGCTTCCATATTTCCCCCGATTAGCAATGAATGCCGTAAGGTTTATATAAGAAGCTTCTCTGGCGGTTACAAAGGGCTTTTCTAAGTTTGGTGATAATTAATCGTATTTATCGATTGAAATTTAAAATTTAATAAATTTGCCAAATTAATTGGTTGAGCATATCTTGGTTTTACAGACACAAACCAAGAGGATGAGACCATGTCAGGAAACACTCCAAATATTCTTACCACAGCGAACGGTGCTCCCGTTGCTGATGATAATAACAGTATTTCAGCTGGCTCTCGTGGCCCGCTAACTTTTGATAATTTCCGCCTGATGGAAAAGCTGGCGCACTTTAACCGCGAACGCATTCCTGAGCGTGTAGTGCACGCCCGCGGCAGTGGTGCATACGGCACATTCACACTTACAAAAGATTTAAGCGATTATACCATCGCCAACTTCCTTCAGGGTGAAGGCAAAGAAACGGAGGTGTTCGTTCGTTTCTCCACAGTAGGCGGCGGCCAAGACAGCAGCGATTATGCTCGTGATCCGCGCGGTTTCGCTGTGAAGTTTTATACAGAAGAAGGTAACTTTGATCTTGTTGGTAACAACACGCCTGTATTCTTTTTGCGTGATCCATCAAAGTTCCCTGATTTTGTGCACAGCCAGAAGAAAAACCCGCGTACAAACACGCCAGATGCATCTGCGGTGTTTGAATATTGGGCAAACCACCCGCAGTCTTTGCACCAGTCAACTATTCTGATGTCAGACCGCGGTATTCCAGCAAGCTATCGCCACATGAACGGCTATGGTTCTCATACTCTTAGCTTCTGGAATGATCAGGGCGAGCGTGTATGGGTGAAATTCCACCTGAAAACGGACCAAGGTATTAAAACACTACGTGGTAGTGAAACAGCTGGCCTGCCTGCATACGGCGCGCAGGAAGATTTGGTGAACTCGATTGATGCAGGTGATTTCCCGAGCTGGACTGTGAAAATCCAGATCATGACAGAGACTGAAGCGAGAACATACCGCTACAACCCGTTTGATCTGACGAAAGTATGGCCGCATTCAGATTTCCCGCTTATTGAGATCGGGAAAATGGAATTGAACCGCAACGTGGATAACTATTTCGCGGAAACAGAGCAATCAGCCTTCACACCGTCAAACCTTGTGCCGGGTGTGGGCGCATCGCCTGATAAGATGTTGCAGGCACGTTTGCTGGCATATCCTGATGCCCAGCGTTACCGGGTTGGTGTGAATCACCAGCAGTTGCCTGTGAATGCACCGAAGTGCCCAGTGCACCACTATCAGCGTGATGGTGCGATGGCAGGTATGGTGAAATGTCCTGTGACAGGCCATGCGGCAAACCAAGGTAGCGGTGCCAACTTCTTCCCGAATGATCGGGCTGCAGAAGGTGCACCAGTGCCGAAGCCATCAGTGATGGAGCCGCCAATGCCACTTGAAGAAGATGCATGGGTTGGTTACCACGAAAGCCGCGATGAAGATAACTTTACGCAGGCTGGAGAACTGTTCCGTATCATGACGGAAGATCAGAAGAACCAGCTCGCTGAAAATATCGCAGGTGGCCTAAGCCAGGCATCTGAAAGTGCACAAGTGCGGATGCTGGAACAGTATGCAGCAGCGGATGTAGATTATGCTGCACGCGTTAAAAAAGCGATTGAGGCCCTCAAGGCCTAAATCAACGAGAAATCCTCGGGAGGGGTGCGGAGCTGTCTGGAATTTGCCGCACCCTTAAAGAACCGCCAACCCTGTTGTTTCCTCAAGGGTTGGCGGTGTTCTTATGCCTTGAGTTTGTTTAGTGAACCCAGGCGTTTTTAATCACTTCACCAAGTGCTTTGAAGGTTTCAGCCCGAGGGTTGGTTTTCCGCCAAATGAGGCCAATGGTGCGCGTAGGGTTAATATCTTTAAATTCCACAATATCCACACCTACATTATCCGTAAGGCCGGCATCCACTGCCATCTGGGGCAGTAAGGTTGTGCCGTGGCCAGCCGCTACCATTTGCAGAATTGTCGGCAAGCTGGTGCCTGAAAGTTCCCGGCGGGCCTGATTACCAACAAGCTGGCAGGCATCAAGCGCGTGGTCGCGCAGGCAGTGGCCTTCCTCAAGCAGTAGTAAGTTGCTGTTATCGAGCTGGGCAGTGGTGATTTCCTTGCCCGGAGCTGTGTCTTCGGGGAAAGCGGCGACAAAACCATCATAAAAGAGCGGCATTTCGGCAGCGTCACCACATGCGAACGGCAGCGCGTAAAGAACAAGATCCAACTCGCCAGAGCGCATCAGGTCACAGAGATCAGCAGATTTATCTTCCCTGAGGTGCAATTCAAGGTCCGGTAGTTCTTTTTGCAGGGCAGGCATTACCTTCGGCAGCAGATACGGTGCGATCGTGGGGATAATACCGAGGCGGACAATACCCTTCAGTGGATCTTTGGCGGATGCTGCCATGTCAGTGAGGTCATCCACATCGTTCAGGATTTTGAGGGCACGATCCACTACCTCCTCACCAAGAGCTGTAAACATCACGCTTCTTTTGGTGCGTTCCACCAGTTGTGCGCCCAGCAGGTTTTCAAGTTCCTGCAGGCCAGCGGACAAGGTTGACTGGGTCACATGGCTGCTTTCCGCGGCACGACCAAAATGGTTGGTTTTATGAAGGGCTACCAGATAGCGCAGCTGCTTTAAGGTGGGAGGAAAGCTCATTTACCTGTCCGATCAAAAAATATCTATATAATTTATTCAGTCGATTATGTTTCGAAAGCTTCTGAAACGCAAGCTATTCAACGGGTTCGTTATTATATCGTTAAAAACGATTACAGAATATATTTTAATCGGTTGGATTGTTTTATCTTCTGCATGCATATTCATTTCAACAGGCAACGACAGCGAGACAGCGACAGGCCTGAAACAGATTTGATTATATTAGAGGATACCAAGACCATGCTTACTATCGGTGATAAAATTCCAGCGTTCGACCTTAAAGCAGTTGTTGATGCAAACATGCCTGCGGATGATTTTCCGCGTATTACAAATGAAAGCAATCCTGGTAAGTGGACAGTGCTTTTCTTCTGGCCAAAAGATTTCACATTCGTATGCCCAACTGAAATCATCGCTTTCAACGAGCTGAACGAAGAATTTGCTGATCGTGATGCGGTTCTACTCGGTGCAAGCACAGACACAGATTTTGTACACCTTGCATGGCGCCAGAGCCGTGATGACCTTGGTGAGGTTTCTTTCCCGTGGCTTGCAGACGTGAAGAAAGAGCTTTCTGACGGCCTTGGTATTCTGGACAAAGAAGAAGGTGTTGCACTGCGCGCTACATTCATCGCTGATCCAGACGGCATCATCCGTTATGCCGCTGTGAACGACCTTTCCGTAGGCCGTAACCCAGCTGAGGTTCTCCGCGTTCTTGATGCGCTGCAAACAGATGAACTTTGCCCATGTAACTGGAACCCAGGTGAAGAAACGCTCTAAGGCTTAATAACCCCCTAAGTTTCCCTGACGCAGGCTGCTCTACCCCCTCTGCAGCCTGCCTATGGCCCCGGCTTTTCCTCGCGTAATTTTCTTTTTAGCCGGGGCCATTCCTCCCCTTTTTCAATGCACCAGTTTTTGAGGCCGAGCCTCAGAGGATAGAGACATGTTAGATACAATTAAAAGCCAACTCCCAGCTTATGCAAAAGACTTGAAACTGAACCTTTCTTCGCTGATGCGTGAAGAAACACTATCAGTAGAACGCCGTTATGGTTCGCTGTTCGCAGCTGCTCTTGCTTCAGGCAATGAAACACTTATTAAAGCGTTTGCAGATGAAGCAGCCCAGCACTTGGACGCAGAAGAATTAGAAAATGTAAAAGCGGCCAATGCCATTATGGGCATGACCAACATTTACTATCGTTTCCTTCATATGGCGAAGGATGGTGAATATCAGCGTATGGCTGCAAACCTTCGTATGCAGATTATCGGTAAGCCACCTGCGGATAAAGTGAACTTCGAACTGTTCTCGCTTGTTGTTTCTGCTGTGAACGGCTGCGAATTCTGTGTGGCTGCACATGATGCAGAACTGAAGAAAGCTGGCCTGAACCGCGAAGAAATTCAGGCAAGTATCCGTATTGCAGCAACTGTGCATGCGGTGGCAGGTGTGCTGACAGGCGAGGAAACCCTCGCTGCTTAACCAGCAATAGATTGTGAGGCGTATGGATGACCCAGCAGAAAAATGCAGGTGTCGCCTGATTATTGTCATAATTCAGATGTTATAAGAAAGTGGGCTAGGTTTCTGGCCCGCTTTTTCTGTTTGGGGTTTCGTAAAATTTTGTCTGATTGATTTCTTTTATAGTTGTGAAATACAGCTAATAAGGGAAGTTTGCTTTAGACAAAAAAGTGGCCGGGAAATACCCGGCCCGAGTCACGACAGCGAGGATAGAGTAACCACGAGGCGTGGTTACAATATGGAGAGACGCAGCAAGGCCGCGCCCTCTCGCAAGAACTAAAAGACCAAATCTTGAGCGCGAGGTCAATGCCTTAGTCATAAGAATCGTGCAAATCCTTGAATTTCTGCGAAATTTTTGTGTTTTTGTGATCAGAAGGCACCGCTTTTTCCATCGAAAGATTAGTAAATACTGCTCAAATCATCTCTGCGACAAACTGTGCAGAAACTGCGAGGAGTTGTTTTGAGGGATGATTCGCCATTTAAAAGGCGAATCGGGTGATGGTGCGTTTAACCGCCTTTGTTGATGAAATCATCAGCCACTTTACAGGCCGCAGGGCCCATAAGTACTACAAAGAGTGTGGGCATGATGAAAACGATAAGTGGTACCGTAAGTGTGGCTGGCAAACGTGCCGCTTTTTCTTCTGCTTTCATCAGGCGTTCGTTCCTGAATTCCGCTGATAAGACGCGCAGTGAGGTAGCGAGCGGTGTTCCGTACCGTTCTGACTGGATAAGTGTTGTCACCACACCTCTAAGTGCAGGCACATCTACCCGTTCAGACAAGTTTACCAGCGCCTGTTTCCGTTCCGGCAGGAAACCCAGTTCAATAGCTGTTAGGGAAAATTCATCCGCAAGCTCAGGGTAAGCTCGCCCCAGTTCCTTTGCTACACGGTTTAAGGCGCTATCCAATGTTAAGCCAGCCTCCGCACATACAACGAGCAGATCAAGCGCATCAGGAAGCGCGAGACGAATGGCTTCTGTGCGTTTCTGTTTGGAATTGGTGATGTATATATCTGGCAACTTCAGCCCAAAGAACACCATCGCGATGGAGAAAACAGGGTAGAGGTTTTTATGCTCAGGCAGGCTACCCATGCCGTAAAATAGGATAATACCTATCAAGCCCATCAGAAGCGGTAAGGTAAGGCGCGCTACCTGATAAACCACCACAGCGTCGTTTGAGCGGTATCCAGCCTGCATAAGGGCTGCGGAAATTTTGCGAGTTTGTTCCGCTTGCAGAAGTTTGAATTTATCTGCAATCAAGCGCATTAAATTCATGCTTTCCACTTTTTTTACAGGTGAGCGTCGTTTGCTGCTTGTTACCAGGCCTGCTTTCAAAGCTTCCCGTTTATCTTGCAGGTTTTTTACCCGCCCTTTCATAGGGTCACGTACAATAGTGGTTTGGTAGAAGGCATACATTACAAGGAAGGCAACAAGTGCTGCGGCCATTGCGAGCAAGTCAATAATCGGAATTCCGAGTGTGTTCTCTATATCCTGCATGTTACACCTTGAAACTAATCATTCGAGACATGATGAACATGCCTATGCTCATCCATATCAGGGCAGCGATACCAGCGATTTTCGCTTTTGCGTGGGTGAAAAGCACGATGCCGTAATCATAGTTCAGCAGCATGATCACTCCGAGCATAATGAAAGGCAGCAGGCCAACAATCCATGCACTGGCTTTTGCTTCTGAAGACAAGGCTTTGATTTTTAATTTCATTGCCTGACGCTGCCTCAGGATATTAGCCAAATTTTCCAGCGTTTCACCAAGGTTACCACCTGTCTCCCGCTGTACGACGAGAGAGATAACAAAGAACTTAAAATCTGGCGTATCCAGCCTGTCTGCGGTTTCCCACAGTGCTTCTTCAAGCTGTTTACCAAGCCGCATGCTATCGGTGATTTTCTGGAATTCGGGACCTGTTGGTGCTGGAAGTTCCGTTGCCACGTTTGCAATACATTCGTTCACTGGCAGGCCGGATTTAAGACCACGCACCATAAGGTCCATCGCTTCGGGAAACTGCTTGGTGAATTTCCCGATACGGCCGTTGATCCGCATACTGAGAAACCAGTGAGGCAAGCCAATGCCAGCGATAATGCTCATGAGCAGCGAGAAAACCGGCGTGCTACCTGCCAGCAGTAGAGTGACTAGGGTAGCAACAGCCAAACCGCCAGATGTCATTGCATATCGGGAAAGGTTGGGTTCGAGGCCCGCCTTACTGAGCCGAATTTTAATCTGGTCTCTGCGCGGTAAAAGCTCGGCCAGCGTTGCTGCAAAACCAGTTTCCTTTTGGTTCAGGCGAATAGAGCGTGCCTGCTCGCCTTTCAGGGTTTTGCGGTCGTTAAAGCGCTCTTGAAAGCGGTCCAGCTTTTTCTGAGTTTCTTTTTTGCCTTTGTTCATAGACCCAAAGAGCGTGATAACAGCAATCAGTATGATCAGGCCGATCATGCCGCCAGCAAGAAGAAGGATATCGAGATTTCCGTTTTGCATGGCTCTGTCCTTATCCGTTCATTGCGTCCATCAAAGCACGGTCCAGACCGAAATATTCTGCTTTGGTAAGGAAGTGAGGACGAACGCCTGTGGAATTCCAGTTGCCAACTAGACGGCCGCTTTCATCTTCGCCGGTGAATTCATATTTGAACAAATCCTGAGTGGTGATGACATCACCTTCCATGCCAACAACTTCGGTTACATGAGTGGTGCGGCGGCCACCATCCCGCATCCGCTGAACTTGTACGATCATATCCAAACTTGAACTGATCTGCTCGCGAATGGCTTTTGCAGGCAGGTGGAGGCCCGCCATGTTTACCATGTTTTCGAGGCGGGTCAGCGCTTCCCGTGGGCGGTTTGCGTGAATGGTGCCCATGGAGCCATCGTGACCAGTGTTCATGGCCTGAAGCATATCAATCGCTTCACCGCCTCGAATCTCACCAAGGATGATACGGTCTGGCCGCATCCGTAGTGCGTTTTTAACCAGATCTCGCATTGTAATTTCGCCTTGCCCTTCAAGGTTTGGAGGGCGGGTCTCTAGGCGTACCACATGTGGCTGCTGTAGCTGTAGCTCAGCCGCATCCTCAATGGTAACAACCCGTTCACCTTTATCCACCATACGGGAAAGTGCATTGAGCATCGTTGTTTTACCGGAACCAGTACCGCCTGAGATCAAGATATTGAGACGACAAGCGCCAGCGATTTTAAGCAGTTTGGCAAGGGGGGCAGAAATACTGGCGAAATCCAGCATTTTATCCAGTGTGATCTTGTCCTTTGTGAATTTCCGGATGGAAATGGAAGCACCGTCAATGGCAAGCGGTGGAGCGATCACATTCACCCGGCTGCCATCTTCAAGACGTGCATCACAGATTGGGGATGTTTCATCAACGCGCCTGCCAACAGCTGTTACAATACGCTGCGCCACGTTCATCAAGTGCTGATTATCACGGAATGTTACGTCAGTAAGCGTAAGGCGGCCTTTTTGCTCCACATACACTTGCCGCGGGCCGTTCACCATAATATCGGAAATGGTTTCATCAGCGAGCAGTGGCTCCAGTGGGCCAAGGCCAAGCATATCATCAAGAAGAAGGGTAACCAGATCTCGCTGTTCTTTAAGGTTCAGGTTAATCTTTTCCTGAACGAGCAGTTCGCCCACTACTTCACCAACCTGTTCAGCAAGTTCCGGGCGCGGCAATTCAGCTGCCGCAGCTGGATCAATATGTTCCATCAGAAGCGGTTGGATATGCTCTTTTGCTTTAATCAGCGCTGCGGTGCCATCATCCTGCTTGTCGTTTGCGGCGTCCAAATCCATTGGAATATCGCCGATACGGCCAATCGCTGTTTCTGCTTCTGAAAGCAGATATAAAGCTAGTTCAGTATGTTGGCGTTCACTGAGAACAGCATTTTCCATCTGCGCACAGCGACCAATAAGCTGATCGATTTTCTTTTCCACATCTCCTTTAGTGGACATCCGGAGTTCATCTGCCGTGAAACTTTCGATAAGCATGGAACGGGCACATGTGGTAACGGCATCAATGTTTTCAGCACCGGTGCCTTCTGGTTCTGGGGTAGGCGGCATTGCTTCTGGTTGAAGTGGTTCAAGTGGAAATTCATCCGTAACACCCGGCGTACCAGGCATAGCTGCACGGCCAAAGCCGCCGCTTTTTTTAAGCCCCTGTCGTTTTTTGCCGAATGCCTGAGATTTCATACCTGAATGCCTGTACTTAGAACATGTGTTTAGCTAGCTTTGCGCTGCAAAAGCTTGTTAACCCATGATGGTTTTTGCCCATCTGCATTTTCGCTGTCTGAGGTAAACAGGCTGTTAACAGCCTTCATACCTGCGGTAACTTTTCCTGATTTTGTGTGATCAGCGATAACTGTGCCTTGTTGCACAGCAAGAAGCATTGCTTTCGCATCAAACGGTACGCGTGCGTTGATTTCTGTTTCGATGCTATTGGCGAAATCTTTCTCTTCCACTTCAGCAGGAACTGCACCCAGCTTATTCAGAACCACGTGAACTGATGCCGCTGGCGCACAGGTTTTTAAATAAGCCTTCAGGCGGATGCAGTCCCGCGCTGAAGAAAGGGAAAGATCGGTAACAAGAACAATGTCCGTGGCTGTGTTCAGCACTTCCGGTTGCTCAGGTACCATGTGACGCGGCATATCCACCACAACATTTCGGTATGTATTTGCCATTGTATCAACAAGGTGTTCAAGCGCCCCTTCTGCAGGGCGTGGTACTACGCCAATCGCCGCTTCCGTGCAGAGAATGGAAAGCTTTTCGCTTGGCTTCACCACTGCGCGGTCAAGGAACAGGCCATCAACTCGGTTTGGGTTATCAAGTGCATCTAATAGGCCCCGGCCGGGTTCCAGATCAAACTGGATTGCAGATGAACTGAAATGAAAATCAAGATCCAGAAGGGCTGTGCTTTCACCGCCGTTCGCACTCAGCCAAGCGGTGTTTGCAGCAAGTGTGCTTGTGCCCATGCCGCCACGGACCCCAATGAAGAAAATAGTTTTCCCTTCACTGGCTGGGCCTTCTTCTTCTACTTCCTCAACAGCATTCATGGCTTCTTCAGCTGAATGCATGGCTGCTTTGATAACATCAACTGCAAGAGGTTTTACCAGATAATCATGAACACCAGCGTGTAGCAGGTCTCGGTAGAGACCTACATCGTTGAGAGCACCAATAGTGAGAACAACGGTACCTTCTTCACATACTTCTGCGAGCGCTTGAACGTCTGCCCGAGGATCTTCACTGTCAGATAAATCAACAATTAGAAATTCAGGGCACGGCATGGCTCCAAGCGCTCGCACAGCTCCCGCGATACCACCTGAAAAGACCATATTTTCTGACCAGCCACGGCTTGGTGCAGCAGCCTTTAAAAGGTCAATGGTTGCTTCATCGCAGCAGTAGGCTGCGAAAGTTTCTCGTTCGGTTTTCTTTGAAGGACCTGTCATCATATCCTCCTAGTTGCTGCCACTTGAATTGGTATTTGTCGGCGCAATCTCGTTTAATCCTTCCACTGAGAAGGTTACCCTGGGGCCTGTGCTTGCTGGTTGTGATAAGCCGTTAACCGCCGAAACTGCAGCTTGCGCATTTGCTCTGCCGTTTTGTCCTGCCACCAGATCGCGTGGGTTCGCTACCATCAAATTTAGAGTAGCGGTTGTTGCACAGCCGTGGAATGGCGCCGCGTTGTTTGGGTCAATAGAGGCATTGTCTGCTGGCCAAACCCCGCAGTTAGGCACAGTAACCTGATAGCGTTCTACATACAGCATAACGCCTTGTTCAGACGGTGCCTTTCCGAGAGGTGCAACCCCGCCAAACGTGAGTCCACGTTCTTTCAGAAATTCCTGAATAGCTTCCAAGCGTTTCGGGGTGGCGGATGGTGCGTCCAGCATAATGATGTCGCCGTAGCCTGCATTTACGCTGGTTAGGAATGCATGCATGGATACAGCGGATTGAGCAGATAGTGTGTCAGTACCATCAGCCTCAGGGCGAATTTCAAATGGCAGGCGAACCAGTTCCACGCTGGAACGATTAACTGCATCTGTATGACGGGTTGTACTGCTTGTTTGACATGCGCTCAACGCTATGATGCCGAGCGCTAAAAGAGCGGTTTTAGGGGCGGATTGTATCATGTGCCTAATCATCATACTGTCCTTCCATTAATCTAACTGGAAACCAGCACGTTGCTTCAGGGAAGCACCTGTGCGGTTATCTTGGTTTGCGATAGTATTTTGAGTACTGCCTTCCCAGCTTTTACCGTTCAGGATGCGGTTCACATCATTTGGTGCGATAAAGTTATCTGTAGGCAGGTTGATGTGTCTGTTTGACACTGGTTTCACCAGATACGGTGTCACCACAATAAGCAGTTCTGTTTCTTCACGGCGGAAACGATCAGAACGGAAGAGAGCACCAATGATCGGGATATCACCAAGGCCGGGGTATTTATCCTTATCCTGAGAAACACTGTTTTCAATAAGCCCCGCGATTGCGAAGGATTGGCCACTTCCCAGTTCAATAGTGGTTTCTGCACGCCGTGTGCTGATAGACGGCACGCTGATACCGTTGATACGGATCGCACCAGCATCGGAAAGATCACTTACTTCCGGGCGAACCTGCATGGAAATACGGCCCGAGTTTAGAACAGTTGGTGTGAAATCCAGCTTTACTCCAAATTCACGATATTCAATGCCAATACCGTCACGGCTAGGGATTGGAATTGGGAATTCACCGCCCGCAAGGAAATTCGCTGCCTGACCTGTTAGCGCTGTTAGGTTTGGCTCTGCCAGAACGGTAAGGAAACCTTCGCGGTCAAGTGCATCAATAGCATAGTTCAGGTCAAGATTGCCCGGAGTGATGGCACCCACAAGTGATCCTGTATCTGCGCCAGGTACAAATACCTTTGAAGGAATGCCTGTAACAGGATCAGGCACCAGATCAAAAACATTACGGCCGGTTGCGATACCAATACCTGCGCTGCTACCGGATAGGAAGCCTTCCCAACTTACACCCAGCTGTTTAAGGACGGTGCGGGAAACTTCAGCAATGCGAACACGAAGGTTCACCTGAGTTGGCTGAAGTACATTGATGTTATTCATTACCTGATCAGTACCTAAAACAGACTTTGCAAGCTGTTCAGCAAGCGCTGCCTGATCAGGTGCGCCAACGTTACCCTGAAGCACAATAAGTTCACCAAGTGTAGTGGCGCTAATTGGTGAGCCGGGCATCATGCGTTCGAACGCTTTATTAAGTGCTGAAAGATTGCGTGTTACGGCAATGCCAGAACTGAAGATGGTGTTATCCTGTTCGTCAAGCGCATAGAAGGTGGTTTCGCCCTGCGCTTTCCCGAAGATATAAACAACCCGTGCTGATTTAACCTGCACATCTGCAATTTCAGGGTTCGCGATAAATACTTCAGATGCAGGGCGATCAAGACGTACAAGGGTGCCTTTGTTGATTTCAATGCTCATGCCGCCTGCGTGCGGTGTTACAAGTTCTGCGCCTGATACTTTGTTAAGGGTTGCAGGGTTTGAAGCTTCTGCAGCTAGCGGAGTGCACAAAATGCTGCTCGCAAGTGCTATATACTTAATGGATTTTATCATTTGTCATCTCCATCAGATGGAAGATTGTCTGGCTGCGTGTCACCAGTACCATTTGAAGGGACAACAACTGTTGCAACGCTGCCTCTTGCTACACGGATTGAATTCTTTTTACCGTTGATACGAGGTAGGTATTTACTAACATCGTTGCCGTGGCTTTGGCTTGTTGTCACCATGATTGGTGGTGTGTTTGGATCTGCCAGAAGGCCATCATTACCGCGCTCCAGCGATCTGAGAGCAAGTGAAAGCTTTCCAACATTTGCGACAATCGCAAGCTTTTCAGCCATGCTTTGGGTAACTTCAAGAGTAGCTGTTTTGGCTACTTTTACCTTGTCGTTCTGTTGGTTTTTCTGATCTGTCGCGAGCACACGTACATTTTGGAAAATGGTCTCTGCAACCTGATATTTCTCACGGCGGGTTACTTCAACGGCGTGAGTAAGGATCACATCAACACGGTCGCCCGGAACGATGAAGCCAGCCACGCCTGATGTTGCTGTAACAGGTACTGTGAAAGCACGCATTCCTGGGGTTAATGTCGCAGCAAGAACACCACTTGCACCTTTTTTTACCAATGCTGATTTGGTGATTGGATCACCTTCATTCATAGGTGTGCGTACGATGGTGCCAACCAGATCTTTTATCTTTGCATTTGGTTTGCTGTAGTAGGCTTTGTTCACACCGCTCTTGGGCCAAGCCTGCCAAACGAGGTTTTCCGCAGTAATCGTTGAACCTACATGGAGATCTGTTTTCGCCACAAGGATTTGGGCGGCGGGTGTTTTTGCTGTCAAAACCTGCGCTTGTTGTGCTTGTTGCTGTGCATTTGAAAGGTATGAGCGGGTCATAAACCAGACCAGTACCATGCCTGCAAATGCAACAAGAATGAGGAGTAGTTTTTTGATGCTCATGTTTGCCTCCCGGTGGTACAGAAACCTGTACTTCTACCGAATTTCCCCAACTCTTCCGGGCCTTATGCCATCAGAAAAGCATGCAATCCTTTGGCTTTATGTCACCAAAGAGGAAAAGCGTTGAAAACAAACCCAGAGACCACCAGCGGCGATTGCAACGCCGTAAGGTACTTTAGCTTGATCAAGTGTTGTTTCTTTACTGAGTTGGGCATGAACCAAAGTTCCTGTGGCTACAAAGCCGCCCAATAAAGTTACATAGAGTACGAAATGAAGGCTTAGGGCAGGGCCCGCGAAGAGTGCGGTAGCTGCCATCAGTTTCACATCGCCTCCCCCCATAAGCCTGAGCGCAAAAAGGCCAGCACCAATGAGGAACACAACGAGAGCACTTAAGAGAGGCCAAACAACAGCCCCTAAAAATGCGGCACCTGATATCACTTCAGCAAAGGCAAAAACAGTAAACAAACCACAAATGGCAACCGATAAAGCATTCGGTATTCGCCTAGACTGCAAATCAGATACCGCCGCCGCGATAAGCAAGCCTGAAAAAGCTACCGCGATAAAAATATCTATGCCTGAGATGATCTGCATGGTTCTGTTTTTGCCTGTTATCTGGGTACTATTTTACAAATTTCCCAAAAATAAAGCCGCCGGAAAACTGCCATCCCCCGGCGGCTTTTGATAGGTTAATTGATGTGTGTTCTACTGCTTAAGGTGTAGTAGAGCCGCCAGAGCCACCAGAGCTGCCTGTGTCTGTTGCGTCAACATTTCCATCAAGTGTTGTGGAAGCTTCACCAAAGATTGTCTGTAGTGAACCGCCTAGCGCGCCAAGTGCTGTGATGAGGCCAATAGCAACAAGTGCTGCGATAAGACCATATTCAATTGCAGTAGCGCCTTCTTCATTACGGCGTAGTTTAGAAAGAAACTTAGTCATTTTTATTCTCCAGCTGCCAAGTTCGGATGAGTTTTTTATACGGCTTGAGTCTTAAATAAAAAGTTAACGTCAATCCTAAAAAGATATTTAAAAACAATAACTTAAATGAAATTTAATATCTAATTATCTTCAAATTTTATCTAAATTTTAAAGCTGTTGAAAATGCGTGATAATTCGCCGTGATTAAAATTTTAATCACTGAATTGGGAGCTGTTGAGAGGAGGAGAAAAAAGTAAAAAACTGTTTTTTTTGTTGCTGTGACTGTTGAAAATTAACAGCTAGCGGGATGATTTGACGTAAATATTAAAGAATCTTACCCACAAAACTTCAGGTTTAGCGGCAAAAGGAATCGGTTTTTGCCGCTTTTGGGGCGGAATAAAGGAGAAGATTCGGTTCGAAAAGAATCACTTTCCTAAGGAATATATAGGGACTTTATGTGAGCTATCGTTCTGGATTTAGAAATAGGTCGGCTTCGGCTGTTGAAGCGAAGGCTATTGGCTTAGCACCAAAGAGCCGCGAACCCAGATATTGCCGAAAATCGATCAGGCTTTGTTCCATATCAACCAGTTTTCCGCCTGTGGTTTTCTTTGAATGCATGCCTCGCTGCACGCGTTCGCAAATCCATTTGTCTTCTTCCAGAAAAGCAGCTGTGAAATCGGCTGATATTTTATCATCGTTTCCAGGTTCGTTACTAATTCCTCCGGACATGATCTGGCACTTTTCCGCTGCCTTGGGCAAAACAGCAATCCACTGCAAGCTGCCGTAAGTTAGAATGCCAATAAAATTGGGCGGCAAAAATATCAGGAGATAATGGCTATATGCCTCAGGTACTTTACCGGTGAGCCACTTTTCAAGGGTGCTTCTTGTGTCTGCCATTTTACCACCGGTTAAGGTCCACTCGGAACTACCCGCCACATAGTATGAAGTTTTGCTGGGTGTTATGGTTTCCAGTGTTTCTTCATGAACCTTGAAAAGGTGATAGCTTTCTATGGCGTTTTCCACGGCCAGCTTCCAGTTCACCTGCCATTCTTCACCACCAGATTTAACGCCGTGGATAAAACTATGGGGTTCAAATAAGTGAAGATAATCATTGATACCTTCTACGCGAGCAGCAAAAGGAGATGGTTTTTCAGCTAAATTGACGAACAAAAGCCCATGCCAGCTTTCAAGATGAAAGGCGGGCAAACAGTGTTCTGATTTTTCGGGTTTATGGTTCCGCGTAAAAGGTGCCCCTTTGAATTTGCCTGTCTGGTCATAAACCCAGGCGTGGTATGGGCAGGTAATGTGCTTTTCAACCGTGCCGTATCCTTCATCAAGAAGTGGTGTGCCGCGGTGACGACAGATATTGGAAAGCGCACGGATTTCACCGTCGGCACCGTGGATTAGTGCAATTGCTTCACCTGCAACAGTGAGTGCGAAATAATCACCAGGATTGGGGAGAAGCTGTTCAGCACATACAAAAACCCAGTCATTCCCGAAGATATGATCCATCTCCAGATCGTAGATTTTCTTGTCGTGATAAACCTCAAAGGGCAGAGATGCAGCCTCGGAAAGGGAATGGGAAGCCGAGGCTGCATAGGCTTGAGGGAGGTTGAGCATGGTATCATTCCTGATATTTTGTCTGAATTGGGCTATAGACAGAATATGGGAATGAATTGTTTATTGTCAACATTGACAATTTATAGAAGCAGCTCCTTCAACTGGTGATTTCCTGCAAAGCGCCAAGGCGCGGCCGGAAATAAGACACTTTCCGGATTGTACGAGATGGCAAAAAATCAAACATGATGGGTTCGTAGGAATAGAAAATTTCCGTCGCGATGATGGTTTCATTATCTCGCATAGTAAATGCATCTGGTAAATTTGCCGGATCACCTTCTGCACCAAACATGCTGCTTTCTGCTAAGCCGCCACCCCCAATGCGTTGCCAGAAAATGCTTGCAGGAACGGTGCTTGTTTGGCTGACGGAGCTAACAATTGCCACAACATCAGTGGGGTCGTTGTAGGGAGCGATAATTTGAGGTACGGCGGAAAAAATATCCTGCATTGTTGCTTCCGAAATTTCTTCATCCCGCGTTACCAGGTCTGCTATTGCAACGACCGTATGTTGGGCTTTCAGATTCAACAGCAGGTAATGGCCAGCTTCAACGATGCCAATGAAAAGCGTTAAATAAAGCGGTACGGAAAGCGCCAGTTCTGTTAATACACTTCCTTCCTCATCGCTTTTTAAGCGCTTTAGAAAGTTTCTAATATGGCTCATTGCGCACCGCCACTGTTGCTGAAACGGAAACGTTCCGATAGGCCCAATCAGCAAAGCCCGTAAGGCTGCTGATATCATAGTTTACGCGGTAAAGAACAATGTCCCCACCGCCGCCAAGGCCGGATATAGCCATATCGGCGTCCCACTGGCCATTGCCGTTTACATCAGTGTAATCTTCACCTTCATCATAACTGCCGCTGGCATTGTCATCGATAAAAGGTTCTGGTTCGCCGATATCTGCAAAATTTTCATAGACCAGTGTTTCGATATTCACTGTATCCATATTTACCTGGCCAAATGTTTGCTCGCGGATGATATCGCGCACCTGTTGTTCGCGGGTGGTGCCTTCTTCATTAGAACCGGTAATACCGAACCGAGATGCTTGCAGAACGGCATTTTCAATCGCTGCCGCTACGAAGAAATAATGGGCAATTTCCAGCACGCCAATCATGGTGGTAAGCAGCACCGGAAGGCCAATCGCGGTTTCCACAACAATGGCACCTTCTTCATCTTGCTGAAGGCGTTTTTTAAAGGACCATATGTGAGACAAGAACGACATAGTTACCTTTATTTTGAAAGCCTGAGATTTGAAAGCTGGCGACCAATTTTATCAAACACATCCTGAAGTTCGTCATTATTGGGTGCGTGAAAATAAAAGCCGGGGTTAGTTGCGCACGCTTCAAACGCGGAGCGTGTGGAAGAATCTGGGGTGCTTCCAAAAGTGATCCCGTAAATTAAAATGTCATCGTCTTTGATGTTTGTGCAGATTTCATCAAACCGATCATCCACATCATCGCGGGCATCATAGATGGAGCTGTGGCCCATATCCTGAATAGTGCCGTATGCAGTGTAATCAGACCCACCAAGTTGGCTGATACGAGAGATAAACTCATTTTTACCATCGGTTAGGATGACGATCACTTTGTCCATGAAAGCGGCATCATGGGCAAGCGGCAGGTTACTTGGCGTGTCACCGCCCCACAGGCCTTGCCAGCGAGGGCTGATAACACGCCAACCCCAAGCGAGACCTGTGGGTGTAGCGGTCCCGCCAAAGCTCCAGGGTTCCATTTCCTCAATTGCATCCAACACTTTGGTTTTGCTGGCAACGAGGGGTAATATTTCTTGGCCGCAGCCGCGGTTAGGACCCTTGGCCAATGAACGGCTATTTGCTTCGTAAATTGATACGACACCGTTATGAATCCAGTTATTGGGCCTGTAGTATGAGTTGTAAGCGGGTTCATCTGGCCAGAACCAGGGCTCAAATGGTTCTATGCTGGGTGGAGTATCTGTAAGATCTTCACCGTCGTCCCGCGCAAACAGGCAGCCCGACCATTCAGTTGTTCTGTATTCGCCATTATCAATTTTCTGAAGGCCAGCTTCTGAAAGCCAGCTTTCATGCCCGTCACCAACATTCACATGAGCTACATAAGGTACGACCCCAACCCAAAGATTGTTGTTGGTATCATTTTCGCCGTACACGGCTTCCACCAGAAGTTCGGCTGCTTCTTTCGCTGCATCAATCTTGCCGTTATTGCGCATTGAGCCTGTATTATCCATTACAATAACAAGTTCCATGCCGCGGGTTTCGCGGGTGATTTCGGTATCGGCCGAAACGGTCACTTCATTCACACCGAAGATACGGCTGAAATATGTATCCACCGATGCTGTAGCTGTTAGTGTAATAAGCTTGTTATCATTGCTGAAGTTGATAACCATTTCGCTGGATTTGACCACGTCACCGATGGCAGCAATATTTGCATCGAAAAATTCCTGCGCATCAGATTCCATATCATTGATATCAAGAGCATGACCTGCGGCCAGACCAGCGCTATCAAGTGATTTCTGTAAAACATCCTTCACATAGAACATGCGTGCACCGTCTACGGTTAGCCCGGCTGCGCTTGTTAGCACCAATATACTGGTGGCAACAGCAGGCATAAGACTGCCTCGGTCATCCTGCCATAGGTTCTTTGCGAAATTCATCAACTTGCGGCCTAAGCAAGTGGAGAGTTTATACGTATGGTTCTTTTTCATCATGATATTTGCCTGATCACTTACCCCTAAAGTGAACTATGCAAATGGAAATTCTGTAAATCTTTGCGGACAATTTTAACTAAACTGGGCTCAGTTTGAGCAGTTCGGTCATTTAGAAAAATAACTATAGTATATTGATATAAAAGAACTTTAAGGCAGGCTGTCGATGTGGGTGTGACAGTTTGTTGATAAACGAAGTGAAATTTTGTGATCAACGATACCATAGAAAAAATATGTGAAACTACACAGCGAGAGGTTGGGTGCTTTACTTGAAAGTGATGATTCGTCACTCGCGTGAAAGCGTTTATGGTGGGCCTTATTGAGCGCGGAACCTCGTGAAACAGCCTTTGTTCTACGGAAATTTTACTGGAAATTAACCATAAGACTGTGCATGCTGATAGATATATCAGTCTAAGTGGCTGAAATATTTAGGCATACTGCATATTTAGTAAGGGGAATAATATGCAAACTATGGCGGAGGCGTGTGTGAGTAACGACAAGCTACCAACACAAGAGATGTTGGATTTTGCGAAGGCTAACCGGAGAGAGCCACCTAAAGATACGGTGTTTGACTATTTCAAGTCCACCGATGGAGAACAAATCCGGTTCGCCAGATTTCCTGCCAGTAATGTGCTTGATATTAAAGGTACAGTTATCTTTATTCCGGGCCGTACGGAATTTATCGAAAAATTCGTAGAGGATGTTCATATCTTCAATGCGCTGGGTTTTGCCTGTGCGGCAATGGATTTGCGGGGGCAAGGTATGTCTTACCGTCCGCACCCAGACCGTGAAAAGCATTTTGTTCGCAGCTTTGATCCTCATCTTGAAGATTTGAAGACCTTTTTTGATAAGGTGCTGACCAACAAGATGGAAAAGCCATATATTCTGATGGGCCACTCGGCGGGATCGCATGTCATTCTCCGGTTCTTGAAAGAACATCCGGGATATGCGGATGCGGCTATCACGGTTGCGCCGATGGTGAAGGTTAATGGCGGTGGTGTACCAGATTTTATATTAAGTGGCTTACCGTGGGTTATGCGCCATCTAGGGCTTGGCGGAAGTTATATCCCGGGTCATACAGCCTTTAAAACAGGCCGTTGGGGCTGGCGTAAAAAGCTTACCCATGATGATGACCGGTTCGAAGATGAAGATTACTTTATCCATAATAAAGATCGTCGTTTAGCAGTAGGCGGTGCCACTCATAAATGGCTGTGGGAAGCTGTGAAATCTACCAAAAAGCTAAATGCGCTTGGTTATGCTGAAGCTATTGATACACCAGTGTTGATGCTTCAGGCCGGGGAAGATCAAATTGTGGATAATGATGCCCAAGATAAATTGGTTGCGCGTATGCCAAATGCCCGTTTGGTGAAGGTAGAAGGCGCCATGCATGAAATCCTGAAAGAAACCGATGATCATCGAGCTGATGTCTGGAATGCTATCAGAGAATTTATGAGCCTAAGAGAGCGACCTGAGTTTTAAAGTATGCTTCAGATTTTGGGCACTAGAGTTAAAAAGGCCGCCGATCATAGTTCGGCGGCCTTTTTATTTAGAATCTAGATTGAGTATCAGGCGACGTTTTGCGCATCAATGCTCGCCGGTGTTTCGGCAAGGCCAAGGCCTTTTAAAATTGTCTCCGCCATAGCATACAGCTGTTGCCGATCACGGATTACTTTACTCATCATATTGATGCCGACCATCTGGGATACAAAAGTTGCTGCGGTGGTGCGGGGATTATCTACCCCTGTTAGTTCACCGCTATCTATGGCGTGCTCAAGAAGTTCTGTATAGCGGTCAACACGGGTTCCCATAATATCCCGGAAAACATGCGCTACTTCACAGCTGTTTTCATTGTTGGCCATGCCATTTGTAACAAGACAGCCTTTGGCGTCTTCATCATCCATTCTTGCATCAATCAAGTTTTCAAAAACTTTTCTGAACGCAGGCAGAATAGGATCGCCTTCTTTCAAGTCACTCATGAAACGATCGCAAGACTGTTTGCCATACAAAGCAAGAACTTCACTGAACAGTGCTTCGCGTGAAACGAAACTGTTATAGAAACTGGACCGAGTGATAGACATACGCGAAGAGAGCTCGCTTACGGACGTAGGTTCATACCCCTGTTCCCAGAAAGCGTCGAGCGCAATTGCTATTGCATCATCTCGATTAAATTTTGCAGGTCTTCCCATGGCTACCCCTCCTTAGGTTTACTGCGGTTTCAATATCCGTTGAATATATAGTCCTTGAGGTTTGTTTTGCCAAAACAATCTTGTGAAATGTTTCACTTTGTCGCTTTAAGCTAGGAAATTTTACTCATTTATGGTGTGTAGTGCGGCTTTAAGGAGACCTTTGTCACCCACCACAAGTAATTTCCCGCAATCCCCAGGAGCTTGACCTTGCCAATTTGTTGCACTGCCTCCGGCTCCGCGTACAATCGGAATCAGTGCCATCATGTCATAAGGTTTCAAGCCACTTTCTATAACGAGATCCATAAACCCCGCAGCGACAATACCATAAGCGTAGCAATCCATGCCATACCTTATAAGTTTGCTCTGGTTCAAAATCGCGTTAAAGATCGTACGTTCGTCATCTTTGAATAGATCAGGATCGGTTGTAGAAATAGTTGCATCTGATAACGAGGCGCATGACCGTGTTGAAATAGCCTCTCCATTTAGAGTTGCTCCTTCTGTCCACCCGAGATAGCGTTCTTTGATGTAAGGCTGATCCAGAATACCAATCACAGGTACACCTTCATGCTTCAGGGCAATAAGAGTTCCCCATGTTGGTAAGCCCGAGATAAAAGCGCGAGTGCCATCAACTGGGTCCAGAACCCATTCAAATGGGCTGTCTGTTTTCTTTATGCCGTATTCTTCCCCGTGAATGCTGTGATCAGGAAAGCGTTCATCAATCAGGGCTCTGATGGCTCGCTCGGCACCTTGGTCCGCCTCTGTTACGGGGTCAAAACCGTTATCACCCAGTTTATTATCAATATCCACTTTCTGCCTGAAGTACTTAAGTGTCACTTCGGCTGCTGCATCTGCCAGTTCACAGGCAAACTGTTTCAGAGTTTCTACTGAAACGCCGCTCAGGGTCTCTGGAAGAGTAGTTGGTTGGATATAGCTCATGATCAGCCCCTTTTTCATGAAACAAAGTGATGGACGCTTGCCAAACTGGCGACTTTAGACCACATATGACCCAGTAAAAGCAACGGGTACTGTTATGTTGGATACTGAATTTTTAGTTATTGGTGGTGGAATTGCGGGAGCGGGAGTTGCCTATTTCCTGGCGCCACATGCAAAGGTTATGCTTCTGGATATGGAAGCACAAGCCGGCTACCACACAACAGGTAGGTCCGCAGCTTTTTACGCAGAAACATATGGTGGCCCACTGCTTCAACCATTAACAACGGCCTCAAAAGCATTTCTGTTGTCTCCGCCTGTGGAGGTATCTGAAATCCCGGTCCTTACCCAGATGGGGGCTATCCATGTGATGAAAGAGGAACAGCGTAGCGCAGCAGAAAACCTTCTGGAAGAAATGAAGGAACTACCGGGAGTAAGAGAACTATCAGTAAATGAGGTTCTTGAGCGCGCACCGCATCTCGATAAAACTCAGTTTACCGCCGGGGTGAATGATCCTGAGTGCGGGAACCTTGATGTAGCAACATTGCATCAGGGCTATTTACGTGCCGCAAAAAAAATGGGTTTAGAAGTTCGTCTGGAAGACGGCTTTGAGAGTGCTGAATTTAAAGAGGATCACTGGTTGGTAAAAACCCGAAAAGGGCAAATAACAGCCAGGACACTTATTAATGCGTCAGGTGCCTGGGCAGATGATGTTGCTATAAAAGCGCACGTTCAGCCACTTAAGCTTAAACCGCTGCGCCGTACCATTGTAACAATACCAAGCCCTGAAGGGTTGCCATTTGAGAAAAATAGCCCGGTTGTGATTGATGTGGAGGAAAGCTTCTATTTCAAACCTGAAGGTGCAGGTTATCTTGTGTCTCCGGCGGATGAAACATTAAGCCCCGCATGCGATGCACAGCCAGAACTTGAAGATATTGCGATGGCTGTGGAGCATTTTCAGAATGCAACAGGCAGTACGGTTGAGAAGATTGAAGCGAAATGGGCAGGGCTTAGAACTTTTGCAAAAGATAAAGCGCCCGTTATCGGATATGATGAAAATCAGCCAAATTTCTTCTGGAATGTTGGGCAGGGTGGATACGGTATTCAAACGTCCCCTGCATGGTCAGAGCTTGCCGCTAATCTGGCAATGGGTAATGCTGTGCCAGAGCATCTTAGAAAGCATGGTGTGAAGGCCGAACCATATCGTCCGGCCCGTTTGCTTGATTAAGGTTGGTAGTTCTAGTCTCTGCTACGGCGTTTCTTTACGCCAATATCAAACATAAGCATGAGAAGAACGGCACCCGCTGTGCCTGCAATAATATCAGCTATCAGACCATTTACATGGAAGCCGATAATACCAAACAGGAACTTACCTATAACGCCGCCTGCGATACCGATTAGAATGTTCCAGAAGGCCCCCATGCCTTCGCCGCGCAGGATTTTACCTGCGATGAAACCAACAAGTGCACCAATAAGAATTGAATAGATCATTATTTGCTCCCCTTAGTAACGACTATATCTATCATAGCGTCCATAACGAGCTCTGTCATAATCCATTTCACGACGCAACTCATCATTTCTGTATTGGCTAAGGGAATATACCGCCCAAATGGCTGCTACGGGCCACCCGATAACGGTTAGCCATAAAAGTGCACAGAAAATTCCTTGAATGGGCCGCCAGATTGTAAAGAAAACCAACGGCGGGAAAATGATCGCCAACAAAAGGCGCATTCGTTCCTCCTATATCCTCGCAATGTGTGTCGTTCATGCCCTCTTACGGGGCCTATAAAAAAATATGTAAGAATTAATCATGATTTTACAAGGGGTAGGGATTCCTTAAGGATATCGGGGCATTTTTTGTGATGCAATTGAGGCACCTTATGGTAACAATTGCGCGGGGGCAGAATGATTGTTTTGGGTCAAGGGGATTATTGAGTGACCAACTTCTTGCGTAACTTTAAAGTTAATGTACGTATCTGGACATTAACTGGCCTAGCCTTTCTAGGCATGCTGTTTATTGTTTTTGAGTTTAATACGCTTATCGAAGAATTGCGCAGCGGTACTGTGAGCGATGCCCAGTTCGAAGACGATGAGTTTATGGTCTATGTTTGGACCGCTGTTTTCATGGCACTTATTCTGTTTTTGTCATGGTCTATCACTAACAGTGTGATGAAACCTCTTCGGCGTTTGCAGCAAGAGCTCGAAATTCTTTCCAATGGTAATTATGAAACAGCTGTTTCTGACCTGAACCATAGAGATGGTATCGCCGCCATGGCGCGTGCGGCAGAGCATCTCCGTGAAGGTGCTCTGGAAACCGAAAAGTTACGTGAAGAGGCTGAAGAAGCCCGCCTTGCTCGAGAAAACGAAGAGCGTGAACAGGAGCGTCGCCGTATTGAGGAAGAAAGCCGTCAGCGTGAAGAAGAAATCCAGCGCCAACAGCAGATGCAGGATGAACGCACCCGTATGCAATCGGAAATGGCTGATAGCTTTGAAAGTGAAGTGTCTAGCGTTATTCAGTCTCTTTCAAGTTCAGTTGCTGAACTGCAGATGGCTGCGGATACTATGACAGATGCGATTGAGCAAACTAGCGTAGAAGTGAACTCGGCTGCAGGCGCAACGAATGCGACTGGACAGGATATGGTTTCCGTTGCCGAGGCTACAGAAGGCCTTACAGGCGCCATTGGTGAAATTCGTACGCAGGTAGAGCAGGCGAATACTATTACCACTAATGCAATGAATGTGGCGAAGGACGCCGAGGGCCGAGTTACGTCTCTGACCGCTGCTTCTGACCGCATTTCAGAGGTGGTGCACCTTATTAACGATATTGCCGAGCAAACTAACCTGCTGGCACTGAACGCGACGATTGAAGCAGCGCGTGCCGGTGAGGCAGGTAAAGGTTTCGCGGTTGTGGCTTCTGAGGTGAAAAACCTTGCGAACCAAACGGCAAGTGCAACGCAGGAAATTGAAGAGCAGGTAAGTGCGATGCAGTCAGCCACGCACCAGACAGTGGACGCGGTGAAAACTATCCATAAAACCATTGACCAGGTGAGTGAGATTTCGGGCATGATTGCTGCCGCGGTTGTAGAGCAGGAAGCCTCTACGGGTGAAATTAGCCGCAGCGTTCAAAACGCAAGTCAGGGCACCGCTAACCTGAGCCATAACGTAGGCCGCGTGCAGGAAATGGCCGAACGTAGTTCTGGCGCTGCAAAAGTGGTGAATGAAAGTTCCGGTGGCCTTACCGAGCAAACAAGCGTGCTTGAACAATCAGTAAACCGTTTCTTACAGCGGCTTCATGGTTAAAGGGTTACATTTCCAAACGATTAGAAAAGCACGCTAAATCAGCGTGCTTTTTTTTGTGCATGAACACCTTGGCTTTTGAAGAATTTTTCAAACTCTGCATCTAGCCAACCGCTTTCGGTGATTTCTTTAAGGCGTGACTGTAGATGAGCTAGAAAAGGTGCTGTTTTTTCATTCTTGAAACAAATGATGCCGTCTACGAGTTTATCCAGCTTTATATCAGTTTTGGTGATTTTATCGCTCACACCAAGGCGCGGGGCAAGCGTATCCAGATCAAAATCAAATCCAACCAGTGCCTCAATACGGCCGATAGATAACAGGTTCAGCATCTGTACCTGACTTTGCAGAGAAAAATCTTCTTTCAGGCCATATTTCCGGATAATGCGCAGCAGATTAACATCGGAAGCCAGGCGCAAATTACGTAGCTCTTCAATGCTCATTGGAACAGGGCTGCCAGCTGGCACATAAACTGTTACAAACAGTTCCCTGATAGGGCCAACGAACACTAATTCATCAGCGGTAATGCCGTTATTTTCCCATGCATCAAGTGCTCCGGTGGAAATATAGTTGCAGTCCAGATCCCGGTTAATCATTAACCGTGTAAGCCGTGCTGAAGGGTAAAAGGTGATATTATAGTCACCGTCATACCCTTTAGTAAGTTCTTCCAGCACCTTATGATAAACGCCAACGCCGTTTTCCTCATAGGCGTATGGAATTTCAAGACTGGCTATGTTGATAGAAGTTGATGTGTCGTCTGCGCCCGTTTCCCCTGATAAACTTAAGAATAGAAGTGCTAATAAGCTATTCCTAAAATTCATTCATATCCCCTGTTTCCCTCGCCCCCCTTAGGCTTGGATGGATACTATCTGTGCCTTTTCATTTTTCAGACAGGTTTTTGATAGCATTACTGTGATGAAGGTGTATTTCGCCCGCATCAATTGGATACTCTAAAACTCTTGTAATAAACGGTCGTTATTGTTGGCTTTGGCTTGCGAAAAATTTCTCAAACTCAGCGTCCAGCCAACCGCTTTCGGTAATTTCTTTCAGTTTGTTACGCAGGTGTGCCCGAAACGGCGCTGTTTTTTCGTTTTTAAAGCACACAACGCCGTCTACAAGCTTATCCAGTTTGATATCTGTCTTTACGATTTTATCAGTTACACCAAGGCGCGGGGCTAGAGTGTCGAGGTCAAAATCATATCCAACAAGGGCTTCAATACGGGCAATGGAAAGAAGGTTCAGCATTTGTACCTGGCTTTGAAGGGCAAATGATTCCTTTAATCCGTATCGGCGCACGGTATGGACAAGGTTCACATCCGATGCCAGGCGCATGGTTTTCAGATCTTCAATGGTATGGGGTACTTTACCGCCAGCGGGTACATATACTGTTACAAACAGCTCCCTGATAGGGCCAATAAACTCTAATTCATCAGCACTGATGCCGTCTTTTTCCCAGCGTTCAATTTTTTCTGTACCGATAAAATCACAGTCCACTTCCCGGTTCGTTACCAAGCGGTTGAAACGGGCGGACGGCATGAAGGAGACGGTTACGTCACCTTTATAGCCTTCAGTCAGCTTTTTAAACACGGTGTTATAAACGCCGTCGCCTGTTTCTGTGTAGGCATAGGGAATTTCCATGCTGGCGACTGTAATGTCATCGTCAGCGGCATTTACTTCAAAAATTGAAGCAAAGAAAAATGTGGAAAGCAGGGTGCTCACAAGATTTGTTTTCGCACGCATCACTTTATGGCCTCTAGTATTCTCGGTTTAGGGGAATAAATCCCCGTGTGGTGTTATTAGTTATAAGCATAAACCAATATCCGTTAATTTTTCTATACCATTACAATTGTTAATGAATTCACCCACGGAAAGGTGAATAAATTTGTAACATATTGTCCATATAGCTAACCCAAAGATATTAAGTGTACGATTGGGGTCGGCAAAATGGCATTCAAGTTTTCTAATATCTCCCTGCGGTGGAGAATTGGGGCAATTGTTCTCACGGCGTCTGTGGGTTTCCTTATCATTGCGGCAACGGTTTTTGTTACCAGTCGCGAACGAAACGCGGTCGATCAGGTAGCTCTGAAGCTAGAGCGGATGACCGGAGAAGCAAATACGCTTAACCTCGCGGTTCTGAAAATGCGTCAGCACGAGAAAGATTTTCTCCTAAATCGGGATATGGGGTTTGTAACGGCTTATAAGTCGGAACTTCGGATGGCTCTGGCGCTGGAAAGTAGCCTGCAGAGTGAAATTGGTGATGCTGAAACCAAACAGGAACTCCAATTTATTCGGCAAGCTATAACCTCCCACGGCAGGCGCTTCGAAGCGCTTGTCAAAACCATGCAGCAGTTAGGCCTAACGGAAAACGAAGGGCTTGAAGGGGCACTTCGTTCTTCTGTGCATAATGCTGAAGCGCAGCTCAAAGCCTACAGTGCTGATGCTCTTACGGTAAAAATGCTGATGATGCGCCGCCATGAGAAAGATTTCATCATGCGGAAGGCAGATAAATATATTGGCCGTCATGCAACGAGGCTTGCGGAGTTCGAAGCATTATTACCAGCCTCCACGGTCCCCGAGGGCGAGCGCAGTGCTTTGATGGAACTGATGAAGACTTATCACAGTACCTTTAAAGATTTCGCAGATATCACCCTTAATCGGGAGGCTACTGTTACCGATCTTGCGGCATTATTTGAACCAGTGCCGGAACTGCTGGACGGTGTGGTGCAATACCTTGAGTTTTCCGCAAGTGAGGCAGAGGCTGAACGTACCCGGGTGCAAGATGGTGCTGAACAGCTTATTGTTATTGCCATCACCCTCACCACAATCATTGCGGCGCTGTTCAGTATTTTCGTGGGCTTTTCCATTAGTCGCCCCATGGAGCGTGTGCGCCTGAGTGTACAAAATATCGCAGGCGGCGCGCTTGATACTGATGTGCCGTGCGTAAGCCAAACCAATTCCATCGGTGCTCTTGCACGCGCTGTGGATGAAATGCGTGAAGCGATTAAAGCAGGGGAAATTATTAAAGCCAAAGCTGCCGAGCGAGAACGAGAAGAAGGTCGCAGGCGCGAGGAAGAAATCCGCCGCCAGGCAGAGATGGAACGCAGGCAACAGGAACGTGAAGCAACAGAGGCCGTGCGCCGCATGGAAGCTGCACAGAAAATTGATGGTCTGATTGAAAACTTCAGACGCGATAGCAATGCTATGAGCACTGTGCTTGTGCGGTCTGTAGAGGCGCTTCAGGCTACAGCAAGCCGCATGGCCGAAATTGCTGAAGATGCTACAAAAAGCTCATACCACGTACAAAATACAACAGAAGAAACGGCTGATAGCGTGCGGGTGGTTTCCAGCGTTACCGATGAAGTTTCCCAAGCTATCAGCGATATGAATGCGCAGGTAAAATCAGCGAGTGATACATCCGCAAATACAGTAAATCGCACCGAAGAGGGCAGCGAGGCTATTCGGAGACTTGAAGAAAATTCAGGCAAGATTGGTGAAATCCTTAACCTTATTGATGATATTGCCGATCAAACCAACCTTCTGGCGCTGAATGCTACCATTGAAGCCGCGCGTGCGGGTGATGCGGGTAAAGGTTTTGCTGTTGTTGCCTCAGAAGTGAAAAACCTTGCAGGTCAAACAGCAAGCGCAACCGGGGAAATCGCAACCCAAATTGAAAATATGCGTGCTGCAACCGAGCAGGCGGTAAAGGCCAATAAGGAAACGGTGGACGGGATTACGGCTCTGAACCAGACACTGGTTTCTATCTCTGGCGCGGTGGCCCAGCAGGATGCATCCACCCACACGGTGCAGGCAAATGTAGAAACTGCAGCTCGAAGTACAGAAGATGTAAGTCGGGAGATTTTGAATGTGGTTTCCCGTTCTTCTGAAACCAGTGCAGAGGCCAACAGCGTAATGCAGGCTGCTGAGGATATGAGCGGTGCTGCAGAAAAGCTCACGGTTTTGATCAGTTCCTTCCTTGATAATGTACAGCAGGTAAAAGGCATGCTCGGGAATGACGTTACGCATCCGCCAGAAATCATGCTTAAAAGTGCATAGACCAAAGGTTTAAAGACGCCTGTTCCCTTTGCGCTTGAAATTCGCTATTGTAACCAAGGGTTTCAGGTGCACCGTGATTGAGGAAAAATGATGGATTTTTTTAAGACAGACTCTGCGCTCTATGATGAGTGGATTTCAAAGGGCATTGATATGGGCCTCGCCATTCTTGGCGCCCTCCTTATTTTATTTATTGGTCTCCGTGTTGCGGGCTTCGCTGAAAAGCAGTTAAGAAAGCTCCTTGGTAAAAGTAAAAAGATGGATGAAACGGTTTCCCAGTTCCTTGCGAGCTTGGCGAAATATACCATTATCATTATCACCTTCATTGCTATTCTCGGCCAGTTCGGCATTGAAACAACCAGCCTTGTTGCTGTTGTTGGTGCTGCCGGCCTTGCTATTGGTCTTGCGATGCAAGGCACGCTTTCAAACGTTGCGGCTGGTGTGATGCTTCTTATCTTCCGTCCGTTCAAGGTGGGGCAGTTTGTTGAAGTGGCAGGCCACTCTGGTGTTGTGAAAGCGATCACTCTCTTTGTAACTGAGATGGATACTGGCGATAATGTACGTATTGTTATCCCGAACGGCAGTGTGTGGGGCAGCAGCATCCGCAACTTTAACCATCATGATATCCGCCGCCTTGATCAGGTTTACGGTATTGGTTACGGCGATGATATCGATAAAGCGATGGATGTAATCAAAGGCGTATTGGCGTCTGATGACCGCTGTAAGACAGACCCAGAAGCACTTGTTGCAGTGGTTGGTCTTGGTGAAAGCAGTGTGGATATTGTTGTGCGCGTTTGGTGTAATGCCAGCGATTATTGGCCGCTTAACTTTGCTCTGCTCAAAGCAGTGAAAGAAGCGTTCGATAAAGAAGGCATCAGCATCCCATACCCATGCCGCTCGCTTTACATGGAAAAAAGCTGATTCATGACCTGTAGATAAACTTATGGGTGTTAATTAAGGGCGTTTTCTTAACGCTCTTTTTTTTAAACTTATGTTCTTTTTCGAAAACCTCCAAGATCATATTATAGTTGTATTTTCAATGTTTTAAGATTTTTTTTAAAATCTATACAATAATAAAGCACGCAATAGGAGAAACTATTTTCTTGACTCTAAACTATTAAACTAATCTTATTTTCCATGCAGAGGGGGTTATGTTTGGATGAACTATAAGTTCGTTCCCCCTTTATCTATGTCTATACAATCAATGATTAGGTCGGGGAATTCTCATGCGCCAAATTAGTTCATTTTCTAAGTTCATTAAAAAATCAGTAATGTTAACAGCACTATGTGGTGTTTTGGCAGCATGTGGCGGGCAGGCAGTTCATAATTCTGCGGGGGTAGCAACTGTTTCGCAAGATCCATCACGTACAGGCGCTGTTGCTGGGGTTGGCATTGAAGGCCAAGACATTCAGGCGATGACTGATCAGATGATGAGAGACATGCTGACAAACCCAATGCTGGCTAATGCAGCAAACCCCCCGGCAATTATTGTTGATAGTGGTTTCTTCGTGAATGATAGCACCCAGCGTATGAACAAAGACCTGATTACCAATCGCCTTCGCGTGAACCTAAACCGTGCTTCTATGGGGCGGATGGTTTTTGTTGGCCGTAATTATGCAGGCATGGTGCAGCAAGAACGTTCATTAAAGCGTGAAGGTGTGGTTGATACCGCAACACGCGGCACTACACAGGCACAGGCTGGTGCTGATTACCGCCTTGGTGGCACAATTGCTTCATCAGATAGCCGCGATGCACGCACAGGCATGATGCAGCGTTACACCCAAATTACCTTTGAAATGGTTGATCTGGAACGTGGTGTTATTGTCTGGAGTGGCATTTATGAGCTTTCAAAAGCTGCCGCAGATGATGTTGTTTACCGCTAACACTATTTTCAAGCCAACCTTTCAATAAGGTTGGCTTTTTCTTTTGGGGGTTAAAAGATGCAGAAATCAACTTTATTAGCGACTGTCGCCATTTGCGGCTTGGTTGCATTTACACCTGTGGTCGCTGACGATAGTGCCGCTCTTCTGGCGCTGAGAAGCCAACCTGCTGTTAGCCAGGATGCACTTGCGCATGAACAGCAATTACAGGCACGCCATGACTATTTGAAAACAACCCTTAAAGCTGGTGGGCTTTCCAAAGCTGAAAAAAAGCAAATGAAGGCTGATTTGAAGGTTGTAAAAAAAGAACTGAAAGCAGTTAAAAAGGCTAATAAAAAAGCGCAGAAAGCTTATGATAAACGATTGGCTTCCTTAACGAAAAATCTTCGCAAACAATATGGTATGGGGCCATATCCAGCAGAAATTTCGAACTTTGTCGCAGATAAACCTGAAGTGTTAAAGCCGTTTTATTCAAGCTTGTTCATTGAAGGTGAACGGAACGCCACGTTGAATTTGAACCGTCTTGGTTTGGCCGCAATGGAAGCAGGTTATTATGGGCATGCTGAATGGGCGTTTGATCGTGCGATTGATAAAATCGAAGCAATTTATGCTGATAACCCACAGGCGAAAGCCGCGAAATCCAAGTTTAAAGAGGAATCTGTAAAAGATTTTAAAGGCGAGCCATATGAACGCGCTATGGCATATTATTATCGTGGGCTGCTTTATCTTCGGATTGGAGATTATGAAAACGCCCGGGCCGTTTTTCGTGCTGGCGAATATCAGGATTCGGTCTCTGATCTGGAAGAATTTCAGGCTGATTTTGCGGTTTTGAATTATCTGGATGGTTGGGCACTTCAGTGCCAAGGTAGAAATGGGGAAGAACCCTTCCGTCGGGCCAACGAAGTGCGCCCTAACTTAGCGGCGCCAGCGCCAGAAAATAATACATTAATGATTTCAGAATTGGGTGCAGGGCCACAAAAAATTGGCGAAGGTAAATATAACGAAATTCTGAAATTTGAGAAAGATGAACGCTTTGGTGAAACCAATGCCAGGTTCATCGTGGAGAACCGCACAGGCGCGACAACAGAATTTACGAATGAAATTGCTTCAAGCGTTTATTGGCAATCTTCCACGCGCGGTGGCCGCCCTATTGATGGCTTACTTGAAGGGAAAGCTTCCTTTAAGGAAACAACAGATGCCATTGGCGATGGACTGGCAACTGTAGGAACAGGCGTGGCGCTCGCAGGCCTCGCATCGGGAGATTCTGATGCCGCTCTTATCGGGGCTGGGGTTGCTATTATTGGCGGTATTTTCTCTGCTGTATCTGCCAGTTCAAAGCCGCAAGCTGATACACGTATGTGGGATAACTTGCCTGATTTGGTAACAGTAAGCACGGGCGCGTTCCGCAGTGTTGGGGAGTATCGCTATTCAACCGTTTATTCTGGCCCACACGGTGATATTGCATCGCCATCAGAAGTTTACATGATGGGTGGGGATGATACCTGCGGCATTATATGGACCAGATCGCGTAGCGCATTAAATGTTCCGGAATCAAGCCCCGGCGCTCGTATGACATGGAAGAAAATGCGCAAACAGAAAAAGCGTGTCCAGCAGAAGGATATGAACTTCCGAAATTGGCTGCTTGTTGAAGCACCAATAGATACTTTACAGGCTGAATTAAGATGAAAAAAATATTAACGCTTGCTGCGGTTCTTGCAGCAGGGGCTTCTGTTGCAGAAGCCTCAACCGCTGTTGGTCCAACAGTGAAATGTGATTTTCGCCCCTATAAAAATGTAGTACGCGCGGGCCCGGCTCTTATTTCGGATGTGCCAACAACCATGACAGCAATTCCCCTGAATGCTGTGCAAATTGTTGATAAAAACATTCGTAAGAAAATTCTTCCACAGGCTGTGTTTTCGAAACGCACAGCGACAGGTACGGTTGAAGTTATGACACGGCTTGTTAACTGTACGGATTATAATCAAGAAGTGCTGGTAAGAACCTCGTTTATGGATATGAACCAGATGCCGCTTGAACCAACAACCGTTTGGAAGCGAGTGTTTTTATCACCAAAAGCCACGCAGGTTTATTCCGAAAAATCTATTTCTACTGGCGTGGGGTATTTTCTTATTGAAGTAGACGAAGGGGATTAAGCATGAAGCTATTTATGAAAGCCTGTGTTTTTGCGCTGGCCTGTTCCGCGTTTTATGTGCCTTCGGTTTCCGCACAGCAACGCCCGAATGTACCGCCGGTGATGAAAAAAGCACCTGAGCCCAAACTGCCTGATCAGAAAGAATTTATCAAAGCCTTCTATCGAGAAAATAAAAAGAAGAGCAGGCCCCGTTTTATACTATTCTGGAACCGGGAATTTTCTGATGAAGTTGTCACATATTATATTGATTATGTAGCTGCCAGTTCAAACGCTTATGCTAGCGCCAGCCACAACCCCTATACAGGGCGGACAACGGCCAATGTTTCACCAGGAACGACTGAAGTTACATCTGGTACCCGTCGTTTGAACAAAGATCAGGCCCGAGAAAATCTAAGGGAATTGTTGAATATGAAGCTGGAAAGCAGCTTCAAAAAAACCATGATCCGGGGTGGTACGCGAGTGATTAACCGGGAAATGGCAATTCGGACGACTGGGGCTGATGCAGCCAGCAATGAAGAGGTGAACACACACTCGTTGGAAACCAAAGCCATGGTTGGTAAGGCGGATTTGATGATTGAAATCCTCCTAACCCCAAGTATGGAAACAGAATCCGGTTTTGCCTTTCAGATGAATGTGATTGAGATTGAAACAGGTGAGAATATCGCCAGCTTGTTTACGGATGGTATGCCTCCTGTGATTAACCGACAGGAATTTATTGCCACTAACCGTGGTTTTGAACGCCACACTTTCCTTGAAGGTTTTAGTGATGAAGCTGTCGGCCGCCAATTAGCCATTGAAACCATGAAGGAATTAACCAGTTATTGGCAGATGATTGCGGAAATGGAAGGTTAATAGAGAAACGCAAGGTTACTTCACCTTTATAGCAGATGCATAGAATAGGCGTTTATGGCGCCTTTTCTTTTGTAGTTATATGGACTGTCTTAAAAATTCTATAAAAGCGTAACAAACCCCTGCCAAAACTACCCTAAGTAGGGACGATTGGGGGCTTGGGTGATGAACCGTATTACCCGGAGCTGTGGGGTTTGGTATGATTAAGTTTACGGATGTATCGCTCAGGGCGCGTATTGCGGCCACGGTGGCGACTGCGCTTATTGGTTTTCTGGTTATTGGCTATACTATTTTTTCAGCAGGTCAGAAGCTGGATGCAGCAAGCGAAACCTTTTCAGAAAATGAGCATTATACCACGGAAGCTAAATCCCTGAATTTATCAGCGCTGCAGATGCGCCGGCATGAGAAGGATTTCCTTCTCCGGAAAGATCCAAAATATATCAGTTCTTACCGGAGTGAGGCTGCGAATGCGCTCGCGCGTGCTGATGCCCTTATCGCCCAACTCCCCACTGGCGCGTTAAGGGACAGCGTTCAGACAGCGAAAGAAGCACTGGTTGAGCACGGCAAAGTTTTTGAAGAAGTATCTTCGCTTATCACGGTCATCGGGCTGGATGAAACATCAGGTATGGAAGGGGAACTGCGTGCCGCCGTGCATGCAGTGGAAGAAAAGCTTAAAGGGTACGGCGCTAAGGACCTGACCATCCTTATGTTGATGATGCGCCGCCACGAGAAAGATTTTATTCTCCGCCAGCAGGAAAAATATATCACGCGCCATGACACACGTGTGGAAGAATTTAAAGCCGCACTTGAACGGTCAACTGTACCTGTGAGTGAACGCGGGGAACTTTTGGCACTTATCCAAACGTATAGCACTACATTTAATCAGTTTGCGGATATGAATTTGCAGAAAACTGCGCTTACTGGGCAGCTATCAGCGCTTTATAAAAATATTCCCGAGGAACTGCAGACAATCTCATCAAAGACAGAAGCCGCGAGAGATGAAGCGCAGGCGGTGTGGATAGAAACCCAGCGTTCTACCGAAAACCAAGCGCTCATTACCATTGCCTTCACCAGTGTGGTGGCTGTTGTGTTCAGTATCCTTGTAGGGCGTTCAATCACTGGCCCGCTTACTGAAGTGAGGAATGCGGTGATGGCAATTGCGGGCGGTAACAGGACAACGCCCGTTGCTTGCCGGGAGCTGGGTGATGCAATTGGTGAACTTGCGCGCTCGGTGGAAGATATGCGGCTATCGATTATTGAAGGTGAGGAGGCACAATCTGCCCTCTCCGATAGCCGTCGACGCGAGGAAGAACAGCGCTTGGCGCAAGAGCAGGCTGAAGAAGAAGCGCGCAGAATTGAAGCGCAGAAACAGCGGGAATCTGAAGAAGCGCAGCGCAGGGCAGTTGCCGCAGGGCAGATCAGCCACTTGATCACCAGTTTCCGTTCTACAAGCACTGAAACAACATCAAAACTACAAACCTGTGTAGGGGAACTGAAACAAGCAGCGGAAAAAATGGTGCATATCGCCAGTAGTGTTTCTGAAAGCTCCAATAGCGTGATGGCAGCAACCCACCAGACATCTTCAAATGTGCAGTCGCTCGCCGTAGCATCAGATGAGATGGCGGCCTCTATCAGGCAGGTAAGTGATCAGGTGCAAACTGCGGGCACTATGTCTGGCCATGCGGTTGAAGCAACAGAAGAAGGTAATGCAGCCATTAGCAGGTTGGTGGGTAACAGCAGCAAGATTTCCCAAGTCCTGAACCTGATTAAGGATATTGCCGACCAAACCAATTTGCTTGCGCTGAATGCTACGATTGAAGCTGCGCGTGCAGGTGAGGCAGGGAAAGGTTTCGCTGTGGTGGCGAGTGAAGTGAAAAACCTGGCAACCCAAACTTCAGATGCCACAGGTGAAATCTCCCAGCAGATTGAAGAAATTCAGGCCGCGACCAAAAGCGCTGTTGAAGCCAATGAAAAAACCGCTGGCGGCATTGGTGAATTGAACGCGACCCTAGGTGAGATTTCTTCCGCTGTTGCAAGGCAGGATGAAACTACTATCAGTGTGGGCAGGAATGTGCAGGAAGCGGCAAGAGGCACCCAGTCTGTCGCCGATGAGATTACAGGTGTTGCTGGTAAGGCTGATGAAGCAAGCCTTGAAGCTGGTGATGTGATGGAGGTCTCCCAGCGCCTTGCTGCTGCGGCAGATGAAATGGCGTCTACTATTTCTTCCTTCCTTGAAACTGTACAGAATGTGCAGGCGATGCTTGATGATGGGCATGAAGGTGAAGACGAAGATGCGCTTCTATTCGCTTAAAGAGCAGCAATACAGCGGTTTTCTTAATATCTTTCCATTGCTTGTGTTTGCCGTCATACTGCCTACATAAAATAAAAGACGACAGGCGAGGAATATCATGGAATTCAGAGGCAATAATGCTCTGCGCTGGCTTTCTTTCTGGGGCCAGTTTTTAACCTTAATAGTGTTAGTGGTTGTGGTGCTTGAAGTGCCAGAGTGGTCAGGTGTTCTTAAATATTTTGTGCCGTATATAATGTTGCCACTCACGGCTTACAGTGCGTTTCGCGGTTTTCTTTGGGTGCGGGAAGATAACCCGACACTTCATATCTCTGATGCGGGTATAATCTATAGCGGCCTCGGGAATATTCTTATTCCGTGGGATGATGTTATTGAAGTGAACGAAAAGCTTAACATCCACCTGAAAGACGAGAAAAAATACCGTCAGCATATGAACTTGGCCCACAGGCTTTCGCTGGTAGAGCGGGGTTTTCTTCATGGTTTGCTGCAATTACCGCGTGCCTCGTTCCTTTTGGAAACAGGGGCGATTTATGAAGCTATCGAAAAACATATCCCCGACCGTATGGTGGATGCGGAAGATGTTGAATTTGAAGAGCTTACAAATAATTGGGGCCTGAAAGAAGACACAGAACATCCCCGCCCAACATCCGGTTACGGCGCGAAAAAGAAGAACTGAATATAGTTGATGTGGATCAACAATATATGTAGCAATCAATCATCATCGTTGCTTATGCCGAGGACAGAGCTTTGAAGAAAACACGGACAGTGCATGAAGTGGCTTTTCGCCTGAGCCATGATATGGGTCAGCAAATTGCGCCGCGCCTTGATGCCTTGGGGGCTGATCTTGCGCCGCAACAGTTGAGGACTATGCGGCTGATCTGGTCTGGTGAAAATGTAACGCTGGTGGATGTGGCAGATACCCTAAAGCGGGATAAGGCACAGGTTGTGCGGCTCATTGATAAACTTGTGGAAGCCGGTATGGTAACGCGTGAACCAAACCCTGATGATGGCCGGAGTAAAATCCTGCAACTCACACCAAAAGGCCTTGCGTTTTTTGAAGGAATTGAAGCCTTGGAAGCTGAATTTTCGGAAAAACTTACTGAAGGCATTGCCCGGAAGGATTTAGAAACATTCTTCAGGGTTTCAGACATACTGTCCAAGAACCTGCGCGACATAGATATTCCTTAAAACCCTCCCGGGACTTGCTGGCAGCTGGCGCGGGGGGAGCAGCCGCTAGGTCGTTCTAGGCCTGTGCCATTGCGGCATCTTCTGTTTGTAGCTTTTTCTCTGCACGGCGGAAGATTTGCAGTGCCAATTGGGAAAGCGCAAATAAGCCGAAGGTCAGCAACAGGCCTCGCAGCATTACAGGGTCATATTGCTCATTAAAGAGCGATACCACTCTCGCACTACCGTTAAAGAGAAAATAAAGTGATGCTGGTAGAAGCAGCATCCAGTCTTTCTTCAAAGCGCCAATAGCAGTGATCAGTGCAATACTGAGAAGCGGTGCACCCAGTGTGCGCATGTTGGTGAAGCCGTAATCTGTATTGGCATTAAAACCAGCAGCCAGATTTACAGCATCAGGTGCGAAGATAAGGGTTAGGGCCGATGTGCCTAAAACAAGCACAAACAAGCCGGACAAAAGTTGGGCAAAGCGTAGCATGGTCGGATCTTTCATGTATGGGGAATTAGGCCGCAGCTGCAGCAGGTGTTTTGTTGGTATAGGCCTGAAGGTCAGCCAGAACCTGCCCGAATTGTTTGGAAAGGCCAAACTTCAGGAAGGGATAGAGGACATAACCAAAGGCGGTTAGCTCTATATTAGATGTCCAACTAACTTCAGCTTTATCGTTACCGAGCGCTGTTACAGACATTGTGACAATGTTTTTGTGTACGGGGAAAATACGCGGAGCATTCACAGGCACCACATCAAACACAAACTGCTTCTTCTCTGGCGAATAACTCAGGATTTTTTCAATGGCTTTAAGCCCATCTGGATTATCTGTGAATTCACAAACTCTGCCAGCTACAGGGGCGCCATCAACGGTATCGCTGCTATCAACCTTGTGGGAATGATGCACAAAGCTCATCCATTTATAGGCTTGGTCGAATTCTTCGGCGATGATGTACCAGGCTTCATCCGCTGTGCGGTCTATGACCACTGTTTTAATTATCTCCATCATTTCTCTCCAGAATATAGTTGATTTTTATCAAATATGTTATTTAATTGATAATTGTCAAGTATGTGGATGTGTCAGAGGAATAGATTAGTGAGCCGGGCATTGGTTAAGCCTATAGAATTCATAGCCTTTCATTTTTTTTTAAAAATATGTCAATATTGCCTTTCGCCGTTCGACATAGGGGTAAGCAAGCGCGCTGGGCGCTCGCTTTGTCAACGAGGAAACAGAGACATGAAATCATTTGCACTGCTGCTTAACCACGCGCCTGATCGTTATCAGGGCCTTTCCGAAGCAGATTATATGGATATCATCAAAGACTATGTGGGCTGGGTTGAGGAAATGACCGAGCGCGGCATCTATAAAGGCGGGCATAAGTTGATGGATGAAGCTGGTAAAACTGTTACCCGCGTAAACGGTAACACAGAAGTACATGATAGCCCGTTCGCGGAGCTCGCAGAGGTACTTGGTGGCCTGATGATCATTGAAGCGGAAAATTATGATGCAGCGCTCGAGATCGCAAAAAGCCATCCGCACATGAAACATAATATCTCCATGGATATCCGCGAAATCCATGATGTTTAAGCCCGAGCAAACATGACAGCGTTTGATCCAAACAGGCTTGATCAGTTAGCGAGGCGGGAACGGGGGCGGTTGATAGCCAACCTCGTTCACCGGCTTGGTCCTCACAGGTTGGAACTGGCAGAAGATATGGTGCAGGAAGCAGTGCTGGCTGCAATCAGTAGCTGGCCTTATCGCGGTATGCCGGATAAACCAGCGGCATGGCTCGCCCGTGTCGCGCAAAATAAAGCCATTGACCGCCTGAGGAGAGAAGGGCGAGAAGATCTTTTCGAAGAAGACAATGACCCTCGTAAACAAACGGGCGTAGCCGATAATATTTCCGATCCCCGGCTTTCTGACCCGGAACTGAAATTGATGTTTCTATGCTGCCATCCTGTGCTTTCCGAACAAGACAGGCTTATGCTGACGCTCAAGATCGTGAGTGGTTTCACAGCAAGTGAAGTAGCAAGTATTTTCCTGATAAGCGAGAGTACTGCAGCACAGCGGCTGGCGCGGGCAAAAAGAAAATTAAGATTGGATGAGCAACAGCTGCTTTCCGGTATTTCCCGTTTTGAAGTGAAAGCCCGTCTGGATACAGTATTGAAAGTAATTTACCTGATGTTCAGCGCAGGATATGCCCCGCGGTTCGGGGACAGATTGATCTTGAAGGATGTTGCTTTTGAAGCGCTCAGGCTTGCTGAAGTTATTGCGGCGGATGAAGAGGCAACGACACCAGAAGCCCATGCACTGGTGGCGCTTCTAGCCTTTCAAAGCAGTAGGTTTAATGCCCGGATGGATGAAGACGGTAAATTACTTTTGCTTAAAGAACAGAACCGAAAGCTGTGGGACCATAAATTAACGGAAAAGGCGCTTTGTCATATGCCGCTTTCCCAAAATGGGCACGCCCTTAGTCGTTATCATATCGAAGCCTCAATAGCCGCTGTACACGCTCTGGCACCAACGTGGGAGCAAACAGACTGGGCCGCCATATGCGTGCTCTATAATGCGCTTGAGCAGGTGGCTGATAGCCCCGTTGTGCAAATTAGTTACAGCGTGGCTGAAGCCTTTGAGAAAGGGCCTGTTTCAGCTCTTGAAAGACTGGATGCTATTTCAGATGTGGCAGCGGTTGAATACTATGCCCCATATTATCTGGCGCGAGCGGAAATTTATAAGCAAGTGAAGGATATGAAGAAGGCGGAGGAAATGTTGGCAAAGGCACAAAATTGTGCAACTTCTTCTGTTACAAATGAATTTATAGAAACAGCCTTCTTTACTTGATTATATTTAAGTTTGAATGGCTAACTTTAAATGTATTTACTTATTCAGCTGAGAACAAAATATAACTTTCCTTAAATGCAGTTTTTCATCATGAATTTCCCGAAAGATAACTTGACAATTTAAGGTTTTGTTTAATGATGTGTTTGCAATTAGTGAGAATATTTCACTTTTTGTTTATGGGTCATGCGCTTGAATTAAAAAGCGTTTGATGCGCATAAGTCTGTGAGGGGTCGAAAATGTGTGCTTGGGGAAGCAGCGCATTGGATGGGAACAGTAATATTGGTGAAGGCCTCTACGTTATGCAGCATATTATTATACTGCAAAGCTATCTTTAAAATTTAGAATGATCCGAGATCACCAGCCATTAATTGTTATGGGGGTAACTATCTGGTGGAAAACCGTTTTATGGTTGATCGCGGTCAAAGATATTTAAGCGAGAGGCTCTACATATAAGCACCGATATGATAAGAATTGGAGCATTCTTATGGACTATACGGGCAGGGAATTGTTTTTTGATAAAAACGATTTGATCGTTAGTAAAACAGATACACAGGGTAAATTAACCTACACAAACGATATTTTTCTTGAAATTGCAGGGTATACGGAAGCGGAAGTAATGGGAAAACCGCATAATGTTATCCGTAATCCAAATATGCCACGTGCGATCTTTGATCTTCTTTGGAAAACAATTTCTGCGGGTGAAGAAATATTCGCCTACGTGGTGAATTCTGCAAAAAACGGGGATCACTACTGGGTTATTGCGCATGTAACCCCAAGCCGGGAAAACGGCGAAATTATCGGTTATCATTCAACACGCCGTGTACCTAATCATCAGGTTATTCGGGATGTGATTGAACCTCTTTATGACCAGCTTCGTGCCCTTGAGCAATCTGCCACGAACCGTAAGGCGGGGCTTGAAAAATCTATGGGGGCACTCAGGGATATGCTTTCGAATAAGGGGCAATCCTATAACGAATTTATTTCCGATTTGATGAGAGGGTAAGGGGCATGTTTGAAAAGGTTGACACGATAGAGGATAATGCAAGTGCTCCTGCAGGAGCAGTGAAAGAAGAAACCATTGATCAAATCCTGGAAGTTTGTGAAGCAGTTTGCAGAGGCAATTTTGAAGCACGTATCCTGAATATTACCACAGATGACGGTACAGAACGGCGGTTGTGCCACCGGATCAATGAGATGATTGACCGTGTGGATGCCTATGTTCGGGAAAGCACTGCTTGCCTTGGATTTATTGCTAAAAATCAGTATTTCCGGCGTATTGCAGAGCAGGGCATGGTGGGCAGTTTTGCGGAAGCAACACGTGAAATTAACGCTGCCGCTGATGGTGTTGAGTTGAAAATGAATAATTTTCAAAGTCTGGTGGATGATATCGCCAGTATGTCTTCCCAGCTGAACAGCAGCGCCAATCAGATGAATCAAACCGCATCATCTGCGGCAGAGCAGACAACAACGGTGGCTTCAAGTGCGGAGGAAGCAGGGCTGAATACACAAACGGTGGCAACAGCGGCTGATCAGCTCAGCAGTAGTATTCAGGAAATTAATGTGCAGATGGCGCATTCATCCACGATGGCAACGGGCGCTGTGGAAGAAGCAAATCATGCAAATAGCCTGGTGGTTGATCTTTCCCAGACATCGAAGGAAATCGAACAGGTGGTTAGCCTGATTAATGCCATCGCGAAGCAGACTAACCTTTTGGCGCTGAATGCCACGATCGAAGCAGCCCGCGCTGGTGAAGCGGGCAGGGGCTTTGCCGTTGTAGCATCAGAAGTGAAAAACCTCGCGAGCCAGACTGCGAAGGCAACCGAGGATATCAAGCATCAGATTGAGGCCATACAAACAGCATCAACATCTGCGGTAGATGCTATCAGCCAGATCACGGATTCTATCGGCAATATTAATGAAGTATCCACAGGTATTGCGTCTGCGGTGGAAGAACAGGGAGCAGCTACACAGGAAATTGCCCGCAATGTTCAGGAAGCAGCATCAGGTGTTGCTGAGATTACAATGAACATCAACGGCGTAACCACAGATGTGGATAATGTGCATTCCGTGGCGGGTGAGGTGATGAAAATTTCAGATCATTTGGCGGAGCAGGCCACCAACCTACGGCAGATACTGAATAGTTAAAAAGATGAGGGCTGTGGCCGCGCAGAACACAGCCCTTGCTTTATCCTTTTATGTGCGCCAAATGGCCCCGGCAGCTTCCGGGATTGGTAATCCGTTTGGTAGAGGGTCGTGTTCTTCCACGGTAAAAACGGCTGTGCCGCTATAATGCGCGCTGCCACCAATTTCTGTAATAACAGCTGTATGGTCGCCCAAAGTGGTTTCTCGCACGATGCGGCCTTTGAACGGGATGCCGCTGATACCGCAGAACTTATAAGAAGCGCCTGGGTCCATCTGCCCTTTTGCGTGCGCGAGTGCTAGCCGCGCTGTTACACCACTTCCTGTTGGGCTGCGGTCAAGCTGGCCTTCCGCAAAATAACAGAGATGCGGGTTAACTTCGCCTTCTTTCAGGGGGGCGTCACCTGTGATAATCGTGCCGTAAAGAAAGCCCAGATCAGGTTCTTTCGGGTGCGTAATGGTGTGGTTTTCACGAATGGTGTTGGTAAGGTTAACCGCCGCGCGGCGCAGATCCTCAAGTGGGCTTTTCGAAAGATCAAGCCCAAGGCGCGATGCTGGCACGAAAGCATAATATGCACCGCCATAGGCGATATCAACGGTGATGGTTTCACCGTTTTTAAGTGTTACTTCCAAATCGCGTTCCGCCAGATAGCCTTCAACACTTTCAAAACTTACATGGCTTACTTTACCGTCAGATGTTGCGGATTTTACATGCACTGGTCCGCACGGGCATTCCAATACAAATTCTGTCAGACCTTCTTTGGCTTCTACAATGCCGCTTTCGATAGCATAACGGCCCATGGCAATGGTGGCGTGCCCACACATGGTGCTGTAGCCAGAATTATGTGTGAAGAGGACCGCTAAAGCAGCACCTGGGTGGGTAGGGGCTGTTGGGATAACACCGTACATATCCGCGTGTCCGCGCGGCTCAAGCATAGCGATTTCCCGTAGGCGATCATGGTTCTTATGAGCATCCCGGCGTTTTTCCAAAATGGTATTCCCTTTTAGTTCAGGATAACCGCCTGTAATGATACGAACAGGTTCGCCTGCTGTGTGCATATCCTGCACATGAAGTTCGGAAATTTCTTTCGCCATTTGATGTATCCCTCCCCATATTTTTCAAGGAAGCCTACATTAGATAAAGGGATAGGCAAGCCTTATTTCATGCGGTATGCAGGATAAAAGAGGGTTATTTCTCAGGGGGATAAGATGAAGTTTATCGAAGCAAAAGAAATTGCTGATTACACGCCATATGCTGCGCTTGTTGATGCGCTCGAATGTGCTTTTTCTTCCTCGTTTGAAAGCCCGAAACGTGCTCACTATGAAGTTGGTGAAGGTGGTTCCACCATGCTTGTTATGCCGTGCTGGGTGGATGATGATTGCTTTGGCCTTAAGGCAGTGAGTGTGGTGCCCTTGAATGCTGAACGAGGGTTACCGACTGTAAGCGGTATTTACCAACTATTTGATGCGAAGGATGGCAGGTTGCTGGCGTTGATGGATGCAGCTGAACTGACCGCACGCCGTACGGCTGCGGCCTCGGCTCTCGCGAGCAGGTATCTCTCACGTGCTGACAGCAAGCGCTTGTTGATGGTAGGCACTGGTAAGCTGGCACCGTATTTTATCGAAGCCCATGCAGCGGTGCGCGGGCTTGAAGAAGTTTATATATACGGTAGAGATCAGGCAAAAATGCAGGCCACCTGCGAAGCTGTACAGCATCTCGGGCTTGATGCACGTCCTGTGGGTAATCTTCCAGATGCCGCGGCGAATGCAGATATCATCAGCAGTGCCACAACCAGTAAAACACCTATCGTACTGGGTGAATGGCTTAGGAAGGGTGTTCATCTTGATCTTGTGGGCGCATACAAGCCTGATATGCGGGAGGTGGATGGTACCGCAGTTTCGAAAGCCAGCGTTTTTGTGGATACCCATGATGGTGTAATGGGGGAAGGCGGAGATATTCTTCAAGCAATTGGTGAAGGTGTGTTCACCGAGGCAGATATAAAAGCTGATTTAGCTTCGCTATGTATGGGTAAGCATGAAGGGCGATCATCTGCCGGTGAGATTACGCTCTTTAAATCCGTAGGGGCTGCTATTGAAGATTTCGCTGCGGCAAAGCTTGTATATGCTGGCGCTAGTTTGGCTGCTCTTTGATTTCCTTCAGTTTTTCTATCATTGCTTTTTGTTTCGCATCATGTCTGGAATGGAAAGATTGATGCGCGCTTTGTGAAAAGCCGCCAATTAGAAAATCAAAGCTAATTGCCTTTTGTTGTTCAAGATACTTTAGCGATAGAAACATGGCTGTTTGATCTGCAAAGAAGATATTTTTTTCATTATATGCGTTGGCTTTAAACAGGCGCTTTATATAACTCGAAACGAGGGTGGCATATAGCCGACCAGGTCCATCAGATTTTATTGAAAAGTTTCCAGCCGCAATATTACCCCACAATAATCGCCAATATCCCTGATTTTTCCGCCAGATCCAGCTGTTAATTTTTAAGCTGCCGTCTCCAAAGTTGTGGAATTCCTCAAGCGGCATGTTTATCCAGCCATCTATGTCAGAAATGAAGATGCTTTTGTAAGCTTTCAGATACTCAGGCAGCAACATATATCGAGCACAGCTGGCTATGGCAGCTTTTTTTTGAGGGCGATCATGGAGTATATGGTTCACCTCGAAAGTCCAGTTCAAGCGAACATCATATTCTTTCTCCCATCTCAACATTAATTCTTCGAAATGTGGGTCTATCGGTTTGCTGTCTACAATATGAAAATGGACAAGAGGTGATGGATTGCTTGCTCCAATAACTTGTAGGAACAGTTCGGCGTAAGAATGGAAGTATTTTGTATCACAGGATATGAGTACGGCCTGTTCGTCGGTAGTTTTATGCCTGTATGTGAAGCTGGTTTGATGTTTATTCTCATACCAGTGATATGTATCATTATGGTCTCGGATAACATCCTTGATGTCGGCCACTACATGCATCTGCTCAAATATACTGCTGTTGAAGCCCTCCATGTTTGAGGCCTTCTTATAATGATCAACCGCTTCATCAAATTTTCCGTGCATGGTGCACTGTGTTGCCTGAAAGTTAACGGCAGCTACACGGTTTTTGTTGAGTATATCTTGAGTAAAAGGATAAGAAGCAATTGCCGCCAGGCGCCGCATCATCGCTTTCGGGTTTTGTACAAATTGCGGCATATGGCGCCGAATGGCCGTGAAAGTAAGAATATCAAATAACAGATCGCGTATTTTTTCTTCGTCTATATCGCGAAGAAACAACTGCTTATCAGCAAGCATATCCTGGGAAAGTAGTCCGCTGAGTTGGTGTTTACGTGCAAGAAATGCAAGCAAAAGATATTCAAGTCGAACGTGGGGCGACAGTGTACGAGCAACTTCCCGGCTTGCTTCGATATCGGTGAACATCTCTTCAGGCGGGCTACCTGGGCTGCCGGGAGAACGGCTTGCTTTTGCCGTATTCAGTATTTGCAATTCCAGGTCAGATATGCCGGATAGCTGAAAAATAGTTTCTTCAACTGCGTTATATGATTGTTTTGCAATATCCGATAAACGGCCCCAATAAATCCAGGGCAACCTGTATGTGGACGGGAAGTTAAATTCGAGTGTGTGAAGTGCCTGAAGCCGGCTTTCCAAGGTGTTGGTTTTTAAAAGGAGTGCTAGCTCCTTTTTGAGAGCTCTTGCCTCTGAATGCTGAACCGCTGCGGCAAGTAAACGTTTGAAAACCATAAAATGAATCCCTGAATTTATGCAGCTTGGGGCAATAAAACTATCATTCAGGGAACCTACTGGTATTTGATGTAATATGGAATGGGAATTTCAGCGCTGACGCCGAGAAAAGATTTTAGCAGCCCTTCCTGTTATTTGAACGGAAATACGGAAAAGGGGTTCCTAGTGCGTCCAACAGCACAATAGGAAACGCGAGCAGCAGTTGCTCGCATTCCGTGACATATTCTTTATTGAGAGTAATTTCTAGCGGAACAGTTTTGTTAGCCGCTTGATAATACCTTGGCGTGGGCCTCTGTTTGCTGCTGCGATAGCTGCGTTATGCTCTGCAACCTGGCGTGCATATTCAGATTTCGTTACGCCGTAGTGGCACGGAATAGGTGATGTTTGCATTTTTTTTCTCGCGTTTGTCGTCGTGTCGGCTATGCCGTTTTTTTCTTTATACTTGCTATGTAGGTAGGCTGGATTTGTATTTCAACCGTCTAACTGCAATTTTCTTATTTCATAAGAATAAGGCAAAAAAAAGCCGACCGCAAGGGGCCGGCTTTTTTCAGAACTTCAAAGGCTTAACCTTCAATTGATTTCGCGTGTTTCTTACGCTCGTGCGGTAGAAGGTAACGTTTGCGAAGGCGGATGCTTTCTGGTGTTACTTCCACAAGCTCGTCATCATTAATGTAAGCGAGAGCTTCTTCAAGTGGCAGAATTTTTGGTGGTGTCAGCTTCACTGCATCATCTTTACCAGCGGCACGGATGTTTGTTAGCTGCTTGGCTTTCTGTACGTTCACATCAAGATCGTTATCTCGGCTGTTTTCACCGATGATCATACCTTCGTATGTATCAGAACCCGCGTCCACCATAATGATACCGCGTTCCTGAAGGTTAAAGAGTGCGTAAGCAACTGCTTTACCAGCACCGTTCGCTACAAGTACACCACGCTGGCGACCAGCGATTGCGCCTTTATAAACATCATAACGGTCAAACGAGCGGCTCATGATACCTGTACCGCGTGTATCAGTTAGGAATTCACCGTGATAGCCGATAAGGCCGCGAGCAGGCGCATCAAACGTGAGTCGAACCTTGCCGCCGCCAGATGGAACCATGCCGGATAGCTCAGCTTTACGGAGAGACATTTTCTCAACCACGATACCCTGATACGCTTCGTCCACATCAACCTGAACTGTTTCATATGGCTCAAGGCGTTGGCCGTTATCGTCTTTCTGGAACAGAACGCGTGGGCGGCTGATAGCAAGCTCAAAACCTTCACGGCGCATTGTTTCAATAAGAACACCAAGCTGTAGCTCGCCGCGGCCAGCTACTTCGAACGCATCCTTGCTTTCAGTTTCCGTAATTTTAATCGCAACGTTACCTTCAGCTTCTTTAAGAAGGCGATCACGGATAACGCGGCTTGTTACAAGCTTACCTTCTCGGCCAGCAAGCGGGCTATCGTTCACTGAGAATGTCATCGCCAGGGTTGGCGGATCAACCGGAATAGAAGAAAGAGGCTCTGATACTTCTGTTGTTGAAAGTGTATCAGCTACTGTTGCTGTTTGTAGGCCAGCGATGGCTACGATATCACCAGCTTCTGCTTCTTCAACCGGCACACGCTCAAGCCCACGGAACGATAGAAGCTTGGACACGCGGCCAACTTCAATCACCTCGCCTGCAGCGTTCAGGGCGTGGATTGGGTCTGTTACCTTCACACGGCCAGTTTCAATACGGCCTGTAAGGATACGGCCAAGGAAGTTGTCGCGGTCAAGCATGGAAACAAGCATGGAGAATGGTTTCTCTACATTGCCGTCCTGTACCACTTTTGGCAGCTCAACATGCTCGATGATTTTATCAAGAAGCGGGTGAAGGTTTTCGCGTGGACCGTCCAGGCTTTCATCACACCAGCCATCACGGCCAGATGCGTATAGCACAGGGAAATCAAGCTGGTCATCGTTTGCGTCAAGGTTCACAAACAGATCGAAACATAGGTCTGTTGCAGCGTCCGGGTTGCCGTCTGGTTTATCAACTTTGTTCACAACAACAATAGGCTTCAGGCCAAGGGCAAGAGCTTTACTTGTTACAAACTTTGTTTGCGGCATTGGGCCTTCTGCGGCATCAACCAGCAGCACCACACCATCAACCATCGAAAGGATGCGTTCAACCTCGCCACCGAAATCGGCGTGGCCCGGTGTATCAACGATGTTAATGCGTGTATCGCCCCACATTACAGAAGTACATTTTGCCAGAATAGTGATGCCGCGCTCACGCTCAAGATCACCGCTATCCATTGCACGTTCTTCAACGCGCTGGTTTTCCCGCACAGTACCAGACTGTTTAAAAAGGTTATCCACAAGCGTTGTTTTGCCGTGGTCAACGTGCGCAATAATAGCAATATTGCGGATTTTCTTTGTGCTCATGACACAGACTTTCACGAATAAGGGGCGGCTTTTACTTCAAGGGAGGGCCAGCCCGGAAACTAAAAAAGCCTTCCCGGATATGACAATTACATGACAAGGGGGAAAGCCTGAAACCTAACATTTGCGCGCCTTATACGCGGAAAGCCGCGCTGCGGCAAGTGAGAAAGTGATAGGGGGAATTATGTGAGGATTGATTGCATTGTTTAACTTGCAATTGTACATGTTATGGTGTTAATAATCGGGTGGAACAAATGGGGTACATAATTGATTGGGGGATATTATGACATTCGAAGTAAGTGAGAAATCCGTTTCAGCTGGTAAGTTAATTGAGCATGTCTTTAAAGGGCTTTTAAGCGGACAGTTCGGAATCACTCAAGTTATAATAATGCCCTTACTATTGATGTTCGGGTTATATTATCTCTTCTTTTATTTGCTGGCTGAAGTAGCACAAGGACAAATCTCTGTTGCTGTTGCCAGTTTGGGTTTCATTGCGAGTATGGTGGGCATGTTTATTGTGCTTTCTCGCCTGTATTTTAACCTGATACGTATTTTTCTGCTGGGGCGAGATTATGCCACATTCTGGGATGGTGTACCCATTTTCTATAATCAGCAAACCCTGAAGCAAAAACAGCTCAATACTAAAGGATTTGGCTGGCGCTTCTTTGTGTTTTTGCTCGTCACTAATTTGCTTGTTACCCAAATCTCCAATGCTATTTACGTCTTCGGGCAAGGAAGTGGTGGAAGTCCGAACTTATTAGTAATAATGCTGGGGTATTGGTTTTCAGGAATGCTATTTCTCACTTTGGCGGGTGTTTTTGCATTGCCCTTAGCTGCAAAGGTGACAAATTTAAAAGACAGCCCGTTTTGGGGTGGCTCATATACGAAATCAGGCGCGCAGCGTATTGGTGTGCTGCAAGGTGCTTTTTTCCTTGGTTTGGTTTTGATGCTTCCGACCTTGGTATATGAATTGATGTATGAGCGAGTGCTTTCCTCTGTTTCCGCGTTTTCTCCATTGCTGCTTGAGGCTTTTTTTGTGTCGCTTGGTGGTATTTGGCGTGCAGTGTTTGCGGCATTAATTGGTGCCAGCGTATACACACAGCTGTTCCCTGATTTGAAAGATGAGGCGCTCGAGGTTGAAGAAACGGACAAGATGGCAGCGTAAGGAAACTATCCAAGATTTATAAGCTGATCTGAAGTTTTTGCTGGGGGAGGTAAAGTCGGCATCCTGCAGAAGTTACTCGCAATTTAAAATAGATGTAGGATTGAATTGGTTTGATAAAGAAACCGTTAGATTGCTTGTTGGTGCTTTATCTTTAGAGCGGTAACTGTATAGTGGCTTAGCAATCTTGGGATGTATTTTAAGGCCCATAGTGCTTGTTTTTAGTAGAATTTCTGTGGGGTGAAACTATGGCTGACTATTCCGAAACATTTGCACGGCCGGCAAACGAAAACGTAAGCATGTGGGCTGCAGCAAAAAGTGGCTTCTCATATCTGTGGCAGCTAAAGCGGTCATTATTTCCGGTTTATGTAGGATACAGTATTTTCTATTTCATTGTTATGTATGCGCTCGAAGCTATGGGCCTGGGGTATATGACCCTCGCTGAAAATGGCTTTGAGATAGGGGATCATTCGGCTTTTACTTTAACGATTTTTTTGCTGTTAAATTTGCTGTTGATTTGGGGAACGTCCCTTATAAGTTTCTATATATACTCGAGTTTCGTTGGTCGAAGAGATGAAGTAGCCCCCAGAAAGAAGGGGTCTTTCATAGAGTTTTTCAAATATGACCTCATAGTTACGCAGATCAATGGCTTTCTTGGTACGTTTACGCTGCTTTACTCTTCCACGACTGCGGTAATTATTTGGGGAGTGATTGGGTTCGCTCTGCAGCCAGTGTTTATGCGGCTGCGTTTGGGTTTGGTTTCCGCAGCAGTGGGCGGCCAGGAAAATAGCTTTTCTGATGCATGGGTGTTGGGTGATGGCCTGGGGTGGCGCATGTTCTGGGCGTTCTTCCTTTTAATGTTGGGCGTTGGCTTGGGGATGATTGTTCTTGAAACCATTTTAGGTTGGTTTGTCGGATTTTTAGGTGCAGGGACTGAACAAGGGGTTGTCTCTTTCCAGCAAGTTTGGCAAGGCTTGCAATCTGGCTTGTTTGCGCTTGCGAATATGTTTGTAACAGCTGCGTTCTATTGTGCTCTTTGCCCTGAATATGGATTTCGCGTGAATGGAGTAGTGCAGAGTGTCAATGCTGCTGACCCTTTGAATGAAGCGCCAGTCAGCCCATAGGTTTCTGATCCCAATGCTATAGAATATGGCCGTCGAAAAAAAACTCCTGGTTTTAAAGGCGTTAGAGGCGCGATTTTTGGGCTGTGGTAAAGCAATATATCTATGAAAATACTAAAGAGAAATTTATGTCGTTCAGAGTGATGCATTCCACCATCGGCGGTGTTCGCTATTTTTACCGTACACTCCCTTTTACTCTTCTTCTGGTATTTGGCTATGCACTTTTGCAGACGTGGTTTAGCTTGTTTATTAATGCATTCCTTGGTGGGCCAATAAATATCAGTATTGCGGATGGTGTGTTGCTCACACTGGTTTCCTGGGGTGATATGATGCTGGCGCTGGGAGGTTCTTCGGTAGGATTGTTGATGGGTGGATATCTTGCCAGAATTTGGTGGGGTAAGTATTTAAGATATGATGAAGATAGTAGTGCGCAGCCCAATGGTTTTTCTAAAGCTATGGTATTTCTTATCTGCATTTTTCTTATATTTTGGGGCGTAATGGTAGGCGCCGCCAAATTAGGATTTCCAGATATTTCTGTAGGTATTCAGTACGCATTTTTTGGGCTAATATTTCTGTGTTTTGCAGGGTTTCTCAAATTACCGTTCAGTGTGCATGCCAAAACCAAATCGATATGGAAAGAGCTGAATTTGGGTGTTTTGCGCCATTCGATCCCCATGTGTTTTTCGTGCATACTCGGAGGTATAATTGGTGTTCTGCCAATTAGTTTATCTTTGGGTGGGATTGAGTGGTTGCTGAGTAGGCTTTTTGAAAGTGCCTCGCCGAGCATAACGAATTTTATGGACCTATTAACCTCAGGCAATATTGGGCTGTTGTATGCCGCTATTATTGCCAATTATCTTTGTGATCTTGAGCCACGTTTCTCATTGGTTAAAAAACCGAGAGAAAATAGAGAAGGTGGACTTTATCCTCAGCAATACGGGTGAATAAAAGCACCCTATAGTGGTTTCGGGACTTTAAGAAAACCAAGTTATCCCCATATGTAAGGTTACATAAAAAATAGTGCGACAGATTTTCGGGGGATGATCAATGAAAATAAGTATGTGGAATGCCGCCAAGGATGGGATGAGCTTTTCCTGGCAGGTTAAGGAAGCTATTCTTGGTTTTGCTGTGGTTTACGCTCTTGTGTTTCTGGCCTTTGTCTGGGCGCTTCAGGCAGTAGGGTTTGGTTATGTAAATCCTGATGAAGTAGCTGCCGCTCTTCTGAATGGCGGCATGTCAGAATTTTCCTGGGGTGCGCAGGTTGTTAATATAGCGACAAATGTTGTTGCTCTTTTGGGAGCAATGGTTGGCGGTTATTATTTCCAGCGAACATTTATCAGGCGAGAGGATAATCCTTCTGAAAAAATGACCGGCTCTGCGGGCGCTTATATGCAAAAGAGCTTTTTGGTGAAGCTGCTGCCTGCTGTTTTTATGGCTGGGGTTGCCATACTTGGTTTGCCGTTTTCGCAAATAGCGGCGTTGGTTGCTGGGGTTCTTGTGGTTCAGCTATTAATTATACGTTTTGAGCTTTCTGTTGTTTCAACGGCATTAAACGGGCCTGACCAGAGTTTTGCTGAAGGATATCAGTTGGGGCGGGGACAAGCGTTCAAAATGTTTGCCTTTTTGGTACTCGCAACCATTCTTGTGTTTATCGTTTTTATCCCAGTTGATATTGCTTTTAGCCTGCTTGCACCTTTTTTAGGGATAGGGTCTGATTTGTATATTGCAGCTTCTGTATTTATGCAGGCCTTTAAATCTGGCGCCGTTATTGGGGTGTCGGCTATTGTGTTGGGAGCTTACTATTGTGCGCTTAGGCCGGAGTATGGTTTCTTTGACGGTGAGCTATTTTACTCGGTAGGGGATGAAGATATGGCACATGATTCAAAACCCAGTGATATACCAGTTGAAGATGATACCCAGCAGGCAGAAGCTCCTACAAGCTATGGAAAAAAGCGTTAAAACAACTCGTTTTTAATAGCAACTAACGCGAAGCACAGGGCCTGCACATAGGTGCCTGTGCGGTCATAAAGGCCATCAGTAAGCAGGCCAATTGCGCCACCTTTTTGTTTGGTGTTGTGAGCATTGAAAACTCTGTCCATTGCATCGCCCAGTTCAAGCCCTTCGTTCAGTAATTCAGCTACCCTTGGCGGTAGTGGTAGTGTGCTGGTGCGGGCGGTGGCAATCTTACCATCTTTGGTACGCACAGCCATCCAGGCGAAGGTGAATAATTGACCATCGATGATATCAATACCGCCCTCAAGGCCTACGGTATAATCAGCTTCACTTACCACCTGTGCAGCGTTTTCTGCGCGGGTTTTAGCGCCCAGTAAGGTTTCACCGTCACTGGCGGGTTGGTCGGCAACGCCAGAAGGAACATTTATCGGTTCTAATTCGAATTCTTGTTCAGGGAACGTTTTTGCAAAGGCTTCTGCCACAGCATTAATCTTTACCGGATTATGTGAAGCCACAACCAGTTTCATACAGCACTCCCATGAATAGTGTGATTAGCTTTTGCAGCTATTTAAGGCAGCTCTGAAGGCTGAGGTAAAGCCGGGATGGCCAAGGTGAGTTGGCTTTGCAATCTGGAAACCAATCGGCATCTTTCTGAAAAGCTCCATACGGAGGTTTTCTTCAACTAGCTTTCTGGTTTCTTCAGGCAGAACCCGGCGCATATCCACCGCAAGAAGAGCATCTGCTCTATTTGATAATAACATGGAAATCATGCGCTGTACGTCGGCACTACCTTCCACATAAACATATCTTTCTTTGAGCAAATGTCGTTCCATTGCTGAGCCTTTATAGGCGGTCAGTCGTGCTTTGCGTTTAAAGTCCTTTGTCCCCGGTTTAAGGGGGTTATCCTTGAGCATAAAGAAATAAAGATTGGTATCACCGGCAGGGCCTACCATACGCGCATCACGTTCATCAGTGGTTTTCATGGATGAAGGGAACCAAATACCATTTTTATGGCTAGTCATAAGGCTATTGGCGCGAGAAAGCGGCGCTATGCTTACCTTAAACGGCTGATTCATTTTCTCCATTGAACAGGTGAAAAGTTCGTAGGCTGATCCCTTCAGTGTTCCGTCCGGCTGTAGTTGAGCCATGCGGGTATCACCGTGTGTGAAGAAGATAACAGGGGATTCTTTAATAGTATCGCCACGTGCAACGTGAGCGAGAGAGAAAGATAACAATATAAAGATGGCAAACTGCCAATTCCAACCGAACACCCTGGTCATAATGTAACCTTTAAACGCCGAACAACATATGCGGCCTTTTATGCTTGAAGTAGTGTTACACTTCCTGCGTGTTGTGTCTATAACTTATGTACAGCGCGGTATAGAGTGCTACCTTTTTACACACCTAACTTGTTGAAAAAAATGGTGTTCAACGATTTCTGTTACCTCGGCTGGATTGAGAGTGCACTGATAAATTGTTCCGCCACCGTTTCCCAGTTGTAGAGCTGGGCAAATTCAGCGCAAGCTTTCCGTTCAAGTTTCAGCGCTTCCTTGATTGCTGAATCCAGATTCTCGCTTAAGGCTGCGATTTGTGTGTGCCAATTACTGAAGGGGCCTTTGCCGTCTGCGCCTAGAACATCAAGAGGGCCTTGAACAGGATAGGCTGCCACGGGTGTGCCAGATGCAAGAGCTTCAATCATCACTAGGCCGAAAGTATCCGTTTTACTAGGGAAGACAAAAACATCAGCAGATGCATAGGCTTTGGCTAGTTCATCACCAAACTTGGCACCTAAAAATTCAACAGCTGGGTATTGTTCTTTGAGCTTAGCAATAGCGGGGCCATCACCCACTACAATTTTCTTACCGGGAGTTTCACAAGCAAGGAAGGCCTCAATATTTTTTTCAACCGCCACACGGCCAACATAAAGCTGTACGGGGGCACCGACCTTTTCAGCTGGCTTGTGCGGATGGAACACATTGGTATCTACGCCCCGTGTCCAGGGAACGATGTTTTTAAATCCCTTGTCTCTCAATAGTTGCCTTACTGTCGGTGTAGCTACAAGCACGCCAGCGCTTGGTGCGTGAAAACGGCGAAATATTGGGTAGAACAGGTTTTCGGGAAAGATGGTGCGCGCTGCAATATATTCCGGAAAGGCGGTATGATAAGCGGTGGTGAAAGCTTGATTGTTCTTGATGCACCACTTGCGAGCTGCCCAACCAAGCGGGCCTTCTGTCGCGATATGTACAGCATCTACCTGCCAGCGCTTCATGATAGCAGGTAATCTGCCCACTGTATTCCACGCCAGCCTGATTTCCGGATAAGTGGGGCAAGGCATGGTTTTAAACATCTTCGGGGTTAGCATATAAACTCGGTGCCCCATGGATTTCAGTTCTTTTCTGAGGCTGTCGAGGGTGCGAACAACACCGTTTACTTGTGGATGCCACGCATCGGTGACGATGCAAATTCGTAAAGGACGGTCTGTCATAATGAGCTCAATTCTTCCGGGGTTATTCGGCAGGAACCGGTGCGGGGGAAGGGTCTTTATCTTTGTTTTTATCTCGGCGTTTTCGCTTGGGTTTATTTTCGTCCCGGGCGGCAACAATATCAGCCCAGTAGAGTATTTCGAACTTACCGTTTTCGTGTTCTACAAGCGCTGTGCAGCTTTCTACCCAATCGCCATCATTCATATATTCGATGCCGTCAAAATTCTGAATTTCTGCGTGGTGAATATGACCGCAAATCACACCGTCCAAACCACGTCTGCGGGTTTCTGCGGCAACGGCTTCTTCATATTGGCCGATATATTCAACAGCATTTTTTACTTTATGTTTCAGATAGGCAGAGAGAGACCAATAATCATAACCCAGCTTTTTCCTGATCCAGTTTACCGTAGTATTGAGCTTTAGAAGCAGCACATAGGCATGGTCACCAAGATGGGCGAGCCATTTGGCATATTTCATCACGCCGTCAAACTGGTCACCATGCAGTACCCAGTACCGTTTTCCGTTGGCACCCTCGAAAATTATTTCCGGCTCCAATGAAACTCCAGCCAGATCATGGCCTTCGAAACCTCGCAGGCCTTCATCATGGTTGCCGGGGATATACACCACCTTTGTGCCGTGTTTGGCCATTTTCAACACGCGGCGGATTACATCATTATGGGTGGTATCCCAGAACCAGGAACGTTTGATTTGCCAACCATCTACAATATCCCCCACCAGATAGAGCTGGTCACAGGTGATGTTCTTCAGAAAATCAAGAAGCAGATCCACTCTTGCCGCACGAGTGCCTAAGTGAGTATCGGAAATAAAGACCGCTCTATAATGACGGTCTTTTTTCTTATCCTGTTGGTAACTGGATGTATCGGCACTATGGGGGCTGCTATTGCCTTCGGAGCCTCCGTGATCAGGGCCAGTATGTAAATCTCTGGTGATCACTGGAGAGGTTTCCAATGAAGCAGCGGGTGCGCTGTTCATCTCGCTTGCAACAGCGGCGAATGCCATAGGTGCATTCTTAAAGGCCGTGTGCATCAAATTGCTCAGGTCTTTCTTCATGTCTGCCTTTTTATGGCCGCAGAGTGACAGACTTGTGTCGGAGGTATGACGGTTTTTTGAAGGGATAGAAGGGTTTAGGTGCGTGATTTGTGGGTGGTGGAAGTGATTCGGATCGCATTTTCGTGATTGAAAAGCCCCTTTTGAGAGGAAAATAGATATGTACAAAAAAAATATTCAAAAACTGTGTTCAAAAAAACACATGTAAAACAGGTGCTTGTCTCATGTTAACGAAAAATCAAGCTTCTGTGACATATCCTCTACTTGGAATTAAGGTTTAAAGACATTACCTTAGTAGTCAGCGGGTAATACCGCTAATGCCCTCCGTGGGCGTTTCCTCCCTGAGCCTGGGCCACGCATTGCGTGGCCTTTTTTTTGCGCGCGTATTTATTTTTGGTGGAAAATATACACTATTACGGTGTGTATGGTCGTGCGGTACCGCTAGAGTACTAATTGTTTATTGCTTTTTCAGTGAAACTTAGGATAGCGCAGCTTATTCCGCGGCATTTTTCAGGTTGGGTCCTGACGCTGAAGAAATGGAAGCTGAAAAGGCCGCTATCACTTGCGACATTGCTTTTTCAAGCGCTGCTTTTACCCCTTCAAACTGAGGTAATTTTTCATAGGTACGCTCATTCATGTAAAGGGAGCGGTTGATTTCAATCTGTAGCGCATGGAGCCGCGCGTTCGGGTTGCCGTAATGCTGGGTGGAATACCCGCCTGAATAGGGCACATTGCGCCGCACATGGAAACCGGCATCCAGAAGGGCTTTTTCCGCTGTTGCTGTAAGCTGTGCGGCACACGCACTTCCCCAACTGTCCCCCAGAATAATATCCGGATGTTTTGATTTGCCTGTAATCGGGCTGGCTTCCGAAGGCATTGAATGACAATCAACCAGAAATGCGCTGCCAAACCGTTTGCGCCTGTTATCCAGAAGTTCGTGAAGTTTGCCGTGATAGGGCGCGTGGATTTCCTTCACACGCTTTTCTGCCTCGCGGGCTGGCAGTGGCTCTTTATAAATATAAGCACCTTCTGCCACGATGGAGGGAATGATCCCTAACCCTGACCGTACCCGGTGGCTGATATCCAACCTGCCAGGGTCAAGCGGAGGCGAAAACAGATTTGGGTCCAGCTCACCTGCCGCGCGGTTCAAATCCAGATAAGCACGTGCATGTGTTGCCGCCAGAAGGCAAGCGCCTTTCTTTGGCACCCAACTGAACAGTTCATCAACAAACGCATCTTCTGATTGCCTCAATTCTGCATCTGAAAGAATAGACCGTGCACGAAAACTTTCGGGATACAGCCGCCCACTGTGGGGAGCTGCGAACACAAAAGCCGTGTGCTGGTCTTCAGGCGGTGTAAGAACAAAGGCCGGATGTTGCGGTGAAACTGTCATGGCTTCAGGCTACTTGTTTTTCCCTGTCCTGTCATCCCCAAGCTAAGCATGTGAAAAATAAAAGAGACTTGCACCCAGAAGGGCTCGGAATTATACAAAAAGAAAGCCGCGCTATCAGATGCGGCTCTCACCATGATATCAGGTCGGTTAGCTCAGTTGGTAGAGCGTTTCGTTGACATCGAAGAGGTCGCTGGTTCGAGCCCAGTACCGACCACCATTTAAGTTTTTTATTATACCTCCATATGAGGCGGCTCAAGCCAATGCGTTGCCGAATAGATGCAATAGGCGGGTCCATGCCTTGGCGGCTTGCTTTTTATGATATCCGTGGAAATCCGGTGTGCACCAGCCGTGAAGAGTGTCTTTATACACTTCAATTTCGGCGGGGATACCAGCGGCTTTATAAGCTGCCCTTATAATCTCTTTGGTTTCAGGTGATCTTTCATCATCATTTTCTGCGACCGCGTGAAGGGCGGGGGCAGATGATTTTGATATGAGGAGATGGGGGCTGTTTGGCCCCTTTGTTACCATGCTGCGGCTGCCGTGGAATGAAGCGACGGCCCCAACACGGTGCGGCACAGCAGCTGCGGTGAGCACCACAAGTTCACCAGCCATACAGTAACCCATGGTGCCGATTTTACGTTCAGGGTCCACACTGGCCTGTTGATCAAGGAAATTGATATAGGCTTTTGCGTCTGAAGTGACGACTTCGTGGGTAAGCTTCCATGCCAGATCTCTTAAATAATCCAGTATGCCGTCATCGCTAAAGCTGGCGCTTGGGTCCACCACAGGGGCTTTTGCATCACGGTAATATGGGTTTACCAGAAGTACGGAATATCCGGCTTCAGCCAGCTGTTTGGCCACCGTTTGATATACGGGACGTAATCCCTTGATATCAGGCCACATGAGAACGCCAGGGTGTTTGCCGCTGGATGGGTGCACGAAATAACAATCAGAGATACCATCAGGCATTGTTACCTGGACGGTCGTTTCGGTTACAGCACCAGCGAAGGCGGCTTTTGGTACCATTGCGGTAAGGAGTGCCGCTGCGCCCAGTTTACCAAAATCTCGCCTGTTTATAGCGTCGCGGTTTGCAAGGAAACGCTCTGCATCTTTTTCTGTTAATTCATCACACACGTTCACCCCTCCATCATGCATGTTATATAATTACATATGCTAACCCTGATTTTTGTTTGAGCGGTAGTAAAGTTCTGGTGATGGCTGAATTATTGGATATCAAGAATAGCTTTGGCCGCCCGCAAACCTGACAGTAGAGCGCCATGAGTTGTGCTGTGATACTCAAATATTGTGTGTTCGCCAGCAAAAAAGAGGCGATCCTTTATAGGTTCTTTGAATATTTCATATTGTGATTTAGTGCCCCCAACCTGTGGGTATGAATAGGCGCCCTTGAAATTGGGATTTTCGGACCAATGCGTTGTTAAAATTGAAAGAGGTTGTCCAACTGCCTTACCCCAAACGGAACGTAAAACACTTAGGGCGTCTTGCGCCATTTCTTCCGGGGTCATTTTGTCAGCCAATGGTGCATAGCGGCCAAAGGATAAACCTAGAAGAATATTTTCATCGCTGAAAGTTCGGTAATTAAGCCAATAATTCCAACGCCCTTTGGGTTCGGTTAAAACGCCAAAATATTGAGTATCTACGTCCCAGAAGGCATCTTCGAATTTCAGAGCTATTTTGGTTACGGTGCCAAAACCAAGTTCGGATATAGCTTCCTCTAATGTGGCAGGCAGAGAGGGAGTAAATTTAATATGGTTAGCTTTCAGTACTCCTAACGGCACGGTGCAGATTGCATAATCAGCTGTGTATTCATTTACTTGAACACCGGATTTGCTATAGGAAACAGATCTCACCGGATTGTTTAGGTGAATATCTAATCCATCCATAAGGGGTTGAAGGATACTATCATATCCATTTGTGAAAATAACATCATCCCCTTTGAATGCTTCATCTGCAAATGCAAGAGCCGCAGAGATGTCTTCAATGCCTGCGCCGATATCAAACTCTACAAAAGCTGATAAAAGCCACTTAGCTATGGGGTCTTGAAGTATGCTGGGATCAATATCGTTAATTACTTCTTTAATACTGCGTTGATCAGAACGATTTACCTTATAGTAAAGCTCTTCAACTAATCGTTCGTAAAGGTCATCAATGCGTTCATATTCGGCATCGGGTATTGATCCTTCTTCGATATCAAAAACTTCCAGATTGTCGTCTTTGGTTACGAAAGTGGATGCGTTAACTTGCTTGGCTAGCTGTTGGATGGGGTTGTTATTGCTTGGGCCATGTATCCAGCCCGCGCCATATTCAAAAGGGGCGCCCATCGAAACATCTGTTTTTATGCGCCCGCCAACATAATTTCCTGCTTCAAGTACTATAACTTTAGCGCCTTGGTCCTTCAAAGTTTGCGCGGCAGATAATCCCGCGATACCTGCACCAATGACAATAATGGTTTTTCCCTTAATATTTTTCGATGTGGCTTTGGTGCTAAGGCGAGTAGTAAAAGCTTTGGAGGCCACTCCCGACAATAATAACGCGATGCTGAATTTAAGGATGTTTCGCCGGTTATGCAATTCAGGCTCCCTATGTTTATACCATCTGTAATAAACGGATAAACATTGAATGTCTCTTACTTCACTGACCATAGCAGAGACTATAAAAGTGCATAAGAACCAATATATCCGCGTGTGTGAAGTTAAAAAAAGGCGAAAACCGCAGTTGGGTTTCGCCTTTCATAATCTTTGGAACCAGCGTCGCGGTTATGCGAGGCCTGATTTCGTTTTACGCCAGTCTGTGTAGCGCGCAGATTTTGTTGCCGCTCGGATCACGAAGGTAAGCAAGATAAAGCTTGCCGCCAGCGCCTTCACGCACACCCGGAGGGTCTTCAAGTGTTGTACCGCCGTTTGCAAGGCCCACTTCGTGCCACTTATCAATTGTTTCAGGGTTTTCAGCAACAAACCCAATTGTGCTGCCGTTACCGCCAGATGCTGGTTCGCCGTTAATTGGTACGCTAAGAGAGAAAATGCCTGATTTCTCCATATAGAAACAACGGCCTTTGTCATCCATAAAGCCAGGTTTGTGGCCAAGCACTTCCATAATGGCATCATAGAATTTGCGCGATTTTTCCATATCATCTGCGCCGAGCATAATGTGACTGAACATAATTATATCCCACATGATTATTTGAATGCATATGAAACTATGGCCTATTTCGGGGAAGTCAATTCACGCATCCTTTAGAGACCTATTCAAAAATGTTGGGCAAACCATTTTAGCGCAAGATTATGATATATCTGGATCGGATATGTCGCCTAGAACAAGAAGAATATAATAAAAAATAAGGTCGACAGCGATGTTTAAAAAATACCCTCTCTTTCCACAGGAATTAAGTTTTAAAAGAAAAAGCTGGCCGTGGATCACACCACTTCTCGCGCTTCTGATTATCGGATTTGGTCAGGCAATTGCTTTTGTACCGGTTATAGAAACTGGTTTGATCCCGAAAGAGCGGCTCGAGAGTTATCCTGAAATTCTTTACATGCTCTTTGCCGGTTTTGGCGCAATGGTGCTGCTCCTTACCCTGTGGGTAAAACTGTTTGAAGGCCGCAGTATGGCGGGCATGGGCTTAAGCCTGAAGGACAAGCCAGTTGGTGAAGTGTTGAAAGGGCTGTTTTTTGGCGTTTTCATGTCAGGCTCTATTGTGGGGCTTGTATATATATTGGGCGGCTACGAGCTTGAGATCGATAGCCGGATCGGTTTCGAAGGCATCGTTATCGTTACACTGCTGCTCAGCGGTTTTATGATCCAGTCAAGCACAGAGGAATTGATATTCAGAGGGTGGCTGTTTGGCCGCCTGAGCGAACAATACGGCTTAGTGGTCGGTATCGCTGTTAACGCTGCGCTTTTTATTCTTCTTCATCTGCCGGGGGTAGATTTTGCCAGTATCACAGCATTTGATACGGGCATCTATTTTATTGGAATGTTCCTGTTTTCCCTATATCCAAGCTTGATGGTGATTAATGATGGTTCCGTATGGCGTGCCGGTGCATGGCATGCTGGCTGGAACTGGTTTTTCATCACGGGTTTTGGGCTTGCAACTACGGGGATTGATCTGGGAACGGTGCCGATTGTGGCAGACCTGCAAGCTGTTGAAGGCCAGCCGAGGTGGCTAACGGGTGGTGAATACGGGCCTGAAGCAAGTGCTATGATGATGCTTGTACTCGCTACAGCGTCTGCGTTCGAATGGCGAAAATATAAGGATAAGAAATCTGTTTTGGCTGCGGTGGAAGAGGGGGCTTAGGCTCCCTTACGCCACTTTGCAGGTGTAGTGCCTGTATAGCGCTTGAAACGTTCGGTCATATGGCTTTGCTGGGCAAAGCCAGTGACTGCGCTGATGGATGCGAGGCATTTGTCTGAATTTACCAGAAGGTCTTTCACTTTTTCCAAGCGGTGGCGCATAACAAAACTGGCGGGTGAAAGGCCACAGCTTTTCTTGAACATGCGAGCAAAATGAAAGGGGCTTAGGCCAACAACTTCAGCCATATCTTCAAGGCTTGGGCTCGCACATGTGCTTTCATCAACAAACGCCATCACCTTCTTCAGTTGCATATGAGAAAGCCCACCTTTAAGTGCTGAACCCGGAACCGCACCACTGCAGTGGTTGGTGGTAAGCCTGTAGAGAATTTCATTGGTGGTTTCTTCTTTGGCCAGCAAACTGGTAGCTGCTCCTTCATAGTCCAGCTGCAGGCGCTTTAGCATCAAAGTGCGCAGTATTTCATCTTGCTTATAAACTGTGTCTTTGAGGTTGATCAGCCTGCTATCCCGCTCAAATGTGCGGCTGGTGAAGAAATCCAGCTGTTCATCGGAAATATACAGATGCGCAAAGTTAATAGGCCCGGCAATTTCCCAACTGGTTTCCTGCCCTTTTGGCATAATACACAGTCTGCCAACCTGCCCCTTGTTTGAAGCCTGATCATGGCGGTAACTGTTTTCGCCGCCCTTAAGGTATAGACTGAGGGTATGATGGCCATCTTTTTTATAGCTGATGCTGTTTCTATCCACTGCCCAAAGCGCAGCCTTTGGCAGGTCTGCGCCTTTGCCTGTATGCTCGGCTATATTGGTGGCAGCTTCAAGAAAAGCTGTATGGCTATCATGTTTCATGGCGTCCCCATTATTCCGCAACCTGCTTCAAACGTTTTGCGCAAGAATCTGATATAAATTCCCCAAACCAATGTGGAAATAGAGGGGCAGGATTTCAAGGATAATAATGGCCTGTAGTTGTTTGTGGGCCTTGAAAGATTGTGAGACAGCTAATGAAGAAAACCAATGTAAAACAGCCTATACTCCGTGCATTAACGGGAGTGGCAGTTTCCGCACTGATGACTGTCGCCTCAGTGGCAGATGATGTAAATTTTGATATACGGCTTGAGAAGCTTGCTGAAGCGCTTGAAGAAAAACGTCAGGAACTGCATATCCCCGGTATGGCAGTAGCCATCATTAAAGATGATAAAATCATCATGGCGCGGGGGTTCGGGAAAAGTGATCTGGAAGCTGGCACAGCCGTAACCCCTGAAACGGTGTTTGGCATTGGTTCTACATCTAAAGCATTTACCTCAACCCTTGTTGGTATGCTGGCGGATGAAGGTAAGCTAGCGTGGGATGATGCTGCAACCAAGTATATCCCTTGGTTCACACCGCAGCTTAAAGGTGCGGAGGATGACCTGACAATTCGGGATATGCTTTCCCACCGTAGTGGTATTTCAAGGAATGATATCTTGTGGGCTAGCGGGAAAGTAGGCCGTGAAGCTATGATGCGGGAATCCCTTGATGCAGAGCCGCTTACACCATTCCGCAAGCAGTTTAATTATAACAACGTAATGTATGTAGCAACTGGCATGGCATCTGCGAAAGCTGTAGGCGCTCATGATTGGGATACACTTCTTGAAACCCGTATTCTTGAACCGCTTGATATGGATAGCACTACATCGCGGGATGCGCGTGTTGATGAAGTGGGGACCCATGCCAAGGGATACCGCTGGAATGAAGATACGGGCAGTTACACTCTGCTTGAGCGCAAAAACACAGATAATATTGGTGCAGCGGGTGGTATCCACTCCAATGTGCTTGATATGGCAAACTGGGTACGTTTCCACTTGAATAAGGGCTCCTTTAAAGGTGAAAAACTGCTGAGCGATGCGCAGTATGGTGAAATGTGGAATACCCAGATACAGGTAGGCGGCGGTGCAACATACGGCCTTGGTTGGTTCCTGCGTGAATGGGAAGGCAAGAAGATTGTTGAACACGGCGGCAATATTCTGGGATATGCGGCTCAGGTTGCTTTGATGCCGGAAGAAAATCTGGGTTTTGTACTGCTGGCAAACGTAACCGCAAGCCCTTTGCAGCAAGGTTCTATGCCACTTGTATGGGACATGCTCTTGGGCGAGGAAGCTGAAGGTGGCGCTAGCGAAAGCTTTGACACTTTCATTGGTGAATATACCGCGAATTTTGGCCCGTTCAACAATGCAACCTTCACAGTGAAGGAACAAAATGGTCGTCTGGCTGTTGATGTGCCGGGCCAGCAAGTGTTTGAACTGAAGGCGCCTGATGAAGAAGGTAAGCGCTATTTTGTGATTACTAATCAGGTTGCGGTTTCATTTGACGGTGCTGAAAACGGCAAGGCGAACCAACTGAAGATGTACCAAAACGGCATGACCTTTGAGCTGCCGCGTAAAGGTGTAACTGTTAAGGCAGAAGTAGATATTGAAACACTTCAACCGTTTGTTGGAGATTATGAGGCAGGCCGCCTGCCAGCGCCAATTAAAGCACAAATCGTGAATAACAGGCTGGCAATCGATGTGCCGGGTGAAATGGTTTATGAACTTCATTTGCCTGATGAAAAAGGCCACCGTCAGTTCCGGGTTAACCCGCAACTGAGTGCGAAGTTTACAGTGGGCGATAGTGGGGCCGTGGAAAAGCTGGCTATTTACCGTGGTGAACGGAAAGCGTTGGAAGCAACACGAGCAAACAAGGCCGACGCTGGCCCACAGCTACCTACCGCTGATGATATTGCGAAACTCCGTAAAGTTAAGGAGCAGGTTGCGGCTTTCCAAAAAGCTGGTGGGTTCCGATTTAAGGGAACACTTACCATGAAGCAGGCTGGTGTTTCCGGCACTCTCGAAAACATCGTTCCAAACGAAGATAGCTTCGAACAGCATGTGGATTTTGGGGATTACGGCCAAATTCGCACCGTTGTAAATCCTGAAAAGGCATTCATGGATAACCTTGGTGATAAACAAAATCTGACGGGGATTTATGAAACGCAAGTAAGACGTGATCACCCACTCGCGGGGCTTGATTGGGCAACCTATTATGATCAGGTGTTGGTTGTTGGGCAGCGCGAGCATAAGGGACGTAAAGTCCTTGCACTGCGCCTGAAGAAAGAAGGCTTGCCTGATGTGCGCATAATGCTGGATGCGGAAACAGGTGATGTCCTAAGGGCAAGAGGCCGGGTTCTTAATCAGGTTACAGGGCCAATCCCGTTTGAAACTACATTCAGTGATTACCGTGATGTGAACGGTTTGCGTATTCCTTTCAAAGTTAATCAGTTCACACCAATGGCTGGTAATATTCTGATTGAATATGAAAGTGTTGAACCGATCGCAGATTAAAAGAATAAGCACGAGCGAGGGGAAGGGCCAGCTTTGGGGAGCTGGCCCTTTTTATTACCCGCGGTGGTAAATAAAGGCTGCGTTTGTACCGCCGCCCTGGCCAACCGCTAGTTCAATGTTCAGATGTGCAACAGCTTCCAGATAACGTGCAGCCGAAAGCTTATTGATGGTAATTGGGGCAAAGCCCATGCTGGCCGCTAGATTTGCCACTTGCTCCATCGCGTCTTGATCATCTGATGCTACAAAGGCAGTGGTAAGGCTGCCGTTCCTGTTCTGGTGCTCTGCCGTCATTACATCTGCAAAGATTGTATTGAAGGCTTTCACTACTTTTACGCCCGGCACCAGTTTTGCAGTTTCTTCTGCCGCAGATGATGTTTCACCAAGCAGCATAGGAGACCAATCTTCATTCAGTGGGTTAGTGGCATCCACCAGAATTTTTCCTTCCAGTTGATCTGCATACTTGGTGAGCACATCTGCAGTAGCGGCATAATGAATTGCCACAATGATAATATCACCGTGTTTTACTGCTGCTTCAATCGGTGTATCGCCATCCCGGTTGCCTACAACTACTTCATGGCCTGCCGCGCTGATGAGGGCTGCGAGGCGGGAGCCAACATTGCCTGCGCCAATAATACCAACTTTCATAACTCATTCCTTCCGTGTTTGAATTCACGGCTGAAGGTATGTAGTATGGTTTCTATTATCAATTAGGTACCTAGGAGTAACCATGGAGATTTTTCCAACTGATGCACAGCCGGATGCTTTTGTCGCGCGCTGCCCATCAAGGCAAGTACTTGTAAGACTTGCAGAAAAATGGACCATGCTGGCTATTGTTGCTCTTGCTGAAGGACCGGTAAGATTTGGGGAGCTTAAGCGCAAGGTTGAAGGTGTTTCCCAGAAAATGCTTACTCAGACGCTAAGGAATCTGGAACAGGATAAACTGATCACTCGTCAGATTTATGACGAAATGCCTTTGAGAGTGGAGTATGAATTAACAGCTTTGGGGCGTGATTTATTGCCACTTATTCAGGCAATCAAAGATTGGACTGAGGTCCATTTTAGAGAGATTGTTGGCGAGGCTGAATAGCCTTGGTAGGGACGGTGCCGCACCAGTAGAGTTGATGCGGCACAAGGGGGTTATTCTGCAGCTGTTGCTTTCGCCAGCTTTTCAAAATCTTCGCGGCTGTGGCGGTTTGGAAGCTGGTCCGCTTCATCGCCCCACACACGGTTTACCTTGATACCGCGTTTCACGGCAGGGCGGGCGGCAATTGCTTCTGCCCAGCGCACCACGTTTGTATATTCATGTACAGAAAGGTATTTGGCAGCATCATAAAGCTTGCCCATTACCAAAATGCCGTACCATGCCCAGATCGCCATATCAGCGATGGAATATTCATCGCCAGCCATATAGGTGTTATCTGCTAAATGCTTATCAAGCACATCAAGCTGACGTTTCACTTCCATAGAGAAACGATCAACCGCATATTCAATTTTCACAGGCGCGTAGGCATAGAAATGACCAAAGCCGCCACCAAGGTATGGTGCGCTACCCATTTGCCACATAAGCCAGTTTATGCACTCTGTGCGGGCTTTATGATCTTCCGGCATAAAGGCACCGAATTTTTCTGCGAGATACATAAGGATGGAACCACTTTCAAACACGCGTGTTGCCGGTGTTGTTGAATGGTCCAGGAGTGCTGGGATTTTGGAATTTGGGTTCACGCCCACAAAGCCTGAACCGAACTGATCACCTTCAGAGATGTTCACAAGCCATGCGTCATAATCTGCATCCAGTTTGCCAAGCTCCAGTAGCTCTTCAAGAAGCACGGTAACCTTCACACCGTTTGGTGTCGCAAGTGAATAAAGCTGCAAGTCATGCTCACCTTTCGGAAGATCTTGCTCTTTTGTTGCACCAGAAATGGGGCGGTTAATATTCGCGAATTTGCCACCGTTGCCTTGGTTCCATGTCCAGACTTCATCGGGGGTGTAATCAGAAAGTTCCTGTGCCATATCCAAAATCCTTCAGAGTTTTATTCCATACAGGCCAATAACATTGGTGCAGAAACGGGAAGCTGCAATAGGGGAATGTTAATTTTGTAGCGATAATTACAAAAATACCAGCTACCCCCGCAGTTTTAAGCTATATCACATTATTGCGATTGCTGGCATTGCACTGGCTTGCTTTCGGATTATAAATACATGTAGTGAGACTTGAACGTAGGGTGTGATGGATAGTTCCAATTATAAATTGATGAGCCTTCTTGCTTTCAGCCTCATGGTATTCATCCGCTTTGTGGATGTTGCTGTGTTTGATGGCGATCATCAGCATCTGGAACATCACGCCCGTGCTGAGATAGAGCAGGTGTCGCATGATCATCACCATCATGATGATATGGGCCACGATACAGAAGAAAGCATAAGTGCACATGCTGGCTTTCACGCGCTTCTCAGTGTGTTTACCTTCCCTCAGTTTGAAGATTTTATTTCATTGCTCAGGAACGCTTCTGTCTATGAAGCCATACCAGAGAGCAGCATATTTTCGGTTCATAACGGGCCACCAGTTCCTCCTCCCTTGAAATAGCCGCTTTGCGGTTTGCTGGTCCTTCCATGGCACGGGCCGGCAACCACGTTTTTGATCGCAGCGTGCGTTGGTATGCTGCATGGATATTTGAAATCCCGCATGGTCAGGTTTTTCTGCATGCGCGGATGTTTGTGATGGAGTGAGTATGAAATTTATACACTCTTTAAAGCCGTTTGGGCATGTGGGGCTGCTTGTTTTGCTTGCTGTTCTTATGGTGCCAGAGATGGCTTTGGCACACGGTGTTGATGATAAAACTCGGGTCTTCCTCGAGAATAACACCGGTGTGCAGTTTATTCCGTTCCTCTATATCGGGGCGAAGCATATGGTCACGGGATATGATCATCTGCTGTTCCTTTTGGGGGTTATCTTCTTTCTGTATAGGCCGAAGGATATTCTCCTTTACGTAAGCATGTTCACCATTGGGCACTCTCTAACGTTGCTCTTTGGTGTAATCGCTGATGTGGGCGTGAATGCGTATATCATTGATGCCATCATTGGCCTTTCAGTGGTTTATAAGGGTTTTGATAATCTTGGTGGTTTCAAGCGTTTGTTGGGGCATTCGCCTAACCCTAAAATTGCTGTGCTGATCTTTGGTTTGTTCCACGGGTTTGGGTTAGCCACAAAGATTCAGGAATTTTCCCTGCCGCAGGACGGTCTTTTCACCAATCTGATTGCTTTCAATATTGGGGTGGAACTGGGGCAGTTCACGGCGTTGGCCTTTATATTGCTGATTATCAGTTATTGGCGCAGGCATAAAAGTTTCCTGAAGTTTTCCACCACCACTAATACGCTGCTGATGAGCGCGGGTTTCATGCTTATGGGATACCAGCTTGTCGGCTTTGCTGTCTCTTAAGGAGAAGATCATGCAAGAAAATATGACAACACAGCCACTCATGAAGGCAACCATCTTCTCTGCTTTATTAGCATCGGTGGCGCTTCTTATTATCATTTTGCCCGCAGAATATAATATCGATCCAACGGGTGTGGGCCGCAAGCTGGGCTTAACGGTGTTCAGCGAGCCTGCTTCTGTGCCAGTGAGTGCGGACAATGCTTCCACAGGTGAGCGGGAGACCATTCTTATCACGGTGCCCGCTAACAAAGGCATCGAATATAAGTTCATCATGAACCAGTACGCCAAGCTTGAATATGAATGGCTGACCGATGGCACGGCTCTTTACCATGATCTTCACGGTGAACCGGAAGGTGATACCACAGGTTATTATGAAAGTTTCACCATCGCGACCGCGAGTGAAATGAAGGGTAGTTTTACAACGCCTTTTGCTGGTTCCCACGGTTGGTATTTCAAGAATGAAACGGATGCACCTGTTCAGGTGCAGTTGATTGTGAAGGGCGATTATAGCTCTCACGCCCTTAAGCAATAATTCAATAGAAAGATAAAATAGATGACTAAATTTATCACAGCCCTTTTGGTGGCAATCACTCTCTCATTCACTGCGCTCGCGCATGATGGGCACGGCGAAATTTCAGATAAGAAAGCCAAATCAATTGCGGAAATCACACTGCGTAAGATGACGTTCAAGGATATGGGTTTTGAAGTGGGTAAACTCGGCAAAGCTTGGAATGCAATTAAATCTGAGAATGCCAGCATCTACCAGAAGCTTGAAAAAGAAATCATTGTACGGGTACGCCATCCTGAAACGGCACAGGTGGTATTTGTGATTATGAGCAAAGAAGGCCGTATTAAAGATGTGAAAGGCGCCCCAACGCCTTAAAGTTAAAAGAGGCAGGCTCGATATTCCGGGCCTGCCTGTCTTGTTTAGTCAATAAACGCCAGTCGAATACCGAAATATCCAAACAGCCCGCTCGCCCCCCAAGTGAGAAACTGGGTGATTTTTTTATTCTGCTTTACCTTTTTTCCAGCGTACGCTGAAACCACTGCAAGGAAGTGGCACCACAGCATGCCGTTGATGTTAAAAATCAGCCCCAGAATGATGAAGGAAAGCGCTTTATCCTCAACAGCAGGGTCAATGAACTGCGGCATGAAGGCCAGAAAAAAGAGCGCAATTTTCGGGTTTAAAACGTTGGTTAGAAACCCTTGTCTGAAAATACGGCTATAGACAATGCTGGTGCTGAATTTCCGCTCTGCTTCCGTATTTTCCTCGCTGGTGCGCAGCATGGAAATAGCCATATAAAGTAGGTAAGCAGCACCGATATATTTGATGATGGTAAATGCGGTGGCTGATGTTGCCAGAATGGCTGAAAGCCCGAAGGCAGCGGCGAAAATATGGATAAGTGTTCCTGTACCAATGCCGAGTGCGGCAGTGGAACCTGCCTTAAATCCCTGGCTTGCGCTGCGCCCGATAATAAGCAGTGAATCCGGCCCCGGTAGCATGTTTAGTAGCAAACCAGATACTATAAAAAGCCATAGATTATGAATGCCGTCCATCCGTTTTTCCTTTAAAAAAAAGCAGTTAGGCGCGCCAAGGCTGGCACGTTATTCGGGTGATTTAGGGTGTCCGGATTTTGTTAATTTGGAACACTGGAAGAACCAGCCTGTTTCCACAAAGTTGGGACTTCCTCCTTTATAGAAACCAGCTTGGCTTTTCCAGTGTTAAATTGAGGGGCGTAATTCGCTCTCGTTATTGTTCTGAGATTGAGAAATTCCAAGCGGTGCCGTTTTCACTGCCAGTTAAAACTACTTTCACCTTCTGGTCAAATATACCTTGCTTGAGGAGAGTAATCTCATTCGATGACATTGATGATATAACTATGATTGTGCGTACCATTAAACTGACTTTCATAATTCCCCGGAGATATCTGCAATTTCAAGCCTGTACCATTCCCTCTGTCTCTCAATAATCTTAGCTCGATAAGGTTTTCTCCAGATTGAAGATTTGCAGTCAGGGTCGTGGATCCTCCTGTAATGTTTTTAACATCACCAATGTATTTCTCATTTACAAACAACTGGTAATCATCGTCTTGCGCTGAATTATGATCGACTACAGTAATTTTTACCTTCTTGGTGGCGACTGTGAATGTATCGGAGATTCTTAAATCGGAGTCTTTTAAGCTGCGTTTCTCGCATGTACCATATGTATGGTTCCAACCTGTAAAAGCAGAACTGTTGCATTTGTTTATTTGGGCTTCCAGTTCCCTTTGGCGGCGTTCTTCCTCAAGGCGTCTGCGCTCTGCTTCCTCGCGGGCTTTGCGTTCTGCCTCTAGCCGGGCTTCCAGTTTCTTTTCTGCGTTTAAAAGCCTGCCAGCGATGCCGTCTGAGCTGCTATCTGGTGCTGCTGCTTTCTTTTCGCCGTTCAGGCGGGCAGCCAAATCTTTAAGTTTGTCTTCTTTTTTCTTTTTCTCTTCTTCGGCTTTTTGCTCTTTTTCTTTTTCGCGTTTAGCGTAGGCCGCATCAATAGCCGCAATTTCCCGTTCAGGAATTTCTGCCTTCAGGGTGCTAATTTTATAGAGCGTAAGGGTTGTTGCGCAAACGAAGGTTTTTTTAACCACTTCCGGTGAATATGTCTCATCATTCAGCCATGTGGCGAAATCAGCCCACGAACCGCTACCGGGGCTGAGGCTTGATTGCACTTCACCGTTCTTGCCAATAAGCAGATGTTTTGTGCTGTTCACAAACCGTGAGCCTCGGGCAAAGGTGTCGGTATCCTTAATTGTTGGGCCGCAATTTGGCTTCATGTCTTTCAGTTCAAAATCTATTTCAAACTCAAAGCTCAGAGGTTTCATGGCGTCAAAGCGGCGAAGAAGATCAGGGTATTTGGAGAGATCATCCCGAGTGGTGCCACTGGGTAGCTGAAAGTTCGTTCCCCTGTTCCACTTGAGCTTATAATAATTAACTGGTTCGCCAAGAAGCTCCCACCACTGTACTTCAAGGGTAATGCCCTGAATAAATTCAAAGCTCGCATTCCCAGAATGGTTTTTGATGATCGCTTGAAAGCGTTCTTCTTCTTTTTCCACGGTGGTTTCGAACGGATACTGGGCTTGTGCCGGGAGAGCTGCAGAAAGCGCCAACGTCATAAGTGCTAAGCGGCGCAAGCCGGAATTCAAAATACCCACAGTTTTATCCCCCATAATTGAAGCCCGTTTTAAAACGTCACGAAGCTACCATTCTACTGCCCGCATAATGTTGAATAATAAATTCATCTTCTGTTCAAGTTTTATTCCAATAATCGGCTAAACCATAGCCAAAATTAGAAAATATATTGCGCAGTAGCGGAAAATGATGCGAATGTTTTTTTTGGGATAGGTGAGGTGGATAAAGCTATTAGACGGGGGATATATTTATGCTGCTTCAACGGGCTAAAGCACATTTAAAAAACTATCAATTTTGCGCTCTGATTTTACTTTTCACTCTTGCACCACTGGGGGCTCAAGCACAATTGTCACCGGAAGTGGAATTTGACCTCACGGTTCGGGAACTGGAAACAGCGATTGAGCATAATAATTGGTCAGAAGCAAAGAAGCTTCTTTACCGGCTTGATAAGCTGGAAATTGAACTTCCGCCAGTGATGAATTTTTATAAAGCTAAAGCATGGCTAGAGGAAAAAAACGAGTTAAAGGCGCTTGGAGAATTAGAGATATTTCTGGGGAAGGTTGATAGTTCCCATACCAAATATACAGCAGCTCTCGATCTGTATTCTTATGGTAAACAGCTCTGGAAAATCGCACGGGGCCGCCATCGAGATCAATTGAAGTCATACAATGGTCAGTTTGACCAGGTAAAAAAGGATTTAGAATTAGCAATTCGGACACGCTATATTTTAATGAATAAGAATTTCCCTATGGATAGGTTTGGCGGAACGAGCTTGCAGGAAATGGAAACCGCTGATTTAAGCCGTATCATTGGTATACTTCAGAACCAATTGAGAAATGGCTCAAACAGCAGGGTGCGAAACGATGCAAGGGTTGGCCTTAGCGAAATTCAAAACGAATATTTGCCCGAATTGCGGCGGGACAACAAAAAAATTCAAAAGCTGGAGGCGAAAAAGAAAGAATTACTGGCAAATATGAGGGCCAAACTGAAGCTGCTCAGAAATGAGTATGACGAAGGGAAGTACTGATGTTTGGGTACGCACAGTTATTTGGCAACAAAGCCACTATTTTCCTGTGTAGTTTTATTATCGCTGTGAGTGTTTTTGCTCCTTCTTCGGCGCACGCGCAACTGCCGCCAAAAGTGCAGTTTGATCTTGCCCTCAGGCAGCTTGAACAAGCAATTGAGAATAATCAGTGGAGTGAAACTCTTCAGGTAATAAAAAAGCTTGAAGACCAAGGCTTAGAACTTCCTGCCATCATGCATTATTACAAAGGCCGCGCTTATGTAGAAACCGGAAAAGGGTTGCTGGCTACCAAAGCGCTGGAAGCCTATTTGGGGACGGCGTCAGATACAGATGCAAAATACACGGAAGCGCTTGATTTATATACACGTGCAACCAAGCGTAAAGAGCAGCAAAAAAGCTGGCTGGAAGCTGATATTAAAAAACTGAAATCAGCTATTCATAACGCAGAAAGTCGTTCTCGCACACATTGGGATGCTTTCCGTTATATTGCTAGTAACTGGCCGCTACTTTATGAATTAAGTCAGGTACGTATCAGTGAAGCAGATATTGAATATGGTTTGGAAAGTGAGTGCGAAGCAGCATGGAAGGCATCCGTTGCGGAAGCTGAACGTAAATTACAAAATGGTGACTATCCAAAGCGCCAGAGGAAACACTGTAAAAAACGCTCCAACTTATGCAATTTGGTTGATGAGATGAATGACTATAAAACCCGGGGACCAAAGGTTTGTCGCAGCATGCATAGGGATTGGGTTTCAACGCGATATAAATATAACGAGCAGCGCAATATTGTTCTTACAAAAACAGCTGAGCTAGAGAAAAAGCAAGCTGAACTGGCGGCATATAATCCCGCGCAGTAACGGGAAATGGGGGAGTGAAGATGGTTTCTTTTAAAGGGATGAAAACGTTTGCGGTATCTGTGGTTTTGCTGCTGGGTTTTATATGGGTCCCCGCAGTGAAGGCCAGTGCAACCTTGCCGCCAGAGGTGGAATTGGATTTAGCCTTAAGGAAGCTGGAAACCTCAATCGAGACAGGGGAGTGGTCTCAAGTGCAAAAAACTATTCTCCGCCTTGAGGGAATGGATATAAAGCTCCCGCCGGTTATTGAGTTTTATAAAGCGAAAGCAGAGATTAAAGCTGGAACAGGCTATGCGGCTCTTGAAGCGCTTGAACGGTATTTTGCGCAGGTAGATAACACTCACGGCAAATATCAGGAAGCGCTTGATCAATATAATACGGCCAAAGCTATTTGGGAAAAAACAAGGGCGGAATTTGAAAGCGGAGTGAAGGCAGTAAGGCAACAGCTTCAGCGCGTTGAATTGAAGTTAGAAAATGTTACTGATGAGCGTTATATATTTCTCAACAAACATTACCCGTTTGATACAATTGGCGGCACCACATGGGAAGAAATGGAAACGGGAAATTTAAACCGCTGTATCCGTATTATGAATGAGAGATATCACGAAGCCAATACCAAGCTGGAAGCAAAGCAATACCCGAAAAGCGAGAAGAAGGCCTGTAAAAAAGGATGGGAAAGTGGGTGCACTTTATTGAGGCAAAAGAACTTTGCTGTTTATGGGCATCAACTTTGTACAGGTGAATATAAATCCTATTTAACTAAGTATAACCGAGAGATCAAAGAACTGCGGGCTAAAAAGGCAAAGCAGGAAGAGGCCATTCAAGGGGCTGTCGATTTGCTAGAGAACGAATATAAAGAAGGCCGGTTTTGATTGAGACGATTGGATAATCTGGTGTGTGTGAAGGGAAAGATGGTGATCTTTCCCTTTGTGTTTTATGGGGCTTAGCGTGCCTTTGACATATCAGGCAAATCAACCACAATCGTGGTATCTGTTACCGGTTTGTCTTCCATAAACAGGTTGATGGTTTCTTGCACTTTTGGGGACAGCATAAAGAGATTATGCCCCGCATTCACCACCGTTACTGCTGTGCGATTTTTCATCTCTTCTGTAGCTTCAAGCTGGCTTTCAATATAGGTGCGACCATCAAGGGTACCTGAAAGCAGAAGAAGAGGGATATCACTCGCTGGTTTCGCGCGGAAACCATCGCCAAGATCCAGCTCCGGTGCCAAGCCATCCAGGTGATAACTGAAATTCAGATAATCCTTTAGAAGTGATGTTTGTGCTTCTTCCGCAATAGCTGCTTTACGGTCCGCCGTCATGCCGGATGCGATATCCATAAGCGATGACATCACATCATAGGTTACTGGATCTTCAGGGGTTATAAAGCGGGCCATCAAGCTTGCAATCGGTTCGGTAACACCATTATCCAGCGCATTATACATAGCAAGCAGTGCGCGGGTACGAATGGGGTCTGAAACCATGCCTGAAGCCAAATGCTGCATATCTCTGCGGTGGAACATATAGTCTTTCGTGCTGCCGTCCCGCTGTGGAAGTTTTAGAAGCACTGGTTCCTTATCCAGTTTCGCATGTACGCGGGCGATCATGCTTTTGATATCGCCGTACATGGTTTTGGCTGCTGGCTGGGTGTTCACAGCTTCCTGAACACGGTCAAAATAATCATCTGTCCGGGCTGGCATTTTTACCGTTTGGTTCATGCCTTCAGCGCTCGCGATAATCACACGGTCAATATGTTCATCAAATTCCTTGATAGTAGCCATAGCCAGATGGCTGCCGTAGGAAATACCCCACAACACCATTTTATCTGCGCCAAAGTGTTTTCTGAGATCATTCAGATCGCGGGCATTTTCAGTGGTGGTGTAACCTTCAACATCAATGCCTTCGGCCTTCCAGCGGGCAAGGCATTCCATAAAGCCGCGGCGATAATAGCCGAGATATTCCTCGTCGCTTATTTTCTCTGCGGCAGGCACTATCTGGTTTGAGCGGCACTGATCATAAATTCTGGAGGCACCTGTACCGCGCTGATCAACGGCGATAACATCACCATATTCCCTAAGCGCCATAAACATGGCTGTGCGGCGGTTCTTTGCAGTTTGAATGCCTGAGCCGCCGGGGCCTCCAGAAAGATAGAAAATAGGCGGGCCTTTTTTCTCACCCGTTGCCGGGAAGCGCACATAGCGCACCGGGATCATTTTACTGTTTTTGTTAGCCCTGTTTTCAGGAACCTTTATTTCACCTTCGAAGGCTGCGTAACTTTCGCCGCCACGGGTTTCGAAGGTGATTGCTTTTTCACTGTCATACTGTGCCAACGCGGTGCTTGTGAGGAGCATGGTGGATAGGCTTAGTATCATTGATTTATATGGGCGCATGGTTTTCCTCGATAGTTGTCGTGTCTCTATAGAGATTGCGTAATATGCTTGTTATTTCACGCTGTTATCTGCGAGCGGTTGGGTATCTTCTGCGAATGGTAATGGTTTTTCAGGGGGCTTGGTGTTAGCGTATTTCTTATGAATATTCGCGTATTTACATATATTATTCTGTTGCTTGCTTGTGCGTGTGGGCCCCTGAAGGCGCAGCCCTTTTACAGTATCGACAGATCATCGGTTATTGTTTGCCAGACCGCCGAACGGCCAGATTTCAGTAGCTCTGACTGTGAACGGATAGATGTGTGGGATGTTGACCCGCAAGGTACGCATTTCTGGATGCAGGCCGATATTGATATACCGCTTTCTCTTTTGTCATCAGACAAGCCATTGGGGTTTTATTTTGCAGGCAAGGCCAGCGCTGTTTTTTATATGAATGGCGCCCGCGTGGGTGCAAGCGGTAAGCCCGGTTATTCACTTCGGGAAGAAGAAGCAGGCCCAATGGATACGGTTTTTTATCTGCCGCGCAGTATCTTGAGAGAAGGCAAAAATACACTGGTGATAGAGATGTCTGGCTATCACGGTTATATCAAGCTGGTACAGCCAATTCACCGTATCGGGGTGGCGGAATATGTGCAGCCAACGGATATTATTCTCCGTAGTTATTCGGGATCTATTATCCCGTTTGGCGTGTTGGTGATTGGTGTATTTTATTTTGGCCTTTTGGCGCTGCGCTCTGAAACACCAAAAACCCAGATATGGGTACCTTTGATGGCATTTTTCGCACTTGGGCAGCTTTCCAGCGAGATCAGCAGGGGGCTTTTTCCATACAGTTGGCCGTTTCATGATATTCGCCTGATGGCTATCCTGTTTTTTGGAATTGCGGCTTCCGCCAGCCTTCTTATGCATGTTGTTCAGCGGTTCTTGGTTAAGTGGCAAACTCGGTCAATGCTGGTTTATTTGCTGGGGCTTTGTATTCCCGCGTTTGTTGTTCCGGGGTTTGATGCAAAATCTGTTGCTGTGTTCCTGACGGCGGCCATCATCGGTGCGGTAGTGAGCTTCAGCGCATACAGGCGAGGTGATCAAGCCGGGCTGAAATATGGTGTGGCCTTCCTGATTTTTACTATCAGCGTGCATTTGGTGCCGTCAGGCTTTCTTGATCGTTACTACTATTATTTTGTTGCGGCTCTTCTCATATTTTTGTTTGCACAGCAGATTAAACAGCTTGAGGCCGAACGTGCGCAGCAGGCTGAAGATCAAGCCCGTGCTGACCGCTTGCAGCAAATGCTGGATGAAGCAAACGAACGGGTTAATCCGCGCCGAATAAAGGTATCTCATGAAGGTAAAGTGGAACTGGTAAGTGCTAGTGATATTGCTTACTGCAAGGGGGCTCGGGACTATGTAGAGCTTAAGTGCAATAACGGGAAAACCATTCTTTGCAGCCACACTCTTGCTGAACTTGAAAATGAATTATCTGGTAGCTTCCTGAAGGTACACCGGTCTTATTTGGTGAATGGGGATTATGCGGAGACTCTTGAACGAGAAGCAAACGGGGCAGGGAAGCTGCTTTTGAAAACCGGGGAATATATACCCGTCAGCAGGCGCATTATGCCGAAGGTGAGGAAAGCCTTGGCATAATGCTTATGGGCGCTGGTCGGGCGGGAAAATCAGGTCAGAGTCCGCTGGTGGTTCTGAGGCGATAGTGCGGTTCCTGAATACAGGACGTCTTTCAGCGGAGGTTAGCTGGGTAGGCGGTTCAAGTAGATCTCCAACAATATCAGCGAACAGGAATTCTTCATCCTTGAAGGATGGTCGTACCATAAAGCTTACGAGCGACTTGGTAGGTGCATTCCTAACCTTATTTCCATCCTTGTCTTTTGCCCCTACGAGAGAGGAAGTGATCAGATATTTATGGCTGTCTTCGCCTTCCCAGGATTTATCCAGTGAAACAGTTACCGTTTTCATTTCCCGCGGCAAAATAAGCAGCAAACGCTTATTCATTTTAATCGCAACAGGTTCGCGTGGGCTGTTTATTTTGCGTTGGGTTAGCTCCCTGATCCTGAGTTTAACAACAATAGGCGATGTGTGATTATTGCGGATATCAAAGGTGTAGCTTTTCTCTCCGTTCATCACTTTGGGTTCAAGGGGGGAAGAAACAGAATAATCGGCCTTCACGCCCGCAAGCACTGGCATTGCGAGGAGAGCCAGTGAAGCGGTTAATAACGTGAAGGCCTTGCGAGGGATCATTGTAATTCTCCAAAATCTCATGGAGAAGACATTGCACAAGGCTTGCCAAAGTTAATTTTTGTTAACCATATGATTTATAAGGATAAAAAAATACAGGTAGAAAAACACTCTTAGCGAAACGCTAAAATGTTGTTTTATTTTGCAAAAATAGATCGTTGCTTTATGCGATTCAGGTGCCCTAACGAGGGTAGGTTAAGGCACCGTGCCAAGTTTATTCCTTGTTTTGTAAGTTGAGAATAATCTCTGCCGCAAACCGGTAGACATTCCCTGTATAAGTTGGCGTGTTTGAAAAGGCTGCAACTGTATAGGGCGTGCCGATTGGATGAATGAAGGCAATTTTTGTTGCTCCGTTGGAGCCATTTTGTGGTGAAAAACGTTCAGCAATTTTGGCGAAAAGCGGTTCTGTAGTCTGATACTGGTTATCCATTTCGCTACTGGAATAAACTCTGCCGCCATATGCATAATGCTTCTCTGCGCTATAGACGGTGCTAAATTCTTTAAGCGTGGTGGCGGTTAGAAGTTTGCCGCTATAAAGTGCGTCTATTAATTTGATGCTGTCTGCCGCCGCCATATAACTACCGTGGCCTACAAAAGAGGGGAAAGGGTAATCACCATCGTGGCGTTTGCCGCGTGGGTTATAACCAATAGCGATATCAACGGTTTTTGGCGTCGCGCCGTTCAGATCAATTTCAAATGTACCGCTATTTTCCATACCTGCAGGGCTAAAAACATACTCTTGTAATACTTCGCCGTAACTCTTGCCGCTGACTGTACGCAGGATATGCTGTAACAAAATCCAGTTGGTGTTTGAATAATCAAACTGTTCACCCGGTGTGAATTTTAAATCACCGCTGCCGTATGCTTTCACCCCTTCTTCCGGGCTCATATCCATGAAACCGAGTGAATGCATCGTGGCGCCTGGGTTAGCCTTCAGGGCTGCAGGAATTTTCCCTACAGGCGGCATATAATCATTGGGCAAGCCAGAACGGTTTATCAGCATATGGTGAAGTGTCACCTTATCGCCTGTGTCTGATCTGTAATCCGGCAGATAGCGTGTGATAGGGGTATGAATATCAAGCAGGCCTTTATCCTGCATAGCGAGCACAGCGATGGCGGTGAGATATTTGTCCACAGAACCTGTCTGGAAAATAGTATTCCGCGTAAAGGGGCGCTTTGTTGAAAAATCGGCTACGCCTCGTGTAACAGTGATTGCTGGTTCACCTTCAATACCCACCACTAATACACCGTTGAAATTTTGTTCTTCAGCCCAGCGAGTGATCGTGTTTTTTAATTGATCGTGTTTGTCGATTGCTTTTGCATCGCCCGTGATATTTGCACCCATAAAAATGGTTAGTGCAATAAGCCAGCTTTTTTTCACTGTTTTATCCTCGTTTAGTTATCGTTATTTGAGGTGAAGCTGACAGCGGTAGATAGGGTGTTCAAGCTTACTTCTGCCAGAGGTATAGCTCTATCTGCGAACGGTTAGGTGAATAGGCGTGAGTTAAGCGAAGCGGGCACGGCGCAGAAGCTGGCTGTTTTTCTTCAAGAAATCGATAAATACACGTAGTTTCTGGCTTTGCTGGGCACGGCGCGGGAAATAGATGCACGGGCCTTCTTCCGGTACTTTGAAGTCATTCATAACAGAAACAAGCTTGCCGCCTTCCAGATAGGGAGTAGCAAGAAAATCAAAATAGTAACAGAGCCCAAGCCCCTTACTGGCGGCATCAAGGGCGATGGCAGCGTCTGCAACGGTTAAGTTACCTGTGGTATCGATTTGAACTTCTTCACCTTCCACCGTCATATGCCAGCGGTATATCGGGCCATTTGGCCCGTGGCGAAACTGAATGCAATTGTGTTTTTGCAAATCCTCAATGGTTTTGGGCATGCCACGTTTGCGCAGGTAATCTGGCGCGCCAAGAATAACAGAATTAATGGTGCCGTATAGTGATACGGAAACCATATCTGGCTCAACGCTCTCTCCCAGCCTGATGCCTGCATCATATCCTTCGGCAATAATATCTACGTTGCGGTTTTCTACGCCGATATCCAGTGCGACATCGGGATAGGTTTGAAGAAAGGGAACGACAACAGGCTCAATGATATTTCTAACTGCCATTGTCGGGATATTTAGCCTGAGCGTGCCTCTGGGAGCTTCTGAAAAAGCACGTACTTCATCAAAAGCCTGTTCCATTTCAGTGTTTGCAGGTGCAAGCCTTCTATGCAGGGCCTGTCCCGCTTCTGTAAGAGCTACGCTTCGTGTTGTACGGTAAAACAATGGCAGGCCTAATCTATCCTCCATTTGCCTGATTGCCTGACTGATGGCGGACGTGCTCATTTCAAGCTCAATGCCTGCTTTGCTGAAGCTTTCATGCTTAGCGACTGCAAGAAAGATAGGTACGCTTGAAAGCCATTGTTTTTGCATAAGGCTGTTTTCCGATTGATTATTAAGTACAGCTAAACAGTGTTTCCATATATTTAATATTAATAAAACAATGGTCAATACCCATACTCTAGTCCTCAGGTCCAACCCCTCGGCTAGGTGAATGTCATGGCATCAATAAAACTTAACGGGCAGCGCGTTTCAGTAGACGCTGCGCCGGATACCCCGCTTCTTTGGGTTATCCGTGATCATCTGAATTTAACAGGGACAAAATTTGGGTGCGGTGTTGCTTCCTGTGGTGCTTGCACAATCCTTGTCGACGGCGAGCCAATGCGGTCGTGTCAATTCCGTCTCGAGGATGCAGAAGGTGTTGAGATCAGCACAATCGAAGGGCAGGAAGATAGTGCCTTTAAAAATGTTCAGGCCGCTTGGCGTGAACTAGATGTGGTTCAGTGCGGTTATTGCCAGTCCGGTCAGGTAATGGCGGCGGCGGCACTTATTCGTTCGAACCCCAAACCAACTGACGAAGATATTGATGAAGCGCTGAACGGCAATCTCTGTCGCTGCGGCACATACCAGCGTATTCGTGCTGCCGTTCATTTAGCAGCAGAAAAGATGGAGGCATGAATCATGAAAAATCTATTTGCTTCCAAAAATAGTGGTCAACCGCAGCCAACCCGAAGGCAGTTTATGCTTTCAGCCGCCGCTGGTGTATTAACGGTTAGCCTTGCGCCAAGCATAGTATCAGGTGCGGCAAAAGCAGCGAGCCCCTATGCAGCAGATTTCCTTGAAGTGGCCGCAGACGGTACAATCACGGTTATTGCCAAACATTTTGAAATGGGGCAGGGCACGACCACCGGCCTTGCAACAGTAGTGGCTGAAGAACTAGGCGCTGACTGGAATAAGGTTTCTGTCCGCTGGGCGCCTGCTGATGCCAGCCGCTATAATAACCTGTTCTGGGGCCCTGCACAGGGCACAGGCGGTAGTTCCGCCATGGCAAATTCCTATATGCAGCTTAGAAAAGCAGGTGCAGCTGCCCGTTTTGCATTCCTTGAAGCAGCAGCCAAACGTTTTGGTGTGCCTTCTTCTGAACTGGTTGCTGAAGACAGTATGGTGAAGCATAAGCCTTCTGGCAAAAACATTAGCTTTGGTGATCTCACGACAGACGCTGCAAATGTGAAGGTGCCTTCAGAGCCACCCCTGAAAGATAGCAAAAGTTTCAAACTGTTTGGCAAGCATATCGCTCGACAGGATAGTGATGCAAAAACCGATGGTTCTGCCATTTTTGCGCAAGATGTGAAGCTGCCGGGCATGCTGAAAGCAGTGATTGCCCACAGCCCGTATTTTGGTGGTACGCTCAAGAGTTTTGATGCAACAGAAGCGCTGAAAGTGCAGGGTGTGGTGAAGGTGATTGAAACCTCTCGCGGTGTTGCAGTTCTCGCCAGGGATACATGGGCCGCCATGCAGGGCCGTGAGATGCTGGATATCCAGTGGGATACATCTGGCGCTGAATTGCGCTCGTCCCCTGAGATCATGGATGAATACCTGAAAGTTGCTGAAACAAAAGGTACGAAGGTAAGGCAGGAGGGTAATGCAGCCACAAAGCTTGCAGAAGCGGATGACCGGATTGAAGCAACATATCAGTTCCCGTTCCTTGCTCACGCACCGATGGAAGCACTGAATGCAGTTGCTCATATTCATGATGGTAAGTGTGAGATTTGGGCGGGCTCTCAGTTCCCGACAATTGAACAAGCAACTGCCGCCGCTATCACCGGTTTGCCGCTTGAGAAAGTGGAAATCCATACGGTTTATGCGGGCGGCAGCTTTGGTCGCCGCGCTACACCAAACGCTGATTATATCGCCGAAGCAGTGGAGATTGCACACCGCCTTGGAGATAGCACACCAGTACACCTAGTGTGGTCTCGTGAAGACGATATTCGTGGTGGTCGTTACAGGCCTGTTGCTGTGCATAAAGTATCAGCATCCGTGGGTGCTGACGGTATGCCAGAAGCGTGGGAACATACGATTGTTACCCAATCGATATTGAAGGGTACACCGTTTGAACCAGTGCTTGTGAAAGATGGCATTGATTCCACATCAGTAGAAGGTGTGGGTGATACGCCGTATCCAATACCAAATCTTGATGTGAGCCTGCATTCGGTTGAATCCAAAGTGCCAGGCCTGTGGTGGCGTTCTGTAGGGCATACGCATACAGGGTATGTGATGGAAACCATGATTGATGCCTGCGCAAAGAAGGCGGGTGTTGATGCGCTTGATTATCGTATCAAGCTGCTGAAAGATCATAAGCGTCACAGTGATGTGCTGGCGGAACTCAAGGCAAAATCTCGCTGGGGTAAACCGCTTGGGAAAAATAAAGCGCGCGGTGTTGCTGTGCATGAAAGCTTCGGCACTGTTGTTGGGCATGTGGTTGAAATCAGCCGAGATGGTGATGGTTACATCAGCATTGATCATGTCACCAGTGCTGTGGATTGTGGCCTGGCGGTGAACCCGGATGTGATTGAAGCACAGGTGCAGAGCAGTGTTGTTTATGGTCTAAGTGCCGTAATGCAGTTGCAGATCACGCTTGATGAAGGGCTTGTGGAGCAGGACAACTTCCCAAGTTATGAACCTATGCGTATTTCCCAGATGCCAGAGGTTGAGGTGCATATTGTGAAAAGCAGTGTGCCAACACCGACGGGTATTGGTGAACCGGGTGTGCCGCCAATTGGCCCGGCATTTGTAAACGCACTTACTAATCTCACAGGAGAAACCTATACCAAACTTCCGCTTGCGGAGCATGGTGTGGATTTCGCCTAAACTCTCTCATGTAAGTGGGATATCAAACGCGGCTTTCGGGCCGCGTTTTTTTATATGATGGGGTCATCCCAGCTTTTGGGGTTACTGCTAAAGGACATTTCATGCACAGATTTCGTACGAAGTGCAGTGAGGAATTCAACCTGAAATGCAGTTGACCAACCAAATACAAGGAAACCGTTGGCAGCGGTAAGGCCAGAAAGCAGGCGCCAGTTATCGGGTAGGATGATATCCCCGAAACCGAGGGTGGTGTATGACACCAGCGCAAAATAAACGGCAGTTTCGAAAGTATCGAATATATCAAGCCCGATATAGACAAAACTCCACAGAACTACTTCAATCAAATGTGCTGCCATTACCCAGATAACAGAAACTGCAAGTGCGATAGTCGTCGACCAGAAATGAGGGTTGTTTTGCGCCCAATCTGTCAGCTTTTTATTGCGTTTAAGCGTGATGGATAGAACGCCGGCATGGATGAAGGCAGTTGCCACAATAACCGCAAGGCCGATTAATATCTGTATCAGCATATCTTTTCCCTTCAGGCCTGTTTAGCAGCTTTCCTCGCACGGATTTCAGCAAGAATACGCTCTGAGCGCTCTGTGGCACTGTCGATAATTTCCTGCTTTTCAGCATTACTTGCCCGTGACCAGCGGCCAATATCATCGCGTGTTCGGAAACATCCCATGCAGAATTCACGTGCACGGTCCAGTTGGCAAACACCCATGCACGGACTTTTGATTTCTTCAACGGTAGTGTTCACGCCATACTTTCCCTGGAACGTTTTCTCTTAAATGCTGTTTAGCAGGATTGGCGCATAAAATCAGCTAGTAACATGAGCGTCACTTTATTGTGTGGAATTTATATCAAATTGTAAGGTTAAGGATTTGATAATAAACAGTATATAGAAAACCTATTGGGGCCGGATTGCATCGTGTGGCTTGGCAGCAGTCACGATTGGCAATTTGTATGTTGAGGTAAAAAGATGTCCGAATTTCTCGGCTTCTCTCTGGCGTTGGATCTGCTTTTCAATGGTCAGAATATGGATTATTGCGAAAGGCCGCTCAGCCTTTCTGCGATGGATAAATTCAATATCATTGATGATATCCGTGAAGGTGGCCATGTTGCGGTAATCGCGCCCGGTGGCGGCCGTTTGGTGCGTAACCTTGTTGAGCGCGGTTTCCGTGTGGATGCCTTTGAAGGGCGTGAGGAATGCCTTAGCCACCTGAAGGACCGTTTCGCAAACTTTCCTCGGATTGAATTAAGTAACATGACCCGGCTCGAGGATCCGTTTAAGCGGGAAAAGATGCATTATGATGCGATTTTCTGCATGGATGATCTTCGTTCTTTCCGTGAACGTGCTGGCTGGACAGAACATGTGCACCGTATCATGAAGCCTGAAGGGCATTTCATTTATTCGCAGGTATCAAACAAGCTTCCTGCAAAGAAAAATACTTTGGGTAAATATTTTAATCTGGTTGGTAGCCATAATGTAACGGAAGATACCTCTAAAGAGATCAGAGATAGTTACTTGAATCTGGATTACTGGCGGCCCACGGAAAAAGATATCAAGATGGCGAAAAGCACACTTGATATGGTTAAATCTGCTTCAGGCCTGCGCCGAAATATCATGAGTGGTGTGGAAGTTCGTTATGTTGTGTGGCAGAAGAAAAGTCTGACTGAAAGCATTTCATAAACCTTTTTCTATAATTGTTGCTTCATCAAGGGTTAAGTTAGCTGGTATATTATTGGAACCAACAATAGACAGCGGACGGAGTTGGTTAAATGATGAAAGCACTTGGAACAGCACTGGTTTCCTGCGCGTTGGTGGCCACTGCTGCAGCAGCTTCCGACAAAGGTAGAGATCCAGAAAAGGTAACAAAAGAACTCGCTAAATATGAGCAAACTGGCGAAACCAAAGCATGTATTAAGGTTTCAAGAATTAGAAACACTAAAGTTCTTGATGATTATACAATTATCTTTAATGGCCGGAATAAAACCTCTTATTTGGTTAATCTGGAAAACAGGTGTCACGGCTTAGGCTTTGAAGAATCTATCGCTTACACGGTTCGAGCAGGTAGTTTGTGTAGAAGTGATATCTTTAGTGTTATCAACAGGGGGGGCGGTTTTATTCGTTCAACCTGTGGGTTCGCTTCCTTTGAGGTGATGAAGAAGTTACCAAAAGATCAGCAGAAAAATCAGCCGGCCCAATCAGAATAGGCCGATCGGATACTCTTAATAAAAAAAGCCGGAGCAGCGTTATGCATCCGGCTTTTTTAGTGAATATCTTTAGAAGCTTTAGAAAGCCAGGCCGAAGTTGAAGCTCACTGAATGTGCGCGCTGTTGATCAAGCTTTTCGTACGCATAGTGAATGCGTGCGGTCGAATCGATACCGAAGATATTGAAGGCACCACCGATTTGTTCCACTGATTTTGCTGTCCGGTCTACTTCCGCTAGGAAGCTGGTGTCGCCGCCTACAAAAATTGCTTCGAGTGGTTCTGCATCAGCACCTGACAGGTTTTGAGTGTAGGAATAGAAAATCTCAGGCCGTACAATGCGTGTTTCATTTCTTGTTTTCCAATTGAAGTCGTAGCCGAGAGCCGCGCCAACTGTACCGTCTACCCGTGTGAAAGATGTACTTTCCACTGTTAGGTTTGCGCTATCGCCACCTTCTTCGGTGTAACCACCTTCTGAATAATTTTGCGCAGCAATACGGCCAAACGGCTTGATGCTTAATTTACCAACAGAAAGATTGTATCCCGCCTCGGCAGTAGCAACAAAGTTCCATCCATTTGTGCGGCTTGTTACAAGGCGGTCAACGGTACCAAACTCGATATTCCGTTCACGGCGAATAGCAACATATTGCACCGTTGCCTGACCACCAAGATAGAAGCCACCAGCGCGTGTAAGGGCATAAACGGATGTAAACGGTGCGAAGGTTGATAGTTCGCTATCAATCGTATCATCTTTACCGGAAAGGCCGTTCAGCGTGAAGCCAGCGTTTACACCAACCACCAGATTTTTATTCACCGGAGCATCATAACCAAAAGTCAGGCCAACTGTTAAAAGACTGGCATCAAAAGCACTGATTTGGCTGGTGCGGTCACCGATTGAAGTTACCTCACGTGCCCATCCGCCGCTTGCGAAAGATTTGCCTTCTACATAGTCACCAAGCCGGTTTGATAAGTGGTTTGCCAACTGGCGTCTTGAAGCCTGTGCAAGGTAGGTAGAACCACCTGTGATATCAGGTAACAGAGCATTCAAAGCCGCTTCGGTTGTTTCCTGAGTTGTTAGACCAGATAGGCTGGCTTCCAGAACGTTATCCAGGTCAAGGCCACTGGTTACGATGTTGTCGTATAACCCTGTGGCTGCTGAATTGACATTAAGTTCAGATGCATCTTTGGGGCGTACATTCAGTGTAATTGTGCTGCCATCAGTGCCATCATTTTGTGTAAGTGAAACATCAAACAAGTACGGCGTGTTTGAAAGCGCAAGAGAAGAACCTGCGTCAGCCAGTGAAATATTGTTCGCTGTAATCAGATCAAAAGACTGCTGAGAATTCGTGAGGCGGGTAATAACTGGCACAATATCCACATCAGATGATGCAGTGAGTGTATCTGTAATGATCAGCTGGCCGTTTTGACCCGCTTCAGGGTTTACAATAAAGCGTAGTTCCGCATCGCCAGAAAAATCAGCATTGGTGAAGTTCAATTGGCTAACGGAAGCAATTTCAATATCTGCATCATTCACTGAAAGGTCAAGTGTACCTTCAAAGCTTGAAGAGCCGCTGAAAACAGCTTCGTTGCGAATATTAAGCTGGTTGTTACCAAGCCCAAAGGAAAGGTCGCCTTCCAGTGTTCCGCCCTGAAGCGTAACGGTGTCATCACCGTCGCCCATTAGAACATCACCTACAAAAGTACCAGAGTTTGTAAGGTTGAAGCCGCTGGTGTTTGCTCGTACATCAAGGGCAATCGTATCACCACCGCCATTACTGTCTGTGGCGATCAGGAAATTGCCTGTGTTTGTGAAGGTTGTAAGAGTGCCAGAGAGGTCCCGAATACCGTATGCGTTTTGACCTTCACCCAAGGAATTTACCTGAATTGTATTGTTGTTGGTAAATTCAGAAAGTGAACCATCTTCACGGATCAGAATAGCTGTTGCCACACCACCGGGGCCGCGTGTTTGTGTACCATCACTGTTATTGGTGATGAGAGCGTTGGTGCCGATGTTGATGATGCCCTGATTAAGGAACGTTGGTACGGTTACATTATTGCCAATAATTACACCCGTGGAATTATTATCCTGGGCAATAAGAGAAATGGAACCTGTATCAAACCAGATGCCACCTTCAAAGGTAACCGGGGCATCAGCTGTACCCTTGAATTCTACGCCTGTTGATTCAAGGCCATTGGAACCGCCGAGTGTTTCAATACGGCCTTTATGTACCCAGCTAAAGCCTGTGTCGCCAACTTCACCAAGTACAATATCATTGCCGCTTTCAGTAGAATCTACCAGAAAAGCAGGAGCCCCGCCTGTTGAGATAATAACGGAATCTGTTGCCACATCCGGATTGCCGTCATCATCCACATCATTGTTTTGGCCTACGCCTTCAAACAAAACACCGCCAGTGATGCTATCTTCGATAAGAACCACGGCCTTCGCAGGTTCGGCTGCATTATCCGAAGTTGCAACATCACCTGCTGTAAGGTTGCCTGCAATAGTGAATGAACCGTCAATGCGGTCACCTACACGAACAGCAACAGCGCCTTCATCATCAGTGTTCACGCTGCCATCAATGGTTACATTGCCTGTTACCGGGCCATTAATATCAATACCAATGGTGTTAACGCCGATAACGTTGATATCACCATCGTAATTGATGTTGCCTTCAAAAGCGGTATCAATCGCAAAACCGCGGCCACCGCTGCCGTGTACATCGAACACGGCAGTATCTTCTATAGTAATATCACCTGCGTACCCTTGGTCGCCATCAATAAGCAGGCCTACAACAGTTGTGTTGTTGGATTCGTTAAAATCACCAGCAGCCTGTACAGCTACAGAAACAGAACCAGCAAGAGTTAGGTCAGCCTGAATACGTTGATTGGAGGTATCAACAAGAAGGCCGCGCCCTGCCGCAATATCATTTGATGTAATGGTGCTGGAACTTTGGAGCGCAATATTATGGTTACCATCCACGATAATCGCTGTCCCGTTTCCAACAGTCACCGATCCATCGGCGGTTACAGTAAGCGTGCCGTTATTGCCAATATTGAAACCACTTGTTCTTAGTGTTGTGGTGCGGGCTTCTCCCAATGTCGCATCCTGTGCGAAAGCTGGTGCTGATGCCAGAACGGCAAAAAGAGCAAGGGCTGAAACCTGTTGGCGGCGTGCAATACTACGAACCACGTGTGCGTCCTTTATAATTCTTTGTCTGCTGTCTGATACGTGCCAGACCGCAGTTTCCTCCGAGTGCTGTATAGTGCTTTTGCAAGCTGAATGTTTGCTGAACAACCCCACCAAATACAGCCAGCCTATAATTCAGTTGAAAAATAGGGCAGATATAAGGCGTTGGTAACAGAAAAACCGCTTAGGGCAAAGCGCTATTCAGTGCCAGTGCAGATGTTTTCTGCCACTAGCATAAATAAGCCACACCCATGCTTAAGTTTATTCCCTGATTAGAGAAAATTTTAGACTTTGGTTCTACAGTTCCCGAACCAGTTTTACGGCGCGGGATGTGAACTCGCGGCGGGTCAGTACAAACACCACAGCAAGCGTTGCGCTCATGAAAACAAGGGGGCCAACAAACCATGTAAGCCCCGCAAGCGCGAAGAAATAGGCCCTGATGCCCCGGTTGAAATGGTGCCCGGATGCAGAAGAAAGTTTGGCAGCCACTGAGGCACGTTTCATACGCGCGGCTTTATCTTCATCATAACGGCTGTCGCTCATGCCGCCGATCACAATGGCACAGTAATTGGCAATGCGGAATGCCCATGCAAACTTGAAGAAAGCATAAATGAAAATCCCTACCAGCAGGCCAACCCGCACCACGAAACCATCTGCGGTTAAGGGTTTCGCCAGTGGAATATGGGCAAAAGCTACTGCCAGCTGTTCGCTATAGCCCATCGCCGCAATAAGCCCACCCAGCACAAGGATAGTGGAGGACGCAAAAAAGCTGATACCGGTAACAAGAATTTTAAGAACGCCCGTATCAATCATCCGCATCTCGCGGTTCGCGGCTTCTGTTAACCAGCGAAGTCGCTGCCCATCCATAAGGTGGGAAATTGCTCGGGTTTTATATTTGCTATGGTCTGCAAGGAATGTGTAAAGCGCCCAGAGAAGCAGGAAAAACAACAGCGCCATCATATCCATATCGCTGAAGTTCAGGCTTTCAGTGAATGTGGTGAATGTCATACTGATCTTCCCCTCTCGGCTTGGTTCCCTCTAGCTCAATACCCATAAAACATGCTGTTGGCCGTTTCTGCAACGTATTGTTTTTATGCGTGAAAACCACTGGTCTATTTTTGCATTGGGCCTTTGCAATAATCGTCACTTCCAGTCTGAAGATCCATCCCCATCTCTTGAACGTAGAGATATGAATTCTTCGGGAAATAAGCCCCCAGCATTCCCAACCTGTGCCTCGCCCTACACAAAGCGCAGGTTTCCTCACCTCAGCTATCATTCCCGTAAGCTGATGGTCTAAGCCCGCAACAGTCCCCTGATTTACTGTTGCGGGCTTTTTTTTATTAAGAGGTTCACTTTTGGGGTGTGTCTCCCATATAGTGAAATAAGAATGGTTCGCAAAAGGAAGATAGCTTGTGCGCTATATTTGGATGGCATGTGGGTGGATAGCATTTGTGCTGGGGGTGATTGGTGCCTTCCTGCCACTTTTACCAACGGTACCCTTTCTTTTGCTGGCAGCTTTTTGTTTCTCACGCGGCTCGGATAAACTTCATAACTGGCTGTTGAACCACGAAAAATTCGGTCCGCCTATCGCCGAGTGGCGCAAACACGGCGCCATTGCCACGCGCGTGAAATTTATGGCCATGGGCTTTATTCTTTTCTCAATCGGATTGAGCTTTCTCTATGATGTACCCACACGCGGTTTCATCATCCAGATCGTGGTACTGTCCTGCGTTTCCCTCTTCATCCTAACCCGTCCTGCGCCCCCTAAAGAGGCCACTGAAGAGGGCGAGTGAATTTGCTCTTAATAATTGAAAAATAGTCTTTAATGTATATCTTGAGCACCTTGCTGGAATAAAGCGTAGGTGGGGGATGTATATGTTGTTCGAGTATTTTTGGTTAGGGTTGTTTCCGACGCTACCATTCAAGTTTTTTTTATATGTGTTGCAAAGTTTTTTGCAAATCGGTTGGGAGCTTTGGCTGGTTTCGCTGATATTGTTTAGTTCATCTTATTTGTTTTGCAAATCGTTTGTTGATGAAGAAAGTGATACGGCTGAGACCGATGGTTTTAAGATTTCCAATAAAACTATGGTGCACTCAGCTAGTGTAAACATATCTGAAGATAGGCTAGGCTATGCACTGTTTGCAAAAAAGATAGCTAGGGCACTTGAGAGGCCTGATAAAGGTGATGGTTTTGTAGTTGGAATTGAAGGAGGTTGGGGGATTGGAAAAACCACACTTATAAATTACGTAAAATTGTCATTTAAGTCAGAGACGAAGCATATCTCTTTCTCGCCTTGGTTGATAAGCGATAGAGATAAATTGATATACTCTTTGTTGATGGAGCTAGAGTATAAAATTCAAGAAGACAAACTTCTCCCATATAAAGATATTCAGTCGTTGAGGGATTATTCTCGACGTTTTTCGGAGCGTGTTGGGCCGATTGTGAAACTGATGGATACATTGAAAGCTTTGCCTTTCAGTATGGTGTCTTTTGATGCATTTACTAGTCTTTTGAAATCTGATCAAAAACCACTCGAAGATTTAAAGTCTGATGTTGTCTCCGGGTTACAGAAGTTACCAAATCATTTTATTATCTTTATTGATGACCTCGATCGTTTGGAACCCTCTGAGGTTGTTGAAGTTTTAAGAATGGTTAGGGCTGCCGTCGAGTTTCCAAACATAACATATGTGTTTAGCTATGATGAAGATAACGTAGCAAAGGCGGTATCTAATCATTTCCAAATTGATAACGGTTACGATTATTTAGGGAAGATTATCAATGCAAAGTTTGTGGTGCCTAAGCCTGAACAAGATGATTTGCTGACTTGGTTTTTTGACGAATGTTATAGTTTGTATGAACAGGTGCTCGGCCTGACAAATCTTAGAATTATCCGAACTGATTTGCTTGCGATAAGGAATTTAGTGAATTTAGAAACGCCTAGGCAGGTGTTGACACTAATAAACTCAATTAAAATGAGGTGGCCATCCGTAGCTGAAAATGTAAGTTTTCGCGATTTTATATGGTTGGAAGCAATTAAGTATGACAACCCAGTTTTATACAAAGCGATTGAATATTATGTGACAAGTTATTTTAGAATTCAGGATACTAAGCACAAACGGATATGGATGGATCGGCTGAAAGATCAGGTACAAAAGGCATTTGATCCAGAACGTAGAACAGATGACTATAGTAATGCCGCTCTCAGTATGCTTCTTCCGGGTTCTTCAGGAGGGAGCACATTACAGTTATTTGAGAATGAGAGCGAAACGAAAATTGTTGAAAATAGACAATTTAAAAGACTAGCCAGTGTGAATTATTATAAGTATTTTTTCCTTCACGATGCAGGAATTGGTCATCTTTCCGATAGAGAATTCTCCGACGCTTTGAACGCTCTGGAAACACGTGAAGGCGCGATAGAAGTATTACGCTTTTTAGGTGATGAAGTTCGCTCTAATGGTTCGACTAAGTTAGATAGTTTTTTGTACCGTATTCAAAACGAAGATATCAACCTCATCTCAAAAGATGTTGCGTGTAATATGATAATCGGACTGGCCGACTACATGGACGAATATCTCCTGAAGGATGGGAATGAGCATTGGGGGCGTATCCTTATATGGAGTGTTGCCACGGTTATCCTATCGAGGTTTATCAAGTTAGTTCAGGGTATTGAGCGTGGAAACTTATTGATTGATATATGTAATAATCTTAAAGCAAAAAGTTGGTTTACTATAGATTTTCTGTGGAACGAAATGATAGCTCATGGTGAAACGGAGCATGCAAGTAAGCCTGAAGATCAGTGGTTGCTAAACTCTGAGGAGCTAAACTCGTTAAAGTGTTATCTGATCGATAACGTATACGAAAATATGTCCGAATCTATAGCAGATGTCCCACAGTTTTTTGACTATATCTACACTTGGTGGGAAATTCACCACCCATCTCTAAAAAAATGGTGGAATATGGTTTCGGTATCAGATGAAAAGGTTTTAGAAATATTATTGAGGTTACGTAATCTATCTACAGCAGAAATAAGGCCATTAGATATAGATCAAGTAAGAGCGTATTTCGATATACATGTAGGTCATTTACTCATAGGTATTAGCGATAGAAATCCTGGAAATCAGGAAATTCATAGAAAAATTAATATCTTAGATGCGGCTATAGAAGCCGGAAATAACCGAGTTTATAAAAAGAAATAATACGTTATTGATTTACCCCAAAAACGTCTCAAGTCGTGCGGCGATGTTCTCACGCAAGTTCATATAAAACAGCGCCATATCCAGGTTATGGTAATTGCCGCCGAAAATGCCTGCATTGAGGGGCGCTTGCTCGGGTTTTGAGATTTTCAGGAAACCATGCTCATCAAGCTGGGCATCTGTGCCCGGCAGCATGGGGCCGATAAGCCCGCTGCACTTAAGGCCGAGCGGAGTATCTGCACCTGCAGCGTACAGCTTTGGCAGCAAGTTCATATCATTTGGCACTGGTGTGCAGATGCCTTTGTGCAGGCTTTTATCTGCGTGGGCACCATCCGCTTTCCAGTTAAGGGGATTAATAGCTTTTACAGGCGTCGCCGCACGGCGGAACCAGCCTGATTTAGCCCAGTGTTCAGCCGCATCGGGTTGATGAAGGGCATCTGTGCCTTCAAGGAACGTGTCGTATGCCACAAACACGCCCGTATCATCCGCAGCTGTTGCAGGTGCAGCAATATGGGCCATATCTTTTACGTTTTCGTCTGTCACTTTAAAGCCGATCAGGTAGGCGGCGATAAAGCGTTCCTTAAGCGCGGGATCATCAAATTCTTCTGCAAGCAGCCGCATAGCCATGGCGCAGCCCTGGCTGTGGCCCGCAATGAAAAACGGCCTGCCGCCATTTTCAACGTCAATGAAATGTTTGAATGCCCGGCGCACATCACGGAATGCGAGATCAAGGGCTGCGCGCCCGCTTTCACTTGGGTTGAAGAAAACTGAAAGGGTTGCCTGCCTGTAGCGCGGCGCGAAAATGCGGCAGCTGCCGTTAAAGATGCTGGCTTGCCCCGGCATGATTACATGGTCCACCACTTCATCAGCGCGGTTGCCGCCAATGGCTGCGTTCCATGTGCGGGTGCCTACATAAGTGGTGGGATGAATATAAAACACATCCGCCAGTGTATCTTCCGCGTTAGTGCGCTCAATACCTTCTGGCGTTAAGGCGGCGTTGCCTAGCTTGCCGGGTTTTGCGGCCCACATATCATCATCTGTATAGTCTGGCTCAAGTGGTGGTGTTTTTTCATCGAACGTATGGTTCGGGTGGATGGCTTCCAGCCACAATTGCAAACTGGATTTACCGGATGCCTGAGTAGAAGATTTATGAGTAGAAGAATTACCAGAGGAAGTAACAGAAAGATCGTCCACAAGAATACCCCAACCGAAAACGAATAAATGAATATTTGTCCATATAGGATGGAAAGCTTAAGATTCCACCCTCACAATGGTTTAAATTTTAATGGCCTGCATGATAATGCGCCGATCTGTCTCGCCTACGCTACGGAACGGGTAACAGCTGACTAGCAGGATTTGCTCCGCCGCTGATTGCGGCACCGAAAGCGCATCTTTATGTGCCACCCACGCGCGGGTGAGACGAAAGCTTTCTTCAGCACCATCAAGGGTTTTAAAGGTGAGGATATCCCCGTCCTCAAGATGCTCTAGGAACGCGAAATGGGTATCCCGGTGCCCAAATACGATAGGGGTGCCGCTCACCTCAGCCATTACGGGGCCAAACGCGAGCGCGCGCATATTATCCCCTGCCAGCACATAGTGGGTGATGCCTTTATCCGGCAGGCTGAGTTTCGCCACCGGGTGTGTGTCCGCCCATGACCACGGCTTTAGGGGCTTGCCCGTTTTCAGGCTTTCTTCCCATGCGGATTTCACCAGCACTGGGGCGAGGGCGGCCTTGGCAGCGATGATCGCACCGCCGCCAAGTTGCCACAGGCCAAGCGCTGTGAGGAGGGCAGCGCCAGCCATGATGGTTTTATGTTTCCTACGCTTCACGGCGTGCCTCCCGGCGTAGCCACAAGATAAGCTCGGTGGCGAACAGCAGCAGGATAAAACCAGTGATCAGCTTCAGGTCTTTCATCGTGGCTGTTTGTGGGCCAGAGAAGTTTGACTGCGCCATCATTTGCGGTGCGCTAACACGGCGAAGTTTCATACCTTTCGGCAGGTTTTCAGGAACGATACTGTCTTGCGCTGAGGTGCCTTGCGGGCGGCTGATTTTTTCCTCTACTGCTACAAAGCTTGTATATTTGCTGACAATTTGGTGCGTGAGCGCTGTTTTCAGAATTTGTGCTTTTGCTTCTTCCTGCGGTAAGCCCCTGAGTGCGGCATCAGAAATGGCTTCCACTTTCTTGCGTGCCCACAGTTTGCTGATACCTTTCCCGTTTTCCATGCGCTTTAGGCGTTCGCTGATCTTCCAGCGTTTGCTGTTTACGCTTTCGCCTTCAAGCCGGATTTTGCTGTCATCGGTTTTCACCACAAATACCGTTGGGCGGTTGCCGTATAAATCAGGAAGGCGTGTGGGATAAGCTTCAAACATACCGTTTCCTGAAAGCGTGAGTTTTTGAACGCTTGGGGCGGCCATGTTGCTGAACAACTCTTCCAGTGTTTTCTCCGCTTCCAGTGGATTATCAATTTGCGTGTGGATACCGCGGCCAAATTCAGCTGCCTTGCGCATAAACCAGCCGTTTGGTGCATTCCCGACACCAACAGTGAACAGGCGTGTGGTACCAAGCTTTTCTTCTACCAGCTTGAACATAGCTTCTTCGTAGCCAATAGCACCGTCTGTCAGGAACATGATCTGCGGTAGGCTTTTTTCATCGGCGGGAGCTGTTTGGTTCAAATCCAGTGCGTTCACAAGAGCGGGCATCATTTCGGTCCCACCATCTGCTTCCAAACCCAAAATATAATTTCTGGCTCGATTTACGTTTTCAGCGGTTGCTTGTTGTGTAGCACCAAATAAACGACTGTAATCGTTATTGAATTTTATGATATCGAACCTGTCTTCCGTGCGCAGGCGGTCCACCGCTTCAAGAAGGGCACGTTTGGCCTGAACAATAGAGTGCCCATGCATAGAGCCTGATACATCAATGATAAATTGAATATCTCTTGGTGGTGATTTCTGTAGGCTTTCTTCCTTCTTTGGTGGAATAACTATGCCGAGAACATATGTGCCACTTTCGGTTTCTTCTTTTATAAACAGCGGTTTGGGTTTGCCCGCAGGTTTATACTCCCAGCGCAGGATAAAATCCCGGTCAGCTGGTTCGGTATCAGCCCGGAGCGTAATGTGATAGCGGTTTTCTTGCTCGGCAATCCGAATATCATGGCTGGGGCTGGTGAGTTTCTGAACAGCTGCACCAGGCGCCAAAAAAATATCAAAAACCGCCAAATTCCCAGCGTTTTGAGGATGGCGGTAAATGCCGTGTTTTTGGTGATGCGTAGCGAGCGCGCTTTTGGGTTCAGGTGTGGGTACCATATCTTCAAGTCGGTGGTACCGAGGTGTAATCGCCTGCGGTAGTTTCCAACTGAAAGTAAGGCCATTTTGCTCCGCATGGGTAATGAAGGAAATCTCTACCGTAATCACCGCACCCGGCGCCACATTCCCTACCTTTGAACTGAACATGTTTGGCCTTATCTGGCTGAGGAGGGCAGCTTTCTTGCCTTCTTTCACAGCCTGTTCGTAAATGCGTTTTGCTTCCTGCTTTTCCTTGATTTTTCCTTTGATACGTTTTTCGCCTACCAGCATTTCAAATGCATCAATAGCGGCAGTATCAGGAAGCGGGAAACGGTATGTGCCGTTAACCCACTGGTCGGTGGTATTCCTGAAGGATTGTTTGACGGTGGTGTAGGCGATGAAGCCGTTGATCTCTGTTTTCACCTCGCTTGAAAGCTGGAGGGCATCAAGCCATAACTGCGGCATGCCTTCATGCGGGATCGATTTTATTTCAAACCCACCTTCCTGCCAGCTTCTAAGTTGTTTCTGGTCAGAGCTTGCAGTTGGCGGTGATGTTTCATCCGCGAGTGCAGGTCGGGTGTTTAGAACAAGGCCGAAGGCGAGTGCGGCGGCTGTATAGGCATAGAGGAGAGGCTGTGAAAAGCGTAGCATGATGATATCCCGTTCTGATCTGTTGGGATAACTCTGCCTATAGAATAGGGTGGTTGCCTGCCGAGATAGTGGCAGGCTTGAGAAACATTAAGGCGAACTCATGCCGAAGAAACGCAGTTCGCCCTGTTTGCCTTATTTATGAATACGGCGATTTGTTTTCACACGAACAAGAGCAGGGCGCTGTTGACGGAAATATGCAAGACCAAACATAAGCGGAAGTAGAAGCAGGATCGCAGATGGTTCAGGCACTGCTGCTGGTTCAACCGTAATGGTGGTGGTTGCAAAACCGGTATCCCGTGCGCCGTTAATCTGTGGCTGATTACTGTTTGGAATAATCGTACAACCCGCTGGCTGGAACGTAATCAGTGACGTGATTAAACCACAGTCGCCGCCCGGGGTAACAATATCGCCGTTTGCAAGTGCAACAAGCTCACCCTGAGGCAAGGTAATCGCCAAACCAAGCAGGTAATTCCCCGGTGAAGAAAATACGGTACCGGCACCTGTTGCGAAGGTTGTTGTAAGGCCACCTGCAACATCGGCACCGCTGAATGTTGCAATAATGTTCGCTGCCGTTAGTGCGGTTGCAGATGCTTCTGACGCATAATAGGTAAGCTCAAAGCTTGAAAGATCAGGGATGTCGCACAAACTCCAGCGAGGTTGCGTGCCAATGTTTGCACCTGTCACGGGGCCTTGAATAAGAGCGGAACCACAAGCGTTGATGGTAAGATCTTCACCAAGACCTACAGGCGCATATGTTCCTACATCAGAGAAGGTATCGGTGTAGAAATCAAATGTTCTTGCTTGTGCTGTTTCACCACTGAGGGCGAAACCAAAAAATGCAGCTGCAATAGCAATCTTCTTAAACACGATAGTATCCTTTAGTTACTCGTGACCGTATGAATAAGTTTCACATCTTTAATATTTCTAATCTACATAGGTTGTATAAAGAAAAAGTAAAGAGCGTATTTGCAGAGATATAGGCGTTTTGTCTGGGAATGTACCGCGAAAAAAAGTGCCTAGCGTAAACGTGAGGTTATAGAGGGTATTACTAAACGGGTTTAAGCTATAGTTATGAAAGAGGTTTCTCTGCGATTTTCAGTTGGCCGCACTTTGAAAACATTTTACCGCAATTTCCACCTTTCACCGGAAAAGTATGGCATCAGCATCTCAGGGAAAGTGCAATAGTATAACCTGAACGGCATTATGCTTAAGTTTACAGAAGGGGTGAACTTAGGTTTTGTCCAAAGATAATATACAGGCCATCGCAAATCCGCTGTTTGAGTAAGGGCAAACAGCAAACTGTAATGATGCGAGAGCGAGGAAATAATGAACCTACTTTTAGGTGGGGAGCGTAAGAACGCTTTAACTGTGCTGAAATCGGCGACAGCGATTTTGGCGATAACGGCATGCACCACTATGTCGTATGCGGTGGATAACGCCGCAGTTGATGATGATGGAGATGTGCCTGTAGCCAATTCGGCAAACACGTATCCAGCTTCATTCTTTGATCAGTATAACCCTCAAAATGCCTTTGAAATGATCCAGCGGTTGCCTGGCTTTTCATTTGATGGCGGTTCAAATGCGCGGGGTTTTGGGGGTAACGCTGGTAACGTGTTGATTGATGGTGCACGACCTTCTTCAAAATCAGCAAGTTTGCGTGAAGTTCTTATTCGTATTCCTGTAGCGCAGGTTGAACGGATTGAGATCGTGCGCGGTGGTACAAGTGCTGGCGATACCGCAGGCCAATCCGTTGTTGCGAACGTTATTAAGAAAGCAGGCGGCACCAGTGGTACCTGGGTTGCCAAATTGCGCCGTCCACCTGATGGGCGTGTACTACCAAATGTTGAAGGCTCACTTGCAACGAAAATTGGAGGGTGGGATACCACAAGCCGGTTTGATGTTGGTTGGAATGGTGGCAATCGGGATGCGCTTCTTCGTGATGTAGATGCCGAAGGAAACCTGATCGAAAGTGAGGATGAAACTTTCGAAAACCAGTTTAACTTCCAGGTGTTCTCTGTTGAGGCAATCCGAGATGCTTTTGGTGGTAAGCTAACTGTAAACGGCCAATTTTTCCGCGATAGATTTAAAGGCGACTTCTTCCGTGAAGGATTTAATGGCCGTTTGCCTGATGGCGGAACGCCGGATTTTACATGGCAGAACAACGAAAACGGTGGTGGTGAAGAATATGAACTGAGCGTTGATTGGAAAAAAACGTTCAGCAATCAGTGGAAACTTCATTCTATCATACTTGGTACCATCAATAATTTTGGTTTTGAAAGCCGCACTATTGAAAGCGAACCAATTGATGTTGTGAATGATATTACGGATTTTGAACAAAACCGTAAGCGAAAGGAATTCATTCTCAGAACCACCTATGGTGATGCAGGTTCGAACAAATTCAAGCCAGAGTTTGGTTTTGAAGTAGCGCGTAACAGTCTGGATTCTGATCTGTCGATTGTATCAAACGGTGAAGCAATTGATCTAAGTTCAGCCAATGCGAGCGTTCGAGAAATCCGGGGTGAAGCATTTGCTAACTTTAACTGGGCAGCTACGAAAAAGCTTTCCGTGGATGGAGGCCTGACCGGCGAAATTTCAGAGATTGAAGTATCAGGTGACGCTGGTAACAAACAGACATTCAAGTTTTTGAAACCACGCCTTACCGCAACGTATAACTTCAGTGATAACATTCAGTGGCAGTGGCAGATTGAACGGACGGTTGGGCAGCTTAACTTCCGTGATTTTGCCGCAAGTGCACAGATTAATGATGACCGTACAACGGCTGGTAACCCTGATCTGGCACCAAACAGTGCTTGGGAGCTTTCTACAACATTTGATTGGAAGTTCAGCGAGCGTGGCTCATTGAGTGTTAACGCTTTCCACGAATGGCGCAGTGATATTCTTGAACAGATTATTCTGGCAAGCGGTGACCCGGGCCGTGGTAACGCGGGTAACGCGCGTTTTTACGGTGTGGAAGCGGAACTAAATATCCCGCTTGATTTCATTCTGCCGGGTGGCCTTCTTGAAATTGAAGCAAACCTAAGGGATGCAAGTTTTGATGATCCCGTAACAGGGCAGAACCGCCGTATCAGTGGCTTTAATCCATCTTTCCTTGGTTTTGATTTCCGTCAGGACCTTGTTAAAGCGAAGGTTTCATGGGGTATTAGATATAATGGCATCTTCAGGGAAGAAGTATTCCTCACTGATCAGATTATCAGCTTCCGTGGTAACCGTCGGGTTAATGCCTTCATTGAAACAACACGTTGGTTTGGTGTGAAAACCCGTTTTGCTGTGGATCTGATTAACACTGGTAAGTTCCGCAGACAGCGTGATTTCTTTGATCCCGCCCGCGGAGGTGCTTTCACTGGTTCTGAGATTTCAGACCGTACCAGAAAGCCGGAATTCCGTATCGAAGTGTTTGGTCAGTTCTAAGCAATTTGAACACACTTCCGTTAGGTAACTTGAAAGACCCTGTCAGCTTTGGCAGGGTCTTTTCTCGTTTTAGGGAGAGGGCAATGAAACAGATATTGGGCATTTTTGCACTGGCGGCGTTGAGCACAGCGGCCACCGCGCAAGACAGAGAAACATCCACAACAATGAAAGCCTATGCTGCGGGCTATAAGGCAGCATTTACTTGTAGTGCCACATTCAACGGCGGCAAAACGCCTGAAATGATTGCGGCACAGGAACTTACTGGTATTTATCAAGGCTTCAGAGCACCAATGGCGGAACTGCCCGATGCAGTGATAGACCATAAAAACAAGCGTGTGAGTGTGAAATTTAATGATGGTCTGCCGCCGCGTATCAGCCAGTGGCGCGAGGGGCTTGGCTGTACGCAACTTCCTGTTGGTGCTGATTTTGCCGATGCACAGTATTTGCCAACCGTTGATATAACCCGGCCAAATACTGGCGATAGCCAGCCTTGGAAGAAACTGGATACAGGCAGTGGCGCACTGAAAGCCAAGCTCAAGAGCATGATGACTGATCCGTATTACGGTAAGGATGCACTCACCACAGCGCTGCTTGTGGCAACGCCTGAAGAATTGCTCGCTGAAGAATATATCGAGGGTTACACGCCAAAAACCAGCCAGCGGACATGGTCTGTGGCGAAATCAATTGCAGCTTCAGTAATTGGGGCGGCGGTTGAGGACGGCATGATTGATGTCTCAAAACCAGCGAATATCACTGAATGGCAAAGCCCGATTGACCCGCGCAAAAACATCACGCTTGAAAACCTGCTGCATATGGCATCAGGCATTGATAGCAACCGGGCAGGGAACCGTACTGACCGCCTATACGCGGGTGGTGGCCGAATGAGCGATGGCGCGACAGAGCATTCGCTTGATGTAAAGCCGGGCACACGATTTAAGTATGCGAACAATGATACCTTGCTGGCCGTACGTGCCTTAAAGAACAGCTTTGAAAGCACAAAGGCATATAACGAATATCCGTTTACAGCACTTCTTAATAAACTCGGTATGAATGATACGGTGCTGGAAACAGACTGGGAAGGCAACTTCGTGCTTTCCAGTCAGGTGTGGACCACAAGCCGCGATATGGCGCGCCTTGGTATCCTTCATTTGCAGGATGGTGTTTGGAAGGGTGAACGCATTTTGCCTGAAGGTTGGGTAGAGTATATTGCCACCGCTAAAGGTCCGCAGCCTGCACCACGTAGAAGTGGAGCCAAACCAATGGGCTACGGTGCACAGTGGTGGCTCTATGATAAAGATTTTGATGGCATTCCAAATGATGCATATGCAGCTCGCGGCAACCGGGGGCAATATCTGGTTGTGGTGCCGTCTCGGAACCTAGTCCTGATCCGCCGAGGGCATGATCCGGCGGGTGGTGAAGGTTTCAAACTTGATCTTTTCGTTCGTGATGTATTGAAGCTAGTGAAATAACTTACAGATGATCAAACACTGAGCCCACTCTCGGGCTCAGTAATCTTTCATACATTTGCATCAGATAATTATCTGTCATACCGGCGACATGGTCACAAATCTCGCGCAGGCTTTCGCCGTGTTCCACATATTTTCCGTATGCTTCAGAAGGCAGGAAACGCCGTGGTTCATGAGCGATAATCTCAAACACATCCACTACCATCTGTTGGCCTTTAAATTCAAGGTGCTGCACGCTCGGTTTCTGGATGAGTTTATCATAAACAAAGGCTTTGAAATCCAGCATCAATTGCCGTGCGGCGGGCGCTAGATCAAGGTTATATTTCAGCATAGGGTTACTGAAGCCCTCCACCTCATGCATCACCAGATGATCAAGGAAATAGGTAACCAGCATGCTGATGTTCATTTTACGGCGGGATGCATCACGCGCAAACATGCCGCTGATAAAGTTATCATAGGCATTATTGCTGCCGAAATATTTAGGCCGCTCGCGCTGCTGGTATTCAATATAATTCCGGCACCGATCAACGGTGAAAAAGGCGCGGAAATCTTCACTGTCTACAAACTTGAGCGAGATTGCGTCCTCGAGATCATGTACCGCGTTTGAAATATCGTCTGCCAGTTCCATGATTGAGCAATCAAGTGATTTATATCTGGGTTTGCCGTGTTCACCTTCTTTGCCGGGCGCAACACTTGTGAAGCGTGCCAGTTCTTCATCGCTAAACACGCTTAGTACCCAATCTACCACCTGTTTTTCTGTATCCAGATAACATTTGGGTGGCTTGCAGCTGTTGCGGTCCAAAAGATGAAGGCTGCCTGAGCTGTCACCTTTAGACGGCATAATATCCTTGTTTGCCACGCGGCTATATGGTGCTGGATATTTAAGAATACCAAGCAAGCTGCGGCGGGTGAGGTTCGCGCCCGCATCTTTGGAGAAGTGCTCAAGCTTCGAAAGAATGCGGAGTGATTGTCCATTGCCTTCAAAACCCCCGCTGTTTCGCATGCAATAATTAAGGGCAACTTCACCGCCGTGTCCGTAAGGCGGATGGCCAAGATCATGTACAGAACAGATGGTTTGCATCAGTGTGGTGGTGGGGAGGTGTATTTCCAGATCAGGAAACTCGGTTCTCGCACGCTTCATCAGCCCTACACCAAGTTGGGATACCTCAAGCGAATGGGTAAGCCGAGTGCGGTAAAAATCACTATCCCCCAAATTCAGTATCTGGGTTTTCCCCTGTAGGCGGCGAAAAGCAGCAGAGTGAATAACACGGCCATAATCCACATCATAGGCGGTACGTGCTTCTGATGCACCGCTTGTGCTCGTTTCAAACCGTTCTTCCCAAATATTCATGATGGCTCCCCAGTTGGATTAGTATCATGGTGATACCACAAATTCCTGCCGGGAAAACCAGTTAGTAAGAGACAGTTGATGAAAAACTAGTGAGACAGGATCATATTTGCGCGGGATTCCAGGTCTGCTTCAATACGGGCTGATGGCAGATCTGCTCTGGCTCTGAGGACATGGCCCTGACGAAGATCAAACATAAGGCGCGCACGTTCTTCTGATGGGAAGTCTACGGGCAGGCTACCACGGGATTTTTCCTCTTCAAACCGTGCTGCGAAAAGGCTGTCTGCCCCTTTGATAATATGTTGGAGTTTCTCTGTTGCACCTTCCACGTGGCCTGCGCTGGTGGGTACACAGCTGCTGATAAAGCACCCTTTTGGATGTTCAGGCGTACTGTCATCTTCTGTGATGCCGGTTTCAAGGAAAGCAATGATTGCTTTTTTGATATCAGTTTCATCGTTGAAGGCGCTGATCGGGCTTTTACCAAAGTTTTGGGAATAATGGTCAATGGCAGCCATAAAAAGCTGCTGCTTATCCCCAAAGACAGAATAAAGGCTGGGGCTGTTAATACCCATGGCATCTGTCAGGTCACGCATAGAAGTGCCGTCATAGCCCTTTTCCCAAAACACCGTCACCGCAGCATTCAGAGCTTGTTCTCTATCAAAGCCTCTTGGGCGCCCAACCTTCTTTTCTGGCATTTCTCAAAACCTCAAACATACATCAGTTATTATATTAATAACGTTTGTTACAAATCTCAAGAAGGCATGAATAGTTATATGGTGTGTGCTCTCCAACTATCTGGTGTGGCGGTGAATTCAGGTGGTAACTTTTATTTGATAACGGTCGTTACATAATTGGTTGAAAATTATGCATAAGCTAATTAAATAACAATCGTTACAAAATTAAAGGAGTGTTCGATGTATAGTAAAAAATTAGCTGCTGGAACTGAGTTTCCAGTGTTTTCTCTGAAGTCTACCAGCGGTGAAGACTTAACCCTTGGCAAGGCATCTGAAGGATTTGATTGGCAAATGATTGTGGTTTACCGCGGCAAGCATTGCCCTTTGTGTACACAGTATCTGCAGCAATTGAATGCGAAGCTGGATGATCTTCATGGTCTCGGTATTGAGGTAATTGCTGTTTCTTCTGATCCGCTTGAGAAAGCGACAGTGCAGATGGAGCAGGTGAACCCGAATTTCCCTGTTGGTTACGGCTTGACCATTGAGCAGATGCAGTCACTTGGGCTTTATATTTCCAGCCCGCGTTCTCCCGAGGAAACAGATGCACCGTTTGCCGAGCCAGGCATGTTTATTGTGAACGAAGAAGGCTTGTTGCAGGTTGTTGATTATGCAAATAGCCCGATTATTCGCCCGGAACTGGGTCTTCTTGTTGGTGGCCTTGCGTTTATTAAGAACCCGGAAAACAACTATCCTATCCGTGGTACTTTTGAATAAACCAATATAGTGATTGAAGTGAATCCCGTGATCTATATGAGGCACGGGATTTTCTCAATTAATCAGAAATTTAAAACCTGCTTGCCAAGTGCCGGCTTACTTACACGTGCCTTGATGAGTTTAATGTTTTTTAACTCTTTACGCCCACACTTATAACGTTGGTTTGGGAGGAGCCAGCCTGGAGTTTGTGTTTTCAGTATCGTTTGAAGTGCGCAAAAAAAGGCAGGGCATTGTTCACCAAAAATATATTCTTCCGCCAAACTTCATCTGTATCCACCCGCTTAAACCTTCTTAACCTTTTGGTGTTGCTTTCGGGTTTGTTAAGCATCGTTGGTGTTTATGAAATTCAGCTGGGGGCGCAGCTTCATAAATTAAATTACCAGCACCAAAAATATATCGATCAAGTTTATAAAGCCGTTGATCAGTTTGAACAAACGTCTGGCAATATTGAACCCGTTAAAGATTACGTAATTCTTGTTAGAGAACAACCGATCGAATGCCTGAATATGGTAAGTGCGTTCGAGAAATTCATGATGAAAATCATAGGAACCGGTGAAGCTATTGCCCTGTGCGAGCAGGATAAACTTCTTGCGGATGATATTCTGGATGAACTGGACCAGTATTCCCGTGGTGAAATAAGCAAAGAGGTTGTGGTTTCAAAGCTTAAAGTTGGCCTGGAGGGGTTATCTTCACACGGTGCACAATTTCAGCCGTTTGTCGCGAAAACGGTATCTACAATGTATATCATTGTGATTTCCATGGTTATTACGAAAGCAATCATTGTCCCGTTTTTAGGAGTGATTTTATCATCTAGTGTTTCACGAGATTACAGGACCCTCAACAACACGAAAAAGCAGCTTATTAATGAGCAGGAACGGAATGAGCTTATACAAAACGAGCGCATGAATGCATTATCTACAATGGTTGCAGGTGTTGCTCATGAAATAAATACACCTGTTGGCGTTAGTGTTACTGCGGCATCCCATGCCCGCGAACGACTTATGCAAACTGAAGAAGCTTACCAAAATGAATTGCTCTCGGAAGAAGATCTTCAAAGCTATTTCGTTGATTCAAAAGAAGCTTTCAGAATTATTCAAAATAATTTAAGACGTACGTCCGAATTGGTGAAAAGTTTTAAACAGGTGTCTGTGGATCAGACCGAAGATATTGTTCGAACCTTTAGTGCCAAAGAGTATCTGAAAGATATCATCATCAGTTTAAAGCCGATTGTGAAAAAGCCTTCTGTGGAAGTGGTTCTGGATGATGTTGAAGATATTTACATCGAAACATACCCAGGGGTTTTAAGTCAGATAATTACCAATTTAATCACTAACTCTCTTTCTCATGCTTTTGCAGCGAACGACGGTGGCGTCATCAATATTGCTTTGTCGCCTTTATCGAACAAAAAAGTTCAGATTGTTTTTTCTGATAATGGTTGCGGCATTAGCAAAGAGAACCTCAGGCATATTTTTGATCCATTTTTCACAACAAAACGCGGTCAGGGTGGTACGGGCCTTGGTTTGCATATCCTTCATAACTTAGTGGTCGATAAACTGGACGGTGAAATCAACTGCTTTAGTGCAGAAGGTGAAGGTACACGATTTGTCATTAATTTCCCGTGCGTGAACCACAGTGCAGAAGAACAATTTATCTAGTAGGGGATAGATAGAATGGCGTTAGTAGGAACAAAATTAAAGTTAAGCCCAAGCAAACCCCAGCAGGTTTCAAATGAGGCGGTTAAAACCAACTGGAAAGTCCTGATCGTTGATGACGAGGACGAAATCCACAGTGTTACCAAGATGGCTTTAAAAGGCTATGAGTTTGGTGGCAGGCAGCTTGAGTATCTGGATGCATACTCCGCAGCGGATGCAAGACAGATCCTTAAAGAGCATTCTGATATCGCCCTTATCCTACTGGATGTTGTTATGGAAAGTGATAATGCGGGGTTGGATTTAGTTCATTATATCCGTGGTGATCTGGGGAACAAGCTAACGCGGATTGTGCTGCGAACGGGCCAGCCGGGACAAGCGCCAGAGAAAAAGGTAATCATGGATTATGATATCAATGATTATAAGGAAAAAACCGAACTCACATCTCAGAAACTTTATACATTGTTGAGCGCTTCCCTTAGGTCTTACCGCGATATGGTTGCACTTGAGGACAGCAGGAAGGGTTTAAGAAAAATCATTGAAGCTACGGCTGATATTTTCTCAATCAATTCTATGCAAACTTTGGCCGAGGGGGCGCTGGATCAGCTCATGTCACTCTTGAGGGTGAAAGAAGGGGATTCCTTTTATGGCAGGCGAGTGGATTCTCTAGCCGCGTTAAAGAAAGATAACTCCTCTTTTGAAGTCCTCGCGGGTACAGGGCGGTATCGTACTGGTAATGATAACAGTGTGGACCCCAACTCACTGAATTTGGAAAAACTGATCTTAGAAGCCTCCCAAAAGGGGCAGGTGGTAAAAGGTAATCAGATTGTTAGTCATCATGTGGGGAAAAACGGCCATGAAAATGTGCTCTATGTATCCGGTGAACTAGCGCTTGATCATATGGATCGTGATCTGATTGAATTATATGCTCGCAATGTCGGTATTGTTTTCGAAAATCTGGATTTGAACCGCCAGGTAGAAGAAACCCAGCGGGAAATTGTTTACCGGCTCGGTGAAGCCGTGGAAACCCGTTCCATGGAAACCGGCAACCACTTAAAACGGGTTGCGGAGATATCAAAGCTATTGGCGCTGAAATTTGGGTTATCTGAAGAAGAAGCTGAAATTATTAAATATGCTTCGCCTCTTCATGATGTTGGTAAAATAGGTATTCCAGATTCAATTTTGAACAAACCCGGTAAACTGAATGCTGAAGAATGGGCTGTGATGCAAACCCATGCGCGGCTCGGGTATGAAATGCTTCAATCATCAGATAAGCCTATTTTAAAAGCGGGCGCTATGATTGCGCTGCACCACCACGAAAAGTGGGATGGGTCTGGGTATCCACACGGTAAATCCGGTGAAGATATCCATATTTATGGTCGCATTACCGGGTTAGCAGATGTTTATGACGCTTTAGGAAGTAGGCGCTGTTATAAAGAGCCTTGGGCCCTTGGGGATATATACCGGTTTATTAAAGAACAGCGGGGGAAACACTTCCAGCCAGAACTGGTTGATATCCTTATTCAGAATCTTGATCATGTGGAGCATATTCTTACGGTTTTTGCTGATACTCAGGCGGCGCACTAATTCTTTCCTAAGGAGCTTCTACAAGGAATGCAGCCTGCAAAGGTTGCAAAATAGGGTGTGTGTGATAGCAAAGGCTCCAAGCATATTTCTATGGGGCATTCTGAGACGTATCTATGACCAATATTATTCTTGATACAGATAGCTATAAACACAGCCATTATCTGCAGTATCCCCCTGAAACAACCATTGTGAACAGTTATGTGGAAAGCCGTGGTGGCAAGCATGAAAGCGTGCTTTTCTTTGGCCTTCAGGCATGGCTGAAGAAGCTGCTGGCGAACCCAATCACACAAGCGGATATCGATGATGCCGCCTGGGTGTGCCATGAACACGGTATCAGTTTTAACCGGGCTGGTTGGCAGCATATTCTCGATAAACATGACGGCTACTTGCCGCTGGAAATTGAAGCAGTGCCAGAAGGCACAATTGTACCAATCAGCAATGTGCTTGTACAGGTACGAAACACTGATCCGGCATGCTATTGGCTCAGTAGTTTTGTGGAAACGTCACTATTGAGAGGTGTGTGGTATCCAACAACCGTGGCAACCATCAGCTATCACGCCAAACAAAGTATTCTGGAAGCGCTGGAAGAAAGCAGTGATGAGCTGGCTGAGCCCGTTGCGCAGTTTATGCTGCATGATTTTGGTGCGCGCGGTGTCTCTTCAGAAGAAAGCGCAGCACTTGGTGGTCTCGCGCATCTGGTAAACTTCCGCGGTACAGATACGATGAATGCGCTTCTTGCGGCCCGCACATATTATCAGGAACCGATGGCGGCTTTTTCCGTTCCTGCGAGCGAACACAGCACCATGACAAGCTGGGGAGAAGATAGGGAAGCCGATGCCTACAGCAATATGCTCAAGCAGTTTAAAGGTTCGAACATCATCAGTATCGTAGCCGATAGTTATGATATTTTCCGCGCAGTGAATGATATCTTCGGCGGTGAGCTGAAGGATCAGGTGCTTGAGAATGCGGAAGCAGGTTCACGCCTTGTGGTTCGGCCAGATAGTGGTGACCCTATTGAAAACCCGATCGCTGTTATCAAAGCTTTGATGGAACAGTTCGGTAGCAGCACGAACAGTAAGGGCTATAAAGTTCTGCCTGATCATGTACGTGTGCTGCAAGGGGATGGTATCACCCCGGATACCATCAAGAAAATCCTCAGCCGGATGCTTGAAGAAGGCTTAAGCGCTGAGAATATTGTGTTTGGTATGGGCTCCGGACTGTTGCAGCAAGTAACCCGTGATACCCAGCATTTTGCCATGAAATGCTCGGCGGTAAAGGTGAATGGGAACTGGCAGGACGTGTTCAAGAACCCTATCACCGATAAAGGGAAAGCCAGTAAGCGCGGTGTGCTCGCACTGGTGAAAACCGAAGAGGGTTATGAAACTCGCCAAGCAGAAAGCGCAGAAGAAAATGCCTTACGCACGGTTTACCGGAATGGTGAAATGCTGGTGGAGGACACGCTTGAGCAAATCCGCCACCGCAGCATGACATATAAGGCTTAGTTAGCTTTCACAGGCACTGCCTGATGCGCAGTGCCTCCCTGCTTTGATATTTATAATATGTGCGGTAATGAGTGCTAAGCCACCAGCGACACTGGCAATCAATTCACCTGTTTCGCTTTCGAGTACAAGCTGTGCCAGTAAAAGGAGTGCAACACCGCCAGCCGCGTTTACTGTAGGCTGCATGCTGCAGTGGCACTTGTATCCTCTGAATAGAGCAAAAGCGCTGAGTGGCAGCATAACCCCGATAAGCAGTAGTTCAATATCGTGGTTGATCTCCGCGTAGACTGCGATAGCAGGCAGTACGGCGATAAGAATAGGGGTAAGGATACAGTGCACCACACACAGGCCGGATGCCGCCATGGCAATCCGGTCCATTACACTTGAATAAGCGGCAGGCTTCTCCATCACTATAATCCCGGATTTGCGCTGGGGCATGTTTCTTCGCGGCAGAGGGTCATGATTTCCACCACTTTATCTCTGGGTGTAAAACCGGCGCTGTTGGCGTTATCTTCAAGCGCATATTGCAGGGCTGGATTTTCAATAGTGTCTACATGCCCGCAAGCTTCGCAGATCATTAAGATACTGTGTTTGGTGAACGGCTTGGAAATGGGCCGGGCTGTAAAAGTGCGCGTGGAATGCACGGGCCGTACTAGGTTTTTCCGTGTGAGATCAGTGAGCGCACGGTAAATGGTAGGGGCCGTGTTCACACCTTGAGGGCGCAGTATTTCAAGCAGTTCATATGCTTTTGCTGACCTGCCCAAAGATAGCAGTGCATCATAAACCATAGCCTGATTGTTGGTAAGCCTTGGTGGCCTTAGTGGCTGGTAGCCATTGTTTGTATTACCCGGTGCAGGTGCCATGCTACGCGCACTGGCACCATCATATAATTCCATATGTTTCATTGTTAACTCTCTCGCGTGCAGACGAGCTACACGACAAATATCAGCTGGCATTTGCTGCCAACTGGATCAGATATTCAGGTTGCAATAGGGAGAGTTAAGCTTTTGGCGGGGCACGGGCGCTTGCGGCCGAAATGCTGACGCTATGCGGGATCTGGCTATGAAGTGGGTCATAATTATTGCCCGCGAAAGGGGGGAGGGCAATAGTCTGGACATTGTCTTCAATATCCATAGCTGCATGCGCTACGAGACAGTATCCGCATTCCAGCCGCGCGTCAGTATCATCAAACTGATTTTCCATCCCATGGTGGTGGAATGAGAAAAGAATACGAGTGAAGATAAACAGCCCAAGCACAGTGAGAAGCAATAGATACCTCTTCAAGCAGACTGCGGGAAGAACAGGCTGTTTATGTTCTACTAACGTATTCATAAGGTAGGTTATATAATAACCCAATGGCGAAGGGAACCCTGATTTCGCTAAACCGAAGCTTATTTACGGTGTAATGTTTGTTGCATTGGCTGAGAGAATAGTTCGAGATTGTTGCCGTTTCAGGTACCAGATCACTATAAAAGCTACGACAAATTCGAACAATACTGCGACAATCGTGTCAAACCACGAGAACTGGATTTCCCCTAAGCTCAGAAGTGTTGTTGTCGGTTCACCGGGGATATCATATCCCGCGACTGTAAAGGCGACCAGATTATTGAAAATATGCATTCCAATCGCTGCTTCGAGGCCACCCGTATAATGAGTAACAATACAGGCGGTGAAGCCGGCAACAAATATCAGTAATACATATTGATAGAAATACCCAGAATCTGCTTCAGGGTTTGCGAAATGCAGGCTGGCGAAAATCATGCTGGTGATCACATAAACCACCCAAGGGCTTTTTAGATAACGTACAAAAAACTGGTTCGCGTACCCGCGCAATAGTATCTCTTCAGAGGCGGCTTGAAATGGTACCAATATCAGCGTGACTATAAGAAATGACCAATAGCTATTGCTGTCATAGACCCAGGTAGCACCGCCGGAAAACCATTCATAGAGAGCGAGGATAATCATCGCACCTCCATAAAGGAATGCGGCGTTCCGCAACACAGACCACCGGAACGTCGGGGCGCTGGTTAATAGATCTAGCCATTTCCTTTTATGAATTTTTGTTTGGGCAACCCAGAAGGCTGGGTAGAAGGCCAGGAAGCTAGCCAGGAGGAGAAGGTGATCTTCAAATCCGTCTGGCATATCATCTGTTGGTAGCGCTGTACCGATAATGCCGAGTGCAAAGAGGATCGCAACAGAAGCAATAAAGAAAACAACCACGCCTATCATGATAGCGAGTACCGACCACATAAAGCTGTTGTCGCCGTAGTGCGATTGGTGGATGAAATCTATCTTCTCTGGAAGGCTGTTGTCTGCCGTTACTGTTGTGTCGCTCACAAAATATTCCCCCGCTGAATAGATGGAATATCTACCCTGAGTGGTGGATGTAAGCAATATTTCGCCAATAACAAGTGCGGGAGATGGTGAAGGCCGGGATAAACCCGGCCTTCCAATTGGTTAATATTACTTCAGTGGTTTGATAGGCAGGTTCAGGTAACTGCTGTTTTGCCATTCAAGCTTTAGCGGTTCACCAGCGTCTTTGATGCTTTCAAGGCTTACATCTTTCCCTGTGCCGTAATTTACCTGGGCAATCACATTTTTATTTACATTCACGATGGCGGCGATGCGGCTGCCTTCGGCTATGCGCTTACTCACCATACGCGTGCGGTTAAATTCAATGCTTTCAATTTCACCGGGGGTCAGCAAGTGTCGCTTGGTTTCATCAGCCGCATAACTGGCGCGGCCCATATAGGATGCCAAGTGAATAAACTTGCCGTTCGGCAGGATTTCATAAAGCGTTACAGCCAGATCTACGTCCTTTTTGTTCATGCGAATATCGAGCTTGCCGGAGAACTGGCCCGATAACTCCATATCTTCACCAAAAGTATCGGTGAGGAATACTTTGCCGCCGAAAGTCTCTAACTGGTCTCGGATAATTGGCCACGGGTATGAAGCATTATTCTGTGTTTTGCGGTCAGTATAATCTACGGTTTGCAGCACATTACCTGTTTTTGTTTCTCGGTGAGTACTGAGGGTGTGGTGTTCGCCAGAGCTTTCTGTATTCAGATAATAACGTACTGTATCAGCGTTCATTTCCGCGAGCGACGGCACGTGCTTCCATGTATCTGCTCCCATCACTTGATAGTTTACTTTGTTTTTCACAAGGGCAGGCTTTGGTGCTCCTTTAAGGATGTGATCCATCCATTCAAAAGTAATTTCCGGCACATTAATAAAGGCGCTTTGATCAAGCTCAATACCGCGCAGGTTTTTACGCTGTGTGCCTTGAGCGCTCCAATGATCATAAGGACCGATGATCAGATAGTGATCCGCGTTTTCGTTATAGGTGTGGTGATCATTTAGATACCTGAGCGCAGAGATTTGCCCGTCATCATAATAACCTGTAATGGAAAGCACAGGGATGTTGATGTTCTTATAATCATTTTTATAAGGCACCATTGCTTGCCAGTATTCATCATACGCGGGGTGATCCAGCCATTTCTGGAACCAAGGGTTTGTAAGGCCATCAACCGCATCATATTCGCGGTAAGGGCGGCCACTTTCAAACCATTTAGTGTTAAGGCCTCCCCAGCGTGCATTATCGAAATACAGGTCGAAATCAAGATCGCGGTTGTTGGCTACATAAAAGGGCCACGCATAATTGGCGCTGATAGAAATATTGTTTTCCATCGGCAGGCCATAACCAGGTATAGCTGCCACATAAGGAACGATGGTTTTAAGCGCTGGGTGTGCATGCTTTGCCGCCGCCCATGCCGCGAAACCGTTGTAGCTGCCACCATACATTGCCACTTCGCCATTATTCCAGCTTTGCTTGCTGATCCAGTCAACCACCGCGTTGGCGTCTTTGTGCTCGGTCTCGTATGGGCGGATCTCATCCGTGCTGAGGCGTTTGCCGCGGGCATCAGCTATCACACCCGCATAGCCGTGAGCTGCTGCGTTCAATGCCTCACGGAGATTGCTGTCCGGTACGTTGTAAATTGTGAAATTAAGCGCTGCTGGCATTGGTTCTGCCACTCCGCGAGGGCGCACTACAACTGCTGAAAGGGTGATACCTTCAGGTGTTTTTATAAGAACGTTACGATCAGTAATATAACGGCGGTCAATATCTTCTTCTTGCAGGGTTTTGCTGGCAGGAATAACGGCGTTGTAAACATAATAATCCTGATAATTGTAAAGAAGGCTGGCTGCGTCTTTACTGGAAAGTTCGTCACTGCCAGCTACGCGCCCAAACACAAATTTCATGTAAGGGATACCTTGTTCCAGGCTATAGCCCATATAATAACTGGCTTTATGTGCCTCCTTGTTATTCAGTGTGCGGAAGATGGCTTCATACACATGCCTGAAAGCAGTTTCGAAACTTTCACCTGTTTGCTGTTCACGGATTTTGGTTTTGAAGAATAATTCCTGCTGAAGGGTAAGAAACGGGTTTGCGGGATAAGCGCTTGTATCCTGGTTAGCCCTGATTTCTGCCAGTGCCTTCAGTGCTTCATCAAATTGGCCCGTTAGTGCGAGCAGGCGCATTTTGGTATCCAGGTTATGGCCTTCAGTCTTCAGCAGTTTTTCTGCAAGCGCCTGCATATCTCTGTGAAGTTGGCTTCTTGAATTTAACCGTTCAGCAAAGCCCTCAAAATCGGCTTTCACGGAGGCAGGTGTTTTGAAATTGTCCTGCGCTATGGAAGTTGTGGAAAGAAGGGCTGTTAATAAAAGTGCTTTTGTAATTTTCATCGTCGTGCCTCGGTTCATCATGTTATTGCCTGCACCACATCGGTGCGGCTTGAGATACCAATTCCACGAGGCGAAAAATAAGTAATGATCACGAGGTGATTTTTAGGTGATTTTTTGTGACCAAGCCCAAAAACCATGATAAGTTCACCGCCAAACTCGGGGTGGGTAATCGGTAATGCGTTGGAAAATAAGACAATTTATCTTTGATGAGAAAGAACAGGCTCTGCATGAAAAAAATGCAGACGGCACTGAAAAAACTGTGCAGTTGGAGCCTCTCCTTGCCGAAGTGCTCACCTATTTTTGCCTGAACCCGGATAAAACCATCAGCCGGGACGAGCTTGTTGATGCAGTTTGGGAAGCTCGTGCTATCACGGATAATGCCGTAAACCGGGTTATTGCAAAACTCAGGAAACAGCTGGGGGATGACCCTAAATCACCCCAATTTATTGCCACCTATCCTAAAAAGGGATACCGCTTTATTGCACCAGTTTCTGAACTAGCGGCAGAATCGGTTGTGGAAACTACTGCGGCAGATGGGGAAATGCAGGCCAAGCCACACAGCAGTAAACCCATGATGGTGTTTGCGCTGTTTATTATTGCAGCTTTTGCCGTGATGTATTTTCAGCAACCCACAAAGCCGGAACCAACTGTGAAAGGCACCGAATTTCTAACCCGCGGTGGCGGTCAGGAATTTCAGCCTTCTGTTTCACCTGATGGGAACCAGCTGCTTTACACCACCTTTGAAGATAATTTCCTTCAGCTTTATTTAAAGAACCTTACAACGCAGGAAACCGTTAAATTAAGTGAAGCGGGCGCGCACCATGGCCCTGCGGATTGGTCAGACAGTGGTAAATATATCGCGTACCTTTACACAGACCAGGAAAGCTGTGAACTGCGTCGCTTAACCCTTGATGGTATGAAAATAACGGTGCAGGAAACCATTCATTACTGCCCGAAGAACAGCTACGGCAAAGTGATATTCACCCATGATGATAATAAGCTTTTGTATGCAGAAGCTAGCGAGGTTGGGCCGCCATATTCCATTTATGAGCTTACGCTGCCCGCGGGTACCAGCCGCCGCGTGAGCCAGCCAGAACTTATTCTGGGCGGCAATACACAGTTTGATCTGCACCCGACAGAAGATAAGCTTCTTATTTCCTCGCCTGATGCAGAGCAGTGGCTTGCATTTTTCACACTTGATCTGAAGCGGGATAAACTCACTCAGATGTTCCGCCTTAATGAATATATGTGCTGCGCAATCTGGAACCTTCGGGGCGACCGTGTGATCGTAATTGGTGAACATCCTGCGTATGACCTTATCAGTTTTGATCTGGAAGGTGGAGACAGGCAGATTATCCACAGTGCCAGCCACCGGATTAGCACCCCAATTCGGGATGATCATACAGGTGGTTACGTATATGTGGGCGGTATCTATAACCGTGATATTATCTCCTTGGAGCGAGCAGATGACTCGCAGGAGCTGGTGGCAGCCTCTTCAGTAGATGATCGGTTGGTAACGCTTGCACCAAACGGCAAGATGATCGCTTACATGTCAGATAAATCAGGGCAAGATGAAGTGTGGCTTCAGTCTCTTGAAGATCATCAGGAAAGAAAGCTCACATCAGGCAGTAGCCATAGCCATTATTATGATTTGAAATGGTCAACTGATAGTAAGCGTCTGGTTGGTGTTACTATCAACGAACTTCATGTGGTTGATGCTGAAACTGGTGAGCGCCAGAAACTTGATATCCCGCAAACAGAAATCCGTGGTGTTTCCTGGTTTGATGCAAACACACTTTCTTACAGTGTTGCCGTAAAAGGTGGCTGGCAGGTGCATTATTATGATTTGCGTACCAATACAGTAAGCATCGAAAACAGATCTTGGGCCTATATTCGTTACGCCTCTGATATGAAAAATACCTTGTGGTTTTCAGAAACAGGGGAGCTTTTTTCCGGTGAGGGTAGAGAGCCAACTGGCTTAACTCTTTCAAACCCGATCGTTGGCCGTAAATTTGCTGTGGAAAAACAGGGTGATCAGCTTTTTTACTGGCAGTTTGAAAATGGTAAATGGGCTTTCTATGAACATGCTGTTGGCGGGGAGAAAGAGTTACTGCTTCAGGCAGACGGTATGCCCGCTTTCGCAGTTGCTGATGATAAGATTTATCTCTCCACGCTGAAAAGTCATTCAGCGGATATTTACCGTACCGTAAAATAAAGCGCCGCACCCACCGCAAGGACGAAGGTATAGTTCACCAAGCGGTGGATGGGTTCTGTGTGCAAGCTTCCTGCGAATAAGCGCTAAACCAACCCCTGACAGGATGAGGTTTATCGGGAAGTTTCAAATCCGGTTCCGGCAATGTTTTCTTCCGAAAAAGGGGGCATTGCCAGAGATGCGTATCCGAATTTTGTTGCTCCCTTGATGCAGGGATATACGATCATTCAACCAAGCAAGCATGCACAGCCAGAATAGGGGTTAAGCAGCCAAATCTTCCGCCGGGCCGAAGAATTCATAGTGAATCTGACTTTCTGGAATATTCAGCTCTTTCGCGATTTTCAGCGCAGACTGCATGAAAGGCTTTGGCCCAAGGAAATAAAATTCAACATCCCGATCGGATGGAATTTGTGCTTCAAGCATTTCTTTGGTGATAAAGCCTTTGGCATGTGGTGCGCATGTTGCTGTTGGTTCGTTATATACAAAGATAGGCTTTACGTTGGTGTGTTCTGCCGCTGTGTTTTGTACATGTTCACGGAAGGCGTGGGTGTTTCTGTTCAGGGCCGCGTGAATAAAGTGAATTTCACGGCCTGTCGCTGCTTCGGTATTCAGCATGCTGATCGCAGGTGTAATGCCAACGCCGCCTGTTACCAGTACAAGGGGTTTGTCATTCTTACGCAGGGTAAACTCACCAAACGGAGGCATAAGAGCAATGCTGTCGCCTTGGTTCAGATTGTTATGTAGATGGTTTGAAACTAAACCATGTTCCTCCCGTTTTACGCTGATACGGAGATAGTTTTTACCCGGTGCATCAGAAAGGCTGTAATTGCGGCGAACATGTTGACCATCAATGTTGAAAAGTGCCGCAATAAACTGGCCCGGTTCAAAAGCTGGTACAGCACCGCCATCCTTCGGTGTAAGATAGAAAGATGTAATGATATCGCTTTCGCGTACTTTATCCTTGATGATAAATTCGCGTAGTCCGCGCCAACCGCCTTCTTTGCTGGCGCCTGCAGCATAAAGACCTTCTTCCGCATCAATAAGAATACCCGCGAGCTGGCCGTATGCTTTGCCCCATGCTTCGATGATGTCATCAGAGGCGACATCACCAAGCACTTCTTTGATGGCTGCAAGCAAACATTCGCCAACAATATTATAATGATCAGGCTGGATGCCAAGTGAACAGTGCTTCTGGATAATTTGCTTTACCGCACCATCAAGAGCACCAAGGTTTTCAATGTGGAGTGCATATGCCACCACTGCATTCGCCAGTGCTTTAGGTTGGGAGCCTTTGGACTGGTGAGTTTGGTTGAAATACGGAATTACCTCAGGATAGCGCTCAAACATCAGGGGATAAAAGCAGGATGTAATTTCATCAGCTTTAGGAGCCACTACAGGGGCAGTTGCTTTGATAATATCGATAGTGTTTTGATCTAACATAATTTCACTCTCACAGCATTAAACTGACAATTACATAACAACAAACGTGCCAGTTTCAGGATTGGCGGTATCTCTGGGGTTTATATGATCGGAACATGCTGGTGAGGTTAAATTAACTTACTTAATGGGATGTTAAAATAACTCAGGGTGTGTTAAATGAACCCGCATGAGTATGTTACCGTTTATCAGTATTGTTGAAGACCTGAGTAAGGCGCTCAAGCCAGCGGAGCGGTATGAGCGCCTGATTGATGCTATCGCCCAAGCCATTGAATGCGATGCAGTTGTTCTCCTTGAGTTAAAGCAGAATATGCTGGTGCCATTGGCTGCCAAAGGGTTGAGCGAAGAGGTGATGGGGCGCCGCTTTGATGTGGAAAAACATCCGCGCCTGAAAAACATTCTTGAGAGTGATCAGCCAGTTCGCTTTGAAGCGGAATGCAAGTTGCCAGACCCGTATGATGGTTTGGTGGCGGATAGCGAACAGCTTCATGTGCATGACTGTATGGGGTCCAGCATCTATGTGGATGGTGATATTTGGGGCGTACTTACCCTTGATGCGATGAAAGCAGGCACGTTTGATGCTCTTAATCCCACAGAAACAAGGGCCTATGTAGCAGCCGTTGCTGCTGCGATTAAAACCAGTCTGCATATTGAAGCACTGGAAGCAAAAGCCAGCCAGCAACATGAAATCGCCCAGTCTCTGATGCATTCGGAAGCGCAGGATCATATGATCGGTGAAAGTGATGCCATGCAGGCGTTGGTGGGAGATGTTGAAACCGTTGCTCCGTCCTTGCTCTCTGTATTGATCACTGGTGAAACCGGTGTTGGTAAGGAACTGGTGGCGCGTCAAATTCATGATCAGTCGGGCCGAGCAAGTGAAGCATTGGTGCAGATTAACTGCGCGGCACTCCCTGAAAATATTGTGGAAAGTGAGCTGTTCGGCCATGTGAAAGGTGCCTTTTCCGGCGCGGTTACTGACAGAAGTGGTCGGTTTGAACTGGCTGATGGTGGAACGCTGTTTCTTGATGAAGTGGGTGAATTACCGCTTGGGGTACAGGCCAAGCTTCTACGGGCGCTACAGAGTGGTGAAATCCAGCGGGTAGGGAGCGATAGGATTATCTCCGTTGATGTACGAATTATCGCAGCCACCAACCGGAACCTGCAGGAAGAAGTGAAGGCGGGGCGTTTTCGGGCAGACTTGTACCACCGCTTGAGCGTTTACCCGCTTCCTGTACCTGCGCTCAAGGAGCGCGGTAAAGATGTTTTGTTGCTCGCGGGCTATTTCCTGGAAAAGAACCAGCACCGCTTGGGGCTTGGTAAGGTTCGGCTTTCTGCCAGTGCGGTTGAAAGCCTGCTTTCTTATAGTTGGCCCGGTAATGTGCGAGAGCTCGAGCATATCCTTAGTCGGGCAACACTGAAGGCAAGCCGGGATCAAACGGGTGCTGATATGGTAACCGTTGGAAATCATCACCTAGCACTGGAGAATGGGGTGCATCAGGCATTAGAGCCTGACATGCCTATCCAAGCTAAGGATCACAGCAAAGATATGCGAGAATTGGTGGATGGTTACCAGCGACAGCTGATAGCAGACCGGCTTGAATATTATGGCGATAACCTGTCTGCGGTGGCGCGTTCGTTTGGGGTGGACCGCAGCAATCTTCTGCGCACTATGAAACGGTTAGGGCTCAGATAGTTCTTCTTTGAAGCTGCGCAGGGAGAGTATCAATCCTGCGATGGATGCCAAAAGTAAAATGAACAGCGGCAGAATGCGTTCTGCCTCGCCAGTTGTGGGATCAATGCGAATAAAAAACATGGTGTAGAGCTTACCGCACATATAGGCCCAGACGCCGAACTGAAGCAGCTTGCCTTTCATTTCATTCAGCGACCGCAGTGCATAGAGAAATAGGGTGATTGCCACATAATCATCCAGTGAAAGGGGCCAGAATTTATCGGAAGTGAGCACAACAATCGTCTCCCCTATGAACAGCAGAGCCGAATAGATGATGCTGTAGATACGCAGAGCTTTCATGATTTTTTCTCCGCAAGTGGTAGTTCAGAGAGGGCGAGTTCTTCATAATATTCGGGGCGATCACCGTAATCAGCTGGCTTGTCGATGTCTCCATTAAAGGGCGCAGTTAGCTGGCCTAAGTAATCCTTGGGGTACTCGGGGTTGTGGAGCCCGATAGAACCTACCTCCTTTTCTTTTGGCCAAAAGAAGGTGCCGAAAATAATATCCCAAACAATCAGGTTGTTGCCGTAATTGGTGTTGCTCTGCTCGATGGCTTTTGAATGGTGCCAGCGGTGAAGCTCGGTCATGGAGAAAATATAGTTCATCATGCCCAGTTTCAGATAAATGTTCGAGTGCTGGAACAGGCCGTGGATACCGTTGAATACGAAATAAAGAGCGGTGGTTTCTGTGTTCACACCAAGCACAAGGAAGGGCACAACCTCGGGGATCAGGAAATAGATTTTCTCAATGGGATGAAAGCGTCCTGCGTTTAAAAGATACAGCCTGTTAGGGCTGTGGTGCACGGCGTGAAACTTCCACATCCAGTGAATTTCGTGAGCCCAGCGGTGAACCCAGTAACGGCCGAATTCAGCAACCAGCAGCATGAGGAACAGTTGCGCTATAAGTGGCCAATCATGCGGCCAAAGCGAGGGTGCTCTCTCCCCGATTAGATAGGCCAAACCGGATACCAGAGTGGCAAGATATAGGGGTTTTAACAGCCGCGGCATGATGATTTGGGCAACCACCATATGAATAAAATCTGTGCTTACATCACCATCATTCTGGTTCCAGCTTTTGCGGAAGGGAAGAGCATGTTCCAGAAGCCAGATGCCAAGTGCACCAGGGAATAACACATAAAAAACCGCCAAACCTTCATGCACGCCGATTTGCAAAAGGGCATAAACAGCAAGAAGGCAGCTTGTCATAAAGATGGGGAAAATCAGCCGTGCCGCAAGTTCACGAACAAAGGTGGTGTTTTCCGCTTTTGTATTTTCGTTGGCCGTATCCATTTCTTTGCCCTCCCAAGTAAATAAATGGAAACATTGTTTCCGATAATAAACAAAAGATGATAGATATAGCAAGAAAATCCTGTTTTCTGTGGCTTGTGCTGTTAAAGAAAGAGGGTGAAACAGGAGCTGTTTTTGGAACAAACACTGAAATCAGATAAGCGTAAAATTAAACCGGAAGCTCTGGAGAGTTTGCGGGCAACTATTCTTGCGTTGTTCAGCGAAGACGAGTTTCACCGTGTAGGGATTAGGGATATCTGCAAACGTGCGAAGGTAAGCCCTCAAACGGTTTATAAATATTACGGCAACAAGGAAGAGCTGCTGCTTGCCTGTATCGAACCGGATATGGAGGAACTCACGGCACTCGCTAAGGAGCGGTCAGGCACAGCGGAGGGGCTGAAGGCCAAGCTTAACGCGCTGGCTTCAACCCAGTTTGAATTTTACGCAGAACGCCCCGTGATAGCGAAGCTTGTGTTTATGAACCTGCCGCCCATTTTCTGGGTGAACCGTGCGTCTGTCGCGCAGGCTGAATTTCAGGATTTGTACGAAGATGTGCTTAAGGAAGCCCGAGCGGCTGGTGAACTACCTAGCGCGCTTGATCTGACGTTATTACAGGATATCAGTTCAGGTGCAGCTTCCCGCGTAATCTTGCGGTGGCTATCAGCGGGTGCGAAGGATGACCTGCGCACTAGCGGTAAAGCATACTTCGAACTTTTATGGCGCTTAGCGAATGGGAATTAAGCTTCGGCTTGTGCTTTTTTTCTGGCACGGTAAGCAGCGGCTTTGGCGCGGTTACCGCAAATTTCCATAACACACCAACGGCGCTGGTGGTTTTTAGTGCGGTCGTAAAACCAGAGCGGGCAGGCCGGGCCTTCGCAGTTCCTGATTAATTCCAAATGTTCATCAATCAATAGGTCAGCGATGGCTTCTGCGATTGGTACTAAAAGGCTGTCTGCTGTTTCGATCTGGCGGTTCCGAGCAAGGGAAAGGGCACCCTGTTCCCCTGAGTTGGTTAATTGGTGCTGATATTTAACGGGTAACGCCAAAATATCATTCAGGGGCTTAAGTTGAGCATCAGCATCCGTAAAATGAACACCATTTTCTTTATAGCGCTCTAGGTAGTCGCGCAGCCATTCGCGCAGGTTACGCGCGGTTTTTGCGGTTTTATCAAGAACGGCTTTTGAGAAAGCCTTCCTCACATGTGTGTGTTCTTCATCGGTCAGCAGGCCAGCCTGCATAAGCCAGTTCGTAATGTCTTCCCCACTGGATAGCCAGTCAAACTCAGTGCCGGAAGGTGCGCAGCGGGTGTTGAGAAAATCAAGCGCCGTGTGTTCCGCTACAAAAAATGCATCTGGTCTTTCGTTTGTCGCCAAGGGGCTCTCCTGTTGGTCACTTACCTGTGATGAGTAACCTCTTAAGTGGCTCTTGACAAGTTACTATTCAGTTAATAACTGTCAAAATATGTTTTTAAAGGTTATTTGTTTAAACCATGTATGAAAGTGATAGAACCATGACCAAACTTCTTTATGTGAACGCTTCCCCGCGTAAGGAAACTTCACACACCGCTAAAATTGCTGAGGCATATGTAAACCAGCGCCTGGCGGATGATCCGTCAATTGAGCTGGTAAGGCTTGACCTGTGGCAAGCGAACCTGCCGGAATTTGATGGTGATAAAGCCGCTGCGAAAATGACCTTTTTCGGCGTTGGTGAACTGGATAGCGGGCTTGAAAGCGCCTGGGATGAAATCGTGAAAATTACTAACCAGTTTATTGAGGCTGATGAATATGTATTTGCGGTGCCAATGTGGAATGGCGGTGTGCCTTATAAGCTGAAACAGTATCTGGATATTATCACCCAGCCGGGCCTTCTGTTCGGTTTCACACCAGAAGATGGTTACTTCGGCCTTTTAGAAAATAAGCGAGCGGCTGCTTTCTATACAGCTGGTGTGTTCGCACCGGGTGTTCCTTCCCGGTATGGGCAGGATTTCCATTCAACTTACCTAAGCTGGTGGTTTGATCTGGTGGGTATTACGAACATCCGAGTGAATCGCTTCCAACCGTCTCTGTTAACAGCTGACCCTCAGGGGGATGAGCAAGAAGCGGTAGAGCGTTCAATCAATCTTGCGAAAAATATCACCTAAAGGGAAGGTGGTATGAAGGCGCGGGAACCTGCGGCCTGCGCCTTCACTTTTATTTATGCTGCTGCGGCGGCGGTGCGTTTTGGTTTGCGGTTCAGTTTGCGTTTTTTCAGCCACATCCACACACCTGTTACATATAAAAACGGTGGAAGCAGGCCTGCGATGGCAAACAGTATCTGGTGGATAAGGCCAAAAGCCTGTGCTTCATGCAGTGGGCGCATCCAGTTAAAGAAACTATCAGCCGCCGTCATTTGTGAAGGTGACCAGTTGATAAGCTCTGCCCCGGTATATTGATCAAGCAACAAAATAGTATCGCCGTCTTCGTGAATATCACCAGTGTGCTTCACTTCAAGGCGGTAGGTTGCTGTTCTCTCTCTTGGTAGGCGAATGTCTGTAATAGTGCCGCCGCTGTAGCGTTCATCCACCAACATTACCAGTGCGGAGAGAGAAAGTGGTTCGCCGCCACTATCTTTGGATTCGAATGGTCCTTGAAATTGTGTGCGCTCAGAAAAAGCCGAGATTGGTGCTTCGAACACTTCAGGGAAAGCCATGGTAAAGCCTGTGAAAGCGCTTACGATCATCACAAGCCCAAGTGCTGCGCCAAAAGCTTTGTGGCTGTCAAAAAGCACGCGCATGGTATTGGCGTTCCATTTGATTTTAAAAGCCTGTTTGAAACGGCGTTTTTTTGGCCACCACAGAATATAGCCAGATAGCAGAATGAAAAATGCGGTCCCTGCCGTGATGCCTGTGATGGTTTTCCCGGTGCCGCCCGCGAGGAATTTTTCGTGGAACTGCATCACGGTGAACATAAAGGTATCTGTAAAATGGAATTCACCTAGAATTTCGCCTGAATAAGCATCCATTTTATAGGCGCCAACATTTCGGCGCCCTTCGCGGTAATTGAAGCTATAAACACCGTCACTGCCAGTAGGTGGTTGAATATCGGCCAGTTCGCCTTTGGTGTCGTGTGTTTCTGCCCAGTTCTGCATATGAAGGGTTGCTTCCTCAAGACTTAGCATATGGCCTTGTTCAACCGATGTAAGTTTATCTGAATTCATCAGGCGTACGATTTCATCATCGAAGGCCAGCATAGAGCCGGTTAGCCCTAGAAGAGCAAATAAAAGGCCTAGAGTTAAACCCAGATAAAGATGCAGCTTCACCAGAAAATCTTTAAAGGTGAAACCGCGTTTAGTGGAAGCGCGCGCCATGGTATCCTCGCTTGTCGTGTTCTGCTTTCTATGTTTCCCATAGATGGAACTGGTGCAGTATCCCTTCAGTTTCCTCTTGTCCCCACAAGCGATGTCTGCAAGCCCCATTGAGGGAACGGGTTAAAGCATGCAAACATCACATTTCGGATCGGTATCCTTTTGAACAAAAACAGAAACGGCAAAGTGCAAACGCCATCTGGTAACTTAACTCGCTACTGGTTCACCACTGACAAGAGTTGCAGATCGTGTTTGGGCACGTTTACTTCCCACCAGTGATTGCTACACAGAATATTTCTGTCTTTGTTCTGATATCCTCTCCGATGCTGATTGGTTACTGCACCAGCAACAGTGAAGAAGCACGCTTGGGCTGTGAAGATAAGGTATGCTTTGATCACCGACAGTATCTAAGGGACAAACAGAGGCTTTCACTGGATGAAAAGTTGTTGGTCATTTCTTTACTGTTGTTTATCCACAATGGAGTGCGGATATCATTCTTTGCCTGTTAAATAATCTTTCGTTCAAATAGTTTGTCTGGGAATTAGAAAAGGAACTTGGTTTGCTGCGACTTGTCCCTAAAAACTGGAAAACAGATACATATATTATCGGGCTGGTTTGGCTTTCGACCCTACTGCTTATTGTCTTCTCTCATGAGCAACCACATCTGCATGTGGGTGAAGCTGTTTATATGGTTTTCCGTGGCCTTTTAGCTGTGCTGTTGCTGTACGTGTTGTTGCCACGGTTTTTTTATAAAGGCGAATATGCGCTCTTTACCTTGTCTGCGGTGCTGGCCTTTGCGGTGTTTGGAAGTTTTGAAGAAGGGGTGATTGAACCGTTTTTCTTTCCCTATACCCGAGGGGCAGATCCCTGGTCTGTCACTGGGGTGATTTATATGGCCATTGAAACCCTGCCAATGATTGCAGTGATGACCTTTATCAAGCTGGCGTGGGATTCAAAGGAAGCACAGGAAAACCTGGTGGCGGCGCATAGCGAAAAGATGGAAAGTGAGCTTAAATTCCTTAGATCTCAGATTAACCCGCATATTCTTTTTAATGCGTTGAATAACATTTATTCCCATTCACTGACAGATACGGGCAAAGCCCCGGATATGCTTTTGAAGCTTTCGGATTTACTGCGCTACACGCTTTATGAATGCAGTGAGGATTTAGTGCCGCTTGAACGGGAATTGGCCTCTATCAATAACTATATCTCTATTCAAGAAATGGGTCTTGAAGGTAGAGGGTTTATTGATCTGCATATTGAAGGCGACACACAGGGGAAATTTATCCTGCCGTTCGTGCTTATCACTCTTGTGGAAAACTGTTTCAAGCACAGTTTTGATACTCAGGACAAAGGGATTGAAATTCGTATTTCTATTAAGGCGGGGGAAGATAAGCTTATCCTAAAAACAGAGAATAGCTTTGATGAAGACCACCGTACGGAAAGTGAAGGAGTAAAGGAAAAAGGCGTTGGGATTGCGAATGTGCGCCGCAGGCTTGAGCTTTTAAGTGACAGAGAGTTTTCTCTTACCCACGGTAGGAATGGCGATGTTTATGTGCTTGAGCTGGAAATGCCGTTGAAGACAAAAGGGATAGGCCATGACTAAGCTTCGTTGTCTTATCCTTGAAGATCAGTTGCCAGCACAGCGCGTGCTTAAAAACTATATCACCCGCCTTGACGGGCTTAAGTTGGTCGCTACCTGTTCCAGTGCTGCGGAAGCTTCCGTGGTGCTAAGTACAGATGAGATAGATGTACTGTTTCTGGATATTCACTTGCCCAAAATGGATGGTTTTTCTTTTCTTAAATCGCTGGATAACCCACCACACGTTATCGTAACCACCGCATATTCCGAACATGCTGTGGAGGGCTTTGAACTTGCGGTGGTTGATTATCTTTTAAAACCCTTTTCCTTCGACCGGTTTGAAGAAGCGCTTAACCGCCTGCCTGATGAGAAGGATGTTCAGACGCCGCCGCAGGAAGAAATAAAATCCCTGTTTATCAAGGTGGATGGTGATTATCTTCGGCTTGATCTGGATAAGCTTGTTCACATAGCGTCGGACGGGAACTTCCTGCATATCAATACAGCTGATGCTCGGCACTATATTCTCGGAACACTTCAAAGTTGGGCTGATCGCCTGCCGCAGGAAAAATTTGTGCGGGTTCATAAATCACATATCGTGAATATGGATTATGTAGAGCGTATCTCCGGTAACCAGCTGTTTACCGCCAGTGGTTCTATCCCAATAGGGCGAGCTTTCAAGGATGGTTTGCTTGCCAAGGTGATGAATTAATCATCTGGGTGTTCGCCATTTTTCACAAAACTTGTACGTCAGTGTGAGCGCAATTTTTGCGTGACCTGATTTATGCTGTGCGTTTGCTGCGGATTTTTTCGGTAAGCACGCGTAGCGCGACATTAATTCAAAAACAGCTTCTTCAGTAAATTAAGAAATAACAATGAGTTATAAGTTTTATATTTTTTTTCTTGAAATTAGAATTTAAATTCTATTTTATACGAAATACAAGATTTCACGGCGTTTCTTGGAGTTGGCTGACACTCAATTAAAGGGTGTTTTGGTGCGGGATAGCGTTGTTGCTGAATGGCGAGTGCTTTTGCCATTTACACGGCGCCCCCACCAACATGTTACCTGCTGTGTTTTGGCATGAAGCCGCTCGTGTGGTGATATTAAATTCTCCTGCACGAGAGAATGTTTTGAGTGAGTTTAGAGTTGGCAGTGGCCGTTTGCAGGCTTGGGTACACAGTATCCTGCAAATATGGTCATTGGGAGCTTAGCGGCCACTGCTATTACCGTTTGGGGCAACTTAATTTAGGAATTAAGAAATGGGTGCACACTCTGCGGCTTTTGAACGCAATGGGGATGGTGCTTGGCTATATGGTGAGTGGGTTAACGAGCCAGCACAAAACAGATCTGAAAAAACATTTTTCCGTTTTCTGGATGCAGCCGAGCAACTGCTTGATGATGGTCACTGGCATGAGGTTTCTGTACAAAATATTGTAAAAGAGGCCGATGCATCTGTTGGCTCCTTCTATAATCGGTTTCAGGATAAAGAAGCGCTTCTGCACTGCCTTGATGGCAGGTTAGGGCAGGAATGTGAATTGACGGTTGATAGCTTGCTTCACGAGCTTGAGTTATGCCGTGGTTTGCTACCGAACGCCGCCCAGATAATGGTAAGTTTGTTAATGCGTCTCTGTACTGAGCGTGGAGGTGTTATCCGGGCGCTTGATATCGCTGCAAAAACTTCTCCTGCGGGTACATACACGGGCTTTAATCAGCGGCTGGAAGAGGCACTAGGCAGGTATGCAGAGCATCTTAAAAAGCATGATGATGTTCTCGCTAAATATGATGTAAACTGCATTGTGGGAGCGTTTTTTGAAACGTTCACGATTGCCCGAGAAGCCATACTCTACCGTAAATATGCCAGCAGTGGGGAAACACTACATGTTAATTTGATGCGGCATTTCCGTGTGAGTTTGATGAGCTGGAATTAAGGTATAAATAAATGACCCAATAAAAAAGCTGAGCACTGATGCTCAGCTTTTTTTATCTTCGGCTTTGAATATATTTATTCAGCAGTTTTCATTTCCGGTGAAGACGTATCCTTCTTCGTGATGAAATGCTCACGAGGCAGTGTGCCTGTGAGGGCCTGAAAATACATTTTGAAATCGCCCATCAAACTCCAGAATGGATATGTGAAGGTAGCAGGGCGGTTTTTTTCAATCACGAAATGCCCGAACCAGGCAAACGCATACCCTGCCACTGGTGTTGCGGCAATCAACCAGTATTTTCCGGTGAGGATAGCACTAACCACAAGGCCAATCACGATTGTGGTGCCGATATAATGCATAAAGCGATCAGCAGCCAAGCTGTGCTCTGAAAGGTAAAAGGGATAAAACTCTTCAAAAGTTTTATATTTTCGTTCATCAGCCATGGTGCCCTCCATCTTTCCCAAGGTGCCGCAATGGTGGCGTTTATTGATAATTTTGTCAAATAACTTCGCTGGTATATTTGCGTGGAAAAGCTCGTAGATTTGACAGTTCTACTTAAAAATGAGACTATTCAGCCGTGTACAAAAAAGCGAAGCCGTGAAAAATGGCGGGATAGCGACAGGTTTATTGGTTGGGAAATTTTCCTGTAGCCGCCTCTTATTTCCAGTTTTTGAATGAATTCATGGTTACGTCTCTTGAGGGGATAACGATGCCGTCTGAGCTGCACCGTGAGGCCATAATACGCAAAATCGAAGATCCCAGTGTGCTGCCTGAAAGCTCACTGCATTTCGAATTTGCCGATTATTTGGCCAGCATAGCGGAACAGGGCATGATACAGCGCAGTAGCTTTGACCCTTCTGCTATTCCGCCAGAAATTCTGCCAAACCTTATGATATGGGATGTATTCCCGCCGGAGGTCAGAACTGGTTTATCTGATATAGATTTTCGTTTCAGGCTTATGGGCAGTGGGCTTGTTTCAATGCTCGGGTTCGAGATGACGGGTAAATTGCTTACTGAATTCCCGTTGTTGGTTTGTAAAGAATATCTGCGAGATAATGCGCTATTAGCGGAAAAGCATTCCAAGCCTGTGTTTTCTCATACTGCACTTGAGTATCCTGATGGCACGTTTCTAACCACAGATAAGGCTTATTATCCACTAAGGCATAAGGATGGCTTACACGGTATGCTGGTTATGTTCACAGCTACTACCCTGCAAGAGCTTTACAAACCTGTGATAGATTTAGGGGAACCTTGCGCAGTTGAGGACCGTTTTCGCGTGCTGCCTGGTATTGCTTTGTGGAGTTAACTTATTGAAAATATTAGGTTATGTTAGTATTTCTTTGTTGATTTCTAAGTTCTATACGTTCGCCGTATTATCTTAATAAGTTATAAAGCTTTTCCCGACACACTCAACTCAAGGTGATTCTTGTAGGTGCGTTAGGGGGACGAGCGTGTCGGTTTTTGATGCGATGGCAAACTTTTATGGAGCAGATCCAGCCGAAGATGAAATTCATCTCTGGCCTGATCATCATGCTCCGGATACCAGTAATCATTTAAAAGACGTTGCCGCTTATTTCAATTCCAAGAAGCTTGGTCGGTCTTTTAACCAGCGTCGGGATTTGAACCCTGCTGAACTGCGTAGTTATCTTACATATTTCATGTTGCTTGAATGTGAATTCACAGAGGGCTCAACAGGGCAGGTCATCAGTGAAGCGCATGTCAGGCTTATGGGAACGGATGTTTCTGCCGTTTACGGCGATGGTACCGGGCAGAAGTTGAGTGATTTTCACGGTGTTGCGGCACTTGAACGTTTCAAGCGCGTTACAGAATATTGCATTCAGGAACGCACGATAACAGTTGCACGTTCGGCAGCTTTTAACCGTGGACGGCCAAATTGGGATGTAACAGCCCTTTATGTACCTTTTTCTGATGCGGAGGACAAAAATGTTACCCAGGTGCTGGTCTTTACCGATGTGCTAAGGTGTGAACCGGGATCTGTTAATTAATCATGTCAAAATAGCCCTCTGACAGAAGTGTAAAACAACGTTAAACAGGGTATTTAAATACTAACATCCGTTTATCGCGAACAAAGGGCATTTTACCGCAAGGGTCACGACAAAGAGTTTCTAGCCTGCTAGCTAGATACTCAGAGGAAAGAACCTGAGTTTCGACAGCTAAAAATCCCCACAGAGGGAAAAAGTGATAAACACGGTGCCAAGGGGTTCCGTGTTTTTGCTTTTTATAGGTCTTTTGGTTTCAGGAAAATTGCCATTTCACTGGCTACAGACATCAGCGGTTCGCTGCTTCTGGATGCGCGAGCTGCTACCAGTGCTCCTTCAAAAGCTGAAAGGATAAGCCGAGAAGTAGCCCTGCGCCGTTCTTCAGGCCAGCCTTCGCGCGCGAGCATTTCGCAAACATGTTCGATCCAGATTTCATGTGTACGGTGGGCAACTGGGGTAATCATTTCAGATTGAGGTACGGTCTCTAATACAATCGTGGAAATGGGGTTCCCGTTTCTGTAGCCAGATCGTTCCATCCATTCAGAGAGAAGGGTAGCATATTCCACAACAAAATCAGCAGCTGTAGGTAGCTCTTCGCCAATTTTTTTGATGGCGTTGGTAAGTGTTTTACCTGCAGCTTCCACCGCAGCCGCGCCGATCTCTTCCTTGCCTTCGGGAAAGTAGTGATAAAGGCTGCCTCTCGGGGCTCCAGATTTTTCCAGAATGGCATTGGTGCCCGTCGCAGCGAAGCCTTGCCGGCAGAATAATTCAGCCGCAGCTTCGACGAGAGCATCCCGATGTTTTTGTGGTTTAGCCAAAATTGTTTCCTAAAGCGCTTGGAGTTTTCTTATTATCTGAAGGCAAATGCCTAAAAGTCAAATCTCGAATAGTTAAGTCAGGTGGAATGCGCTTTTAGGTGTTGTTTATATGAGTGTGGGTACCGTAGTTGCCAAAAAAGCCTGTAATTGGCTGAAATGCTGACTCTTGGGCAGTGTTTGACGTAAGTTATTATAAATATTTGATATTTTTATAAATTTTTTACTTAAGTAGGTTTGACAGTGCTTTCTTAACATGGTTAATTTTTGTTAACCTTAAATAGAAATGCGCTATGAATTCAGATGACTTTCAAAATCGGCCTCCTCGTATAACGAGTGATGTAGGTGGTTTTTCCGTAAGCCTGGCATCAGGAGTGGATGACCCACGCGCCAGCTTGGCGGGGCAGGAAATCATGAAATTTTTCCGAGTGAAGACTGAGGGGCAACGTCTCGCGACGAGAACCGATTTTACGCCAAGAGATTTTCAAAAGTATTTACCGAAGATAGCGCTGATCGATTTGCTATATGATGCATCAGGTAATGTAGAAGATGGTGTCCTAAGGGTATCCGGTAGTGATCTTGATGCCATTTTTGGCCCAAGCACTGGCATGAAGGTTATGGATCATCCCAGTGGTGTGGGGTACCGCTGTATTGAGACCGCGAAGCTTGCTGTCCGAGAGCGAGCCAATGTTTTGGCTGATGCACAGGAAGTCCACCCATCAAAGCCTTTTTGGACCAGTCGCTCGGTGAATATACCTCTTGCTGATGAGGCGGGTAAAATTACTCAATTGCTTATTTATGTCAGCGTGGAAAGCAAAACGGGTACACCGAAAGAATGATTTCTTTTGGGTAGGTTAGCTGCTCGTGGCGAAACGCCCTCGAACAGCTTGTACTGCTAACCAATATGCGCCGTAAGCTACCAGAAGCCAGCCAAGTGGAAATGCCATATCAAATACATCCGGCCAATAGTTAAACCAGATGAAAGCATTGACGAGATTAAGGATGGCATCAACAAATTCTTCCACGGCAAGCTTGATGAGATATTCAATGCTAAAGCCATTATTCAATAGCTTTCCAACCACTTCATAAAGCTGGCCAAGTTCGATGAACAGGTATGTAAAAAAGGCCATGGTGCCATAAAAACCACCACCAAATGTCACCCAGTTTTCCATAAGCCAGCCAGGTTTGCTGTCGCCATTTTCTTCCAGTTCTTGTTCTACTTCGCTGTGATGGTTGAAAGGTGTAATGTGGCCTTTTTTCAAAGCCCACCAGTGTATGGCATAGGTGAAGGCAAATAATGGCACACCTATAAGAAGCGCCGCTTTAAATATATCAACGATATTAATCATAACTATTTCTCTTGCGGCTCACTAGGGGCAGATTCAGTCTTTTGTTTAGCTTTTTGGGCATTTTGCAGCTTCTGCCATTCGCCTTTGGCTTTTTCTGTGGTGCTATCGCGCCAGCGTGCAAGGGCAGGCCAAACATGATGGCTATATTGGGAAACCTGCTTGGAGCCGATATAATAGCCAAGATAAGCCATCGCGAGCCAGATAACGATATGATCTTCAATAACGCGGCCCCAGGTAATGAACCATATAATCGCTGCGATGAAATTATAGAGAGAATTGAGAAGAAACTGGATTAGTAGATCAAGCCCAAGATTGCTGAATATATAGGCGATCTTACTAAGGTTTGTGATGAATTCCCAAATTTCCTGAAGCTCTATCACCACGTATGTGAAGAAGGCCATGATACCATAAAAACCGCCACCGAATGTCATCCATTTGTTGATGAAGAAGTCGCCGTGATCGGTTTTTTCACCTTTTTCTTTTTTCTGTTTTTTTTCCTCCTTCATCTGCTCCATTTGGGCTTTTAGTTCTTCACGCGTTTCAAAATGCTTGAGCGTGCCCTGTTTAAGAGCCCAGCCAAGCAGGAAAAAACTGAAGATTCCCACAGGAATAGTAGCCAAGAAGAAGGCTTCGAATATTGCTGATATCATGCGCGCCCCGTTACGCTTTTTTTGTTTCCTCGCTATAAACTAATGTAGGAGCGGTAAGCTGGAGCTTCAATCCCTAAAAAAATAGGGAGCCCGGAGGCTCCCTTGCTGGAGGTGGGGTTTCCTCTATTTGAGGAATGGATAATCCGTGTATCCTTTTGCATCACCGCCATAGAAGGTATCGAAATCAGGTGTGTTTAGATCGGCGCCTTTTTTGAAACGTTCCACCAGATCTGGGTTGGCAATATAAGGTTGGCCAAACGCAACCATATCTGTGTTGCCTAGTGCAATCTCTGCCGCTGCAGTTTCTGCTTTAAAACCGCCTGCTGTTAAGATTGGGCCTTTAAAATATTGGCGTACAAAAGCGTTGATGCTTTCTGGTAGGTCAGGCTTGTCTTTAGGACGGTTCAGGTCGTCGTTTGCTAGTTCAACAACAGAAAGGTAGGCGATACCTTTTTCATTGAGTTTGGTGATGACATATTCATAAAGTGCACCGTTATCTGAAAGAGTTGCCTCAAGGAATGTATTCCAAGGCGAAACACGCACTCCAATTTTATCAAGCGGCCAAACTTCTGATACTGCATCCAGCACTTCAAAGAGCAGGCGAGCACGGTTTTCAATGCTGCCGCCATAGCTATCTGTGCGCTTGTTCACATCGTCAGACAAAAACTGGTTCAGGAGGTAACCATTCGCTGAGTGGATTTCTATACCATCAAAGCCAGCCGCTTTTGCGTTGGCGGCCGCTTGGCGGAAATCCGAAATCAAAGCTTTGATATCACCTTCTGTTAGCGCACGAGGCTCCACAAATGGTTGCCAGCCAGCTTCGGTGAAAGCCTGGCCTGATGCTTCGCCCGGGATGCTGGCCGATGGTGCAACAGGGGTTTCCCCGTTTGGCTGCAGGTCAGGGTGAGAAATACGGCCACAGTGCCATAACTGCGAGATCATCTTAGCGCCGTTTGCCTGCACTGCATTTGTGATGTTTTTCCAACCATCAATTTGCGCTTGGTTGTAAATACCCGGTGTGAAGGCATACCCCGCCCCTGTTGGGGAGATAATGGTTGCTTCAGAAATAATCATCGCAGCACTAGAGCGCTGTTCGTAATATTCGCGCATTAAATCTGTTGGAACACGGTCACTTCCTGTGCGGGAACGGGTTAGGGGTGCCATTACCACACGGTGGTTTAATTCAAGGCTCCCTGCCTTGAAAGGGGTGAACAAGGTATCTGTATTCGCTTCAAATGTTGTTTCTGAAGTCATGTCCTATCTCCGGGTTATAGAAGAATTTACGATGGTTTTTGTCAGGGAAAATGCTTCCGCGCGTTTCAGGATTGCCGTTATCAAGGGGCTGATTACAAAGCTGATCAACGGAATGATGATGGCTGCTGAAATCGCGCTCCTGAATAGGATCGAGGTTTCAGGAAACAGCGCAGCATTTGTGCTGGCGAGCAGTGCAACGGTTGGTGTTACAAACACCCACATCAACATAAGGGCTGCGGTACGCGGCGGTTTTTGCTGTGCTTTTTTACCAGACATTGTTTTTCTCTCTGACGAGTGGATCAAATCAATATCTGCTAGATAGGGTAGGTTTATTGATGTTATAATAAGCAATAATTTGATATTTGTATTGCGTTTTATGCAATAATGATTTTGCAGTGTATGAAAAGCGAGCCGTGGTATGGATCAGTTTGCAGCCTTGAAGGCGTTTGTTATTGTTGGTGAAGAAGGCAGTTTTGTAAAAGCTGGCGCGGTGCTCGGTGTGGCAACATCTTCCGTCACGCGTCAGGTGAATAATCTCGAGGAACATTTAGGGGTTAAACTCCTGCACCGCTCTACGCGCAGCGTAACGCTTACGGACGTGGGGGAGAAATATCTGGCAGATGTAAGCCGTGTTCTTGAAGATCTAGACCAGGCAAACCGTAGTGTTATGGATACGGGCACGGGGCCAAGGGGCCTATTGCGGGTAAGCGCGCCGCTTGAGTTTGCTAGAGTGCATATTGCACCATTTTTAAAGGAATTTGGCGACCTGTATCCGGATCTTGAGCTTGAACTGGACCTATCCAACCGAGTGATTAATCTCGCGGAAGAGCGCATTGATGTAGCGATAAGGGTTGGACAAATTGAATCCATGTCGCTGATCGCGCGCAGGCTTGCGGGCCATAGGCGTATTCTCTGCGCTTCTGAAGGGTATTTCAAGCAGTATGGTATCCCCGAACAACCGCAAGATCTGAAGCGCCATAACTGTATTTCTTTTGTTAGTAAAGCTGGCGGCAGAAATTGGCATTTTGAACGGGATGGTGAACGGTACACTGTAAAAGTAAAAGGGAATATGCGGGCCAATAACTCTGAAATCTTGCGACAATCAGCTCTTTTAGGGGGCGGGCTTATTCTGGCACCAGATTGGCTGGTTGGGTGCGATGTAACCTGTGGGCAGCTAAAACAGGTGCTGGCGGATTGGGAAGTGACCACCAACACCAAAAATGGGGACGTAAGCGCAGTTTACTTACCACATCACCGTGGATCACAGAAGATCAACGCCTTCGTTGATTTCCTCAAAGCGAAATATGAACCCACACCTTATTGGTTAAAAAACGTGCAGGGCTGCGATTTATTGTCCTCATCTGAATAAAAATGATCTGTGAATTCAGGGCAGGACATTCCCAGCGAAATATAGCAGCTTTTATGGTGTGATACGATATTTTGAATAAGTTTCAATTTTTTGCATCTGTGATTTGACATATCGAAAAAACCGGATGAAAGTCTCGCACATGAAGTATCACTCAGGTTTAGGGAGCTTGAGAGTTCAGTTTCGAAAATCGTGCGTAGTATTGAGTTTGATTTTCGTATTGCAGCCGCTGTTTGAGGGGGCTGCTGGGGGTGCTCATCGGTGGGAATTGGTTGTCTTTGAGCACCTCCAACTACTTTGATTGATATTCATTCTTTTCCATTTATCAGAAGTGTTTAGTTAGGCTTTCACTCGCCTGTGATTTGCATATTTATTTCAATGATTTACAGCTTAAGCGTTGTTTATGCGCCTTTGAGGAATTTATGAAGCAAGATCCATATAACGCACGTGTGCAAGCTGCTCTAGCATTAATCCAGAGCAAGGGGTGCAAACCGGGAGAGCTTTATTTCCTTGGCCAGGGCCTGTTGAAGCGTTTTGGTTTTGAGGTTAGGCCTTTTTATTTTCTCCCGGCATGGCAACGCTGTTTATGGATGCTCCCTCTTTTTGTAGCTGGCTGGTTTACTGCTAGTTACCTTATGAATTTGATGTGGAGCTCGGAGGGGTCTAATAATTGGGTGGGTTTTGTTGCTGCTTTTTTAACAGGGGGCTTCATGCAGGAACGCAGAATTAGAAAGTTAGATTTACCCGCATGGGGCGATATCCCTATTGAAGAATACGAGGAAATCAAATTCGATGATTAGTGGCGCGAGTAAAGAGTTACATGAAGCCCGTGTTGATGCTGCTATTGAACTCCTTTTGGCTAAAGGAGTAAAGCCTTATGAGAGCTACAGCCTGCCACAGCGATTGTTGAGGTTTTGTGGATATTCAACACGGCCTATGTATTTCTTGCACCCAGTATGGTTTGGGGTGCAAGTGGGGATATTGTACGCTTTATTGATGACGTTGGCATACGCTATTCTTGGTCAGGAGATTAGCTACGGAATTGCTCTGCCTATCTGGAGTGTCTTCTTCGGTACCTTTATGGCTATATTTTTCAAAAGAAGGCGTGAAAAGCTTGATTTGCCTGCATGGGAAGATATCCCTGTTAAAGATCCTGTTTCAGTGGATGTTGTGAATAAGTAAGTGTTCAGAATGACAAATAAAGAAGTTTATGAAGCGAGAACTGTTGTAGCTATTAAGTTGTTGGAAGAAAAAGGGGTTCCCCCATATCAAGCTTATTCTCCATTGCGGCGCCTGCTTAGAAAGATGGGTGTTACCTTTCGTCCATTTTATTTTCTAAGCAAACAGCAAATGACATGGTTGATGTGCTTATATTTTGTTGTTTTGAGCGCTATTGCCAACATACTTAATGGTCGCCCTCCCGAGAGGATTTTTACCACTGCTGTGCTTCTAACGGTTATTGGGTATTTTATGTTTCGCAGCTATTTTGGTTGGCGTTTAAAGCAGCTTAATTTACCCGCTTGGGAAGACGTGCAAATTCCGATAGAAAAAACTCACGTTTGAAGCAAAAGGAACCATATAAGGCATAAGGCTCCTTCGTGTTTTATTTAGATTGCATATACCAGCACGCCAACCATAACCAACTCAACGATCAGAGGGGGTATTGCGGCTTTATCAAAACCATCAAAAACTAAGCCCACCAAGCGGCCAATCGCTACTGCACCAAGTAGGATAGCTACGGCGAGATACCACATGGTTTGCTCCTGCATGTAACCCAGCACAAGCATGCTTACGCTGCCAAGGAACAGGCCTCCTATTACACCGCGAATGGTATTGAGCCCCATGATGCCAACAGGTTCAACAGCAAAGTTTTTCAGCATTTTCTTTGGTGCAAACATAGATGTCATGCCGAGCCCAAATAACATCAAGGTGGCAATGCCAATAAAAATTTCTGGAAGGTTTTCCATTTTTACATTCCTTATGATTGGCTGTGTTAAGCAAAGCTGAGAAGAGCTGCGTATGCATTGTCTTCAAATTTTGGGTTATCAAGGTCAGCATACTCAAGTGTCTGGTCTACAAGCTCACCTGTGGGGAAATTGCCTTTGCTTGCGTAGAAATGTCCGCTTTTGAAGGTTTCGTTCATCACTGTATCAACATAGCGCTTCGCACCTACATCAAGCCCGTGCATCATGCCAAACAGAGGCATTATCGTACCGCCGATATATTTGAACATGATCTTCTTCAGGAAGGGGAGATCGTCCATGCCGTTAGTGCCTGAAGTGCCACCCGGGCTTACGGTGATAAACCGTATATCCTTATGCTTGCGCGCCATTGCAGCCATCCAATATGCGGCGGTTAGCTTAATGGCACCATATTCCACCAAGGGATCGCTTCCTTCACCGTATTTTGTGCCGTTGGCAATTGCGCTGAATTCCTCTGTTGAAGAGGTTTCCATATGAGGGCGTTCAATACCCATTTTCGGAATGCCGCGTGCGGCTTCAGACCCTGCATAAAGCACTGTGGAATTAATTAGGTTGCGTTTCAGGAGTTTATCTACAAACACCGTATGACCAAGCAGGTTTACGGCGAAGATGTTGGTAACACCGTCTGCTGTCAGCGCACGGGGGGTCGTGCCGCCAGTGCCGCCTGCATTTAGAATAATGGCGTCTATCGGTGCTTTGATATTTGCGACCGCTTTGCGCACTGAAGAAAGGTCCATCACATCAATCAATATAATTTCAAAGATGGAGCGCCCGGTTTCTGCTTCCAGTTCTGCCTTGGCTGCAAGTGCTTTTTCCTTGTTCCGGCAAGCCAGATATATTTTCTTTACGTCATTTATCTGTGCGAATTGCCGAGCGCTTTCCCGGCCTAATCCAGCATTTGCGCCGGTGATAAGAATGGATTGTATGTTGCTCATGTTTCTATCCTTGTCTCAATGATTACCCCTTAGATAGGTTGGTTCAAAAATGAGTTGAAGATGGAAATAAGTGAACAGTGTGGTTCAAAAATGAAACAGTTAATATATCAGTCGCTTGACAGATAGTGGTGAGCAGGGCTGAATGGCTTTCGTTGTTGAAGGAGTTGCCTTATGCCTGTTGAAACCATTCTTGCTTTTACCCTCGCTTCTGTACTTCTCGCATTCGCGCCGGGGCCGGATAATCTTTTTGTGCTTACACAGTCTGCGTTAAAAGGTGTTAAGGCGGGTATATTTGTTACCTTCGGTTTGGCAACGGGGCTTATTGTTCACACAGCAGCCGTTGTGCTGGGTTTGGCGGCGCTCATTCAGGTGTCGGTGGTTGCTTTCACGGTGTTGAAGCTTGTGGGTGCAGCTTATCTTTTGTATCTGGCGTGGGGGGCATTTCGTGCAAAGCCTGAAATTGCAGGCGAAGGCGAAGATACAGGGCTTACTGGTTTTCAGTATTACCGCCGTGGTATTATTATGAATGTTACGAACCCGAAAGTATCTATATTTTTCTTGGCATTTTTACCTCAGTTTGTTGATCCGGCCGTGGGCAGCCTTACTATGCAGATGCTTACGCTCGCGTTTGTGTTTTTCCTTGTGACAATTGTGGTTTTCTCACTTTTTGCCCTGCTTTCAGGGTTTCTGGGTTCTCGGCTTGCTAGGTCAGAGAAGGCGCAAAATATTATGAATAAAATCGCCGCATTTGTTTTTGCAGGATTGGCAGCCAAGCTTCTGGTTTCTAAAGCCTGATTATTTAGGCATGAACTGCCTGAATGTTTCTTCCCGAAGGTTGGAAATGTTTTTAAGAGCTAACAGAGCTGCTGCGTAACCAATGAAATCTTCTTTGATAGCTGTATGCCAGGCTTTTAAGGCTGGATGATCACACGGTATCTTGGCCAGTAACTCCATCCCGGTTTTCAGGTATTGTTGCCTGAATTGACTATAAAGCTGGTGATTAAAGTTTGGGTAATTATTGCTATCTGCTTCCAGAACCAGAAGTTGCCATCGCGTAGCTGGATAGACAGCTGGTTGCCAACCACATTTTTCGGTAATTTTTTCCTGAAAATGAGGAAGTAAGGTCCGGTAGGCCGTGAGCTGTTCACTAGTGTAGTTTTTATAATTTCTTAAAATATAAGGCTCAAAACCATTCTGTGTATTTAGTGAATATACAGGGTAAGAGGTGAATATTGTTAGTGTAGTTAATATAATAAGGATATGTTTTTTACTAAATTGCATAACTAAACTTAACAACACTCTGTTTTTGTAAATATTTAAAAATGTATGTTTAATTTTTTCTTTTGTTGAACCTGTGTCTGTTACTGCATATAGTTCACTCAATTTTGTGGGAGCAAAAGAGTAGTGGGGCTTATGCATCAGGGACTCCGCGGCCTGTTTGGTCAAATAGTATTATTGTTAGCTTTTTTAAGCGGTTTTAGTGTGCAAGCGGATGAGCCACAAAAGCAAGCTGAAAAAGACCTTAACCCTGTGATTATGGGGTACATGAATTTTCCACCTTTGATGGAAGACGTTGAAGGTATGCCCAAAGGTTTAATGATTGATCTGGTTCGCAAGCTGGCGCTTGATCAAAAACTGGATGTAACCTTTGTTCACCCTCCAACTACTCGGCTCTATCAGGCAATTGTACTTGGTGAAGTGCATATGTGGGTGGGCAGCCCCTATACCAAACCCTTACAGGGTAATATTCTTTACACTGAAAAACCTATTACAAAGGCAAGCCTTTATCTGTTCGCGCGCAAGGGGCAAATCGTGCCTGAGCTGAACAAGTTAAGTGGTAAACCTCTTATCGTGTTAGCGGGGTATCAATATGGTGAATTGCTGAAACGCATTACCGGCATGCATGAAAACATGCTTGTTTTGCCTGCAAGGAACCGGGCCACGGCTTTTGATTTGCTCGAAAAGGGGCGAGCAGATTATTTTCTGGATTACCGAAGGCCAAATCTCGGTGTGCTTGGGGATTACAGCACTCGGGCAATTCAGTCTTTTGATATTCACCTGATCGTTTCAAAAAAAGCGCCGCAGCCAGAATTACTGCTTGAGAAGCTTGAACGAGGACTCGTAAATATCGGGTATCAGAGGCACGCAGAATAGAAGTGTTTAGGCGCATTACTGTTTAAAAAGCAGCTCTGCCAGTATGGGAAGCTGCTTTGTTGGTTTATGCTTCAGCTTGTTTTTCTTTTCTTTCGCCACCTAACAGCATCACAATAATGCACGTAGCGATGCCGCCGCCCGCGAGCATGAGCGTAAGGGCTTCATAGCCGTGCTCAAAAACAGGGCTGCTGGCAAGTGCTGCACCAGCCGCCGCACCGATAGTGGGCAGGGCGCTTAGAAGTGAACTTGCTGTACCGGCTGCATGTGCTGCTGGTTCAAGGGCAATAGCATTTGCCACAGGCATCATGATAGAGAAGGCCAGGCAGTATAGGAACACAAGGGACCACAAAATATAAAGCGGTACTTGTTCCTGCGCACATAAAAGCATGGCAACACCAATAATACCTGAAAGGGCGGCGCCAAGTTTAAGTGGCGCGCGTACGCTACGTGTACCGAGAATTTTGCGACTGATAGCGGGACCAATCATCACGCTGCTGGCACTCAAGGCAAACAGCACACCGAACTGTTCCGGTGTTACACCGTAGTGTGCGTTTGTCATGGCAGCACCGATACCAAGAATGGCTGCATAGCCGCCGAACACGGTTGTCATGGCCAGCGTTCCCATCAGGAAATCTCTGTGGGTGAAAAGTTCAATAACCAGGCCGAAGGTAAGCGGTACTCGTTTTTGCACCACGCGTTCAGCGCCTTCACGGGACGGCGCAATGAAAAACTTGGCAACAAACATTAAAGCTACTGTAAATACTGCAAGGAACCAGAAGATACCGTGCCATGTGGTGAACAGCAGAATGCCACTACCTACAAGCGGGGCGAGCAGAGGCGCCGCACCAAAAATCATCAAGATGGTTGCCATTAGTTTGGCAGTGTCTTTCCCGCCGCCCTGATCACGTGCAATCGCACGGGCAATCACCGGGCCGCTGCCGCCAAAAATACCCTGAATAAGGCGGTAGAGCGAGATGCTTTCAAGACTGTCTGCTGTTGCGCAGAGAATACTGGTGATAAGGAAACCAGTCAGCCCGATATAAAGCGGGATCATACGGCCGTATTTATCGGCAAGTGGCCCCCACAACAGCTGGCCGGGGCCGTAGCCGATAAAGTAGGCGGCGATAATCACGCCAGCTTCTTCAGCGCGCTGGCCAAAGTCAACCGCCATGGCTGGCTGGCCGGGCAAGGATATATCAATGGCTGTTGCGGTCATTGCGGATATCGCAGCGAGCGCAAAAATAAAAGAAGGCCGCTGTACAAAGGGCCTTACATCAGGGGAGGCTGTCATCTTTAAATTCTTTTCATTTCTGCTTCAATGATAGCCTTATCCTGAAATAATCATAAAGAAAAGCACGTAAATTGCGCAGGAGCTATGCACAACTGAATGGTCAACCTGCGCGGTGTATTTTACTGTTTATCCGTGGGCCAGCTTTGCCAGATAATGTTGTGAATAATCCATTTGCCATCTTCCTTGGCGAGATGGATATAATCAATTCCCCACATGGCTTCCGCTTTCGCGCTGGCGGTTTTTCCCATTACATCCAGTACCACCGCCCTGCGGAAGGCGTCTTCGGGCAGGTTTTGTTCTTTGTGGAATTTGGGGGCAAGCTTTAAGGCTGCTTCTTTGGTCATGGGGTAAGGGCCTTTGAACTCAGTTGTGCCTTCACCACGCCACCATCCGAGTTTTCGCATATCAGGCGCTAAAACTTTCTCAAGGCGTTCAGGTTCACCTCTATAGAAGCCAAGAATATAATCATTCACGGCTGCCTCAACAGCCTTACGTTCTGCTTCTTCCGCTTCTGGTGAGGCGAGTGCCGTTGGTGTGAAAATTAGGCTTAAAGCAAGCAGGCAAACAGTTGGTAGAGATAATATACGCATGGGTAACCTCCCTCGTGTGATGAGGTAAGAGTGTGCGCTTCATTCAGTTCCCTGTCAAACCACTATAGAATGGCCTTGAAAGCGGCCTTCAGTGTTGGGTGATTGAACCGGAAATCATTTTCCTGAGCAACCTGAGGCACAACCCGCTGACCTGTAAGGAAAAGGTCTGACAGATCCTGTAGAAACAGTTTCACCATAAACGCAGGCGCCCACATAAATTGAGGGCGGTTTAATTTCTTGCTCAGCTGTTTTTGGAAATCTTTCTGGCGTACGGGTTCAGCAGCCGTTGCGTTCACAGGGCCAGATATATCTGTATCATAGACAGCGAAAAGGATCAGCCTGATGATATCTTCAAGGGTAATCCAGCTCATCCACTGTTCGCCACTACCGAGCGTGGCACCAAGCCCGAACTTTGAGGCCATGGTCATGGGCTCCATAAAGCCCCCTTTTTCAGACAGTACAATACCGGTTCTGAGTTTTATAAGGCGACCAACATAATCCCTTGCACCTTCTGCTTCAGCTTCCCAGCTAGAGCAGATGGTTGCCATAAAATCTTCACCGGCAGGGGAATGTTCATCTGCGGTGCCGCGCACCATATCACCATAATAGCCAATAGCGCTGCCGCTTAGCAGCACTTTGGGTTTCTTGCTCTGACGCTTCAGGAAATCATTAATATGTTTTGAAATGCCAGCGCGACTATCAAAAAAACTTTGTTTGCGGGCCTTGGTCCAGAAACCGCCAGCAAGTGGGCTGCCAGCCAGGTGGGCGATATGGCTGAAGGCGGCATCATCAGGCAGGCTGTTAAGATCTGTAATGGCGGTAATGGTATCACCAAACAGCTTATGCGCCTTTTCTGCATCACGGGTGTAGATTGATACTTTTGCCCCGCGGCTGAGAAGTTCAAAGGCAAGCGCGCTGCCAATTAAGCCAGTGCCGCCCGCTATAAGCCAATGATCACCTTCATGAAGTCCCGAAGTTGCTGGGTTTTCTGTCATAAGAACAAACCGCCTTTCTAGCCTTCGTACGTATCTGATTTTACGATGGATTTTAGAGGTTTGTCTATGGTGGTTTGAAATAAACAGTTTAAAGCTTGTTGGGGGAAGATAGTTGGCAAAAACCTGTGATGCTGCTAAATGCCATATAGTGATTTTCTATACATAAAGGTGCCTTCATGCGTTATTGCCTTGTCTCCGTTATTAATGGCGGGCCAGATGAACCCCAGAAACATTATTATGAAGTTGATGGCTCTGATAATGTACTGCGTGCGGTGGAAGATTTTGGCGATGATAGCTACGCCTGGGATGCGGTAAGCGAATATAAAGACGGACAAAATAGCCTGCTTGAAATGCCTTACAGTGATATTGAGTGGGATGAAGAGCCCGCTGAAATACCTGAAGACGAACAGTTGATGATTGAAAGCGCTGTGGATGTTGAAGCGTTTGAAACTGTTTTCAAAGAAGCGCAGGAAAAAGGCGAGCGCGTCGAATGGTAGCCAAAACAAAATTTCGGTTTAAATGAAAAAAGGGCAACCAAAGCCAGATGGTTGCCCTTTTGACTTTTCTCCCCAGGGAGGAACGGGAGAATAATCTGGTGCGAGGCTACCATTGCAGCAGCCTCGCGTGCCTCAGGAATGAAGCAACTGGAAGAATTTTGTGTGTGGGAATTCTTCCAGCAGGGCTAATTGCCTTATGTTCCATTACGGTTTAATGACGGTTTGAAGAAAATTTCAAAAAGACAATAATTGTTGCCTTCGTGCACACTTATGCGCGTTTGATATCTTTCTTTAGCTGCTTCAATAGTTTCTTGAGATTTTTCTCGCTCGACAGTTTTTTCGCCGTGATCATATGTTCCGTGGCAGCTTTCTTGTCGCCCTTCATCAGGTAAAGCGTTGCCATATAATAGTTGGCGTAAGCTTCTCTGAATTTGTTATCGAAAACGCCGTCGTTCAAATATTCTTCAAGGTTGCGGATGCCTGTGTCTGGGTCCATTTTGCTTTTACTGGCAACAGCACCCAGATAGTAATTGGCTGTGTAAGCGGCAAAACGCTCAGGCCCTGTGTTTTTTGTTTTTTCAGATCCACGCTGTGTTTTTAGATACTCAAAGTCTTCAAGAGCTCGGGCATATTGTTTGTTGCCATAAGTGCTTAAAGCGCGCGTGTAACGAGCTTGAATATGATCTGGCACTGCCACGATAATGTCATCGTACAGCTTCATGGCTGCTTCAGGTTGCTCTGTACCCATAAAAACTGAAGCTTCAAGCAGTTGGCCTTCAATCAGGTTGTGCTTTTGAAGTTCTTTTGCCTGAAGAGCAGCTTTTTCTTTACTGCCGCCAAGGAAGCTTGGTGCGCTAAGGTAATAAGTGATTAAACCACGGTTGGCACCTACGTGTGCAGGGTCCAGCTTAACGGCATGTTCAAATGCTTTGCGGCAGGCCTTCGCATATCCCGGTGCAGAGAAAATAGAGGCCTGACCAGCGAGTTCACCATTGGCTGCGCCAATTAGGTACTGCAACTGTGCATCATCAGCGTTGATGGCTTCCGCGGCTTCAAGATACTCAAGTGCTTTTTTCTGTTTTGCAAGCAGCCGGTATGCCTCACCAGTGCGCAAGTTAGCTTCGAAAGCGGTGTCGCCTGCTTTCAGATCTTCCGCGAAAAATTCAATAGCGGCTTTGTAATCGCCCTTTTCAAAGGCTTGGTTGCCTGCCGTAATATCTGCTGTCGCTGGAAGACTTAAGCTTAAAACAGCAGCAAGAATAGTTCCCCTCAGTAGTGTGTGTCGCACAATATATTCCCAAAAATTGTTAAGCGATGCGGCATCATACTTCTGGAAATGTGGCATTAATACGAAAGGTTTATGCTCTAAGTTTGGAGGAGCAGAGCGAACGGTAAAAATGAGAAGGCCACAGCTGAGGAAACATGCTGTGGCCTTAACTACTACCGAGAGCGGTACTGTAGGGGTATATGCCTACGGTGATTGAGGGGGAATGAGGCATATCATACCGCTCGAGATCATATTTGGACTGTTTCGGTGCATTTTACTAATCAACTGGTGTGCACGTGTTTGTGAGGCATCTGTGACGCTGTGGACATGAGATGGTTTCAAGGGGAAGGGCGAGGCCAGCGAGTATATTCGATGGGGACCGCTGGCCTCTTGAGCTGAAAACAATCACGCTCGGGGCGATAGGTTGCAAAGCGTGTGTGCGGCGCTTGTGCAGGCTATCATTACTTAAGACGAACATTGCGCATGGTTTGGGAATAGAAAATCCAATTATTTTATATTTTTTATCTCACACACTTCTTTCCATATGGCGGCATCCACTAAAAAGCGGGCGTTGCTGAGGTGTATGGCCTTAAGGCTGTGGCGAACTTCTACGAGCCATATCAACCTGCGTGTGGGGCATTGCGGTATGGGGTCAGGTGCAAATGCGGCTGAAAACCAACCGCTGATATCTTGTTTCTTCAAGGAAGAGGAGAGCCGCTTGGCGATATGCCACTTGTGCCTGATCCCTGCCATTCGCCTGGTACGCAGCAAATGGCAATTGTTACCCTGCATCATGGGCAGCCGAGGGGAGGGGCAGATGCTGCGCCAGCGGGAAATTGTAGGGCGATAAACCATCGGGCTTTAGCGGCATGAATGCGACTCTCCTTTCCAGAAACTGGCTTTAACAGCCAATTAACCCATTCCGGCTTTAGCGCGCGGAATATTGGGGCCAACTGCCAAAAGATCACGAAGCCTAAGCGCTGCTTAACCGCAAACCACACAGGATGGGGATTTTGTATACTCGAGGAATATACTGGCCACCTTTTCTTCGGTGTTGGTGAATATATATTACGAATAACGTAATTAAATGTAAAGATAAAAAATTACGAATAACGAAATAATTGAGTAAGGCATAAAAGTGATGCACTTGATGGTTCTCATCCCTGTGGATGAGGTACGTTAAGTCGGTAAGTGATTAAGGGTGGCAGGGCAGATAATCAGGTACTTGCGGCAATAACCGTGAAATATATAGTTTAAGCGTTAAGCGTATTATTTAGCGGCTTGCGGCATGTAGCGTCGGTGTACCCACTGAACAGCGGCAAAAATATCGTCGGTATACACAGTGGGTGACAGAGAATTTTCTGTGCCTTTAGAGGTGGTGGCTTCCAGAACTTGTGGGAGCGCGCTAAAGCGCCAGCTTTCAAAGGCCGGGTTCGGTTGCTCTGGTACTGGCGCTAACCAGGTTTCACCACCTTCAGCTGTCACCATTTGCCTGAGAGCGAGCTTATCCTTTCCGCGTTTCACAAGGAAAATACCGCCCGGTGTCATGGGGTAAAAGTGTGTGCGCGGATCAGCTGTGATGATGATATCACCTTGCTTGATCTCTTTTGCCATGCTGCTGTCACCCATAATGAAACAGTGAAGACCTTCATTAGAGGTTAAACCCGGCGGAACGGGAACTTCCTGCACACTTTCGTTAGCTGGGTTTGCAACAAGGCGGCCATCACCAAACAGCAGCCCCGTAATAGGAATGGTGGCGATGGTTTCATCCGCAAGGATAGTACGCTTACCTTCTTCAAGGCTTTTCAAAAGTGATTTAGCAGAAAGATTTAAAAGTTCAGCAAGTGGGATAATTTCATCCGCCTGAACTTCGCGTTTACCCTTAATAATATCGGTTACCCTAGGAGGTGTGATGCCTAGAGCTTCTGCAACATCCTTGAGCTTGCAGCCTTGATCCTTAAGGGACGCCTTTATCCATTCCTGTGTTCGCATGATTGCATTATTTCGATAAACGTAAAACAAAGCAAGGAAAATCGTAATTTTTTCTCTTGCATAAATTACGATAATCGTAAAATAATATAAAAAGAGAACTCAAACTCTCACTTAACGTTCAAATGATCATAAATGATGGAGGAGAGAGGCGTGGCAGAATTTCCCGCTTTGCCGCTTTATACAGATGCTTATCTGGCTGATACACGGCACCTGACCACTGAAGAGCATGGTGCTTATCTTCTGCTTCTGATGTGCATGTGGCGAACTCGTGGCTGCGCGCTGAAGGATGATGATAAACTGCTCGCCAGAATAGTTGGGGTTTCTTCGCGCCGGTGGATGAAGCTCCGTTTGGTCCTCGAGGATTTCTTTCTGGTAGCTGATGGCCTATGGCAACAAAAGAAACTGAACCTGGTTTATGAAGCTGTTGCTGCAAAAGTGGAGAAGAACCGCGCAAATGGTGCTAAAGGCGGTAAAACGCGGGCTGCCCGCGCTAAAGCTTTGAAAAATAAAGAAAGCTTGCAAGCACCTGCTTCTAGTTTGGTTGAAGCAAAAGCCAGCCAAACTGGTAGCAAAAAGCAAGCAGCCAAAGCCAAAACGGAATCCAAAGAATCTTCTGGCAGTAGAGAGATGGAAGCACTTTGTAGTGAGGTTGCTGCTGCTTCTGGCCTTCTTATTGGGCGGCTTGAAAGGGCGCAAATCAAAGCATGGCTGGATGGTGGTTGTGATCCCCAGCAGGATATTCTTGCCACCATTTCTCGCTTGAAAGAACGGGAGGAAACCCGGCAGGGCAAAGCGCCCCTGCATCTCGCTTATTATAATGCGGCCGTTGAAGAGGCAAAAGGAAGTAAGGAGCCTGCGCATAGTATATCTGACACGGAAGCGAGGCTTATTAAAAATCAGCGACTGTTCGACCGGAAAAACCCTGAGCATTGGCGTACTTTTTTGGGGAATGCATCAAGCCGATACCGGGGTGATTATATGAGCCAGAATTGGGTTATCCCTTCTGGTCATCCCGTTTTTATGCCTGCCGATATTGGGCCGGATCCCCGTGCCAGATTTAACCCTTCCATTCCCGGTGAAGTTTACGGCGAATATGCCGCTTTTTGGGGATGGCAACAGCCGCGCAAAAGATAATTTCAAGACATACTCATATGAAAGAGAGGCTTTATATGAAGCACAGCAGAAAGATATATAAAACGGCAACATCCACCCAGGAACGTAGTTTGAGGGAAACTTGCCTTGCCGTGAAAGCTGAGGAGCAAGTGGGGGATGCCCGCTATTCTAAAGAAAGCATAGCCATAAAGCTGGAAGCGAGATTGATAACCGCAGCATGGACTTTACGGCGCATGCCTGACAGAGAGCAGAGCTTTTTGAAAATGCGAGGCGCACTTTGGCCGGAAATGATGGCAGAACCGGGACAGTATCCCCGAGAGCGCATCAGCAGTTTTGAAGCACGACGCCGGGTGCGTATTTCAGCTAAAGAAATTGATGAAATGCAGCCCACGCTTGATTTGCTGTTATTGTTGCCGGATCTCATCGATCGGCAGATCCTTTTCTGGGCAGCCTGGCATCAGGATGGTGAAAAGCAGGACCGGCTTCCTTGGGCAAAGGTGAGACGTGCCTTGTTGGCTGCGAACGGTAAAAACTATTCACGTTGGACACTTAAGCGTAGATATGAAGCAGGATTATTGTGGCTTTCGGCACTTGTGCTTTTGCAAAATTAAAGTGTGAGTCGTTCAGCTGTGGTGCATGTATTTGGGCAAAAAACCATCAATAGTTTTTCTTAAGTTTAATGATAATAAAACTAAAAATGCCGAATTTCTGCGCTTTTTTCGTTCTATAGGCGAAATATCTCTATGGATGGTTATGCATTTAATTAGGGTTAATGGAAAATTTACGCTATACTCTGTGGATAACCGTTCAGAGTTCCTTCTTTCAATGGAGGTGCTTATGTATATCAGTAAAAGAGAGTTTCTCGAGCTGTTGAAATGTTGGCAGGATATGCCAAAAACCCTTTCACACACGCCCGCTAAAACCACTTTTACACCATCATCTATCTCAAAACTATTACCTCATGTTTTCCTGATGAAACAAAACCGTGATGGGGAATTCCAGCTTAGGCTTATTGGAACTGAATTGGAGACCATGCTTGGGGGTAAAGAAGCAAGTCGATCCCGTTTTCAACAGCTTGCCCGTGATGAAAATGACTTTTTCGGTGAATTTGTAAATCGCAGTATGAAAGAGCCTATCGGGGGCTTGCTTAGCCAAAAAATAAAACTCGGGGAAGAAGGCTATATCAGATTTGAAGCTTTCACTGTTCCGTTGGCAGATAAAGCGGGAGTGCCTCGCTATGTGCTTGGGGCCGTGTCGGCTGAGCGGCATTTCCTTAACCCTCCGCTGCAGGGTGGTATCCATGAGGAACCCCGTATCAATTTCTTCGATTTAAATGCAGCAGATCTGGAACTTGGGATCAGAAATCACTTTGTGCAGCAAGAAGAAATGGCGGCAGAAACAACAGCCCAGTATATTGTTCATTAACAGCTTCGGAAAAGAAATAAGATATCTGGGAAAGCTACTGACTACAGATTATTATGGCGAGATATTGCCTGCCGTGAGTGAATTCTAGGCTTACAAGCTGCTTAATAAAAAAGGTAATGTGATAAATATCAACACCTTCCTCTGAATGTTGAAAGTGTATGGTTTTTTGATGTTATCACTATCTTTCATTTGGAAAATTACATTCGATTACGCGACTTATGCTGGAAGTGCAGCGAGACGCTCGCGTAAAATTTACAACAGCTTCATCGCGGATTGATTGCATTCTTTGCAAGGGTACATAGAATTGAATTCTACACGTTCTATGAAGGTTTTAACTCTTTGTTTAGGTATTGGCCCTTAGGTGGGTGATGGGGTCGAATTATAGTATTGTGTAATTTACAGCTTTAGGCTGTATTAATGAGGGTGATGTAGTGCTCTTAGATCAAATGCCAATGGCGGGCCTCTCCGAAGCTACCAGAAAGTTGGTAACTTATTGGCAAAGCTTACCTCAAACCGGTGAATTCAGGGTGCCTGAACGCCGTGTTTTCCAAAGCGGGCCTGTGGTTGCGCCCTATTTGTCAGAGCTATTTATCATTGAGTGGAAATCCGTCGATGAAATTATCATTCGGCTTTCCGGTACCAAACTTGACCGTATTCTTGGCCGCGAAGTAACAGGCGAAAACCTGTTCGATTTATTGCCTCCGGAATTATGCGAAGAAGAAAAAAGCTATTACCAGCATCTGAAAGATAGTGGGTGCGCCGGTATGCTTACTCGAGCAGCACAAAATCTAAATAATTTTCCAATTGTCTATAGAACAGTACATCTTCCGCTTGCGGATAAGGAAGGTAATCTCAAATACTGGATTGGCACAGGTAGTATGCTCTCTGAAGAACAGGTGCGTTCAGAATATGCAGGCATTGATTTCACGACTGTTTTTGAATTAGGTCGTGAATTTTTTCAGTGTCACTAAGTCTAAGCCAAGTCTTTCAAATAAATCTGCAAATAAATAACTACTGACCTTTTCTTTTTTCAGGAAAAGAATACACTTATCCACTAATGAAGCCATGTTTATTATATAAAATTGATGGATAGTGGGATTTCGAATGTATTCGAGAAACAGCCCAACTTATGAGGCTGCTGCAAAAATTGCATCATATGGCACTCTTCTTTTAGGGGAAGATGTACTTCCCCTGTCTCCTGCAGCTAGAAAGCTTTATGAGCTTTATCAGTCTGCCGCAGTAGATGGCCTTGCTGACCGTAAGAAAATCAGCCTGCCAACTCTTGGCCGCATGGCTGCTCAGGTTACTATTTTTGAACCTGTTCCTCTTAATCCTGATGATCTGGAAAATGAAGCGGAAGATGATGCCCGCATCAGGCTTCTTGGTTCTGCAACGGCGCAGTTTTATGGGGAAATCACGGGTACACTGATATCCGAATATAAAAACGCCACTATTGCGGGGCGTATTTTAAAGGCTATCCGGCTTTGCCAGATGGAACGTAATATTCTGGCAGCTGCTACCAAAATTGATGGGGCTGAAACCCCGCTTGAACTGCGCGCGATATATTTCCCTATGACCACAGACGGCAAAAACGCCAACCAGATTTTCTGTCATCTAGCTATCAGCGAAATGGTAGAAGATAGCATTCAGCTTTAATTTACGAAAAACGTAAAAAATAACTTGCACCTTAATGCATAATATTGCACTATAGGGATAGTTAAGATCTGCAAATATGTGTGACGTCGGCGATTAAATTCGTGTGATAGCGTTCACAAGTATTTCTCTTCATGGTAGCAGTTATATTATTTTATATATTATTGCGTGTGGGGGCTATGAATACTCTTTCAATTTTGCTTATGGCTACGTCAGGTTTCTTGAATTCTGAAACAGCAAAGCCAGTCGAAAATGCACCTTTTGTTTTTTACTTGTCTGAAAAGAATTTAAGCGCAGTCACAAAATCTAAACTTGGCGTACATGGTGCGCCCTCTGTTTATTTGGATGAAGATACTGAGTTTTCTGTTTGTTCGGTGTCGTCTGGTACAGATATTATACCTTTGGAACGATTTCTTGAATTTTCTTATGAAAGTAAAAAGCAGGTACCAGTAGCGGGTGTTTGCCAACAGTTTATGCCCGGACGCCGGATGTTGAGTTTATCACCCTCAAGTGAGTTTGATGTTCGTAAAGCAGCAGGGATTAAGCTCTCTTTTACGCCAAAGAACTATGAGATAAACATTTTACATCTCTCTGTTTTCAGTAAGGATAAAGAACCTATCCGTTTTGAATTGAAAGATAACGTTTCTGTTTCGGTTGGGGAAGCTGGGCACACAATTGAGTATGTAGGCTCCAAACCACGTTGGAAGCCAGATGTAGGGTGCAGAGCGGTGATAGAGCATGAACTGGGTAGGTCTTCTAAGCCGGTGTCATGTTCAAATTTAAGGCCTGGCCATTATGAGCTTTACTATAATGGTCCAAGAGAAAACGTGATTGCCGAAGTGAATGTGATGGTTTCCTTCGAGAAATTTGATCCTAATTTGCAGACACGTCCTGAGAGTGAACTGGATTAAGCTTAACGGTGCTGGTCAATCAGTACAGGGTATCCGTCAGGATCAATCACCATAAAGCTGCCGGGTCCACTATCGCCGCCGCCTTCGTTTTGAATTTCTAGGCCGACTGCTTTCAGTTTGGCTTTAATATCTCGAACATCTTCAAAGGATGGCAGTTCGCCCGCTGATTGGTCCCACCCGGGGTTGAAGGTAAGCATGGGGCCTTCGAACATGCCTTCAAACAGGCCAACGAGTGTTTCACCATTTTTCATGATCAGATATTTATGGTCTTCGTTTCCGGCGAATTGATTGAAACCAAGGGCTTCATAAAAGGCCTTTGATTTTGCCAGGTCTTTCACGCCGAGACTGATAGAGAAAGCACCAAGTTCCATGGGTATTGCTCCTGCGAGTATGAATGCGAACTCTGAAACTACCACATATACTGTTTGGGCTTTTGAGCCGGATGTCAATCGCAGAACGATAGGCATATCCGGCATTTAGAAATTAATTTACGAAAAACGTAAAAAATAACTTGCACCCTAATGCATAATATTGCACCATAGGGATAGTTAAGTTCTGCAGTTGTGTGCGTCTGGGTGGGCAGCCCGGTTTCACGCTTACCATAGAAGATCATATAAAGATTATTATCAAAGCACGCGGTATTTGCTCGCGTGCTTTTCTCGTTTTTACCTTTGTATATAGGAAGGGCTTCATGAAACTGGGATGCGAAAAGCTGGAACAGCAAAAAGCTATCAAAGCCAAGTTTCTGGATTTTCTTTCTGAAGGCTATTCTGTGGTGAAAGCGGCTGAAGCTGCAGGTGTTTCGGGACGCACTGTTTATAAATGGCGACGAGTGGATATCGCCTTTGCTGTTGAATGGGAGCAGGCGCTCGATATCGCCACTGATCTTATTGAGGAAGAAGCAATGCGCCGCGCCGTAAAAGGGGTTGCAAAACCCGTTTACCGTGGCGGTGAAGTGGTGGGCCACGTGCAGGATTATTCCGATAGCATGCTTATGTTTCTTCTCAAGGCGCGCAGGCCAGAAAAATACAATGATAAAGCAGGGAAAGCTGATCAGCAGACCCTTGATACAGTTGGGGTGAAAGATGCGCTTCTCCGTAAGTTCCGTGCGGTCGCTCAGCCGCCCAAAAAGAACTGAGTTTCTTAAAAGTCTTACCGACGAGGAAGCAGCGCTCCTTTTTTATGATTGGTCCTTCTGGGCAAGGCGTAGCCAATTACCGCCAAAAGGCGCTTGGGCGCACTGGCTTGTACTCGCGGGTCGCGGCTTCGGGAAAACACGCGCAGGTGCCGAATGGGTTAGGGGGCTGGTGGAAATAGCGGAAGCGGAAAAAGATCCGGTCCGTATAGCACTTGTTGCCCCCACACTCCATGATGGTCGCGCGGTGATGATTGAAGGCGATAGCGGCCTTATGAGGATTTGCCCGCCTTGGGCAACGCCAAAGTTTGAAAGCAGTAAACGTACACTTACGTGGCCCGGTGGCTCGGTTGCTACCCTGTTTAGTGCTGAAGAGCCTGAACGCTTGCGGGGGCCGCAGCATCATGCCGCCTGGTGTGATGAGCTGTGTGCTTGGCGGCATCAGGAAAGCACGTGGGATAACTTGCTGTTTGGGCTTCGACTTGGCAGCAACCCGCGCTCCATGATTACGACAACACCAAAGCCCACAGCGCTTCTGAAGGCACTTCTTAAAGCTGATGATGTTGCTGTCACACGGGGCAGTACATTTGATAATATGGATAATCTGGCCCGCAGTTTTAAAAGCCAGATTTTAAAAAAATACGAAGGCACGCGTCTGGGGCGTCAGGAACTAATGGCAGAGGTGCTGGAAGATGTGGCTGGCGCTTTGTGGCAACGCGCGCATCTCGATACGCTCAGGGTGTATAAAGCCCCTGAGCTGGACCGCCTTGTGGTGGCCATTGACCCACCGGCCACAGCCGGAGAAAACGCCGATGAATGCGGTATTGTTGCTGCTGGTACTGCTGGCGAGCAAGCCTATGTGCTGGCGGATTGCAGTGTTCAGGGCTTGTCTCCAAATGGCTGGGCGCGGCGGGCAGTGGCGCTTTATCATACATTGAAGGCAGATCGTATCGTGATTGAGGTAAATCAGGGCGGTGCGATGGCGGAAAGTGTGATCCGGCAGGTGGACGCTACAGTACCTATTACCGCTGTCCACGCCACTCGCGGCAAACGTACACGGGCTGAACCTGTTGCCAGTCTTTATGAACTATCTCGCGTGCACCATGTGGGTGCGTTCCCGCAGCTCGAAGACCAGATGTGCAGTTTTACCGGTGCGGGGCCCGGCAGCAGCCCAGACAGGCTTGATGCTCTTGTTTATGCCATCTCTGATTTAATGCTCGGGCACAGCGCCTCACCGCAAATAAGGAAACTTTGATGTCAGTATTCGACACGCTTTTTAAACGAAAACAGGCACCGCGCGGTGCGGCAAAAGATGGTGAAGCATATTCAGCCAAACGCCCGATTTACAGCCGCGTTGGCCCAGGTCAGGCAATTGCAACCCCGCGCCGATACGATAAGCTTGCCAAAGAAGGTTACCTGCAGAATGTAATTGCATACCGGGCGATTAATCTGGTGGCAAAAGCGGTGGCTAGTATTCCGTTTGTGGTGGAAGAGGGCGGTAAGCGAATGAGCACGCATCCGCTTGCCAAGTTGATTATGCGACCGAACCCAAAGCTGCGCGGTGAAAACTTTCTCTATAACCTTGTGGGCTATTATATGATTGCGGGTAACGCTTATGCGTTTGCCGCAGGCCCAAAGGAAGGCGCGCCAAAAGAACTATGGCTCTTGCGGCCAGATACCATGAGTGTGATTGAAGGCACAGACGGTTTGCCAGCTGGCTATGAACAGCAGGTGATGGGCAAAAAACAACGTTTTGTGGTGCCCAGTGTGTTGCACTGGAAAACATTTAATCCGCTCTCTGATTGGTATGGTATGGCGCCTTTAGAGGCTGCGGCAACATCTGTGGATGCCCATAATGACGGTAGCCGCTGGAACCTGGCACTTATCCAGAATGGAGGCACACCTTCAGGTGTTCTTTATCAGGAAGATGCGGATCATCCTCTTACGGAAGCGCAGTTTGAAGCCCTGAAAACGCAGGTGGAAACTCAGTATACAGGTGCCTTAAATGCAGGCCGCCCGCTACTCCTTGAAGGGGGGCTTAAGTGGCAGGATATGGGCATGAGCCCGAAGGATATGGATTGGTCATCTTCAAAGAATATGAGCGCACGTGAGATTGCGCTGGCATTTGGTGTGCCGCCACAAATGGTGGGCGTGCCGGATAGCATGACATATTCAAACTATAGAGAAGCGCGGCAGAGCCTGTGGGAGGATACAATTATCCCGCTGGCAAGCGATATCGCCGCCGAGCTGACGGCATGGCTCGCCCCCAAGTTTGGTGGTGCGGAGACAAAGCTGATGCTTGAGCTGGATGATATCCCCGCGCTCGCCGATAAACGCGCTCGCCGGTTCGACCGTATCGCGAATGCAAACTTCCTGAAGGATGAAGAAAAACGAGAAATGCTGGGATTTAGTACCAAAAACTAGCAATCTTAACGTGTTCTGGAAAATTTAACCTTTTTGCGCTATACTCTTTCTACAGATACAGAAAGGGCGTTCTCAGTGAAACACGTTGTGTGCCCTTGTTGTAATAAGGGCGTTCAAAATCGACATCTCTATATGGCGCATCTGCCCGCCACCGTTGTGTGCACGGGCTGCGGAACCTGGCTTACCATCGATGTAAAATCAACTGGCAGTATGCCTGCACTTGTGGTTTTCCTCGGGGTAGTGGTTGCCAGCCTGTTCTGGTTGCCGATCCTAGTGCTTGCACCGCTCACACTGGTGCTTACCCTTAGGGACAGGCAGCGTTTCACCGTTGAAACCGCAAAACGCTGTAAGCCAAAGTTATGGACTGTCACCGAAGAAAATGGTGAATTGTGCCAGAAAGATATGCCTGTGAAGATGGAAAAGATCAGGGCAGGGCGCGAAAGTCTGCGACGCCAGCTTTCCCAATCACATAAAATGGTACATCTCTCAAGCTTCAGGGATATACCGCCGCATATTAAATCAAAACAGGAAAAAAAATACGGAACGCCGAGTGATGAAGATAAACCACCAGGCTTGCCGCATTAGCCTGATTTAAAAGTTTCCTCCCAGATGAGTGTGAGGCATAGCCTTATTGCTCAGCTCAATAACCCGCATACATCCCCAATGTATGCGGGTTCTTTTTATCTGAATACGGCTGCAGGGCCCAAACGAACCAAGAGAATTTGCATGACATCACAAACAACTATCTTTCCTCTCGAACTGAAGCAGGAAAGCGAGGACGGCACTTTTGAAGGCTACGGCGCTATCTTTGGTAATGTGGACCGTGATGGCGATATTGTTGAGCGTGGGGCGTTTGATGCAAGCTTGAAGAAACGCACGCCTGCACTTTTATGGCAACATGATCAAAAACAACCGATCGGTCGGTTTGAAATAATCCGTGAAGATGAAAAAGGCCTGTATGTGAAGGCTCGTATTGCGGTGAAAGGCGACGGTGAACGTGTTCATGAGCTTTTAAAAATGGGGGCCCTTAACGGGCTTTCCATTGGCTTTGTTGCCAAACGCGCGAGCCGTAGTGCCACAACAGGTGTTCGTACTATTCACGAGGCAGATTTGATGGAAGTATCCTTGGTTACCTTCCCTGCCAATGAAATGGCCCGCATCGAAAATGTAAAATCCCGCCAACAGGATACCACTATGCCTCATACACCCCGTTCTTTTGAAACTCTCCTCAGGGATAACGGTTTCTCCCGCACGCAGGCAAAAGCCATTACGGCAAAAGGCTTTAAAGCCGCAGGTTTTGGCGCTTCGGAGGAAGCAGAAATCGCGGACCTGATCCGCGAAGTGAAAACTCGCACTTTGGCACTCGAGGAGAAGAGATCGGGTGCGGATGCTGCAATCAGTGCCTTAGATTTGTTGTTTGGCGGGGAACTGGATGAAAATGGGCGACAGCGAGCAAGGGCGGAGGTTGCTCAGAAAATCAAAGAATATATCTTTAATTATATAGTTAGTGCGCGGTCAGGTGCTGAAAGAATGCCTGTGGTGTTAAATGCAGGTGAAAGTAAGAAGTTTTATATTCCGCCTCTTTTTGATAATCAGCCTAGAAGGTTAATTGGTGTTAAGGTCGAAAAACTGTCTGATAACAACGCAAACGTAAATTTTGCATGTATTGCTAAGTACATTGAATGGACGACAAGAGGGCCTAAACTGCAAACAGTGCATTTAGATAGTCAAAATAGCAGAGCGAGGATAGCTGTTGGTGGAGCAAGTATTATCCGTGCTTGGGCATTAAAAGCTGAAAAGCGTGATGTTGAGGATGCAGTAGCTATGCTGGATCGTTATTCGCAAGGCACACAGTTACAACTGAAATTACGTAAAGAAAATAATGTAGATAGACGACAAATAGCTTTCAGAATTCAAGTCGCCTAATAATTATATTTACCCCACATCTGGTCCATTAATTTATCCCAATGTGGGATAGTTGATAACGCGATAGTCTCGTCACAGGCAAGGGGGGGCTGATATGGGAAAAAGCTCTGATATACCTGCAAAATTGTTCCTAATTGATATTGCCTTACGGTGAATATTAAATCGGGCTTATCAGCATTTTCCAGCTCGAATTGTGCATAGCTTTGTACCGCATCCGGTTTGCTGCTAATAGGGTAGGCGTAATTGTCGGCATAAATGAAAAATGGCTTGTTAGGATTGGCCTTTAGAAAACTGACAAGAGCGGAACGTTCTTTTTTAAAGAGTGTGAAAGCAAGGCTCAGTTCCAACTCACCAAATTCATTTTTTCCAATATAAGAAATACAGGCTTTTTCAAATGGTTGTTGTGTGTCCATCTGAAAGGCTGGGTTTTGAGAGTATAAATCAAGAAATTTCTTTTGAGAAAAGGTGCCATTAAATGCGCTGATTGGCCCGCCTTTTATCGTGTTGTAAAGGCTGGGTTCCGTGAAATAGATAGCTGTTGGCTTTTGAGGTGTTTTTGTTTCTTCAAAACTATTTGTTTGTGATGAAGGCCATAAATAAAGAGCGGTAGCTGTTGTTACCAGTGCGCCAATGGCAAAACTCAGGATATGTGTTTTCATGTGTTTCCCCAACAATGAAATATATTCTTATAAATAGTTTTAACTATTTGATTGTGAAAATACTCGCAAAATAATGTTCATCTTTTGTTCATGGTGTATTATATACCTTATGGGTGCAATTATCACATTGGGGAAAATAATGAAAAAGTTCTTAAATGCGTTTCTTGTTGGTGGCTTGCTGATTTCAAGCACTGCCGCGTTTGCGGGGAAAGTTACACTTACTGTTGAATTTGATCGGGCAAAAATCAAGTTTCGTCAGATTGATACAGAGGTAACACCGGTTTGTACGTTTAAGCGTATGGTGGCTGAGCGCCTGAATATAAAGATGAAGGAATTTAATCTTAGAAGATCTGGTTCCTTATTGAGGGCAGATAATATGTTGAGTGATCACCGCATTCATTCTGGTTCAATCATTAAGGTTGAAAAAGTAAGTTATTCAAGCCAGTGCCGCTAAACGGAACGTAAAATAACATGAAGCCGCCTGCGTGATGCTGGCGGCTTTTTTTGTTGCTGATGCCAACAAAATTTGGCCCCCAAAACTGTGCGATGCAGGATGGATATCGCGGCCTTTTAAACCGCTCATTACCTAGTATGGGGATGAGCTTTTTTTATACCTTAAATTATGGAGTGATGTCATGGATATGACAGACCTGAAGTCCGCGATTGATGATCATATGGATGCGGCAGAAAACAGTATTATGGGCCTGAAAGGCCGACTTGATAACCTTGAAACAGAGCTTGCACGTCCTGGTTCAAATGGCGCATTCGGTTTTGCCGCTGATGATGCAGAGCATAAAACCGCTTTCCTTGATGGCTTTATCCAGAAAGGCGATGATACGGCGCTGAAAGCATTTGAAGCCAAAGCTCTTTCAACGGGCACTGGTGGTGATGGTGGTTTTGCTGTGCCAACAGTGATTGATGAAGAAATTGAAAAGCAGCTTGTTGACCTTTCTCCTCTGCGCAAGATCGTGAAGGTGAAAACAATTGAAACAAGCGATTATAAGCGTCTTGTTAACACTGGCGGTACTGGCTCTGGCTGGGTTGGTGAAACTGATGGCCGTACTGAAACGGATACACCTTCTCTGAAGGAAGTGTCGATTGTGCCAGGTGAGGTTTATGCAAATGCTGCGGCAACCCAGCGCGCTCTGGATGATATGCAGTTTGATGCGGAAGCATGGCTGCAAGAAGAAGTGGCAGAAGAATTTGCTGTGAAAGAAGCGGCTGCAATTGTGAATGGTTCAGGCACAGATCAGCCAAAAGGTTTTCTGCATGCTGATTACACGGCAACAATCGGCAAAGTAAAAACCGGTGCTGCTGGTGCGCTGCAAGATGCAGATGTGCTGATTGATGCCGTTCATGCGCTTAAGTCCCGCTACCGTCAGGGTGCATATTTTGTGATGAACAGTGCAACCCTCGCTGCAGTTCGCAAGCTCAAGGATGCTGACGGCAATTTCATTTGGCGTGCGGGCTTGATTGAAGGCCAGCCAGATATGCTACTGGGTTATCCAGTTGCCGAAGTTGAGGACATGCCTGATATGGCAGATGGTGCTTTTGCGATTGCCTTTGGTAACTTTGAGCGTGCTTATACTCTTGTCGAACGGGCAGGCGTGCGTGTGCTGCGTGATCCATATTCCAACAAGCCGTATGTGAATTTTTATGCCACCAAACGTGTGGGCGGTGCGCTTGTGAATGAAGATGCAATCAAGCTCGTGGAATTTTCTGCATAGGTTTTGCATAAAAAATACTCTGCCATTCTGCTCTTTGTGTTCGCATCACTTTATGTGGGATGGCTTATTTCGGGCAGTGCTTCTGGCACTGCCCTTTTTCTTTTTAGCCATATAAAAATCAGGAATTACCATCATGCTGGCGAACCGAGTTCGGGAATATTCAAAAACAACAGGTACAGGCGATATCATTCTTTCTGGTGCTATGGCAGGCCATGTGCGTTTTATTGATGGGTTCAGTGTTGGTGACAGTGTGATTTATGTGCTCGAGGATGGTGCTAATTATGAAATTGGTACCGGCACATTAACAACAACAGAGACGCTTGAGCGCACAGAAATACAGGAAAGTCTGATTGATGGTGAGCTGAAGAGGGGGGCTGAAGCAGAGCCGGTTCCTCTTTCAGGGCAAGCTAGAGTTTATTGTGCAGCGACAACGGAGTTTCTTACAAAACGACCAGAGATTACGACAGATATCATTCGCGAGGTAACGCCAGATGCGGGTGTGACAATTGATGGTGTATCGGTGCAGGATGGGAACCTCAAGACGCCCGGGGAAGTTAGTGTTGGTGGCAGAACCACGTTTGGTAATCGTTTCCAAAACGGTGAATATGCGCTGACATTGTTGCCTGATACTCAGGGGAAAAGCATCTTTCATGTGAAGAATGACAGGGATGCTATTCGTTGGGGACATGGGGGGAACGCGTATGGAGGGTTTCAGGAGTTAGCCACCCTTTCAAATCAAGGAACTTTTGTAGCTCAAAGGTTAGCTCACCCTACGATGGCTCTTGGAATGGCTTCAGGTGAGAGAAGCTGGTTTGCACCTATTTTAAGCGGTGTTACAGATTTTGGAAAAGAGTTTGGTTATAGCCCGGCTTTACGAAATGGTGCTGGTGCCTGGTATTTTGAGCATGATTTACAGACAGCTAGTATTTTTGCTAACGGTGATGGCCATGCCTTTAGTCGGCATGGCAGGCATGTTTCCTCGCCCAACCAGTTTGATGGTACAGTTTTACGGCTTGAGCAATCTAATCCTTCATACGGAACAAACCTAGAGCTTGTCTCCACACAAGGCCAGCAGGCAAGTATTGTGTTGGGGGACGTGAACAATCTGGATGGTTTTATTATACAGTATGGTGCAAGTGACAGCATTTTTATGATGCGCCACCAGAACGATCCTGTTCTTTCCTATAGCTCTAATAGTTGGGACCTTCACCAAAAGGGTATAGTCAATCTCCGTTCTCTTGTTGCAAATGTGGGTGAAGGCGGTGCTCAGATACGCTGGACACGGAGTAGTAACGACAGAAACCTTACTCAGGCTTTTGTACCAGCGGGAGATGTATCAGCGACTAATGTTCAGTATAATTTCGGCATTGGTGCAAATGCGCACTCCATGAAGCTTAGCAAATATGATGGCGAACAAACTGTTTCCCTACAAACATGGAATACAGATGGCTCTGTTTCTCTTTATCATAAAGGTGGTGAGGCGCTAAAAACCACTTTTGACGGTGTGATTATACGTGATCCAGATACACCGGATGGCGTGAATACTAAAGCGCCGGTACTCAGGTTTGAAAATCAAGATGGAACGGGTACGGCTGGGTTTATTCAATCATACCATTCAGGCCCTTTTGTTTTATGAAACCAGAATTTGGATGCTCCTATGCTTTTTCAGGGTATCGATACAGAAGGAATAGTTCGGACTTTACTACAAGCTGATCCTGAGGATGGCATAGCCTTAAACTATAAAGATGAAACAAAATTAGTTACTACAAATGCGGGCGTGCAGATTACACTTCCCTCTGGGACTATTGCAGGAACAGATATCGGGCAAGCTGGATTATTGATCGGGAATACAGATTTAGGGCTTGGTTTTGATACCAATGAAATTGTGTCTGCCGGGAGTGATTTATATTTAGGTGCGCTAGAAGGTGCTACTCATATCCGCAGTGGAAATGCAGATATCGTGTCTATAGGCACAGAAGCAATCAGATTCAAACGAAGAATTGTTATAGAACATAATGAAATTGCTCGAGGGTCTTTAACCGACCGTTTGGTGCTTTCAGGCAACTCAAGCAGCAATGCTGGAGCAGCTATTCAGCTTTTTGGTGAAAGTCATACAACGCAAGCAAATGATATCCTTTTTCAAGCTGGAACAAATGTACGTTTATTGTGGGATGATAGTGCGGGGCATTGGAGTTTCGAGAATACCTGGATCAATGGTGTTGCGGATTTAACAAGAGGTATAGGCACAGATAATTTATATTTATCAGGGGGGACTAATACAGGATTGGGCGCCAATATTATTCTGTACGGTCAAGAGCATCCAACTAATGCGGATGATGTGTTGTTTCGCAGTGGTTCTAGCTCTGTCGCACAATATGATGCATCAGCTTCGGCTTGGGATTTCAAGCAAAAACCTTTAAGAGCAGCGGAATATATAACTAGAGGCGTAAATGATGAGGTCTTTAGTTTAAGTGGGGGGAGCGAAATAGATTTTGGCGCAAATATAAATCTACATGGGCCATCACATACTACCCAATCAAATGACATAATTTTTAGAACAGGTACAACTCCTGTATTACATTGGCAAAATACTTCTGAGGTATGGGACTTTAAAGACACAAGAATCGATAACTTATCTGAGATGCGACTTTCTACAGGTGTTATTGCTAATAACTCCGCCGACAGTATTTTGATTGTCTCAGGAAGCAATAGTGGTGGTACTGGCGGCAATATTGCTTTGTATGGTTCAGAACACTCTACAAAGGCAAATGATATCGAGTTACGCCAAGGTACAGCGGTGCGCTTGCATTATGATTATAGTCAGAGTGTGTTTGACTTTCGTGGTAATAAAATAAGAAATGCAGGCAGAATTGAACGCTCTACAAATACGGATATATTGCAGCTATCTGGCGGAACAGATGTATTTAATGGCGCAAATATATTGCTGTATGGCGGAGCGCATAATTCTCAGGCTAATGATTTCAGATTTCGTGCCGGCACGAATGATAAGCTGAGTTATAATGATGCTGTGGCGACATGGAATTTTCAGGCCAATAGTCTAGCTGGTGTGGCCAATATTAGGTTAGACGGTGAAACTAGTCGTATACATTTTTCGGAAATTTCCACAGGTGATGGGTTTTCTATCGTTCATGATGGAACTGGTTTTGCGGATACCAATTTGTTGGAAATTCGCGGAGGGGCTGGCGCGCCGACACTGCACAATACTCATATTTCAATTGCGAGAGATAGTGGTGCTACCCAATTTAAAGGGCGTATTCTTGCGAATGGTGGGGTACTTCTTTCAGCGGCAGGTGATGTATCCCCAACTTCTTTGGAACATGCGTTTCAGATAGGTGATACCTCTTCATATAATCTTGTGATGGATAGTAATGAGATAATGGCGCGCCATAATGGCGTGGTATCTCGGTTGAATATCCAAATTGAAGGCGGAGAAACCCACTTTGGAGGTAGAGTAACCTTTGCGGGTAAATCATCATTTGGTTCTCCCGGGGAACTGAGCATTTTCGAAGGCGCTGTTACAGCCACCAAATCATTCCACGTTATTGATACAGAAGCAGATAGCGCATTAGATGATTTGGATACCATTCACGGCGGTGCAGACGGTGATATATTGATCCTGCAAATCTCATCGAACAGCAGAGCAGTTACCGTTAGGGATAACATGGGCAACATTAGGCTCTCTAGTGATTTCACCATGGATGTTACTTCCGACAAACTGGTCCTCATTCATGTTGGCTCTAACTGGCACGAACTTAGCCGATCTAATAACGCCTGATTGCGCATGAAAATCATAATTAGTGCCCTTTGAAGCGACCATACGATTTAACAGAAAAACTTTACCACAACCCACTTTAAATAATGGAGAGACATATGTCTGACCACACAGCTACGCATACCCAAAACCCAGAAATCAATCCAAAGCAAGCGGCCGTTATTCTTCAGCTCTTACAGCGAACACAAATGCAGGGTGCTGAAATGCCTGCTTATGTGGATGTGTTCAATACGCTTTCGGCAATAGTTGCAACAGCCCCACAGGAAATGGCAGAAAATCAGGCTGGAGCATAACTTATGGAAATCGCAGCCTCAGCCCCTGGGGCTGCCCCTATTGGTGCAGGCCCTCATGTAACTGCTTCAATCCATTTCACAGAAGAGGCTCAAAACATCATTACATATGGCTTTCAGTATTCGGCCGTGGAGTTTTCTGGCAACTCAAGCCGACAGATAAAACAGTTACGATCGCTTCCAAAACGGTTGCTTGCTGTATCTGCTGGTCCAATTATGGGAGTGGAAAAATGACCAATGTGTCCATGAAACTCACTCAGGCCTGCATGAAGGCAATTTTATCTGGTGAGTGCCACTTGCTTGAGGACAGCATAACCGCTGTGTTGCTATCACCAGCCTATAGTTTTGAGAACAGTCATCGTCAGTATGCAGACATTAAAGCCTTTTCCTTGAAGTCTAGTGACTATCAGCCGGTACAACTGAATGGAAAAAGGATATTTGATCCAGCCAGCTTTATCTCAGACCCTATAAATTTTGGCGATCCTGTAACGATAGGGCCGGTTGGCGCTGTTGCCCTTGTAAAGGCATTTCCAAAAGCCTTGAAGGATACATCTTTGTTATTGGCGGTAGGCAACATTAAAAAATCAGGTTCTCCTGTTGAAAGTATCCGTGGGCCTTTCATTCTTACACCATCCCCTTCAGGCTGGTTCACATTTTCTCAGCCATAAGGCACATCTAACATGACAGTTTACGCAAAAGATCCGTCTTCTGAGGTGGATTACAGCTTTGATTGGGCCAATTGGCTCGCAGCTGATGAAACAATTACATCTACAAGTTGGTCTGTTGAACCAGGCGCGGCTAGAGCATTGGTGCTGGGCGCAGATATCGCGGCAGGTACTGTGCGCGGGAAATATGTTTCTGGCGGCGAAGTTGGCTGCCGGTACCAGCTTTCATGCCAAATTACAACATCCGCGGGACGTGCTGGCGAACGCAGTGTCATTATCAGAATAGTGGAGCGGTAATATGCGGGTCGTAGATATAGAAAAAACAGACATTCTACCGGTCCTGCTTGAAGAATTTAAAGATCACCTACGTATCGATGGTGCGGACGAAGATGCAAGCCTCAGCAGTTTTCTTTCTGTTGCCGTACAGCTTATTGAGCAGCGTTATGATATGGCAATTATCGCTCGTTCAGCACATGTGTTGCTTGATCGGTGGGATATTCCAGGAAAGGTAAAAGAGCGTTGGTGGCAGGGTGTTGCCGAAGGCTCTGTTGAAAGCCTGTTTTGCGCCGGCAAGTTTGCATTGCTGCCTGTAAAACCGCTTATTTCAATTTCTCAGATTGATACACAGGATGCAGCGGGAGATTGGCAACTTTGGCCGGCAGCAAACTATACAGTGGTTCAAGGTCTTGAAGGCGGTGTTAATCGAAAATCAGGCAACAGTTGGCCCGTACCAGAGTGTGCGAAAGGCGGTATCCGTTTGGCTGTTACATATGGCTTCTCTGATACATGGAATGGTATCCCCGCATCTTTGCAGCAGGCTGTGCTTATGCTTGCTGCCTTCCTCTATACCAATCGTGGTACCAGCCAGACGGGCGATGTCTTTATGGCGTCTGGCGTAAAGCCAATCCTCTCGCCATATGAAAGGAAACGCCTATGAATATGCTTAGTAATATGCGTAGGCGGGTCACACTCCTTTCGGAGGCAACTCATATAGGTGCAGGGGGTAGACAGCAGAAAACGCATCCATTGATCGCGGATGTGTGGGCCAAAGTGGAAGAAGATGGCAACCAGTTGGAAATCCGTGCAGATGGTGAAATCTTCCCTGCAAAAGCGAGATTTACCGTGCGTTACAGTTACCGCTTTGCAAAAGCCAAAGCAATTGAATGGCGGCAGCAACATTACCGAGTGACAGGGATGGTTATCGACCGAAGCTTTGAACCCATGATCAGCTTTACAGCGGTTACAAAAACGGGAGAACAGGTATGACGGCAATGGCAAGCCACCGTTTGCAGGAAGCTGTTTTCCATGCACTTAAGCATGATGAAACTGTTAGTGCGCAGATGTGCGGCATTTATGATGAACCACCTACTGGGGCAAGGTTCCCTTATCTCGCGATGGGGGATACTAATATTACGGTTCAGGATTTAAAAGATCGTGAAGGCGTACAGATCACTTTTGATGTCACCCTATGGTCTGATGAACCGTCACAAATGCAGGTGAAGGAACTTATGGCGCATACAGATGCTGTTCTTCATGAAGCAGATCTGGCGCTCGTTGGGTTTGATCTTGTCTATCTACGTTTAGCAAATGCGGGGGTTATCAGGCAGTGGAATGAGCAAGGTAGTCTGTATCGTGGTAGGCTAAGTTACACTGCGCTTGTTTATGCTTTGTGATTTTCCCAGTAATTTTTTACGTGGGCAAAAATGTTATCTACATAGGGTTCCGGCAGTAAATCCAGCATCACAAACTGGGCTAAGCCCATTGCATATTCGCTATCTTTTTGCTTCAGATAGATACAGTTCTGGCCTGTATGGGGATGGATATCTTTTTTAACGAGCTCTATGTCGCCCCAGAAAAGATTGATATCAGGCTCTACCAGTGTATTGCCGGAATAACCGAAAATACCTTTGGAATTTACCTGCCAAACGGGGCGCTTTCGTGTACGAGTGAGAAACACATTTAGCGCTCCCGAAAAAGCAAAGAAGATAATGATCCAGTTGGTCATTGACCAAGTGTCTGAATATATTTGATACCCAAGCAGAAATATAACCAGAAGCACTCCTGCTAAAGCTAGCAGTGCTCGGATATTCGAATGCTTTTTGTAGAGATAGAACTCACGCATACAGGGTTAGCCGTGCTGGCTAGCTTCATCCCAGCGGTGATGGATCATACATGCAGGGCGGCGACCATCTGCAATCAGTTCATCAATAGCAAGCTTAACGCATTTGCCTTTGCCGTATGTGATCTTAAGGCAGCTTACACCAGTACAATCATCGCTTGGCGCATTGATCATAGAGATATCCGACCAAGGGATTGTTTTTGTGGAAAACAGCTCGTTGATAACTAGAGCATCATCTGTGAGGCGGATATAGGGTGTGCTGGATAGAAGAGCAGCACTAACGCGAATAATACCCAATATGGCTAGAACAAGAACGACACCTGCCATGATTTCGAGCGCCATGAAGGACCCATTAAGAATCTTCTCTGCGCTAAATGCTGCGGCGATAACGAGCCCGGCAAGTGCTAGCTGATAGTGTCGTTTCTTCCTGTGGAAGATAACGATTTCATTTGGCCCAGTCATTGTGTTCGCGTTCATGAACACCCCCTATGTATACTCTTACAGCCCCCGCTGAGTTAGAAAATGATATGCTTATAATTTAGGCTCTGCAAGCATTTCGCTTAAGTGCTTGTAATCATTCATCAGTTCTTACTTTTGCCCTGTTTTTCTTCAGGGTGCTGGCATGGGATTTTGCCTGCAAACGGCGCTCTTTCGAAGCTCTGGTTGGTTTTGTACTAACACGTCTTTTAGGCTTTTTTGCGGCAGCAGTTATAAGATCGAACAAGCGTTTCTCGGCGTCCAGTCTGTTCATGTGTTGGCTTTTATGCACTTCTGCATGAAGTGTGATGGTGCCATCATCTGCCATGCGGCGTCCGGCCAATTTGCGTAGGCGCTCAAGCATACTTGGGGTGATACTGGCGTTATAGGCAGCATTGAACTTCAGCTGCACCGCGCTGTTTGTAGTATTCACATGTTGTCCACCAGGGCCGGAGGAACGTACAGCGGTGATATGAAGCTCATGCGGATAAAGGGTAATATTCGGTGTAACCTGTATCATGCACACCGCTATATCACGGTTTTAGCCTAGAGGCTTACATTCATTTTGAACAACTTCTATCTGGCGGGATGTGTTTATTACATCCGGGTGGCTCTCTTTAAAACCTAAACCGATAAGCTGATCTTTTTTCTTGGCAAGTTCTGTCACGCGGTCTGTGCATGTAAGTTCAGCGGTTTTAGTGGAGGCAAGAGTATCTGCACAGCTAGATGAAACCGCTTGAATTTGTTTGTTAAGGTTAATGATAGCAGGGTGTTTGGCGCTGGCGCCTATTGTTATCAAATGATCTTTGTCTTTATACAAACTCAGGAGCCGCTGGTTGCAGCTGGAGGTTTCTGATTGTTGCCTGCGTGCGATCGATGTGACGAGTTCAAGCAGTTTTTGATTTTCTGTCCTTAAGGCTTTGAGTTCCTCTTGAAGGCTTAAGATCGTTTGGGCGATTTCGTTTTGTGTGAAACTCCCATCAGATGTTTCCTGCGTCAAAGCAGGAGCTGTTAGCATCACCGTACATATTGCTGGAATGATAAAGCGCATCTGGACCTCTCCCTTTAACTTTGCCTCGAGATGAAAACGGTATCAGTCGATCTGTAAAGGTGCAAGTTTTACGGGTTATTTCAAACTTATATTATTCGACAGCGGGCCTTGTGCTCGCTTTTTTTATTCCTGAAGGAGATTAAAATGGCTGCACAAAAAGGTCGTGAATTACTTTTGAAAATTGACACGGGCAGCGGCTTTGAAACTGTAGGTGGTTTTAAAACCAACGAATTAGATATCAACAGCGATACAGTGGATATCACCAGCAAAGATAGCGCAGGCTTCAAGGAATTGCTGGCAGGCGCGGGCACAACGTCCTTTAGCGTTAGTGGTGATGGTGTTTTTGTCTCTGATAATGCTTTTAATATTGTCCATACTCATATGTTAAACCGTACGCATCCAGATTGTCAGATCATTATTCCGGGGTTGGCTACATATGAAGGGCCATTCGCTATCAGTAGCCTGCGCCTTACAGGGGCTGAAGGTGACGCTATCACTTATAACATTTCGCTTGAAAGCGCAGGTTCAATATCTGTAACGCCAGTTTAAGGAATAGCAGATGGCAAGAAAGATTTTTGGTGAAGCCAGCCTGAAAGTCGGCGCACGTAAAGTACGTTTGAGGCTGGACATTGGAACCATGATGGATTTGGAAGATCATTTTGGTATGGGCCTTGTACCCTTTCTTTCAGGGAGGTTTCCGGAATTTCGTCTAAAAGATATGGCAGTGCTTTATCTGGCTATGACAAAAGGCGATTTTTCTGATGCAGAGGCTTGCAGGAAAGCAGCCGAAACAATTGTGAAAACCGGCTTAGCCGAAGTGGCAACTGCGATATCCAATTGTCTTGAACAAACACTTAACCCGGATGTGACTGCTGAAAGTACAGAAAGTGCGAAGCCGGGAAAGTAGAAAGTGCCGATAAAGCAGAAATGCTTGATTGGCAGATAATTATTTCAACGGGTCTTACCTTAGGGTGGCCTTTGAGTGATGTACTAGCTGCCACTCTGCCTGAATTAATGTTGGGCGTGGGTGTGTGGAAACGTACCAATGGTATTGAAGGCACTCCTTCCCAATCAATGACTAAAGAACGTTTGTTCTCACTCATGGAGACATATTCATGACATCTGATGTTGCAGCTTTACCAGCACCCGGTGGAGCTGGTTTGAACTTGCAAGAAGTACAAAGTTTGCTTGCAAAAGTTGGAGAGAAGTTTGGTGGCTTGGCAACCGGGCTTTCTGCTGTTCCGGGTTTAACTAATATTTCGAGCTCCCTTATGGAGGCGGCAAATACGGCCCTTGGCGCAAGCACCCGAATAGGGGAAATGGTCTCAGGCGGTGCTGGTTCAGTTCCTGCACAAGGGGGCGAAGTCGAAGAAGAGGGGGAAGAAGCAAACCCTCTTGATAAAACCAAAACCACGATTAATGAGCTCGCAGGTTTATGGGATTCTTATTATCAGGACTTGTTCGATAAGGACGGTAAACTGAACACGGAAAAGGCTAAAAATCTGGCGCTTGAAGTGGGTGATACCATTCTGGGGACCAAGAAAATGGCCAAAGTGAGAAAGGCTCTCGCTGTTGGGAATGTGGTTCGTAGTACAGCAGAAGCTGTTATGGTGGCCGCAAAATCAGCGCCGTTTCCTGCAAACCTGTTACCGATTGGTAAGGCGGTGGCGCTTGGCGCAAAACAGCTCTCTGCTGTGAAGGGGCAGGCGCACGACGGTATCAATAATATTCCGTCTACAGGTACTTATCTTCTTGAAAAGGGCGAACGGGTTGTTGATAGCCGTTTGAATACCGATCTTACAGGTTATCTTAAGGCGCAACGTGCATTAAATGGTACGAACAGTGTCCCAAATTCAAATCATACGGTGAATAATAGCCCTGTTTTGAACCTCAGTTTCTCTGGTGATGTAAGCGGTGATGCTGTGCGCAGCAACCGCGGTGAAATTGAAAGCATGATCCGGGAAGTATTTGCGGATCACGCAATGGTTGCTCCGTTTGATGCTGCATAATCTGCTGTAAATATAGAGACATCTTATGACAGATATTTTCCTACCTGGTGCAGGGCTTGTGCCGGATGACAATATTCCTGCGCCTGCTGCCGTTCGCGTGCGAACGCGACAACGTACTAAGGTTTCTGTTGCTGAAAGTGGCAGGATGCTTAGCAGAATACACGGCGGGCAAACCTTTGAAATTGGGCTTACTTATAACCCGATGCTGAAGGAGCAGGCAGGACCTATCATTGCCTTTTTGCAGGCGCAGCAAGGACGAAACGGGATTTTTAAAGTCAAGCTGCCACAATTAACGGGCATTGCCGGTGTGAGGCTTGGTAACTTTGTCAATTTCACTGATAGCGATAAGCTTCATCTGATCACAGATTACACCAGCACGAACCAGTTTTCTGTAACACCCGATGTCATTGGCACGCCAGTTGTTGATACGAATGGACCGTTTGTTCGCTGTTCGCTTGTGGGGGACGTGCAGGAAATTCGCCTGGATCGCGATCGTCTTATCCGCCTTCAGATCGATGTTGTGGAAAGGCTCTAGCATGATTTTTTCAAAAGCAACTGTAGAGCCCACCCTGAATGCTCTTGGCGCGAATGGTTTTCGTTTCGCGTGGCTGGTGAATTTGGGTAGCGAATTCCTTTTCACAGATAATGAAACCAATCTTAACTTCAGTGGTAATGAGTATCTGAGCGGAGGTGAGCTGCTTGGCTTGTCTTCTATCACTCGGGAAAAAGGCATTAAGCTTCAAAGCTATAGTTTTACTCTGTCTGGTGTTCATCAGGAAACTGCCAGCCGATTATTGTTCTTACTAAATGAGACAGGTGAGCCAGTTAGCGCCCGCAATGTTGCGGGTATGAATGGTGAGGTCTGGCTGGCGCTGCTTGATGAAGGCGGCAGGCATATCACCCAAACTATTAAAATGTATCAGGGCACGCTGCAAAGCTGGAAAGAAAGCGATAGCGGTTCATCTGTTCGCATCAGTATTACACTTGCGAGCCCGTGGTCTAAGCCCACCCTCACCAAGGGGCGGTTTACCAGCGACGACAATCAACAGCAGCTTTATCCGGGGGATGGCTTTTTTGCTCATGCTCACAGAGAAATTAAAAGCTTGGGATGGGGAGCAGACGGCTAATGGGGTTCTTCAGTTTTATTGGTGGTCTGTTAGGGCTTGGTGGGCCAACGCAAACCATTGAGATTTCCAAGGCTGCTGCCGCGCGAGGTTTGCCTGTTGTTTACGGAAAAAAACGCCTTGAGGCGATTACCATCTTCAAGGATGTAAACGGCAAAATCTATAACTTCAACAACAGCGGTTATGATCATGTTGCGGCATTTGGTTCAACAGAAAAACACCGGAAAGATAAAGCGGACCATGATTATCTGCACCGGGTGGATGTATGGTGCCTGGGGCCTATTGAAGGTATTGAGAAGTTTTGGGTGGATGGATATCTATCCACCGAACCTCGTTTCAGCAGACGCATGTATTTTCGGGGTGCCAGCAAATATGGTGGCAGCAAAAACAGCACAGCTGCAGGTGGGCTGACAGCTAATTCACGCTGGCGTTCTAACTATCTTGGTAAAGGTGTAGCTTATACCTACAGCCGTTTTTACCATAGTTGGAAGCGCCCACAGTTTGATTCAGAACCTGAACTCACTGCCCTTATCAAAGGCGTTCGGGTGTATGACCCGCGTGAGAGCAGCCAATCTGCCAGTAATTCTGATAGTTGGGCATATTCCAACAATCTGGCACTTGTTGTGTTGAATTATTTGATGGCTGACTATGGATACGGGGCAAATGCGAGCGAGATTGATTTTGATAGTTTCAGAATTGCCGCCGATATCTGTGACGGTAAAGATGTGCGGCCCAGTGCTGCTGGCGCTTCGCTTGCGAATGTAAAACTACATGTAAATATCGCGCTTGATCCGAAAGATGGGGTCGTCAAGAACATCAAGAAACTGCTGGAAGGTACCGGCTGGTCACTTCCCTGGTCGAACGGTAAATTTAAGCTGATCCTTGAACGCGCTATCGATAATGATGAAATCGCCATGCGGTTTGATGCCGATAGCATTATCGGCAATTGGAATATTGAACGCGGGATGCGTGCTGACCGTCTCAACCGCATCACGATTGAATATAAAGAAGCCGCCAAGGATTATGAAAAGCTGACAGTAAGCTGGCCGAAGAAGCTTTATGTGGGTGGTGCTGAAAGTGGCGTGATTGATCCAAGCAGCCAGTACGGCCAGTTCCTTTCTGAAGATTTTGGCCGTGAGCTTCATACCAACATCAGTATCGATACGATAACAGACAGAAATGCAGCTATTAAGCTGGCCAAATATAAAGTGCTGAAAAGCCGAGTGCGTACCCGCATTACGGGCTTAGAGCTTGCGCCAAAAGCTATGCTGCTTGAACCGGGTGATGTTATCGAGCTGGATTTCCCGGATAAAATCCCCGCAGCGACCAGCAATATTTCAGAGCCAGATCTAGGGCCGGATAATGATCCCTCAGATGATGACCGCGCCAATAAATTTATTGTTGAGCGTGTAACCGTTTCGCCCAAACTGGATGTGAAAGTTGACCTTCTCGAGTATGCACCTGAGGTCTACGGCGAAGAACCGCTTGAGGATTTACCTGAAGTAGATAGCCCTTTTAACCCGGAACGCTGGGATAGTCCGCCAGCGGTAGAAAATGCACAGGCTACTGTGATTGATGAACTGCATGCAGATGGTTCTATCATGCGGTCGATAGAGCTTACATGGGATCAGCCAGACGGTGCTATCAGCCTTTCTCATTATGATATTGAATGGCGAAAACGTACGCCAGCATCGACGCCGCTTGAGGTGAGTAGTGATGGTGATGTGGTGCTTTCAGGGCAATATGATGATGAGGGCAGTCTTGTTGAATATGAAGATTTTCCCAATCACATGCAGGTGCTTGGAAATTCCGTGTCTGCGCGCATTGAAAATGTGCTTAATGAGGATGTGATTTATGATGTAGCGATCACATACCGCACTCAGCGCAGGCAAACATCAGATGCTGTTCTTTTGCAGGTGGATACATCGGCGGCGAAAACCCGGCTTGATGAAATTCCAGTTTACGTTGGGGTGTATAGCCCATCAGCGACCTATCAGATTGGCAATCTGGTTACCTTTGAAGGCAGCAGCTATGTCTATATCGGGCAGTCGCCAGGTAATGGCGGACAACCGCCTTCATCCATTTGGGCACTTCTTGCAAGTGTTGGCGGATACAGGGATACGGTTTTCCGGCGCGCGGCAAGCAGGCCTTCAACCCCTTCGGGCACGAATCCTAGTGGCTGGAGCGATGGCCCTCCGGCTGCGAACGGCCAACCGCTTTGGATGTCCACGTCTCTTAGAGGCGCTGACAACAGCATCGTCAAAAATTGGACTGTGCCGCAGGAAGTAGGCGGCTCTGGGCTCGAGGTACAATATTCATCGAACGGCTCCAATTGGCATGAGCCACCATTTATCAGCGGGGTTGATTTGTTTATGCAGCAACGCCTTTCGGGCGGTAGCTGGTCGCCCCCATACCGGATTGTTGGCGAAGCCGGTGCACGAGGCTCTCAAGGCCCTCAGGGGCCGCAAGGACCTGCAGGTGCGGTTTGGCATAGTGGTACAGGCTACCCAAGTAGCAGCCTTGGGAGTGTTGGCGATTATTATCTTCGGACCTCCACCGGCGATATCTTTGTTAAAACCAGTTCTACTTTTTGGCGATTGGATGGAAACCTGAAAGGAGGGGATGGAGACAGGTGGCATTCGGGTTCCGGAGCGCCTTCCTCTGGCCTTGGCTCCACTGGAGATTTTTATCTTCGTCGAGATACAAACCAAGTTTACCAGAAGACATCGGGGGGGTGGCAGTTAAACTTTGCGCTGACGGATAGTTTAGGTGCCCTTGCATCGCTTGATGTGGTGAATACCGGAGATATCAGTGATGGAGCTGTTAGTGAAATTGTTCCAGCACCAAACAGTACGAATGAAACTTTTAATCTTTCAACGTCGAATAATCATCCAATTACATATTTGAATAACGTAGTGGGAGCCTATAGAGGGACGCAGATTACTGGCCGCGTTCTCATTCGGCTAGCTGCGAATGATCCATTAAACAATGTGAACCTGACCTTGCAGTTGCGTCATTCACCTGGCGGGGCGCTTAATGAAAAAGTGATTTTCGTCGATAAATTCGCCCGGTCTTATCAGATAAGCGTTTTTGATTTTGGTAATGTTTCAGGACAGTCTCGATCATATTCTCTGCAACTGAATGCGGGATCAGGTACCTCTGCGAGTGTGTATATTTCCTATAGGAGTTTGGTCGCATGGACACCCAAAAAATAGGTGTTGTCTATTCCAAGGCAACTGGTCGGATTCTTTGTCCTATTACATGTAGCTTAGGTGAAGGTTTTGATGAAACTCAGTTAGATGAAGGACTGGGTATCATGGAAGTGTTTTATGGTTTTGATCATACGCGTTTTCGGGTTGATGTTACACAGGATCCCCACGAGCTTATTGAATTAGATGAACTACCTAATGACTTTGCTGAGTTGGACTTTACTCGAGCTGAAGCATTACAAACGGTTGATAATCGTGCTGGTGAACTACGTACAGCACTTGGTAGCACAGGATATGGGCAAGAGAGTGTTTATTTAGTCAAAGAAAGTCAAGCCAGAGCTTATTGTAGCGCCATGTCACCCATCGACGTGGAGTATCCAATGCTGCTGGCTGAGGTGGGAATTACAGCTGATACCATAGCTGAGGTAGCTAATGTTATATGCGGTATGGCCGAGGCTTGGCGGTCTTTTGTGACGGATATTGAAGCAACTCGTTTGATGGCTAAAAAGCAAATTAAGCTCGCGTCTTCTATCAATGAAATTGAGAATATTATGGATTCAATTTCGTGGCCTTCCCCAAGCTAATCTTCCTCCACCAGAAAGAAAATTAAAATGAAAAAACTTATCCTCGGGTGGTGTGATGCCATTCGGTTCAAAACCCGTGTGCGGCTAGCGAAAGTTAGTCGCTTTTTTTATGTCCAGAAAACAGCTTTTAAAGGGCTTCCAAAATGGCATAATGCGCTAATTCTTGGCGCAGCACTGATCACCTTGATGACCTTATGGTGGTGCCTGTGATGACAGAAGCGCCTTTTAAGAAAGAATATGCAGATCACTGGCTGAATGGCAGTAATACCAGAGCATCAGGTGATGGCAGCGAAACCGCCAATGCAGCTCTTATGCGCGCAACATTGGCCTTGGACCGTATGGAACGGCATGAAGCCGAATGTGGCAGACGATGGGGCATTGTAATGAAGATGATGTTCCTTGTGCTCACGAAGCTCGGTGGGCTTCTTAGTTTTCTGGTGGCGGATAAACTTGGATGGTTCGTATGATCCGCATTCATCCAAAAGAACAGCTAACAGAACATTTCTCCCTTGATGAAATGTGCCGCAGTGCTACAGCCAAAAAATATGGTTTGCCGAACCTGCCGCGAGAGGAATGCGAGCTGGCGAACCTGCGGGTGCTTTGCCGAAACGTGCTGGAGCCCGCTCGACAAATTCTTTCAAGCCCGCTGCGTATTACGTCTGGGTTTCGTTCCACTACCCTTAACCGACTGGTGGGAGGCTCGAAATCCAGCCAGCATATGCTGGGGGAAGCTGCTGATTTCTGTCCTTATAAACTGCCGGTGAAAGATGCAGCCTTCACGCTTTCTCATCAAGAGCACCTTCCTTTTGATCAGCTCATTTACGAGCGGCGGAAAACAAAAGGTGGTTGGCAGGAATGGATACATATTTCCCACTGTCGTGTCGGCTTGAACAGGAGACAGGTTCTGTCTGTCATCTTGGACGGCAATACGCGAATGGTGAAAGAGGGCATAAAAGCGCCCCCTGAATTTATTTTCGAACCAGCTGAATAGGCGGAGAATAGCTATGGGAATACCTATTTTGGATACCATTCTGGATGTTGTGAAAGGCCCACTGGATAAGCTTATTCCAGATAAAGGTAAAAAGGCTGAATTCAGGCATGCCCTGGAGATGGAGATCCTGCGCACAGGGCTGGCTCAAATGGAAATCAACAAGACTGAAGCGAAACATCCTTCAGTATTTGTTGCCGGTTGGCGGCCTTTTATTGGTTGGATCTGTGGGTTTGCCCTTATGTGGCATTTTATGGGGTTTGATATCCTAAACTGGGTTCGTGTCGCCTTTTTCCCCGAAGCACCTGAGCCGCCTGCACTGGGGGGCAGTGAAACACTAGTTACCGTGCTTCTTTCCATGTTGGGTCTGGGCGGGCTTCGGACCGTTGAGAAGCTCAAAGGTGTAAGCCGAGAGCGTTGATCGTGCCGCTGTTTGCAATTTTCTAATTTATCGAAATGAAGGGGCAGAAATATGCTGCAGGCAATAGCGTCTGTTGGCCCGAAGGGCAAAAATGCAGTTAGAGATATTTTTGTACTTCAGCTTGCATTGAAGGTTATGAAAAACAAACGGGGCAGACCATATTTCATAGGTCCGATTAATGGGCGGATGTCTCGGAAATTAAGCTTTGCTATTGAGGCTTACTATGACGAAAATAATATTTCATCCATGTCACTGGCGCAGTCGGGGTATGTTACAGCGCATAGTATTAATCAACTTGTTAAGAAGCTGCCCGCAAAGTTTCAGAAAACTGAGTTTTTGTTTGATGCCGATCATCTAAGGAATAAAAAACTATGGGTAATAAATGCCCGCAATGTCAGAAATTTTAAGGCGGCACGCAATAAGTTTCCTCTGCCAAAACGGCTTGAAAACCAGCTGGAAATCATCATTCAAAGCGCTGTACGTTTTGATAACCTGACAGTAGAAGTTGTTGATATCGATATTACCAGTGACGGTCGCTTTGTGGCGGAATTAGCTGTTTTGAAAGGTGAGTGCCTTGATCTTGAGAAGGCTGAGTTTTGCAAGGTTACCAACAAGCAGGAACTGAGGGCGTTTTTGCAGCAACGCATTTTGGCCCGGTCTCATGTTTTATGGAAAATTCAGTCAGGTAATGGCAGTAATTTGTTTCTGCAGTCTCGGGTTTTCCCGGAAATGGTTTTATCAACCGCAGATCAGCATGAAATCCTTGAAGCTTTGGGCGGTATGCCAGCTTTTCACTTTAAATCAATAACCAAGTGCCTGCTGGCTTATGAAAATAAACGCAGACATAAGAAGCTTTCTGGCAGAGAGACGGTGCGGTTTCAAGAATGTTTTGGCTCTGCCAGAAAGCAAATTCTGGACGCCCAAGTTACACGAAAATTAAGATGCAAGGCTTTCCTGAAAAAACTGGATAAAGAGGTAGAGAAACTAGCAAGCTTGCTTAAACAGGCAGCGATGGCTCATACGGAAATAACACATGCTTTAGAGCGTTATGTGACCCTGCTGGATGAAGAATTTCAGAAGAAATTAATCGCTGTGATAGTGACGTTTGTGGAAATTGGCGCTTCTATTTTCGGATTAGGTGCTGCTGTTCGTGGCTCCTCGCGATTAGCCAGGAAGGCTGAAGATGTTGAAGTAGCAGCTTTTGCGGCAGGTTCCACCTATTCTGCCAGTCTGGCTGAGCCTCAAGATACGGACCTTTTGCTAACAGCTTTGGGTGGCGCAGCTATGATTGCCGCCGCTATAGCTTCGGGCCCGGCACTAATATTAGCGGTTCTGGTTGGTGTTGCAGTTTCCATTGCAAGTTTGGTTAGAACACTGACTGGTATTGATGATGAAATAGACATTGCACATAGAGTTTATCAGGACGCTAAATTCCGTCTTTATGAGCTTGAGCAGCAGATCCCGAAAACCATCAATTCCATATCTGTCTTGATTGATGCTATGGCAGCAGGTAGCTGCTTGGTTTCCCTTGCAGATTTTGATCTGAATCCCGAAGAAGATTACAGCGCAGGTATGCGTGCATTGCTCACGCGGGTTAACGCCTCAAAATCATTTGAATGATATATCGCCCCAGCGGGGGTGGCCTTTGGGCCGGAGACGCCAATCACCCAGCTTAAGTTAAACCCCGCCAGCGCGACCAATCGAGCACGCTTTGCAGCAAAACAACTATAGCGGAAAAATATAAACAAATGGTAATCAATTTTCAGGATATAGCTGTAAAATTCATATTTAGCTGTATCAGATTGCCATTTTCATCATGGCTAGTTTTTTCCTGAGAACAGGTTGCACGCGCTCAAAAGACATATGCAGTTCTTTGAAAAACTGCCCTGCGTGAGTGAGATCATTTTCTTTGCCTAGAATCTCCAGCTGCGCCGCTAAGTTTGAAACATCATCGGCGCCGAAAATAATACTGGTGGATTTCAACTTGTGGGCCAGATATTCCACCTTTTCCGCGTTGCCGTCGATCACTGCTTCCCCAATTTCCCCTAAATGATCCGGTGATACAGTTAGATAATCATGCATCAGGCGCTTATATTCGCCTTTCAACATAATGCTGTATTCTTTAAGCGTATCCCAGTTCAGGAGCTCCATTTCATCACGGTCGAGGATGGCATAAATCTCATCATCTTCCTGTGGTTTGCGAGTAGCTGCAGAAAGACAAACGCCAAGATTTTTGTGAAGTTCTTTCCAGAGATTCAGTTCATTTACAGGTTTCGCTAATGTGCCGTTAGCTCCCGCCGCTAGATACCGTTTGATATCTTCTTTGCTGAGTTTCGCAGAAACCGCGATAATGGGAATCTGGTTATAATGATCAGATAGAGCGCGAATATGTTTAATCGCGTCAACACCTTGCGCCTTGCCCATTCCTGCTTCAATCAGCGCCATATCATACTGTTTGGTTTTACAGAATTCTACGCCTTCTGGTCCGGTTACTGCGACAGCGTAACCCAATCCCGCCTTCTCAATGATTTTCCCTAAAATACGCCCCATCACATGATTGCTGTCTACGATCAGCACTTGTTTCTTTTGTTTGGCTTTTTGAGCGTTTGCCGGATGGTGTGTCACGTAATCTGTCCTGAGGCTTTTATTTTTCCCTGTTTATCCCGTGAACATATTAACAAGGAGTTAAGTATTTGTGAGCTTTTTTCATGTTTTTGTGAAGCATAGGTCGCTTTGGGCGAGAAAAGCTTGAAAAAGGCAGCTTTTCTCTTCTGCCATACATGTTGTGTATAGAAAAAATATAAAAAGGTCAGTCTGTTAGCTTGTTGCCTCAGCTTGCTGCCATTCTTTTGCAAATTGCCATAATTTCTGCCGGATAGCAGGTGTGTGCCATGCGAGTTCTCTATTGTAGTGTGCTCGTATTAGCATACCATCAATCACAAAATGAGTGCTGCAGCGCCCTGCAGGGCCATCAAGGCTCACAGTTCTAAAATCTATACAGTGTGCGAATGCTGGGTCTGTAGAGAATGTTGTTGAAGGACGAAGGCGGCTTGTGCTGTAGCTGCGTTTATCATCTGCATTCGCGTTATATATAAATAAGCCGGATTGAGGTTCGGCACTTGCGGAGCGCTCTTTGTGTTGGCCTGAACCTGTGAAAAGCATGATATCGCTGTTTAAAACACTATCTGTGTGAGCGGTGCCACCAACAGGTTCAATAGTCCAGATAATTTCTGACGCGCTGTTTTTTCTGTCCAGTGGAGTGCCGCTCAGAATTTCATCGGCATAACCGGAAAGTTGAATGCGGCCGGCGGTGGAAACCAGGTATTCTTTCACCATTTCATTCAGGTCTTGCTGTCCGTCAGGTAAATAAATGCGGGGCACACTCAGCCGGATATCACCTATTTCCTTGGTTTGATAAGGTTTACCTGCCTCTGTACTTATCCATAAATACAGTGCCCCCATACCAATACCTAAAATACAAAAGCCAATAAACAGTCTGCGCAGCTTTTCTGCCCGTGACATCATTTTTTCCTCGCAAGATTTTTTATTATTTCCTTCTATATAAGAATAAATATCCCGAATTTCCATATCTTACAAAGCCGTTCATTTTCCGTTCAGCGCGCTTACTCATACTTGGCTTCAAGAACAGAAACATAATGAAAGAAAGACAGCGCGATGGGTGAGTATGTAAGAACAATTTTCGGCGAGATACTCTTTGATGGTTCTGGCGAAAACAGCTTTTTCCGCAGCGAAGGTGGGGATGATATCCTCGTTGGTGGCAGTGGTAACGATTATATCCACGGCGGAGGGGGTGATGACATTATTGTCGGAGGCGGCTTTGATGACGGTAATATTGTACATCACCCCTGGTTCGATGATCCTCGCACAGATGGTCCTGATTGGGATGGTTCCGATACGCTGATTGGCGGCTCAGGTAACGATACGATCATTGGCGCTGGTTGGCAGGATGGCGATGTGGCAGATAATGGTCTGTTTGATGTGGGCGAAGAAGTATCTGGTGAAGTGTTTGCAGGATTTGCCCCTGAAAATGTTATCTGGGCTGGAACAGGTGATGATCTAGCTGTTGGCGGTAACGCTAATGATATCATTGGCGGTGGTTCAGGTGATGATGATATCTACGGTCTTGGTGGTGATGATTTGATCTATGGCGGTTTAGGCGATGATAACATTTTCGGCGAAAACGGCTGGGATGATATCTGGGCAGGCCAGGGCGATGATTTGGTTGAAGGTGGCGCCGGTGATGATTTAATTGGTGCCAGTAGCGGCGATGACACTGTCTTTGGTGACGCTGGCGATGATACGGTTTTCGGTGGCTCTGGTGATGATCTGCTGGTTGGCGGTTCAGGCGATGACGAGATTTGGGCCGGTTCAGGTGATGATGATCTGGAGGGCGGCACTGGCGACGATCAAATTGGTGGTGGCTCTGGTGATGATCTTATCTGGGGTGATGCCGGCGATGATGATCTCTTCGGAGGATTAGGAAATGACACTCTCCGAGGCGGTGAGGGCGAAGATTATTTCTATTTCTCTGACGGTTCAGGGGATGATGATGTATCAGATTTTGAACTGGATGAAGACAGGCTTGTATTCACCAATGTAACCCGGATCGAAGATTTCGATGATGTGCTTTTCTATTCGGAAGACACTGAGTTTAACGGACAAACCGGTGTGTTGATTGAAACCAGCTCGGAAGACAGTGTTTTCCTTGTGGGTATTAGTAAATCGGATCTGATTGCAGATGATTTCATCTTCTAGAGGATTTGGCCCGTATAAAGAACCCTTTGGTGGTTGTACTGTTCCTCGCTCTTAGGTACAGCCACATTCCTTCACATTATGCGATCAAGTGAAGGATAGCCCCTTGTGCCCCCTGCACAAGGGGCCCTCTCTTTTTTACCTTACGGAATCTATAGCGTTGAGTGTTTTCGTTTCGCTCCCGTTCTTTTTATATAAAAGCTGTTTGCATCTTCTCTCGTGATGCCATAAGCCTGTTGTGTGGGGGCGAGCCAAACTTTGTTGGCAGTTGGATGTATGATGGTTGATAAAGCGCTGGAAATCGAGAAGGTAACGCTGAAAATTCGTGCAGCGGATGCAGCGCTTGGCGCGCAGAATATGCTTTCGAAAGCTGAACATGAACGCCTGGCAGGCATGCATGAAGGTGCGAGACCAGCGTTTGTAACAGCCCGGGGTATGCTCCGGCAGGCGCTCGGAGACAATATGGGGCTACTTGCTTCTTCTGTGCCGCTTGTCCAGGAAGGCACTGGCCGTATCTTCCTTGATGGCTTTGCTGATGATGAACCGCCTTTTTACAGTGTTTCACACACAGGCGGTGCGGAAGATGGTATTGCAGCCGTTGCAGTTTCCGAAACCAGCCCGATAGGCATTGATATCCAGCAACTTGATCCGGTAGCCGACTGGATGCGCATTGCGGAGCGCCGTTTTCCTGAAGAAGAATGGCTCCTTCTTGCTGCGATGCCTGAGGCTGAAGCTCGTATGCTGTTTTTCACTCTTTGGGCTATCAAAGAAAGTTTTGTGAAGATGGAAGACGGCAAGCTAATGCCTTACTTGCGCGGCGTGGAGCTTGATCTTTCCTCTGGAAAACCAGTGCTGAAAGCCCCAACACCGGGCGGCACGAAAGATGCCACTATCTATTTCCACTTTATCCCGGAACACCAGCTTGTTGTGTCACTTGTTGCGGCCAAACCAGTGAAGGTGGTGCTGGACAGTGATATCCGCCCACCAAGCCGCCGCGCTGACCCACTTAATAACCGTGGTGAAGTATAGCGTGGTTTTCCGTATTCTCTGGAATTTCCATTACCCCAGCTTGAAATAATTCCGTACCGCAAGAAACGCGAAGAATATATGCAAGGTGGCAATGCTGTTATGCAGCAGTTTCCACCAGTGGGGAATGTTTGCCTTTATGGGGAACAAATATTGCACCATGCTTGCTTGTTCGCTCAAAAGCCCGCCAAGGAAAGAAAGCGAATTGGCAAAGCTATATTGCGCCACATTCCATATTTCTTCCTCGTTCAGGTCCAAAATGCTGATATCCGCGGCGTTCGCATAGATAAACATAAAGGCCGGTAGCCAGAAGAAAAACAACCACATCAATGGCCGTGCGAAACTAAGTCCGCATTTGCTGATAATATCAAACGAACGGATCATGGCCCGTTCCCAAAAGCCTTTGGCCTCATTCCCTCGCCGTGCCAGCAGTTCCACCCTGAAAAACTTTTTCTCTGCCAAGTGGTGGTGCCCTTGGTTGGCCAGTTCCTGAATGCGCCGTAATTTTGCCGCTGCTTGGCTATCATAGGTTCTGCTGGTTAGTAGATATTCACCTTTTGTGCGCAGGCGCTGCCAGAGGTTGAGCTGGTTTTCTTCTTTGTTTTTATAAATGGGTATATCGGCAATTTCTGTATAACCAAGGTTGGGGGCCTGTTCAAACACTGCCCCGCGAAAATTAGGCACAGTTTCGCTTTTACTGGTAACATGCAGTTTATCATATTTATCTTGCAGGGTTTTATCCCATTTTTCATACCGCTCAGGCGGTTTAGCGGTTTTTGGTTTGCCAAAGCAAACATAATCAAAATTGGCAAAAGCTTTGAACTTGGCATTTTCAAAATCACAGCCTGCCAGAAACTGGCTTTCAGAAAAATTAACTGATGTGTAAAACACTGTATTATTCCAACGGGTTTTAGCCAAAAATATCACCCCTTGGGATGATAATTTGTCATAAAACTCCGCCCTTTCGAAGTCTGCCCCGCAGGAGAATATCGCCCTTTCGAGGTAAGCCTCGCCGGAGAATGTCGCTCTCTCGAAATATACGTCGCCGGTGAATGTCGCCTTTATGAAGTCTACCTCGCCGGAGAAAGTTGCACTCTCGAAATCTACTGTGCTGGAGAAAGTTGCACTCTCGAAATCTACTGTGCTGGAGAAAGTCGCCCCCGTAAAGTCTGCATTGTCGGAGAATGTTGCTCTCATGAAGTATGCCCCGACAGAGAATGTTGCCCTCTCGAAGTCTGCTCTGTCGGAGAATGTCGTCCCCCTGAAGTCTGCTCCGCCAGAGAATGTCGTCCATTCGAAGTCTGCCCTGTCGGAGAATGTCGCCCATTCGAAGGTTACCCCGCCAGAGAATGTCGCTCCCGCGAATGTGGCTTGTGTGGGGAAATGGAAGTGTGTGAAATCAATAAAGGTTATTTTATATTTACCATTTTCATCTTTTTCTTGGCCATCTGAAAAATCGATGAAGTGTTCTTCATATGCTTCGTCATTAACGCTTTTCAGGCGCACATATGCATGGGTGCCTTTTTCTTCCCGCACGCACCAACGGTCTGCATAGACTTGCACCCACATGTTCCATGCCGCTGCGCCGCATTTTGCGCGCTCAACAGGTGTGAGATTATCAGCCGCTTTAGCGCGGATACGTTCAGTGATCGTTAAAACGGTTTCGCCAGTGAATATATCCCTGAGCAGATCTGGTACACGGTCTTCGAAACGGATTTCTGTGCCATCTGGCGTGTAATATTTTTCTTTTTCACCATTTTCTGGCTGGTCTTTCGGCACCGCGTATCCCCCTTCGGTAGTGTGGTGGGCAGTATGGGAAAATGGCGGGTATTATACAACCTGAAAAATAGAGTATGTTTTGCTAGACTAACCGCGAGCGGCTATAGTGCTTTCCAGTATGCTTCCGTGCCCATCGCTTCAGCATTCTTGGCTTCTTCTTCACTGAGTGCGTAAATCTGCAAAAGCTCACTTCTACCTGTTATCAAATTAATCTCGGCAGGGAAGTTCTTTGGTGGTGCAAGCATGATGTGGCTAGCACGGAGTAAGTCTGCCTGTTCTTCAAGAGGGAGGATATCCCACAGCGCAAGGGATGCTTTATCCTTATAATGTCCCATAGCGAGTAATAGGTTATAGGCCATCAATTTGGCTATGAATTCCTTGGCGCTGGGGTTCGGCGCATCATATTCCATAATGAATTCAATCCCCAGCCCTGAATATTCGTCTGTCAGACCATCCCATGCGTTAGACATGCCGCTTGTTGCATATATCCATGTGGCCCGATCTTCTGTTGGTGAGAAGGTCAAAACGCTGTGATGCAGCCAGAAGGGGTGAATGTTTTGGCGGCCAAATTCTTCTTTGAACAGCTCTTCTGTTAGGGCTAATTGCTCGGTCTCAGCCTTGCCGAAAAGCTCAACATACAGTTCTTCATCCCTTTGTTTCCAACATTTTTCCAACATGTCTGCCTGTTCCTGAACGCGTTTTTCGGCACGTGCTGAAAGTTTATCAGTGAAAAAGGAAAGGAGAGACATGATCAGGTTCCGTAGAAATGGCGGCTTATCTTGAAAAACAGCCGAAAATTATATATACTGAAGCTAGTTCGAGTGGTTAGAAATAGCATGCCAGAACGGTATGTGAAAGATGTTTGAAAGAAGCATCTGAAGCCCAAGAAGAGGGGAAGCTAAAATGGCTTTTTCAGTTTTAACAAATGCTGGTGCTTTTGCGGCCCTCCAAAACCTGCGCTCAGTGAACACTGATCTGGCGAACACCCAACAAAGAATAGCAACTGGCTTGCGTGTAAGCAGCGCCAAGGATGATGCAGCAACCTTCGCTATTGCGCAAAACTTGCGCAGTGATATCGCAGGGCTTGATGCAGTGCAGGCCTCTCTCTCGCGGGCGTCCTCATCGGCTGATGTTGCGCTTGCAGCAGGTGAGGCGGTTTCTGATCTCCTGATCGAACTTAAAGAAAAAGCGGTGGCCGCGAAGGACAGTGGCCTTGATACCGCGAGCCGGCAATCACTCAATGATGATTTTGAGCAACTCCGTGATCAGATCACTTCGATTGTGGAAAATGCTGAATTCAACGGTACAAATATCCTTTCTGGTGCTGGGGATATTATTTCAGCCATTACGGACAGCGTTGGGGATAACACCGTTCAGATTGCGGAACAAAACCTCACGCTAGGCGGCGGTAATGTGCTTATTACCGCAACACAGGGCATTGCAACAGCGGCTGCTGCTTCTGCTGCGGTGGATGCTATTGAGCAATCAATTGCCAATGTAAATAGTGCGCTTTCTTCTATTGGTTCTGGCGCGAGGCGCATCGAGCTGCAAACCAACTTTACCCAGAAACTTTCTGATACCATTGAAGTGGGTATTGGTAATTTAGTGGACGCTGATTTGGCGGCAGAAGCTGCGAACCTGCAAGCACTGCAGGTACGGCAACAGCTGGCTATTCAGGCGCTTAGCATTGCCAATAGTGCACCATCCTCAATCCTGCAGCTGTTCAGATAAATCCCATACCATGACATTTGTCATGGCCTTCCTATGACACCTCTAACTTGCTGGTGAACCCTTCCGCTTCCATATTTTAGGAAGCGACAGAAAGAGGGGTTCTTATGAAACAGAAATTTATTGCCGTTGGTGCGGTGGCTGCCATTGCCTTGATGGCAACCTTTGGGATGAAGGAAAAAACCGAGGAAACTGCATCATCAGCGAAAGCAGAAGGCCGGAACAGTTTCGCTATCACAGATGTTCGCGCATTTGATGGTGAAAGAGTGATTGAAAAAGCAACGGTGGTTGTGCGCGGTGGTAAGATTACAGCTATTGGCAGGCAACTTGAAGCATCAGAAGGCCTAACTAAAGTAGATGGAACAGGTCAGACCCTTCTGCCGGGGTTGATTGATGCCCATACCCATACCTATGGAGACGCACTTGTTGATAGCCTGAGGTTTGGGGTAACAACCAACTTGGATATGTTCACTGACCCATCCTTGTTCCGCGAAGAAAAACCACAGCGTGAGAACCGCAAATTTACCAATAAAGCAGATATGTTCTCTGCTGGTATGCTGGCGACTATTGAGGGCGGTCACGGCACGGAATATCCAGTGAAGGTGGAAACGCTTTCCGCGCCTGAAGAAGCAGATGGCTGGGTTGAACGTCGGGTTGCAGAAGGCTCAGATTATATCAAACTGGTTTATATGCCCTATCAGCCTGTATTCCCCAGCCTTGATAAAGCAACGGCAGCTGCCCTCATTGAAGCCGCCCACAAGCGTGGGCTTTTGGCTGTAACTCATGTGTTCAGCATGAAGGGTGCTGAAGATATGCTTGAAGCGGGTACTGATGGCCTTGTGCATGTATTTGCGGATAAAGTTGTAACGCCTGAGTTTGCAAAGCGTGCGGCAGATGCGGGCATGTTTGTTATTCCTACTACCACCGTGATTGGGGCGATTGGTGCGGAAGGCACAGGTAAAATCCTTGTGAAAGACAAGGCTATTGAACCGTTCCTTACTGAAGAGCAGAAAATTAACCTGAATGGCAGTTTCGGGCAGGAAATTCCCGGTTTTAACATAGAGTATGCCATTGAGAATGTTCGCAGGCTTCATGAAGCAGGTGTGGTTATTCTCGCGGGTACAGATGCGCCCAATATGGGCACGACCCACGGTGCCAGTCTGCATCAGGAACTTGGCTTTCTTGTTGATGCGGGGATGACACCGATTGAAGCACTGAAAGCTACAACATCTTCTGTGGCGAAGCATTTCAGATTGGAAGGCCGAGGTGTGCTGAAGGAAGGCGCAACGGCTGACATGCTGCTGGTAAACGGAAACCCGTTTGAAAATATTGCATCTACCAAAGATATCGCACTTGTTTATAAAAATGGGTTTGTAATCAGCCGTACACCGAAGAAATCAGGTCTTGAGACGAAAACCGATCTGCCATCAAACTTGATGGATTTCTCTGAGGGACTAGTTCTGAAGGCTGGTTTCAAATGGGTGGCAACTGACGACAGTATGATTGGCGGCAAATCAGAAGCTGCTATCAAACGTGAAGGGGAAGGTATTCGCGTTGATGGCAGTATTAATCTCGGGTTCACTTATCCCTGGTCAGGCGCGATGCTGAGCTTTTCAGAAGCTTTTAATCAGCCTTATGATTTTACCTCTAAAGCTAAGATCAGTTTCCAGATCAGAGGTACTGAGGGCACATACCGCACAATGTTATTCCGCCCGGCTGGCGCTGGTATCCCGCCTATGCAGGCATTTAAAGTGACAGGTGAATGGCAAACGGTTGAACTGGATATTAAAGCTTTCCGCGATATCAATCTCTCTAAAATCGCGGGACTTTCCATTGTGGCTGGCAAGGAAGGTAGCTTCTGGATTGAAGTGAAAGATATGCAGATCAACTAAGTGAGTACACTTCTGAAATAATGAAAAGGTACTGTGTGATCGTGTTCGTACAGTGCCTTTTTTGAACGATCATTGAACAGTTTTCTTGCGATTTTTAGCTGTGATTGGTAGCCATAGCTAACTACCAATTTCTGCTTGAGGGAACTATGATCCAATCTGTTCAGATTACAGACAATATTACTGTGGCGAATGATCTGCCGTTTGTGCTTTTTGGGGGGCTCAACGTGCTGGAAAGCCGCGACCTTGCTTTTGATGTGGCCGGCCATTTTGTGGAAGTAACATCAAAGCTTGGCATCCCCTTCGTATTTAAAGCCAGTTTTGATAAAGCGAACAGATCAAGCGTGCATTCTTTCCGTGGGCCGGGCCTTGAAAAAGGTATGGAGATTTTCGCCGACCTTAAGAAAGAATATGGTTTCCCGATTATCACAGATGTGCACGAACCACATCAGGCAGCACCAGCCGCAGAAGTTGTTGATATTATCCAGCTTCCTGCATTCCTTGCGCGCCAGACAGATCTGGTAACTGCGATGGCGGAAACAGGTGCCCCAGTGAATGTGAAAAAACCGCAATTCCTTGCGCCTGAAGAAATGAAACACATCATCAAGAAATTTGCTGAATCCGGCAATGAACAGGTGATGCTGTGTGAGCGCGGCAGTTGCTACGGCTATAATAACCTGATTGTTGATATGCTGGGCATGGACGTAATGCGTGCCCAAGCACCTGTGATTTTTGATGCAACGCACGCACTTCAGCGCCCCGGTGGTCGTAGTGATAGCGCAGGCGGCAGGCGTGCGCAGGCTGCAGCTCTCGCGCGCTCAGGAATGGCGCTTGGTATTGCTGGGCTCTTCATCGAAAGCCACCCAAACCCAGAGGAAGCTTTGTGTGACGGCCCGTGTGCGCTGCCACTGCATGCCCTTGAAGGGTATCTTACACAGATGAAAGCTGTTGATGATATGGTGAAATCTTTCGATCCACTGGTAACAGAATAGGCAGGATATATGCGGCTACTCGTGCTTGATGTTGATGGGGTGCTGACAGACGGCACAATTTTCTACACTGCGAATGGTGAAGATTTGAAAGCCTTCCACGCACAGGATGGGCTTGGCATGAAGCTCTTGCAGAAATTGGGGGTGGAAGTGGCGGTTATTTCAGGCCGTACCAGTGCACCACTCGAACGTCGCCTTGATGATCTGGGCATCACACGCCGTGTGCTTAAGTGCGCGAACAAGATTGAAGCGCTGAAGGGTATGGCTGCCGATCTCGGGGTTGAGTTCAGAGATATCTGTTTTATGGGCGATGACCTGATTGATATCGAAGCAATGGAAGCCTGTGGTTATTCTGTCGCTCCCGCCAATGCGGTAGAAAGCGTTCGCATTATCGCGGATTTTGTAACCAAGAAAGAAGGCGGTCATGGTGCGGTACGGGAAGCGTGTGAGCATCTGGCCTTCCGAATGGGCCATAATCTCGAAGCCGTTGCCCGCAACACAACAAAGGTACTTGTGCAGTGAAAATTGTGATCCCCGCACGATATGGCAGCAGCCGTCTTCCCGGTAAACCGCTTGCGGATATTGCTGGCAAGCCAATGATTCAGCATGTGTGGGAGCGTGCGCTGGAAGCTGCCCATGAGGGCGATGAGGTTGTAATCGCTGCAGACGATGAACGCATTCTTGACGCTGCGAAGGCATTTGGAGCAACAGCTGTAAAAACCAAAGATACCCACGAAAGTGGTACTGACCGTATTGCAGAAGTGGCTGAGATTATGGGCTGGGATGTTGGTGAGATCGTAGTGAATGTGCAAGGTGATGAACCTTTGATACCGCCAGTACTGGCACGCACAGTAGGTGAGCTTCTCGCCGCAGATGACTATGCAGATATCGCTACAGCCAGCTGTGCTATCAAGCGTGCTGAAGATGTGCTGAACCCAAACATTGTAAAAGTAGTAACCGATAACCACGGTATTGCCATGTACTTCTCCCGCTCACCCATTCCTTATAACCGGGATGGTGATATTGATGTGGAGGCTTTCAACTACCAGCGTCATATCGGACTTTATGCTTACCGGGTTGGAGTGTTGAAAGGCTTAACAGCAATGCCGCAGGGGCGAACGGAAAAGCTGGAGCAATTAGAACAGCTCCGCGCTATGGAAGCCGGGATGAAAATCGCTGTGGCAGAAATTGCAGAAGCACCGCCCCACGGTGTGGATACACAGGCTGACTTAGACGCTGTGCGTAAGCATTTTGAGGCGCAGAACTGATGGCAGAAAACTCTCCAAAAGCTATCACCGCATCACGCGGTATTGCCTCTGGTGTTGGGCTGGAAGCGCTTCTCGGTATGCCGATTAAGCACGGGCTAAGTGCCGATGAAGGCGATGTTGTTATCGGCTGGGGCGAAAAGGATAACACCGAGAAAGCCAAAGCCTACGCCAAGAAGAAAGAGCTGGAATACTGGCGGCTTGAGGATGGTTTTCTTGGTTATATGACCCACCCAGCGCTTGATAAACGCAGGCTTTCGCTGATTGTTGATAAATCCGGCATTTATTATGATGCTCATATGCCAAGCGATCTCGAGAAACTACTGAACCGGGATGACTGGATCACCGATGAACTTCTAGAGCGTGCGGAAAGCGCGATGGCTCGTATCCGCAAGTGGCGGCTTTCCAAATATAATCAGGCACCCTTTGAAATCTCAGATGAGCTTGATGAGAAACTGAAGGCCTATAAAGGCCCAAAAGTGCTGGTGGTGGACCAAACTTACGGTGATAAATCCATCGTGCAAGGCATGGCTGATGACAAGATGTTCATGCAGATGCTTGAAGATGCGCTTGAGGAAAACCCAACAGCGCTGATCTTGGCCAAAGTGCACCCGGATGTGCTGTTGGGTACCAAGCGTGGGCATTTTGATGTTGAACGTAAGATAGACCGTGTGATGTTTGTGGCAGAAGACGTAGCCCCGCAAGCGCTGATGGAGCGAGTTGACCAGGTTTATGTGGTCACCAGCCAGATGGGCCTTGAAGGGCTGATCGCTGGTAAAAAGGTGAGCTGTTACGGCTTGCCGTTTTACGCGGGCTGGGGCCTGACCCATGATAAGCAACTCTGCGAAGCGCGGATTGCGAACCGCACTCTACCAGAGCTGTTTGCAGGCGCTTTTATTCTCTACACACGATATATCGACCCATATAATGGTGAACGCTGTGAGATTGAGCATGTGCTGGATATTCTGGTAGCCGAACGCAAAATTACTCGGCCAGAAGCGAAGCGGGCGGTGGCCGTTGGTTTTAGCGTTTGGAAGCGCGGCTTTATTCCTGAGTTCTTTGGTGCAGGGGTTGAGAACACTAAGTTTATCAAGCCAAACCAGCTTGAAGGCTTCAAGTTCCAGGACGGTGACTGTGTGGTGCTGTGGGGGCGTAAGCATGATGGTTTATCTGCCCAGCATGTGCCCGAGCATATCCCCGTTTGGCGTATGGAAGATGGTTTTCTGCGTTCTGTGGGGCTTGGGTCTGATCTACGCCGGCCGTCCTCGCTGGTGATGGACAGGGTTGGTATTTACTATGATGGTCAGCGTCCGTCTGATCTTGAGAAGTTCCTGGTGACCCATGATTTTGATGAGCATGACGCGAAGCGTGGTAAAGCGCTCCGGGAGCAAATCCTTGCATCCAAAGTCAGCAAATATAATGTTGGTGAAAAAGGTGGTCTTGATTTCCGCACTGAGGCTGCAGGCAAGGAAATTATCCTTGTGCCTGGGCAGGTGGAAGCAGATGCCAGCATTCAGTTTGGCTCTCCGCATTTGAAATCAAATGGTGCACTGCTTGAGGCAGTGAAGACTGATAAGCCTGATGCTTATATCATTTTTAAGCCGCATCCTGATGTTGCTTCAGGCAACCGAGAAGGCTCAGTGCCTGATGACGTGCTGAAAGCGTGCGCTGATAAAGTGATTACAGACGCTGATATCATTGATGTGCTGGTGGCGGTGGATAGTGTCCATACCATGACCAGCCTGACAGGCTTTGAGGCCCTGATGCGCGGCAAAGATGTTACCTGTTACGGAATGCCGTTTTATGCTGGGTGGGGGCTGACACATGATAAGTGTGAGATGTTGCGCCGGGGCCGGGAGCTTTCCCTTGATGTGCTTGTTTATGCGCTTCTCTGTGTTTACGCGCGCTACTGTGACTGGCCGAGCGGCTTAAGCTACGGCCCAGAGGCGCTGGTGAAGGATATCGCTAAAGCTTCAACAGGCGGGAAAATCACACCGGGGGCCTTTGCTGGTGTGAAGCGGTTCGGCCGGAAAGCCAAATATTTCTATGATGCTCTAAAACGCTAAAAGTTAGAGGCCTAAGCTGTCTATCATGTACCTTCGGACAATATTACCATCTTTTGATAAACCATGAATTTCTTGGAGACCAGCTTCATAATCTTGAGGCGTTATTGAAGAAAGAGTGTTTTTCTCAATTAAATTAGCTATCTCAGAAATGTATTTAGCTTGGTTATCTATGAAATCTTCCATCTGAATGCGGATATGTTCAATACCGGAGTTTGCGATTTCATCCAGTAGGCTCTCATCTTCTGCTAAGTTCTGTTTATGAGATAATGTGCGCGCAACAGTACCTGAATCAATAGTGGCGTTTATTTTTGCCTTGTTCTTTTTTGTCCATACAGACCGTTCAGGCGTGTTGTGTAAAACGCTTGCCATTACTGCTTGAGCAAAATGATCTTTTCGGTTTACCAAAACTACCTTGGCTTCATTCTTAAGCAGGAATTTTATGAAGCGTTTTATAGAGAAATTTGTGTTGTTAAACAAACTACTTAACACATCGGTCTGCAGTAAAGCATATAAGTTGTCGTCCTGAGAAAATATTCGTTCAACTTCATTATAGAAACGGCTTACCTGAAAGTTCTTATGGAATTTTAGCCAGGTTGCTGTTGCTCTGCCTAAATACTCATAGGGCATTGGCAGGTTATTTTCTTTCATAGCATGGCTGATGAATTCCGCATCAGCATAGGGGGTGGATATGAAGAATACTGGCCTTGCTTTCTTACTTGGGGACGCGGGTTGATAGGGCCTGAATGTGGAATTTCTTTGCGGACCTGTGCAGGAATAAGAATATGTTCCTGATGTAATTATTTTGTCTGGGTATTGAGTTTGTAGTTTTTTTATGAGCGGCAATTCATCCTTGGAACAGAAGACCAATATCTTTTTAATATCTTCAGTAACGTGCTGTTCATATGTTTCTGGAGTTGCCAGATTATAGCGCATTTGCCGATTTTGGGCAGACATCACTTTTCTAATGAAAAAGGGATCAGCAATTAAAAGGTGCGTCTCGTCATAGCTGTAAAAAAGATACAACCATGAGAAATAACGAAAGTGCAATATTAGCTCATCTGCGGAAGGCGCATTCAATATCTTAACTCTTAATAATTATATGCCCGGGTGCCTTTATATGGCTTTTTGAAGTGCTTTTACAAGCAGTTCGCCATAGAGAGCATTGGCATGAATAAGGTCATGTTGCGATTGACTTTTCAAAACGGCATCATTCAATGGCTTTGAACCTGTCATATAGTCGTTGATGGTAAATATGCCGCGTGTAATTGATTTATCAGGTTGGGCAATATATTGCGCGCCGAATTTTTCAAGATATCGGGAAAGACAGGCTTCAAACATTCCTAAAAGCTGTTTGCAGGTGTCAATACGATCATCATCAAAACGGTAAATTTTCTGCGTTTTTGTAATAAATTCAGAAGGCAATGGAGCTAATGATACATAGGCCTGTTTATCAGTAACCTGCCGCAGTTTTTCCAACGTTGTGTGCAGGAGCGTACCATGAATGAATTTCTCGAATGTTTCTTCGATTAAGGCATTAGAGAGAAAACCGCCTTCTTTGATGTATGTATCCATCTTGATAATAGTTTGAACCAACATGGAGCCACTTACCAACCCATGGAGATAAAAGCTTTTATATTTTTCTGGGTTAATTTCATTAGTGATATTGCCAGAGGTTTTTAAAAAACTGTCTCTTAGGTTTTTATCGTTTGAGCTGAGCTTGCCGTCTTCGGCCTTAAGCAAACGCATAGATTGGCCTGGTCCGCCAAAAAATGTAAATTTGAAGGATCCTGTGTAATCTGAACTGTCTACAAACCGTTTCAATGCGGTTATGTGGGAACTGCCAAGAAGGGCAACTTTATTTTTTCTCCGAAAAAGCATCCAGCAATTCCTCTTCGCAGACAATATCATCTTCATCATTCTGGATTGTTTGTGTTTCCGCTTGAGCATGTTCTTTGGGTGCATTGGGAACATCGAAATCTGCAAAAAAATGTTCCATTACGTGCGCAACACCTCTGTTGGCTACGCTGCGTTGGTTTGGCTCGTAAAACATGCCTTTGTATGGCGTGCCTGTAATGATCTCATAAGATGGGAAATAATCTACATCATCTCTTTCATCAGCCAGATCTCCTGCAACGGCTCTAAGAGTTGATTTAGAATATGTAGTGGATACCAGAACATGTTTTTCTGCAGCGGTTGCCGTTAACGGTACCGGGGATACTGTAAGAATGAATTTAATGTCATCATTAATGCTTTTGACTAATTCAATTGCCTTAACAAGTGAGGAATGAATTTCAGGGTATTTAAGATTCACAAAAACATGTTTGGATTTATCAAAGCTGCCTTGAAGTGTTCCTGGGCAAAGTGGGTAGAAATATCCTTCTTCAGTGTTTTTCCAGGCCTCGGTTAACCCCAGAGTGAATACAAAGAACTTAGCGGTCTTTAAACTTTTGCGAATAGCAGTGAATGTAGCATTACGCGCAGCTATCAGTTCTTCTTCACTGGTAAAGCCGTTAGGCTCAATGTTTGGGCGGAAAGGGTCGTAATAGCGGCCGTTAGCATCCTTCCAGCATTCTTTGGGGGCTTTCGATGGATCTACCGCCCATTCAAGCCACTGAAGAAGTAAGCTTGTGGTGTAGATGTTTCCCGTACGGAATGAAAAAATACCGTAGTTATATTTATGTTTGGTTTCTGCATCGATAAAATCTGGAGCAATTTCCCCATCATGCCAGTTATAACCATTAGCTGATAAGGCTTTGCCAATATGTTGTGCAAAACAAGAACCTGCAGTTAAAACTTGTTGATCAGGAAGTATTTTAAACTTGGGTTTCCATAAACCTTCAATGTTTAGAGGGTTTTTGCTGGCAACAGCGGTACGCCAAAAAGCTTCGGTAGGTAGATTTGAATATGGATGCATCACCAATATACTTTTCTTCTCTAGGGCTTCTATCCAGTAGTATTATATGCATTGATACGCTTATATTTTTGCAAAGGGTTTTTCGAGTATCAACGCATAAGTATATGTAGCTATAATTACAGCCTTTCCGATATGTCGCCAATTAATTGAGTGGTCGAAATGCCATCTGTTCTTTCGAGATAAACTACCTCACATAGGGGTTTATACTCGTCAAACTTGCCTTCCCAGTCATTTCCCATTACGAGCGCATCTGCTTTAAATCGCTGAATGTATTCACCCTTTTTCTCAAGAGATTCTTCTACAAATACTTCATCAACGCATTCTAAAGCTTTGATAATTTCAACACGGTCTGCAGTGCTATATACTGGGGCTCTGTCCTTTTTTGATATGTTGAGCTCATCGCTCGATACACCAACAATCAAATGATCTCCAAGTGCCGCAGCTCGTTTTAGCAATCTGATATGACCGATATGAAGTAAGTCATATGTGCCAAACGTAATTATTCGTTTCATTATGTTCCCAATAGGTAGTCATTTACTTGATTTTTGTATCGTGCAATATACGCATAGATTTATGTAAGTAAAGCAATAGCCCTTTGGGAAAGCTTCGTTTCCCTTGGTTCCTGTTCGGAGAAATTTTTAAATATGTCTAACTTTAAATCGGGTCAACTTGACCGATTGAAGAAAAATTTTCAGCAGCTTAGCGAAGGTATGAATTTAACAGAGTTAGGTAAGTTTCTACCTGGTCATAAGTGGTCGCCTTCGACAGCGTTAAAAGCACTGCATATCTCTGTACCTAAGGGCATTAAGAAAATTCGTATTGAGTCTGATTCAGGCGCTAGTTCATCTCTGTGTTTTAGCCAGCTTAGTTTTATTGGCCTGGAAAAAGGCAAGGTTATGCTGACTGATTTGTCAGAGTATGTGACTGCTTCTCAAAGCAGCCATTACCGAGATGCAGGCAATGCTGAAGCAGCAACTTCAGGTGCACTTTTTAGTAATAATATACATACAAAAGCTGAAGTGGGTGCCTTTTGGCAGGCTGATTTACCTGACACGGTAGAACTGCAGGATATTTACCTGCAAAAACGAGGGGGTGTTGAAGGTATTAACCACAGTAAGCTGAAAGTTTTTGGTACAAGAAGTACAGGTGAAGATGTTCTCCTGTACCGAAACTTTGAAGGCGAGTTTCGAAGTGCCCAATTGCAAGAACTTATAGCTTCAACTATTGAAGCGGCCGAGCAGCTTGGAAAGTTTGTACCGGACAGGAAAAAAGAAACTTACGATTTACTGCTTGAGCTAATTGCCGCAGATATAGCTGAAGCTGCTGCTCTGCGTAAAAAAGAGGTATTTGAACCAAATCAACTTTGGCGGACTTCTCTTGCTCGTAAACTATTGAAGCTTGTTGATGCTGCTTTGGTGCCTGGGCAGGATTTTGGAACCAAGCCTGAAAGCGGTTATGTTGCCAAGTTTGCAAAGCAAAAAGCACGTTTTTTGCGTATCAGGGTATATGGTGCTTTGGCCACGTCTCTTGGGGGAATACAGCTTTTAAATAGCAACGTACCAGATGCTGATATGCCTGTTTTTTCAGGTAAAACAACCAAATTTATGTATCATATATCAAGTGCTTTTGCGCCTGATTATTACCAACTGGGTTTCAGAGGAAAAGCTTGCTCTCGTATTATCGAATTTGAGAGCGAGGAAGAGTTTGATGGGCTGCGCGTTTGGAACGTTAACCAAATGCAATGTGCAAATACCTTGTTTATTGATTTCGAAATCAGTGATGACCGAAAGACATGGACATGTATTCACCGAAAAGGTCGGGAATATAAATATTTAAATGATATACTGGATCTTGTTGGTGCTTTGTGCCCTTCGCCAATGCTGCCTGAGCATGGATATGTATTGGGGAAAATGTTCACCATCTATCGCCGCCGTAATATGATCAAACCTTTATCTGCATTAACTAGAAATTCAGGAAATCTGGAAGAAAAGGTTTTTGAAGGTTCTAACTCTGTATTCGATCAACAAAAGTATGCGTCTCCGCTCCGCCTTGGGAAGCATGGATTGATGGTACCGATTGGATATCGGGACGAAAAGGAAACAATGCAGCAGCTTTGTAGGGTTCGTGATGATATTGAAGCACTCGGATATAAGCCGATGCTGATGTATGGAACGTTATTGGGTGCGGTGAGGGAAAAAGATTTTATTCCACATGATGATGATCTTGACCTGGCAATTATTGTTGAAGACGTACACCCAGATAAGTTGATTGAAGAGGCAGATAAAGTTTATGACGCGATGAAGGCCGCTGGGATTAAAACTAGCCGGGGCCCAGCCCATGCACCTCTATTTCACTGTCAGAGGCCACCTTTAACAATTGATATATTTATATTAGCGCAGTTTGAGGGAAAAATATATTGGCCTCATAAAGCTCTGGCAATTGTGCCTGAGGATGCAAATATCTTTCTTCCGGCTGGGCAGATAGAATTCAAAGGTGAATTATTCTCTGCCCCAGCGGATGTAGAAGCTGTCCTGGAAGCTCGGTACGGAGCAGACTGGCGCATCCCAAACGCTGCTTTTGAGTGGACAGGGCAGTAATTTGATTATTGTTATGTGAGTAGGATCTTTTTTACATAATTACAAATTTATAAGAAAAATATACTCAAAAATAGCTATTTGTATATATTTTTTGAAAAGTTAATCTCTGATATATGAGTTGTATAGAAAATATTGATTTCTTGTTACTTGTATATGGAGTAGGACCTTCCCAAGTTATTGAAGGGTTTTTTCCGTGGATTAATACCTACGGTGAGATATTCTTGAAGTGCATGTATTAATTTTAGGCGGTTATTAATGACAAAAACGCTTACTCATTTGAAGCGACTGGAAGCGGAAAGCATCCAGATTATGCGGGAAGTTGCAGCAGAAGCTGAAAACCCAGTAATGCTTTATTCTATTGGTAAAGACAGTAGTGTGATGCTGCATCTTGCCATGAAGGCATTTTACCCTTCAAAACCTCCGTTTCCTGTAATGCATGTGGATACCACGTGGAAATTCCGCGAGATGATCGAATTCCGCGACCGTATCTGTAAAGAAAACGGTCTGGACCTTATTGTGCACATCAATGAAGAAGGTGTGAAAGAAGGCGTTGGCCCGTTCACTCATGGTTCCGCAATCCACACGGATGTGATGAAAACACAGGCGCTTAAGCAAGCGCTTGATAAATACAAGTTTGATGCAGCCTTTGGTGGCGCACGCCGGGATGAAGAGAAATCCCGTGCGAAAGAACGTGTATTTTCTTTCCGCTCTGCCCAGCACCGCTGGGACCCAAAGAACCAGCGCCCAGAGCTGTGGAGTGTTTATAACACCCGTAAATCGCAAGGTGAAAGCATCCGTGTATTCCCGCTTTCCAACTGGACCGAGCTTGATATCTGGCAATATATCCACTTGGAAAATATAGAAATCCCAAGCCTTTACCTTTCTGAAAAACGCCCGGTTGTTGAGCGTGATGGCCAGCTCTTTATGGTTGATGATGACCGCATGCCTCTCCGTGAGGGTGAAACACCAGAGATGAAAATGGTGCGGTTCCGCACGCTTGGCTGTTATCCGCTAACGGGCGCCGTGGAATCTGAAGCCAGCACACTTACTGAGGTTATTCAGGAAATGCTGCTGACAACCACATCCGAGCGTCAAGGCCGGGTGATTGACCATGATAGCGCAGCTTCCATGGAAAAGAAAAAGCAGGAAGGATACTTCTAGCCTTTTGGGTAGAGTATTTGGATTGGAACCGTTTCATGACACGCCGCGCATACGTTGATCATAATGCCAGAAGATTATTCTACTGGTCCCCCAAAGCTGGATGTACCAGCTTTGTGCGCTGGTTTATGATTAATCGGTTAGGCGTTCGCTATAAGGATTATAAGGACCGTTATTCCGGCCCCCGAGGATATCTGGATGGTGAAGGGTACGGCCTGGATCATAAAGAAGCGAACAAGCTAGCACTTGAAGAGGGCTATGAAACAGTTGCTCTTGTACGTCATCCCGCTACACGTGTTTTAAGCGCCTATCTGAATAAGTTTGTTCTGTATGGTGGTGATTGGTTGACATCGCGGGAGAGGCTGGAGCCTTTTGTTCAAATGTCACTGCGTCAGTGGGGGTATGATGAAAGTGATGATCAGCTTTATGCTGGCATTTCGTTTAGCCAGTTTCTGGATGTTTTATCAAAACATGTAAAAGCGGCAGGTAGGGCTTGCCCAAAACTTGATAACCACTGGAATATTCAGTCTCAAATCAATGATGCGGCAACCACTTTCAGTTTTGATCATATTTTCAAAATCGAAGAGATGAATCTGTTTAGTGAATGGCTGAAAGAACAATATGGTATCGATGCTGATATCGAGCATAAAAATCAAACCAAATACGAAACCAGTGAAACCTATGCTGATTATAGCGAACTGTCTTCCGTAGAGATCGCTGAGGCACAATATCCTCTGCATGCGAATAGTTTTTTGCAACAGCATACCCTTGAAAAAATACACCAAATCTTCGCGACAGATTTTGACGTGTTCAATTATGACCCAATGGTCATCCCACAACGATAGAAATTGCCATGGCACACCAAGACGAACTCATTGCTAAAGATATTGATGCATACCTCAAAGCGCAGGAAGAGAAATCCATGCTGCGTTTCATCACCTGTGGTAGCGTGGATGATGGTAAATCAACGCTGATTGGCCGCCTTCTTTATGATAGTAAGATGATCTTTGAAGATCAGCTGAATGCACTTGAATCTGACAGTAAGAAAATGGGTACGCAGGGCGAGGAAATTGATTTCGCACTGCTTGTTGATGGCCTCGCTGCCGAGCGTGAGCAGGGCATCACCATTGATGTAGCATACCGTTTCTTCTCAACAGATAAGCGCAAATTCATTGTGGCGGATACCCCAGGCCACGAACAGTACACCCGTAATATGGCAACAGGTGCTTCCACGGCAGATGTAGCCATCCTGCTGATTGATGCGCGCAAGGGTGTGCTTACCCAAACACGTCGCCACAGTTTTATCGCCAGCTTGCTTGGTATCAAGCATGTAGTGCTTGCGGTGAACAAGATGGACCTTGTGGACTATGACCAGAAGGTACTGACAGATATTGAGCTGGAATACCGCGAATTCGCGAAAAACTTCGGTTTCAAGCAGATTGTATCCATTCCGGTTTCCGCGCTCAAAGGCGATAATATCCTGAACCACAGTGAGAACACACCGTGGTATAACGGCCCGTGCCTTCTTGAGTATCTGGAAACTGTTGAGGTTGATGATGATCGCCAATCCGCAGATTTCCGTATGCCGGTGCAGTGGGTGAACCGCCCGAACCTTGATTTCCGTGGTTTCTCTGGTTCCATCGCATCGGGTACTGTACGTGTTGGTGACAGCGTAAAAGCTCTGCCAAGCGCGAAGGAAAGCAAGATTAAATCCATCGTTACCTATGATGGTGAACTTGATTACGCGGTGGCGGGTGAAGCGGTAACGCTCACCCTTGAGGATGAGATTGATATCTCCCGCGGTGATGTGATCGCAGGCAAAGATAACCCGCCAGAAGTGGCAGATCAGTTCGAAGCAAAAATCATCTGGATGTCAGATGAAGCCATGCTGCCGGGCCGGCCATATCTTTTCAAAACATCAAATAAGATGATGCCGGGCGTGGTAACAGACCTGAAAAACAAGGTGAACGTAAACACGCTTGAAGAAACAGCTGCCAAGAAGCTTGAGTTGAATGAAATTGGCCGCTGTAACATTAATCTGGATAGCCAGATCGCGTTTGATCCATACGATACAAACCGCGAAATGGGCAGCTTCATCATCATTGACCGCATGACCAATAACACAGTTGGTGTGGGCATGATCGATTTTGCCCTTCGCCGTGCCTCCAACATCCACTGGCAAGCTATGGATGTGGATAAAGAAGCACGTGCTGAGCAGAAGCACCAGCGCCCTGCGGTTCTGTGGTTCACGGGGCTTTCCGGTTCAGGTAAATCAACCGTTGCCAACATTGTTGAAAAGCGCCTGTTTGCGCGCGGTCGCCACACTTATGTGCTGGATGGTGATAATGTGCGCCACGGCCTCAATAAAGATCTTGGCTTCACGGATGCTGACCGTGTGGAAAACATCCGCCGTGTAGGTGAAGTATCCAAGCTTATGGTGGATGCGGGCCTTATGGTGATGACCAGCTTTATCTCACCCTTCAAAACCGAGCGCCGCATGGTGCGCGAGATGATGGGCGAAGGTGAGTTCATTGAAGTGTTTGTGGATACCCCGATTGAGGTATGTGCCGAGCGTGATCCGAAAGGCCTTTATAAGAAAGCAAAAGCAGGTGAAATTAAAAACTTCACAGGCTTTGATAGCCCTTATGAAGAACCAGAGCGCGCTGACATCCACGTAAAAACTGCGGAATTCGCCGCAGAAAAATGCGCAGACCAGATTATAGAATATCTCGAAGAAAATGGTTATCTGAACGCGAACGGAAACGGGCAGCGATAAGCCAGATGAAAAGCGATAGATAAAATATTTAAAGGCTGGGATTTCTCCCGGCCTTTTTTGTAACTGAATGCCAGATAAGGGAGAGTGTAGTATGCTCAAAGAGACAATTGTAAAACTTATGGATTTCAAGCGCTGGGCCAATAAGCGTACATTCGGGTTTGCTATGTCTTTAACGGAAGAAGAAGCGCTCAAGCACCGGAACACCCATTTTGGTAACATCGTTCACACACTTAACCATGTGTATGTGGTGGATGATATTTTCAGGGCCCACCTTGAAGGGCGTGCGCATGGCTATATGGGCAGAAATACAGATACATCCCCACCTCTTGCCGTTGTGTTTGAAGCACAGCAGATGATGGATGATTGGTGGTGTGCTTACGCGGAAAGCATGACCGAAGAATTGCTTGCGGAAGTGATCAATTTCACCTTCGTAGATGGCGGCGAGGGCGCGATGACCCGAGGCGATATTTTCATGCATATTGTAAACCACGGCAATTATCACCGGGGTTTTGTGGGTGCTATGCTCAATCAGGCTGGGGTAACACCAGATGCCACTGATTATCCTGTATATCTGCGTGATGTAGTTTAAACGTAAAGATTGCCGTTAAGGTGAAAATCACATTGTGTTGAAAGACTTAAGAAAGGCTGCCATGGGCGGTAGCCTTTTTTATTCTGGTGTGTATAGTTCCCTCATTGGTTGGGAGGATGTATGCAAACACTACTGGATGATGCGAAGAAGGAATTGGCAGAGGGCGAAGAAATTCTCTGGCATGGGCAAGGAACTTCGCGGTTTTTACTATCAGGCAATGAATGGTTGTGCTTAGGCGTGGTGTTGTATCAGGTTTGGAGCTTTTTCTTCCTGACAGGAAATGTGGAATATGCTGATCTGAAAGAAATGCCGGATAAAGTATTCTATCTTCTTAACTGGTTAGCTTATGCCCTTGTACCAATCCTATTATTTTTTGGCTTAGGTGTTCCTCGCATTAGGATGAATTGGCGAAAGAATTCTTTGTATGTCCTCACCAATGAGCGTGTTCTGCTGCTTCACGGGAAAGGCACAGAGGCGGTTTCCTATAAAGGACTGAGAGCAGTGCATTTAGTGCGTCATTGGGGTGGCCGGGAATCTATAATTTTTGAACCCTTGCAAAGCAATATTCCGGTCAGCTACGGAATGCTGTTGGCGACATATCGTTATATGGGTGGCAGTGGCCAGATAGTACATTTTTCAATGCTCGAAGATGCCGCAGAAGCAAAGGCAGTGTTAAGCCAGATTGCGCCGGGTAAACTGGATAATGAACTCGTTGGTGAAGCTGCATAGCCTGGCGATTTCAGTGCGAAATATGTGGTGATGAACAAAGGAAATAGATGCTGGATTTGTTAACTAAAGCCAAAGATGAACTTGTTGAAGGTGAAGAAATCCTTTGGCACGGGCAGGGCGGTTCGAAAATACATTTTACCGGGCTTCAGATCACACTATTTGCATTCGCTGTGTTTTTGGTGATGTGGGTTTTGATTGGCGGACTGGTTCAGTTAGTTAGTGCTGATTTAGATACTGCAATTGAATATGTGACGGGTACCACTAAGCTCATGCTTCTGGTGCAGGCTATACCACTATTTACAATAGGGTATAGTGAAGCTGAAAGAACAGCAAACGAGAGGAAAGCATCCCTATATGTGCTTACCAATAAAGGCGCTATTCGGTGCACGCATAAGGGTGTGTTTTGCTATAACTATAATGAGCTGAAAACTATTCATTTGAAGAAGCACAGGAACGGTGCAGAAGCCATTATTTTTGAACCAAAAAAAACACAAGCGGTGCTCGGCTATAAAGGATACCGTTTCTTCGGGAATGGCGGGCTTGTATCTTTTGCAGTGCTTGAAGATGCGGCGGGAGCGAAGGCTGTGCTAAGTCGGATTGTGCCGGATAAGCTGGATGGTGAGTTCACAGGCGCGGTGGTGTAATTTCCTGAATAATGCCGTTTCTTAAAGGTTCTCGACAATGGTAGTCTTTTTTATAAAGAGATTTCGTGTTATTATACATATTCATCGTCATAGATTTAGGTTGATAAAGTATTCACATGGCAACAAAAGAAATAACCCGAAATCAAAACACAGGTAGATTTGTTGTTTCTGAACAAAGCAATCGTGGCACAAGTAGGAAAACTACTAGGATAGTAAAATCGCCCGTAAAAAAGGGACATTTCACTGTTAGTGATGCTCAGTATACTATACGGCAGTCATTAAAAAAGACCGGCTAGTTTTCATAAAAGTTGGGGGTGTATGTCTAGTCAATATTCTGGCTATACAGATAATGTGTTTATTAATTGTCCATTTGATGATCAATATAAACCGCTATTGAATGCTATAATTTTCACCATTTTTGATTGTGGCTTTGTCGCTAGATCTGCTCTTGAAGTGGAGGATGGCGCTGAAGTTCGTATGGATAAAATATATCGTCTTATTGATGATTGTAAGTTTGGAATTCACGATCTTTCTCGTACGGAGTTAGATGAAACAAATCAGTTACCCCGATTTAATATGCCTTTGGAATTAGGATGTTTTTTAGGGGCTAAAAGATTTGGTGAGAACAAACATAAATCTAAGAAAGCTCTCATTTTAGATGTGGAAAGATATAGATATCAGGCTTTTATCTCCGATATTGCAGGTCAAGATATTAGAGCTCACAATAACGATGTAAATGAGGTAATTCGTGTTGTTCGTAATTTTTTGCAGCGGGACTCAAGGCGTGTAACTGTACCCGGCGCGAATATAATTATTGAACATTACCAGAGATTTATACAGACGTTACCACAAATGGCGAATGATTTAAGAATGGATGAGGAAGAGCTAGGTTTCAATGATATTTGTATTTTGTCTTCTGTGTGGCTGACGGAAGCAGGAGAAATAGAATAGTATACGTAACTCTAATTTGGCTCAGTAACTGAGATATCCATGTATAAAGAACCATCATCATGACCAATCACCCTGATGCTAAAACGCTTGCTCGGCTTTGGATTGAAGGCTGGATCGCGGGTAAGCCAGATGATATTCCGCTGGCGGATGAATTTACCCACACCAGCCCTTTTGGCCGTATGGAAGGGCGGGAGAAATATCTGGAATGGGTGAAGCCCATGGCGGCGGAAAATGTTGTCTCGCTTAAGATCGTTCGCATTATGGGCGAAGGGAATGAAGCAGTTATTCATTTTATCCACGAAACACCCAAAGGCCCTCGGCCTGCTGTTGATTGGCTCGTGTGCAAAAACGGCAAAATTCTGGAAATTCAATCTTTCTATGATGCCATCGAACTGCGGGATTAATTCCTGACAGGCTTAGATAAGCTGCTATCCCTATAGTCGTGCCCGTAGAGGGCCACATAAACCAACTAAAGAAGCGTCCCTTACAACTAAGGTTTTGTTGTTTTATATGCTCCCCGCGCTATGTTTTGCCTACACGACGATAGCGAGAGTTAAAAATGAAAAAATATCTAAAATATTGTTCCGCCACCCTTTTGTGTGCGGCCCTGTTGGGGCACGCAGCTGTGGCAGCTGAAGAAACTAACCCTTGGGATAACGCCTACAATAACGAAACCAAAGAGCGTTTCATTCCTGTTGAGCTGTTCACTGGCCTCAAGTGGGACGGTAAGCACGAACTGGTGCTGAAGGAAGCCACCACCACCACCTGTGTTTCAGTGAACGGCAGGCAGTGTAATGATTTTTATATTAAAGGCCCTTTTAAAACCGAAACCAATGATACGGAGATTAAGTGGGCTGGTGAAGAGATTCCCTACTATATCCGTACGTTCGATAACCCCTATACGGGCAAAGTGATATCCCATTTCACTATCAATGCATCACGGGATGGCCTGGTGCGCCTTTATGATAAGCGCAAAAAGTGGGGTGAGAGAATATATACTGGCCTTGGGATTAAATTCCCGCTGGGTAACTGGAAGCAGGGCGAGGTACGCACCTATCTTTCACCAAGGCCAATAAGGCTTGAAATTCTGGAACTGGATGGGCCTGATCACTGCCTTAAATTCCGCTGGACCATTGGCGATGGTTCGAAAAGAAATTCCGATAATATCTATACCTTCTGCCCCAATATTGGTTTCAAGGCCATGGAGCACGCCAATCGCTCTCGTAAGCGAGATAGAAAATAAAGTGTTTAAAGGATGAAGCAATTTTTGCTTCATCCTTTAAACACGAAAAGACATGTAAGTCTTCGGTGGGGGAGCTCACTATTAATTTGCTTGTGATGCGAGTGATTTCCCAAGCCGCGCCATAGTTTCCAACAATAAGGTTTTGTAGCGAGCCGGGTTTTCCTCTGGGAATTCCTCTAGCAGATAAAGGTTTTGCTTTGGTATGCCGTTTTGCCGTTTCAAGTAATCCGTAATCAGCTCTTTTGGTGAAGCGCTATAGGTGAAATTTTCTCTCGCATCTCTAAGGGCATCCAGTACTGTTAGCTTAAGTCCGGCCTTAGCTAAGGCATCATCCAACAGCAGCATGCTAAAAAGTCCGCACTGGTAAGCTTGTTCATTCGATTTTCCCTCGATAAGGGCTTCCAATTCGGTAAAACACGCTGTGCCTGATCTCTCAAAATCTTCTTCAAGGCGGTTCGTTTGGTTCAGCAGTTCTTTGCTAAAATGGCCTTGCCAATAAAGCGAACTGGCCCAATACGTCCAGTTTTCCTCAGGGTCGAGAAAATCTGCAAACCAATTGTACGCTGCTGTCGTGGAAAGGTTAGAAATAATATTCAGGCTCATTTGCTCACGCACATATTCGTTTTCTATGTCCAGATTATCAGCCCTGAAGTTCAGGATCATGCTCTCGCCACCTTGTGGGATGCTGGTCCAGTAATATTTGTCAGTCGGTTGATTATAATGGTGAACAAAGAAATTGATCGCCACTTCGGGTTCCCATAGGCCCGTGTCTTTAAACTTCTTCAACGTGCCGCTAATGATGTTGGTGAGAAAATCTCTTGCCCATTCGGATGTGCTCGGGGCAAACATAATGCGGTACCCTTCACCAGAAACGTCAAAATCGCCACTGCCGATATAAATAGGTTCTCCTTGGCGAGCTGAGAAGTTATCAATGATGCCGCCATTGAAGATATCATAATAACCGGCTTCGGCTTTCATATCAGCGCAGCTGTTATCTTCATCCTTTATGCAAAGTGTTGAGGTGAACTTCCTTTGTTCACCAATCACACTGCGTGGGTTCAAAAGAATACCGCCTTGCTTGAGTTGGCTGATAGACCAATGATCCAGATGTATGCCTGTTTGATCAGGTTTTAAAACAAGGGAGAAAGATTGGAAGGGTTTGCCATTTATAGCTTTAACCACTGCATTAGCGATGATGAGATCAGCCTCCTGTACTTGGAGAAGTGCACCGATATCGGCGTTGCTATGATATTGAAACTGGAAAGATGTTGTTGGCCTGTCTAGCTGATAGGTGGCAAGCAAGTGGTTTTCCTGCTTTTCAACAATAATATCAGCATGAATTTTTTCAGTCTTTGTTGTGGTCTCTTCCTGAGCAGATAAGGGCTGCATCCACATAAAAACAGATATAGAAAATAACAAACTAATTGCGTGCATGAAACGCATCAAAAATCCCCATCACAAAATATCTAAAGTTTATTCAGCTATAAAATCTTAAGGTTGATCAAGCACTTAAAAAGTGTGTGAACTATAGGCAGGCGCGAGTGCGTTTAAAAGCTGGAAAATAAGAAAAAAGCTGTCTTTGTCTGATCAATATCAATTCCCAAAGAGTCCCGGAACTGTAACGAAACTGTATTAAATTCATCATAGGGGAGTGGCTCTATACCTCGCGGATTATAGGGTTGCGAGTATATGTGGGACAAATACGATGACTGATGTATTGCCGGGTCGGCACGGCCAAACTTCATCGGGCAGTTGGGGGCAATGGTTCGCTATTGCAGGCCTTGTTTATGTGCTGCTGGTTGCGGTGGCGACCATTGGTGGCGGTTTTAAGTTAGCAACAGGGGATCAGGCGCGGGAGCTGTTTGCTTTTGCAAGTAATCCCATCACTGCACTTGTGATTGGTACGATCGCCACGGCGCTTATCCAGTCTTCCAGCACGGTGACCTCTATTATTGTTGGCTTAGTTGCGGGTGGCTTGCCTGTTGAAATTGCTATTCCCATGGTGATGGGCAGCAATATTGGCACCACAATTACCAACACGATTGTAAGCCTTGGCCATGTAAGACAGGGGGAAGAATTCAAACGCGCGTTTGCTGCGGCCACCATCCATGATTTCTTCAATGTGATCTGCGTGATTATCTTCCTGCCGCTCGAAATTATGTTTGGTTTCCTGCAAAAGGTTGGGGCTTATCTCGCGAACTTTCTGGTGGGCGGTGAGAATGTTTCCATGGGCGGATTTAACTTTATTAAACCACTGGTTTCCCCGCCGATTAATTTGGTCGAGGGGACGCTCGAGCGCTTTGGTGCATCTGATGTGGTGGCTGGTATCTTGATGATCTTTATCGGGATCGGGATGATTTTCCTGTCCATTTCCTTCATTGGCCGCCTGCTTAAAGAACTGATGACCGGGCGTGCGAAGGATATTATGCATTATGCGGTGGGGCGCGGGCCTGTATCAGGCCTTGCATCCGGTACGCTTATTACGGTTCTTGTGCAGTCGTCTTCCACGACCACCAGCCTTATTGTACCGCTTGCGGGTAGCGGGGTGTTTTCCCTAAGGCAGATATATCCGTTCACACTGGGGGCGAATATCGGCACCTGTATCACCGCGCTTCTTGCGGCAACGGCGGTTGTGGGCGGGAACGCTTATTTCGCGCTTCAGGTAGCGCTTGTGCATCTGGTTTATAACAGCCTCGGTGTGCTTGTTGTTTACGGTATCCCGTTTCTCAGGAATATTCCGCCGCAGCTAGCTGAATGGCTTTCCGGTCTTGCTGTAAAGAAAAAGATATATGTTGCCGCTTATATTGGCACTGTTTTCTTCCTTGTACCTTCCGCGCTGATTGCGCTTAGCGAAACAATGGGAATTTAGACCGTGACAGATATAGCCCTTCAAAAAGAATTGCTGCGAGAAAAGATTACGCAGGTGGAAGTTACACTTGCGAACCTGCAAGACAGAATCGAAATGCTCGAAGAAGAAGAACAGCATAATATGATCGATCATCTGGAAGATTATATTGATGAAGTTCACACAGAAGCATACGGTTTGCAAGAGTATTGGACAGCCCTGAAAACCGAGATTTAGGTAAAATTTTAGGTAAAAATGTACACTAATAGTTAAATGGTTGTATTTTTTACTTGAGATTTACTATCAAAAAGTGCTTTATGCGCCCCGTCATTCAGGCAAATGATGTTAAGCGGGGGAGTTTGGCATGCCGAGTTTAGCGGCACAATTCTGGATCGCGGTGTTGAAGGTTACAGGCAGAAAGAAAACCTTCTTATCCGCAGAAGCCCTACATGGGATGATGGCGCAGCGCGCCAACAGCATTACCTATGATCCACCTGAGTATGTGGAGAAAAGGTGCCATGTGGATGAAGCCCTTGTGGGCGGTTATCCGGTTATTACACTCACACCAAAAACGGGTACGAGCGGTGATGCGTTTATGTATCTTCACGGCGGTGCGTATGTTTTCGAAATTATTGAACGCCAGTGGATGTTCGCAGCCGATATGGCGTGCAGGCTGGGGCGTACAGTTTACGTACCAATTTATCCGCTAGCACCCACCTCAACGGCCGCAGATACATTGGCTTTTGCTGAAAAAGCGTATCTTTGGGCAGAAGAAAAGGTGGGGTACCGCAGGCTGGATGTGTTTGGCGATAGTGCGGGAGCTGGTATGGCTGTGGCCATTATGCAGGTGCTGCAGGCCAAAGGCATTACGCCAAAGGCGAAAAGCTTAGCGCTTCTTTCTCCCTGGTTTGATATCACCCTTGAAACAGATGGTGTGCTTGAGGTGGATAGGGTTGACCCCTGGATATCAAAGCCGGGCCTGGTGGAAGCAGGAAAGCTTTATGCCGGTGATCTTCAATTCCATGACCCACGCGTAAGCCCTATTGAAGGGCCACTCAACAATTTGCCGCCGTGCCATATTTTTATTGGTACACGGGATATTATGCTGGCTGATTGCCGCAGGTTTGAAGAAAAAATGAAAGCCGAAGGCGGGGAAGTGTATCTCACAGAATATAAGGGCATGTTCCACTGCTGGCCGGTGGTGAAGTCCCCTGAAGGTAAGAAGCTTAGAGAGCAGCTTGCAGATGTGCTAACAGCCTAGATGCTGGATTCTTAAAGCGCTGCTGGTTATAAAGCGGGATCAATATATCTGGGGTCCCGCATGTTTAAGGCTTTGTTTCGCACTTTTAGTTTCACGCTCAAACGTATGTTTGAATATGGTGGGCGTTCTTGCCGTGAAGAATATTGGTATTTCCTGATTGCCAGTTTTGTTTTCCATATCCCTGTGTGGATTGTAGCGGCAATTGCGGGCGAAGTTTCTGGGCCTTGGGTTATCCTCGCATACCAGATTATTATTGGACTTGGTTTTCTGTCGCTTCAGTCTCGCAGGCTTCATGATCTGGGGTACCCGTCTTATTGGCTAGGGCTTTATCTTATCCCTGTCACCGTATGGCTTCTGCCAGTTGCAGGTGATTTTCTCAGCTTACAGTTTATGTATACCGCTCTTGTTGGGGCCTTTATGGGCATATGTCTGTGGCTGAAGGGTGTATCTGGCGATAATGAGTTTGGAGAAGATCCGCTTAAGGAAGATAGCGCTGAAGATTAGCGTTTTAATGAAACACCACTTTCCTTCATCACGAAAGCTGCAAAATCATTGATTGCCATTGTGTTTGGTGCTGTTACCTGCTTTTCGCTGTTCCAGATTAGATAATCAGTAGGAATATCCGTGAAGCCATGTTCTTTAAAAAGCGAGCCGAGTGCGGGCATATGATCGCCGTATAGAGCAACAGTACGTGGGCGTTTGCTATTTGAGTTTGTGCTCAAGTTTTGAAACAAGCCCATCAGGTTTTCCATATGCTGCTGGTATAGGGCGAATTCCCTATCCCCTGTTGGGTTTTCAGCGATAAGAGCCGTTTCATTCACATGCTCATCAAGTCTGCCTGAAGCCCACGGCCCGTGGCTTTCAATGGTGATTGCAAAGATGAACAGTGGCTTGTCACTTGTGGTGTGATGTTCGGCAACAATCTCATCAATGCGTTTCCCCAGTGCGCTATCAGCAATATACTTCCCGAAGTAGGGTGCGTCATTAAATTCTTCGATACCGATGAATTCTTCAAACCCCAGATTAGGCATAACATCGGAACGGCGGAAAAATTCTTTTTTCGCCGGGTGGATGCAGATTGTGCGGTATCCAGCATCTTTGAGCAAACTTGCAATTGTTGTTACTGGCTTTTGCGCAAACCGCATGTAGGGGTTTATGCGGTCCACCCCCAGTTTGTTGTTTTCCATCATGGACAGGAAGGAAAACTCTGTTTGCATGGTATAGGCACCCCATGCAGGAACCTCTATTGTACCAGTGGTTACACCGTCGGCTTCAAGATTGCGGAGTGCTTGCCAGCCGGTGCGCTTAGCCTCCGGTAACAGGGTGAATAAGCGTTCCAGATCGAAGTAGCTTTCCCCTTGTATAGCAATGATATCCTGAGGTTTCGCTGTATGAGCTGTTATCTGCTGCGTACGTAGCTCGGTTTTATCAACAGTCATCTTCAGAAGCATGCGGTACAGCATCACTGTTGGGAACAGGCCAAAGCGGGTGATGTCTTCTTTCAGTTCCAGAGTAACACCGTGCTCGTTCATCGTCTGTTCGTTGAAGGAAAGGCTGAAAATACCTCTGAAAACTCTGATGAACACAAGCCACAGGCCGATAAAGAGAAAATAGGAAAGGGCCGGGTGAGGGGTGCCAATCCATCCGTATATTGGAAAGCTTTCTTCAAAATTAAGGCTTAAGCCAATGATCCCTGCAAATGCTGCAATCACAAGCGCAATGATAGGCCAGCCTACATAGGAAAGATAAAATTCAGGATAGATGTAAAGGTTCCTGAGATTATCAAAATCATGAGCGTTAAAGGGACTATCAAGTACTTCATATTTCTTGTTGGATACGGCGGTAAGGCCCGCATAAAACAGCGTTGAACCTGCTAAAGCCAAAATGGGGTGTGCAGCGAATACCGCGAAACTACCATATACAAAAGCCCCCATAAGCGGTGTGAGCAGATAGAAGCTGGCTGAACGTGTTGCACCGCCATTTTCATTTTCGGGGATTTTTCTTGCGTATGCTTCAGCACCAAAAGGCAGCACAATGATGGCTGCAAACAGGATTAAACCCAGCATTATTGTTTTTTCCTGTTCATAAGGCGTGTAACGGCAGCGCTTGCTGCAAGCTCAATACCAGTTGGCGTGAAGAAATCACCATACAGCTGGCTATCAGCACGTACAACCCTGAGGAAATTATTGATGAAAAGTGTGTCTGGTGCCTTGGCATTAGACCAAAAATCATCAAGTGGTCCCTGGTATGTCAGGCCCTTCATATCGTAAATTGCGCGGCCCATTACTTTAACTGGTGCATTTTGCTTTAAAGCGGCATAGCCAACGGTACTGTTGATAAGCACAACACCTTCGGCACGTTTTAATAGTTTATCCAGGTCACCGCCTTCAATGTAATCAATCCGGCCAGTTGCACCGTGCCTGAGAGCTGCCAGCTCAATCAGGTTTCGGTAGTCAATCATGCCGTTATCCAGCGGGTGGCTTTTAAATAGAAGCCGTATACCATTTGGTGCAGCCTTTGCGAAGGAGGCTATTACTTCATCAATGAAATCAGGTACGCTTTCATAATTACTGTGATTTCTGATTTGGAAATCACTGTTCAATTGTAGCGGTACCATGAAATAACGATCCGTTGGCTTTGCATAATATGCCAAAGCCTGAGAATTCGCTTTTTTATAGGCTTGCTTGCGAATGAAACGGTTTATCCAACCTTTTGCTTCTGCAGATACCTTTTCCGGGCGGTGTGTTTGGTAATTCCTGAAATGCATACAGCATAGAATATTAGAAAGATGGAACATCAAATCCATTCTAACTCTGGCACCCATTGGGTTTGGTAGTGTTGGTCTGTCGGTCTGATTATCCAGAGCGCCGGTCTCTTTCAGGGTTTTGGCTCTCGCCTCTACAGCTTCTTTTGTCCGTGGTAGAGGAGAATTCGCGTTGGTCCCGCCTGTTTCAAGAGTCACATAGTTCGGGCGTGTGTAGCCTTCTTCAAAAACATGAACGCGAATATTTAATTTCGCAGCAATAGGAAAGATTGGTTGGTGAATTGGGCGGCAATCACCAAACAGAATAACATCAGTGATGCGCTTTTCTTTAATGAGTTCCTCGTAGAACACCGGTAGATATTCATGAGGTTGCTGAAAACGTGTGGTTTCTACCTTGTGTCGCCCGAATTTCCCAAACCAGATATCGCCGCCGCAATAGTTCACTCTGTGGCAGGTTGCTCCGGCATCCGTAAGCTTGTCAGCCAACACCTTATAAAAAGGTGATGCTAGTCCTTGCAGAAACAAGACTGACATTGGCTTAACTGCGCTGGATTTGCCAACAGGTTGTGACATGCGTTTCTTTCGTTATTGGAAATATGCCTAAAGGCGAGTGCTCGTCTTAACAAATGCACGGAACGCATTCAACTGTTTGCTAGTGCAAATGAACCGGTTTATGTATCTAAACGTTTGTTCATGTTGAGTTCATGCTGACCTATTAAGGAATAGAATTATGCTGCTACAAAAAACGTAATTCGGATAAAAATGTAATTAACGGTTGAGTTTTTGTACAGTGATGCTTTAGGGAATAGGTTACAAACTTATTACGCCTAAGTGGTAGGGAAAAGGTGTGAGCTGAGTTGCATATAGCGTCTAGTATAGTTGGTTTTGGCCATAATAAGGGAAATCAAATCCTTCGGTTAAAGCGACTGATTAGTTGAGAATGCTAAGGTGTTATGATAGCGTGCGTCAAATTTGCTTCTGCAATTTGTAATTCACAGCGACTAAAACCAGCCGCACTTATGTATTTTGTTAGCTATTAAGTTAGTGTGGTATCGGGGGGTATATATGAAAAGTTCCGCGGATTTGGATGCTAATCAAGAAAATATTCTTGAGCTTCCGGTTAGTTTAAAAGCGGATATAGGACAAACTCTTAAGGATATTGGGTCTAATTTTCTAAAGCAGGGACAAGCTTTGGAACGTTTGTCGCAGACCTATGACGAAGAGGCGTTCCGTGAAGCCATCATGACCATCATGAATACGCGTGGTCATTTGATTGTTATTGGAATGGGCAAATCTGGCCATGTGGCGCGGAAAATTTCTGCGACTTTGGCGTCCACTGGTACCCCGTCATTTTTCTTGCATCCTGCTGAGGCATCCCATGGTGATTTGGGCATGGTTACTGCTGATGATGCGCTTTTGCTTATCAGCTATTCTGGAGAAACTCCTGAAATTTCACAGCTATTGCCATCTCTTAAATCTTTTGGAAATAAGATTATCGCGATTACAGGTGCAAAAAACTCCACAATGGGGCGCGTGGCAGATGTAGTGCTTGAAATTCCAATTACTGAAGAAGCCTGTCCAATTAATCTGGCTCCAACAACATCTATCATTGTAACAGCAGCAATTGGTGATGCGCTTGCCGTTTCTCTTATGAAACTTCGTAATTTTCACGCTCGTGATTTTGCTCGCTATCATCCAGGTGGGTCGCTTGGGCGCAGGTTGCTTACAAAAGTTGAAGAAGCAATGCTGGTGAACAATGTTCCTGTTGTATCGCCGGATATGGTTCTTCTTGAATTGGCTGCGGAAATGGCAGGTGGCTCAGCAGGTGTTGCTGTGGTTGTTGATAAGGCAGGGCTACCAATTGGTGTTGTAACCAAAGGCCAGCTTGGCGTTGCTCTTAGAGTAACACGCCGTGTACGTGAAGTTGCTGCCCATCAGTGTATGAGTAAAGAATTTTCTACTATTCAGGAGGACGTAATTGTGGATGAAGCAGAATCCATGATGCGGTCTGATGAAGTAAAGTTCCTTGTTGTGGTTGATGAAAAAGGAAGGTATGCAGGCATCTATAAACATGAAGATGCTTAGCCTTTTTAGTAACCAATAGTGGTGCAACCATGAAAGCCAGAACGGCGTTATCCATTCAGCGGGATGTAATTTTTGCGATTTTTCTTCGCGAAATGAACGCCCGCTTTAGCCGTTATACATTCGGTAATATCTGGATTATCCTTGAACCGCTGGTGATGATTGGCATGTTCATGGTCCTTTTTGGTTTGCGTGGGCGTGGGGAATTCGGCTTCGTAGAACCGCCTGTATTTGTCTATACTGCATTCCTTCCTTTTAGATTGCTCTGGAATAGTACCATGCGTGCCAATATGGGGGCAGCGGGTGCTGTTCGAGGTTTGATGGGCTTCCGGCAGGTTAAGCTGTTTGACGTGTATTTAGCACGATCTGTTGTGGAAGGCGGTGTGTTTCTTGTGTCTGCCACGGTTGTGGGGATGTTACTTTGGTGGGGCGGTCTTAACGTTATTCCAAACGATTTTCTTTTGGTGTTCGCTTATTGTGCTCTCTTTTGGCTTTTTGCTGTTTCTTTCGGTATTCTTGCATCGGTGATGTCCGCGTTTTCCCCCGAGATAACAAAGCTTATTAACTTGATGACGATGCCGCTTATGTTTGTATCAGCTGTTTTTTTTCCAATGACTCTGATACCTGAGGATCTCCACAGTCTTTTTGCGAAAAACCCGATACTTCATGCTATGGAACTTATCCGTGAAGCGTGGTTTGAGCAGTATACCAGCCCTGTGGCTGATGCGCGGTATCTGGCTGCATGGACACTTGGTTTGCTTACACTTGCTATTTCAGGCTACCGATTAAGATGGCAAAGGATGAGCCAGCGATGATCAGGTTTGAAAATGTTTCCAAATATTATCCAACACGCTTTGGACCGAAGTATGTGTTGAAGAATTTAAATATTGAAATCCCTGATGATAGGGATGTCGCTATTTTGGGAGCAAACGGCGCTGGTAAGACCACAATGGTTAACCTGTTAGGGGGAACTGATTTCCCCAGTTTTGGCAAAATTCATACAGATAGATTCATAAGTTGGCCTTTAGGACTTGGCTCAGGCTTTCAGCCTTCTATGTCAGGTAGAGAGAATGTTCGCTTTATCTGCCGTATTCACGGTATTCGTAATACTCGTGAATATGAGGACTTCGTGTTGGATTTCTCGGAAATTGGTACAAATTTTGAGCTGCCTGTTGGTTCCTATTCTTCAGGTATGCGCGCTAAGTTTGGGTTTGCTGTAAACATGGCTTTTGATTTCGATACCTATCTGATTGATGAAATCATGGCTGTTGGAGATCAGGCTTTTAAAAAGAAGTGTTCTACGACACTGTCTGAAAAACGGGAAACTGCAAATATTGTTCTTGTTTCTCATGACGAAAAAATCGTGCAGGAACATTGTAATGCCGCAATCTTACTTGCGTATGGTGGCGCTGAATATTACGAAAGTGTAGATAGAGCGCTTTACAGATACAGAAATTTATAGGTTCAGACGGGTTAGTAATAACGCAATGAATAATATGTTACGCAAATTCAGGGAGAAGATGGCTGATCGTACGCGGTTTAGCGAACGGGCCGTTGAAGATGTACGCAGTCGTACACTTAGTTTCTCCTCATACCGCTGGGTGCTTTTGGTTACTCTGATTGTTGGGGCCTATTATGCGCTTCTAGCATCAGATAGATATGTGACCGTTGCCCGCGTTTATGTGAAGTCTGCTACTGAAGCTACAAATGTAAGCTTCACTCAGCTTGCAGGATTGCCTGGGGCAGGTGGGACTGATACCCGCGAAGCGTTGCTTGCACAAGCCTATCTTAGCTCACGCGATATGCTTGAGTATCTTGAAAAAGCAGTTGGTTTCTCTGAACATTTTTCTTCAAGCGAGTGGGATTTTTATTCTCGACTTAGTTCCAACGCATCTGATGAAGAACGCCTTGACTTTTACCGAGACGCTATCAGCAGTTCGATAGAGTCAGATACAGGTATTCTTACAATCAGAGGACAAGGCTACACTAATGAGTTTTCATTGGCTCTGGTTCAGGCGATGGTCAAGGAAACTGAAAGATATATCAACAGAGTTAGCCAGAGTATTGCTTTGCAGGAAATTGGTTTTGTTGAAGGCGAACTGGCAAATGCCCAAAAACGCATGGAGACTGCACGTGATGTGTTTCTCGCGTTCCAGAATAAAAATGGTATTCTGAGCATAGAAGCCGCAGGAAAATCACTGCAGGGTGCTATTTCTCAGATGGAAAACATGCTGATTGAACACCGAACAGAAGAGAAGGTGTTGGCAAGTTATCTGAACCCAGAAGCTGCTGAACTGGTTACTGTGCGGTCAAAAATTGCGGCGCTGGAAGAACAGCTTCTTATTGAAAGAGCAAAGCTTGCAAGTCAGGATTCTACAACTCTTAATGATCAGGCCGCTGAGTATAAGCGTCTTGAAATGGACCTTACATTTGCGACAGAGCTTTATCAAACAGCCCTTGTTGGGTTAGAGAAAGCCAGAATTGAAAGTTACCACAAGCTGAAGCATCTGGTTGTTGTACAAACACCAATATTGCCGGATTCAGCTATTCTGCCGCGTAAACTTTATTCAGTTATTACACTTTTCGTAGCTTTGACACTGATCTATGGCATTAGCGCCATGATCTTGGCTACAATCCGGGAGCACCGCGATGTTTAATGTGAAATCTTGGAAACAGGCTGTTATTGCTGGCGTTGCTGCGCTCGGCTTCAGTAGTGTGGCTGCCGCGCAGGTAGCTCAATCTGTTGAGCCGATCCCTGAAGAAAAAGTGGAAACTATTGAAGATAGATCTGCGTTTGGTAGCTTTATCTTTGGCGGTAAGTTCAAAGAACAAAGTTTCGTTGGTTTTAATCCTGATTATGTAGTTTCTACAGGGGATAGAGTTCTTCTGCAGTTGTGGGGTGGTTTTGAATTTCAGGGTGATTTCACAGTTGATGCCCAAGGAAATATTTTTGTTCCAAAAGTTGGCCCCGTGAAGTTGCTTGGTGTTCGTAATGCCGATGTAAATAAAGTGGTTAGTGATGCTGTTAAGCGCGTCTTTCGTAAGAATGTAAATGTTTATGCTAACCTTGGCGGTGCTGAGCCTGTGAAGGTTCTCGTAACAGGATTTGTAAAGCAGCCGGGGCTGTTCGCGGGACATGCTTCAGATAGTGTTCTATACTTTCTTGATCAGGCTGGCGGTATTGATCCCGCGCGCGGTAGCTTCCTGAATGTGAAGGTGCTGCGAAATGGTAATGAGCATAGAGCCGTTAATATTTATGATTTTATCCTTACAGGTCAGTTGCCAATCTTCCAGTTGAATGATGGTGATACCATTGTTGTAACACCTGTGCTTTCACAGGCTGGCGTATATGGTGATGTGCAAAATGAAAACTTATTCGAGTTTCATGGCCCATCTGTACGAGCTGATCATCTTTTGGCGCTTGCGCGACCATTCCCGCAAGCAACCCATGTTCGGATTAGCCGCAATAACCGTGCGAAGAAAGAAGTGGAATATATTCCCCTGACAGACCTGACCGGAGTAGAGATTTACCGCGGTGATGTGCTTGAGGTTATGTCGGATAAATCCCAAGGTACCATCAGCGTTCGCATAGAAGGTGAACATGTAGGTGCTCAGGAATTGGTGTTGCCGTACGGTGCTACAATGGGTGATGTACTTAACCAGATTACATTTGGTCCGAATGCACAGCCTGAAGCTATCCAGCTGTTACGCGAAAGTGTAAAGGTGCGCCAGAAAGAAACGCTGGAGGCACAACTTCGTGCCCTAGAAAGTAGTGTACTAACTGCTCGTTCAAAAACAGCAGCTGAAGCTGATTTGCGTCAGCGTGAAGCAGAACTGATCCTTCAGTGGGTTGAACGTGCGCGCAAGATTGAACCCAACGGGCAGGTATCTCTGGCTGGGTCCTCTTTGCGAGATGATATCTTGATGGAACCGGGCGATATCGTTCGTATTCCTCGCAGAAGCAAGTTGGTCATGGTGCATGGTGATGTATTGTTCCCTAACGCTATGGCTTACCGTAATAAAGGAACCGTGCAGGATTATATCAACCTTGCTGGTGGTTTTACTCAAAGCCGCAGTGCTGCTAATGTGTTATTGCTGCATAGAGACGGTACCTTCACAAAGTTGAAGAAAAGCCAATTCAACAGTAAATCGCTTGTGATACAGCCGGGTGATGAAATTTTTGTTCTTCCGAAAGTTCAGACCAAGAGCTTCCAGCTGGCATCTGATTTGATCAATGTATTCTATCAATTAGCGCTCTCTGCGGGCGTGGTGCTGCGTTTGTAGGCAAAGACCATGACTTTTAAACCTTATAGAATGTGGCGCAAGTTTCGCCGCGACCCTATTGCCTATTGTATTGATAGTAAGCATGCTTTCTTACGCCGAAAAGGTGCGCGTATGTTTGAGGAACAGACACGGCACTTTGAAACGCTGGGTGCTGAAAATTCGGATACACTGATTACAGTGGTGATGACGGCTTATAACACAAGCCATCTCGTGGAAGGCGCTGTTCGTTCTGTGTTGGCGCAAACCCATAAGAATTTTGAGCTTATGGTGATTGATGATGCAAGCACCGATGATACGCTTGATGTGCTGAAGAAACTGGCACAGGAAGATCGCCGAGTGCGTATATTTCACTCGCCAGCCAATCACGGCACTTATTGGTCCAAAAACTGGTGTCTGTCACAGGCTAAGGGCAAGTTCGTTGCCTTCCACGATAGTGATGATCTTTCTGACCCTATGCGGCTTCAAACGCAGTTAGGCGCGATTTTATCTGGCAAAGGTAAAATAGCTGTCACGTGCCGTTGGCGGCGTGTGGATGGCGAAGGCAATCCGCTGAATATTGATGGTCTTTCTGAACGGATGGCAGCCATCAGCCTTATGATCCGCCGTGAAGAAGTGCTCGCTAAAACGGGCTTTTTTGATTCAGTGAGAATTTCCGCTGATACGGAGTTCATCACACGCCTTACCCAAGTGTTTGGTATCCGTCAGATGCATCATATGCGGCAGGTTTTATATACTGGCCTTCTAAGGGATGGATCACTTACCACAGGTGCGAATTCCGGGTTCAGTTGGAAAACTGATAATGGCGTTAGCTTTGTTCGGGAGTTATCTGGAGACAGAGCTGAATATCATAAGAGCTTTCATAACTGGCATGATAGTAATCTCGGTAATGAAAAAGTGCTGACAGTTGCTTTCCCTCAGGAAGCACGACGGTTTCCGGCACCAGAGGGTATCTGTAGAAACTGTAATGATCTGGACACTGATCAGGTGATTGAGGTGAGTGCCGCATGAGCACAGATTTCAGCATACTTAAAACACTAGGCGTTATTGGTTTCGTGGAAACACTGCCGAAAACAGCTCTATTGCTAACAGATGCTGATATTCTGAACTATATTGAGGAAGTTGCAGATAGTTCGGTAACCCTTCAAGATATAGATAAAATAACACCAGAGACACGATTGGAATTTTCGCAGATTTATGTATTCACACGATCTGCTGAAACTGGCCGTGTGAGGATGTATAGGCGATCGGCCATAGACAGTGAGATAATTTCTGTAACCTACCAGATACTGCCGAGGTTAGCCTTGGCTGTGGGGCAAGATAATAGCCCGGTTGCCGATAGTGATGCTGGCCCGCGTTTGATGGTAGTGCAGCCCGGTAGTGGTTTTGAACTGTTTGCGAAAATGCTGCGCAGCGCCGGGGTTGCTGATTATCAGGAATACATCACGCCTGAAGTTCTTAGTTGGATTAGTGGTTATAGTGATTTTTCGTTAATCAGGTTTCTAAGGCAAATCCAGTTAGGCCGTACAGATGGTAGGCTTGATGCTATCTTTGGTATGGATGTACTTGCTGGTTTGTTAGAAAAGGGCATTTTAAGGCTTTCATATGTGAAGCGGCTTTATAAAAAAAATGGTGGCGAAATATTATATTTTGCAAACCGGGATAAATGCAGACAAGCCGTAGTAAATACATATCTGAAGAACACGTTATACCGAGGGCAAGGTAATGTACCAGCTGGGGAGCGTAATCAGGTTTTTGCGGGTGGTTTTGATCTTTCAGAGGCATTTGAGCAGCTTAAATTGTTGTTGGAAGCTGAATTTAAGTTTGAAAAACACTTGGAAGCAGTGGAGCATTTCAAATTCATCACTATGTGGGATTTAGAACGTAATGCGCCAATGGTCGCTGAAAATATCGCAATCTTCTTGCATGAACATATTCAGAGATCCGTGGAGATCGAGTATGATAGCTGGCTGGAAGATATTCCTGAATTTGCAGAAGGTGTTCGTCAGTTGAAAGAAAAAATATCGAAGCTAATTAAGTAGAAAATCAGCAGTTAATTTTGATTTCGCTTACTGCGAGGCTTACAAAAGCATCTACACCTTCAGCCAGCCTTGAAATGCCGCTGGATTGCATACGGATAATATAAAATGGCCGATCTGGCATTGCAGGCAGGGAGCCTGTAAAAGTCCAACGATTAAAACCTCTGCGGGATAGGCTGAATTCAATTGGTTTATCATCAATCCACAAAGTGGTTTCTTTCAGGAAACGCCGCTTGGTGAAGCCGCAGCCCTTAATGGTGAACGCTCGCGGTTTCGTAAGATCAACAGGCAGCATGACTGTGCCTAACTTCCCCATCCAGCGGAAACTTGTGCCGTCTCTCCGTTTACCGAGTTTGCTCCATCCAGAGCCAATGAACTCGTCCGATTCCGCTAAAATATGCGCTGCAACTGCTTTTTCAGGAAGAGGCGAACTCGGGGTTGGCGGGCTGTATGCTTCAAGCTCCCGTTCAAACCGATTTCTTTGAACCGTAAGCAAGGCATCAACGAAATCTACCGCAGCTTTTGGGAAGCGCGCTTCAGGTGATTTGAAGGACAGAATATTCGTTCCAGCTATTTCGGTTTTTTCAGTCATGATCCAACCATTCCAAATTCAAGGGGTAGTCTGCAAGTGATTTAGTTAAAATTTCACTACAGCTTTCCTGGTTTTTTGCAGGGTCTTCGACAGCGACTGTAAAAAATAACACCCCAGTGGTGTCTGTTTCTAAACGTAAAGGTGTTTTTTGATTTAGTCTGTGTGTTGCAGTGGCTGATGAGACTGTAAGATTTCCACCTGCATTCAAGCATAGTTTATAGCTACCGGGTAGGCCCAGAATGAATACACAGGAAACGATGTCACGCACAGGATCACGTTTCCACAATAACCCTGAAACAGGTTCATAGCCACTCAGGGTGTCTTCTTTTATAGATGCTGGAAATGATACCGGTATGTTGCTTTTATGGTTGCTGAGATAACTGCTTAGATGCTTGTTCGCAGATATCGTACCCTCCATAGAAGAACCAAATGACACTGCTTTTTTAGCATGTTTGAGTTGGGATGTTATTTCAGAAACTGTGCAGTGACCGCCAACTGAGCTATCCGAAATAATGGATGCTTCATATCCTAGCTGTGAAAGCAGTATGGGGAGTGGTGTGTCGCTGTATAATTGTAAAGTTGTGCACAGGGTATCCGTTGCAAATTTGGGGCTGGTTGCGCTGTCAAATTCTGGGAATGCATCTTCTAAAATAGCCTTGGGTGGTACAGCACCAACAAGTGCGACTTGTCCGGTGGCCTCTATTTCAGCAGGCGATTCTGTTGAGACCTGAGGGGAAGCTATCTCTTTCTGATCATCAATAATAAGCGCTCTATCCGTTTCTTGGAGTATCTGAGTATGGCATCTGCTGAAATCTAAATCATGTAGAAGGCCTTCCAAGTGGCAGTTATAAGCTGCAAGCCAGTCATGGATTTCTGGTTTGCTGATAATTGCACCTAGCGCGGCGGTCAACCGCTGATCTGCTTGAGCATGTGGCATGTTAAATGATGGAGCCACAACATGTTGTGCCCATTTCTGCCCAGCGGTGATAAGTGGTTTTTTGCCTTGTAATACCAGTGGTAGATAGGCGGGAACATCCCGCTTGCTCTCTGAAATAAGTATAATATCAGAGCGGCTTATATATTGGGTAATATGAGCGTCGGAACCGTGAATGTTTGTGAAGGCAATATCTTTCCCGAGATCTGTTAAGTTTTTAACGGCTTCTTCGGCGCCTTCATGGGGACCGATAACCAGTATTGTAGGTACATCTCTCGCGAGGTTTTTCTGCTGCGTGTCAGAACTGTGAGGGCACACAGGTAAACCAGAAGTAAGTTCGGGTAGCTGCAATTGGTGTTGATAAATGCTTGGGAATATCAATTCCAGCGGTATTTCGTCCGCAATTGCATCAGACTCCCTGCCGCGCCTTAACAGTGCCTGGGCTATAATGTCTGCCTTATCTCCAAAGCACTGCCTTAGCCAATTGGTATAGTTAAAGGGCCAATCTGGTGTTGTTTTGAGATGTGCCACAAAAAGCCGGTAGAGAGATTTAGTTGCAACGATCACTGTACCAGAGAAACGTTCGTATAACTTTAAGGTATCCAGGCTTTGGTAGCTGTCTCCCAGAATGAATAGTCTTGCTGCCGTTTGTTCACGCTTGTTGAGGTTAATCAGGTCTCTGTGCCGCTTTACCTTAATCGTTTTTGGTACTGGAAGCGGGACAGGAGCATGATCAGCAATCACAACCGTTACGTCTGCGTGTTCGTTCATAAACAGTGCTGTTTGAATAGTGTATCCCGCAGCAACTGTGCTGATGGGTGCAAGTTCACCGAATATGAAGAGGGTAGGCTTAGTCATGCTTCCCCCCCCTTTGCTGAACTTTCCATGGGGAATAGTTCATCGAGTGTATCAAGTTGTGTTTTCTGGTAAGCGCCGAATACCTCCTGACTGGCGGCTTCCAACTCGGATATTCCACTGTCGGAGCTATCAAGTGTTTTCAGGGACTGTACGAGTGCGGCGACGTTGGCATGCTGGTGCAGATTGTATGGGCTTGGGATGCCGATCATGGCATCAGAGGTGGCGAGAAGAGGCTTTCCGTACGCCAGTGCTTCCACGGATTTAATTTTGAGCCCAGTCCCCCCCAGATTAGGGTTCAGGATGATATCCATGTCGGCATAAAAGCTTTCAGCACTTTCTACAAACCCGTGCTTAGTGAAAGGAATATCCTCCGCAACGCTGCTGCCACATATGGCGCCAGCTAACTCGAAGGTGAAGCGTTCATGCAGAATGGGTTCTTTATTCAATTCTTTCACAAGTTCGCTAAGTGCGTGCTGGTTAATGGGATTGTTGCTGGCCAGATACCCAACCTTCAGCTTCTCTCGTGATGCCGTAGGTTTGGGTAGATAGTTTGCAGGTACATAGTGGCCCAGTGTTCGCACTGCTGTTTTTGACAGCCTTTCAAAGAAACTTGCTTCGGTAGACTGTATGGCAAGCACACAGTCAGCCCGTTTGAGTGCCTTGGCTTCTTCCCGTTTAGTGGTGTTATACCAGCTGGGTTCCATGCCATCTGCTTTCAGTCTTTTATGCCTGTCAGCAAACATATCGTGGGTATCAAGATATTTAGGGATGCCTGGCGGTACATCATCAAGCCAGCGGCTGAACCACACATAATTGGCCAGACAGTAATCAATTTTCCATATTTTCAGGATGCGGGCTGTTATGTCGCTTACTTCGGGCACATACCAATCATCAATCAAATGATGATTGCGTCTGGACTGTTTGCGCACGCCCTTCTGCGGATGAACAATATAGACATGCTCCCAGCAGTTACGCATGGCAAGTTCTTGCTCTTCGCTTAGTCCCTCAAGGCCACCATAGACAAAATGAATGCTGTAACCACGGTCTTGAAGAGTTTTGCACAGGCTAAAAACACGTGCACGATTCCCGTGGTTCTGGGGGTGTGACGGAATCGGCGATGTAACAAGAATCTGCATTCTATGTAACTTTCAGGCCCTGTGCTTTGAAGTAGAGTGTATTAAATCCTCCGGTCACGATAGACCGGGAATTCAATTATGCCAACTGTTGCTTATGGTTACCGGTTTTTTAAAAAAGCCCAGGCGTGTTTGATCATGTCTTCCAGTTTCGGATATTCTGGTTGCCACCCAAGTATTTCATTGGCCTTACTCGCATTCGCGATAAGGAAAGCAGGATCACCAGGTCGGCGATCTTCCTCAATGGCGTCAAAGTCTATGCCTGTTACCTTTTTTGCAGTTTCGATAACCTCACGTACTGAAAAACCTGTGCCCGTTCCTAAGTTGAAGGCATCGTAAAAGCCTTCTGTTTTCTCTACTCGGTCGAATAGATATTCAAGCGCTTTTACATGTGCTGAAGCCAGATCACATACATGGATATAATCTCGAATACATGTGCCATCAGGTGTAGGGTAATCTGTACCAAACATCTTGATGTTTTTACGTTTTCCGCTGGCAGCTTGTAATACAAGTGGAATGAGGTGCGTTTCAGGTTCGTGTAGCTCGCCAATTTGCCCCGAAGGATCACTGCCCGCGGCGTTGAAATAGCGGAGGGCTATGGACTTGAAGGTGCATGATACGGCTAAATCTCTCAGCATGCACTCCACTGCCCATTTGGTTTGTCCGTATGGATTGATAGGCAGTTTAGGTAGAGTTTCCACCAGTGCATCATCTTCTTCCGGTTGACCATAAACTGCCGCGGTGGACGAAAATACAATATGCTCCACCTTGTGCTTTTGCATGCTTTGTAAGAGATTAAGTGTTCCAGCCGTGTTGTTGTCGTAGAAAGAAAGTGGATTTACCACGCTTTCTCCAGCTTCAATAAAAGCTGCAAAATGAATAACAGCATCGATGTTATGCTCAGTGAATATTTTGTCGAGTAGGGCGCTGTCTCTTATGTCGCCTTCAATTACCTCGCCGTTTAGAACGCTTTCTTTATAACCGTTTGAAAAGTTATCAAGAATAATGCTTTTGTACCCATGTTGGTGAAGTGCTTTCACGGTATGGCTGCCAATAAAGCCTGCACCACCTGGAACCAAAATTGTTTTCATTGGTAAATGTCTCATTAGAAGAATTAATAATGTTTATAGCTTTTAGCCTTCTTGCAAGGTATTGGGAAGGCGGGTTTTGTTTTTCATGCTCATTAAGGAAGTTGCAGTTGAAGGTAATCTTTTGTAACTCCATAAGTTGATTTTATTCATTGCTTTATGATCAAGAGTAAGTTGGGGTACCTGATAGATGCGTATTTTGTTCGTTCATAATAATTTCCCGGGCCAGTATCGCCGGCTCTTAAGGTATATCGAAAGCAATCCAAAACTTGGTGTTGAAGTAAATGTTGCAACACTTCAGAAAAATGAACAGAAATTTAAGGCAAAGCGTGTTTTCAAGTTCAAACCACACAGAGATGCGACACAAGGTATTCACCCATCTCTGATTGCTACAGAGCGGGCTGTATTACAGGGACACGCGCTGTATGGTGCTTTCCTAAATAGCAAAGACACATCATTTAAGCCTGATCTTATTATGTCACACTCAGGATGGGGATCTAACATGTTCTTGAAGGATATGTTCCCCGATGCGAAATTGTTGACCTACTATGAATGGTATTATCATGCTCGTGGTGGTGATGTTGAATTCCTCAACAACAAAAGAAGTGATGCCAATGATGCCATGCGCATACGGATGAAGAATAACCCGATTTTGCAGGACCTTGCTGTAATGGATCATGGGCAATGCCCAACATCTTTCCAACACAGTCGGTTACCGGAAGTGTTCAGATCTAAGGTTAGTGTGCTTCACGATGGTGTGGATACTGAATTTTTCCAGCCTAATCCAAAGATTAAAGTTCGGATCGGTGAACATACCTTCTCTGCCGAAGATGAAGTGATCACTTATGTTGCACGTGGTATGGAGGAATATCGGGGTTTTCCTGAATTTATGCGCATGGTTAATATCCTGCAAAAGCAGCGCCCTAATGTGCATGTGGTGATCGTTGGTGATGACCGTGTAGCCTATGGTGCTCAGCGTAAAGATGGTAAAAGTTGGAAAGAGGCAATGCTGGAAGAACTACCTGAGCTGGATCATAGTCGTATCCACTTCACCGGGCTTCAACCGCTTCAAATGTTGAAGGGCTTGTTCCAGATTACCCGAGCACACGTGTATTTAACTGTACCATTTGTGCTTTCATGGTCGATGTTGGAAGCTATGGCTGCTGGCGCCTTGATTGTTGGATCAGATACTGAGCCCGTAAGGGAATTGATCAATCACGGCGAGAATGGCGTGCTTGTGCCGTTCTTTGATGTGGAAAAGCAGGCTAATACTATTTGTCATATTTTAGACAATAAAGCGGACTATGAACCACTGAAACAAAAAGCAAGAGAAACAATTCTTGAGAATTATGCGGTTAATGATCTGTTGCCAAAATATTGGCAGTTAATTGAAAGTGTCGCTAATGGAACAAAGTCTTAGTTGGAAAAGACGGTTTTTAGAACTCAGAATTGCAATTGAAGTAAGGTAGTGTTTTAAATGATATGGTTGTAGCTGTTGATAGCTTCACTGGGAAGTTTTACTCTAACAGCTTGAGATGTTTAAGATAATCGAGAGGTCTTTTTATTTCTTAGGTAACAACCATCTAAATTATAGCCGTTTGATTTTATCCATTATTGAAAACGCCGATTTTCCCTAGGTATTCGGTATCGACACCTATTATAGCGTGTGATACCTATCTCTGTAATTTGGGCAAGGCTCACCTATAGAACTGTCTCTCTTTAGGTGTATGTGAGAAAGACAAACGCGCTCGTTAATCTTTTCGGGGAATAGTAGTATAAGTTATGGCGTTAATTGATGATTATAGGGAAGAAGAGCAGGAAATCCGCCGTTCGTTCAAGGTGATTTCTTTCTATTCCATTATCGCAGCGATCTGTATGCTGGGAATGCCGATCTTTATGTTTCAGGTTTATGACCGGATATTGAGATCAGGTAGTATTCCAACTCTGATGGTAATGCTTGCTTTTGCTGTCTTTATTCTCGTTTGCTATGGATATTTTGATAGTGTTCGCCAACGCCTGCTAGCTAAAAGTGCAGTACGACTTGAATCTAAGGTTGCAGGTTTTTTGTTTGCGGGGGAACTTTCTCGTGAAAGCGGTGCGAATACACAGAGTATCCGGGATTTGATGGTTATTCGTCAAACTCTTACATCACCTGCGATGTCAGCTGTTTTCGATTTGCCTCTATTGCCACTTTTTACCTTACTTATCTTCCTTATTCACTGGGGTCTTGGTTTTGTGGTTCTGGCTGGTGCGGTTATTATCCTTGCTGTTGGTGTATTTGGGGACCGAGCAACAAGCCATGCGAATATGGAATATTCAAAGGCGGCTATCAATTCTAATAGCAATATGGACAACTATATGTCCTCGCAGGAACTTATCCGTTCTCAAGGACTTTATAGAGAAGCTGTTACTGATTGGGGCAGGGTGCATGGTGAAGCGCTTTCCCGCTATGTGGATAGCAACAACACACTTGCCAAATATTCTGGTGCGACCAAGGCCGTAAGACAGATTGTTCAGGTTTTGATGATTGCAGCGGGTGCACTTCTTGTATTGCTTGAACTGGCTAGCCCAGGTGTGATTTTTGCGTCTGCGATGATTGGTGGACGTGCACTTCAGCCAATTGAAGCGATTGTGGGCAGTTGGCGCACGCTCGTAGCTGCTGTAGAGGCTCGCAAGCGTCTAATGCAGCGCCTTGAAGAAATGGATCTTCCTGTTGATAGAACACCGCTTCCAAGACCTAAAGGTGTAATTGGTCTGGACCGTGTTATGTATGTGCCGCGTCCTGGGATGCAGCCAGTTATCAAAGGCATTCAAGGCGTTATTCAAGCAGGAGATAGCGTTGCTATTATCGGGCCGTCGGGTGCTGGTAAATCAACGTTGGCACGCCTTATCGTAGGATACCTAAGGCCAAATAGCGGTGTGATCTCTCTTGATGGGCAAGACCTTCATGTTTGGGACCCTACAGCCCGCGGGATGCATATTGGATATATGCCGCAGCAGGTTACGTTCTTTAATGCTACTGTACGAGAAAATATCGCAAGACTAAGAAAAGATGATCCACCTGAAATGGCTATTGAGGCTGCAAAGCGTGCTGGTGTGCACGAGGTGCTTATGAAGCTTCCTCAAGGATATGATACGGTTATAAGCCCGGCTCAGTTTATGCCTTCTGGGGGACAGTCACAGCTTATTGCGCTAGCTCGTACTTTTTATGGTAACCCTGCTGTACTTGTGCTTGATGAACCAAATGCAGCGCTTGATAAGCAAGGCGAAGAAATTTTCCACAAGGCTCTTGCTCAGGCCAAGAAAGACAAAATTACGACCATTGTTGTAACACAGCGTCCGAACGTGCTTCAGCATGTTGATAAAGTGATGTTACTCCAAGATGGTACAGTTAAGGATTATGGCGACAAAGACAAGGTGATGAACAGCGGTAATGTAACTACACAAAAAGCTGTGCAGAACCCTGCAAACAAGGTGGTTGCAGCCTCTCAAAAAGCGGGGCAACAAGCACCCGAGAAGAAGCCACAACCAAAACCTGTTATTAAGACGATGAAACCAGTTTCTAAGGCTGATGCTCCTGCACCAGCGCCGAAAATTGAGTTGAAGATGCAGCCGGTAGAAAAACCATCTACAGAAGAACAGCCAGCCGACCCGTCTACAGAAAAGAAGGGGGCATAGAATGTCTAATGAAATTGCAAAACGCCCTTCTTCGGAAGTAGCAAATCAAATGAATATGCGTTTTGAAACCAAGGATCTAAGGGATTGGACCGAAGGCCTTGATACGGATAAGCAGCCTATACTTCGTCAGGCGATGATTGTATTCTTCCTGATCTTCGTGATTGGTGGTTTTTGGTCTGCTACGGCGCCGCTTGGTGGTGCTATCGCCGCTAGTGGCCGTGTAGTGGCTGCCGATAAAAACCGGGTTATTCAGCATTTGGAAGGGGGTATCCTTCAGGAGCTTTATGTTCGTGAAGGTGATAAAATTGAAAAAGGGCAAGTGCTAGCAAAGCTTGATGAAAGCCTTATTCAATCACAGCTTAAAGCAGCGATTTTAACGCGTGCTACCCTTCGTATTCAGTTGGCTCGATACCGGGCGATTGTGAACGACCTTGAGAAAATCCAGTTCCCAACAAATATTAACCCAACAGTTGCGAACCATCCCCGTGTACTTGAGGCGATCGTCAGCCAAGAAGAAGAATTCAATGCACAGCGCCGTATTCAGGCTGAAACACTTGAAATTCTTGATACACGTATCGAAGGTGAAAAAATTCAAATGGAAGGGACCGAGCAGGTCTTTAAATCCATGCAGCACCAACATGCTCTTTATAAGAAAGAGCTTGTAGATTTCCGTGATCTTCTTGCTCAGGGGCTGATCCAGCGCACAAGAGTATATGCAACAGAACGGGCTGTAGTTGAGCTTGAAGCTCGTATGCAGAATTCTGGTCTCGCAATTAAAGATGCCGAATATAATATTAAAAATCTGGAAGCGGAGAAAAAGCAGGCACGCTTGACAGTTGTAACAGAAGCGAATGCGGAACTAGTAAACGTTCAACAAAACCTTAGCCGTATTGAAGCACAGGTGGACCGTTTTACTAATATGCTTCAACGTACCGAAATTCGCTCTCCTGTGAACGGAACAGTGTTCCGTTTGAGCACTACATCAATTGGTGCGGTGCTGAGGCCAGGCGATGCCTTGATGGAAGTTTTCCCTGATGATGACAAACTGACTATCGAGGTTAGGCTGAAAGTTTCTGATATCAATAAGGTATATATCGGCCAGGAAATTGATGTTGTTTTCCCAGGTAATCGTGTGAAGGCTTTAACACCGCTTCCGGGAGAATTAACTTATATTTCCAGAGATGCTATTGTAGATGAATCTGCACCAGGCGGAGCATATATCTTGAGGGCTTCTATTAATCCAGGTGAAGAAACCGAAGATTTTGTGCCAGGTAATATGGCTGAGGTTTATATCAAAACCACTCCAACGACATTCTTCGAAATCTTGGCAGGCCCAGTTACCCGTTTTGGCTTAAAGGTGTTTAACGAGTAGAAAACAAATCTGCCCGACATGATGTTGTGTCGGGCATTTTGGATACTATTTTAGGGGGGCATTTCATTTGTTTACCTTCAGTGTAACAAGAGAAGCGCTATCATCATTTTATGCTGCACCATTAAGCTTGATGGTCAGTGCAGATATATTCAACAGCCTGAAACCAGTTTTTCCTACCGGTATCAGCGTATTTTGTCTGCGGGAAGAAGGTGTTATTTCCCTTAAAGCTCCACCGAAAGATAAAAAAGGTTCTAAAGATCGGGAAGCAAACTCGGGATCAGTAGCTTTGTCGGGTATGCCTACAGGTCTTTTAGGGATTGTTACGTCAGAGGCTATGGCGAAAAAGGGCGACTCTTTTTGCGAGTTCGTACTTTTCCATGGTGCACAAAAACCAGAACAGCTTACTCTTGAAAAGCAAGGGAAGTTTGGGTTGCTGAAAGGGTATGAAGCTTCACAGCTTCAATTCATTAAATTCACAAATAACCTGTTGGCAAATGATCTCGTTAACCTCTATGAGAAGTTCGGGAAGAAAGAACAGCAACTCGTAAGCCTTCGCCGTAAAAATGAAGAATTATGGCTGGGTAACGAAAAAGCCAAACGGATGATTGCCGGTATCGGCTTCAGTACCCGCAGTGTTTCTTTTGAACTACTACCAGGCGAGGCCGCGATCACCTTTGGTGAAGGTGATGCTCGCTTTTCACAAGTACTGCCCACTGATCTCGCAGGATTCACGGGGCTTGCACTCTACCTCACAGATATACCTGAAGGTGATGGTAGCCTTTCAGTATCTATTGCCCGTAGAGCAGATGACAGTCTCGTTGGAAAGCTAACAGTACCGTTCAGCCTTCTTAAAGATGGGTGGAATGATTTCAGTACAGCTGATGCAGTGCGCCGTACATTCGGTGATGGGATTATAAGCATTTCTTATAACGGAGAAGAGGCTCCAAAGGTAATGCTGGCCGATCAAGCTGTGGATCGTTTTGGTCTGGAGCATAGCTCGATCGCCATTCGCGTTTATAAAGGGCTGGAAGATACGGCAATCTTTTCAGAGGATGATTTCCAGCTTTGTGATCCTGAAACAGTGAACTTATCCCAGAATGGTGCGTCTTTGATGAAGTTTGCGGAGTTTGTTCCCGGACCTGAAGAACAGAAACGGTGCGAACAAGCTCTGGGCGGGACTGTACTGTACCCTGAAAAGACAGCACTGACTGTAAGGTTGGTACAAAGCGAAATAACCGGTTTTAGAGTTTCCAAACAAATTACCCCATCCATGCGATATATTAAGGCTATGGCGAGCAGAACGTATGCCGATGAAAGTCCATTGCTTGTTGCTCTTATCGCGGGGAATGATGGAAAAATACCAACAGATATTGATGGTTTTCTTAATAGCCTTGGACCTGAACGGGTTATGTCAGGGCAGGATGGTGTTTTAGCTTGGACATCTATGGTGCTGTCCGGAGATGCAGATCAATTTTTTATTTTACCAGTAACAGACTGTTTGGTTGGGAAAACGGATTTAGTATTTGCGGCGAAGCCTCTTGGTGTGGGGAAAAACCCGGGAGTGCTACAATGGAAATCGCTGGAAATTGAAGCCGTTCATACATTGTCTGCAGATAACATTCGGCCAATTCCCGAAGAACAAAGGCTTATCGGTGAAAACCGGAAAACACAGGTTCGGGTTTCCCGTTTCTCTGAATTGGTCGGGCGCGTTGAATATTATGCTGGCCAAACCAAAAAACAGCAGCTTGCAGATAAGCATGGTTTCTCACCTTTGATGGTGAATGACGGCACAGGCGCTATGCAGACCCACCCGCTTGCTGATGCATTGTCAGCATCTATTATGGCGGGAGGGGCTGTTGTAGGCGCGAGACAGGTCATGGCGGAAATTGGTACAGGTCATGAAGCGGCCCCAAGCTTTACCTATATTTTGATGGTTATACCAACAGACTTGGATAATCGACAGGAAATCATCGAAGAGATTGCTGAAAAAGTTGCTCTAGGTATGTTGGATAGTAGGGATGAGGAAAGTGGCGTTTTCTGGTCTTCTCAGACAGTTCCGGCAATGTTCCGCTCTACACTCACTGTTGAGTTTGACAGGCCTCGTACAGAGGCAGGTGATGTTGTGTTTGCTGTCCTACCTATTAATGGCGATATCACTTGCGGGTGGTGTAACTGGTATATGTTTGCAAACCTTACTGATGGATACGAGCATCCTTTAAATATACTGGATGCTCCTGAGGGCGACAGCTAGCATGGCCGCTAAACCTCCCATTGGTGTTGTTATTCCCGGGTATGGGCATCCTCAGTTTTTAGCTGAAGCCATCACAAGTGCCTGTGAACAGGATACTGATAGAGATATCCATGTGGTGGTGGTTGATGATGGCTGTAAATTCCCGGAAACTCGTACCACAGTAGCGAACCTATTACCTATGTATGGGGGTAAGCTCCATTATATCAGACAGAAAAATACCAGATTACCTGGCGCGCGAAATACAGGTATTCGTTTTCTTTTGGAATTGCTGCCTGATCTGGATGCTATCTATTTCTTGGATGCAGACAACCGTATTTCACCATACAGCATTGAAGCATATCGAAAAACTATCGGAGATGACGCAGAGATAGGCTGGGCCTATCCGGATATTTCCTTTTTTGGTCTGTCACATGGTGAAAATGGTTTTGATACCAGAGAAACAGCCCCTGATTACAGCGTGTTGAAACATTTACGAGGTAATATCTCTGAGGCAGGATCCATGGTGCGCGCTGATGTATTCCGTAAAGGCGTTATGTATGATGAAACCATGATCTTCGGCTATGAGGATTGGGATTTCTGGCTTTATGCGCTTGAAGCAGGGTTTAAGGGGCGACGCTGTGAGAACTCAGGCTTTCTATACCGAAGGCGCCCTGAAAGCATGCTTGCAGATAGTACCCGTATGGGGGAAGAACTGGTTTCACGCATGCGTAGAACCCATAAAAAACTGTATCAACCGCAATATGTTATGGCGCTTGAACATGAAGAGGCACCGTATTTTGCCCTTTATCTCAGTGATTTGAAGGATACAGTTTTACTGTTTAGTGATCCTGCAATAGAAGCAGAAAAAATCAGTTTTCAGGAATTTAAAACCCGTTTCGATCATTGGGTTAATTCCCGCCGTGAGTTTTTCTTCCCTCAGCTTTTGTTGACCATGCAGGAGGCTACTTGGAATGCGTTGCAAGAAAATAGAGAACTGTTGCGTTGGCTGTTTTGGCAGATGCGAGAGCAAGGTGCTGAGCAAAGATATTTGAGCTTCACCGAAAAAAAAGAGCCCGCTTTTAAGGTTCGCAATGCAAGCTCTGAAGAACATAAAGAACACGTGGCTGTTTCAATTATGTCGGCGGCTTATTTAAGAAGCCAGGTCGTTGATAGCGAAGAAACAATTAAACAGTTGCCTGCACCGCAGTATATGCACGGTGACATTCACTTGCCTGATGTATGCGGCATAGATCACCTTGTGCAGAGCGAATTTGAACGGTTTGAAGCGGAGCTAAAAGAACGTTTGGCGCCTGTTCCACATTATATCTGGCACCAGAATAAATCGTATGCTGGGCCTGATCCTGCTTATATCAGGAAAGCACTGATACGCGACATATGTGCCATAGAAAACAGAGAACCATTCCCTGCTTGTAGGGAAATGGAACGTACACTGGTAGCTGTTAAAGATGATTTCCTGACAAAGGAAACAATCCGCAATAAAATTGTGAATCTGTTAAAAACGCTACAGAGCGATAATCATGAGATAGTACTGCTTGTTGAATATGCATCCAGGTGTGATCTGGAAGAGTGCCATTATCAGGATTGGAAACATCTAATCAGCACACTGATCCCTTATCGCGTTAGCGATAAAAGTGGTATTTACAAAATGTATTTGGGGCGTGGTATCTCAACAGAATTCGCGCAGGGAACACCTGAAGATATGGCGCTGTTCGCGCGCCAGTGTACACGTGTTATTGGGTGTGGTGCGGTAGCTATGCTAGAAGCCTTTGGTGAAGCGCGCCTGCACGGTGCACCGGGATATGTTTTATTGGATAGAGAATTTGAAATAGCCGATACCAAACATACCACCCAGTTGGGCAAGCTTCTAGCTTATGAACACGCAGTGGTTAATATCGCGACAGATGAAACAGATTATAGAAATTCTCTCTCGGCGGATGGGTTTCCTCCGTCCAAGTTTATGACAACAAAAGATTTTTATAGAGATATTCTGAAAGAAGCTGGCTAAATAAAGCTGGGATATGAAAATTTTGACGATCTATTGGTAAGCGTTTTGACACAAGACCCGAAAATTTTTTGTTTAGTACCTGATATGCCTGATCCCGCTGAGGTGGGGAGCTATTTGGCTGAAATACATACCAATCGTTGGTATACAAACTTTGGCCCTTTGAATGAGCGCTTTGAAACCGAGATGGCAATGTTTCTGGAGCAAACTGGTTCTGCGAAACTCGGTACGGGCACTTTTTCTTCAGCAACAACGGCACTGGAATTGATGTTACGTGCCAAGCGTTTGGGGGAAGGTGCGAAGGTGCTTATTCCGGTGCTGACTTTCCCAGCTACAGCGCTTTCGGTTCTTAATGCCAGCTATAAGCCGGTTTTTGCGGATGTGGATAAGGAAAGTTGGCTGCTTACTCCTGAAATCGCCCGTAAAGCGCACAGTAAAGAGCCGCTGGACGCTGTCGTACCCGTTGCAACATACGGCAAACCTCTTGATGGTGAAGCATGGCTTGAGTTTCAAAAAGAAACAGGAGTACATGTATTTTGGGATGCCGCTGCTGTTTTGGGCCAGCAGAAGATCCCGCAAGGTATTACCGCGGTATTCTCGCTTCATGCCACCAAACCATTTGGAGTTGGGGAAGGTGGACTGGTGGCAACGAACGATCTGGAAACCTTAGACCGGGCTCGCTCATTATCTAATTTTGGTTTTATTGGACCTGCCGGAGTTGTGCAACAAACCGGAACGAATGCAAAGTTTGGTGAATATTATGCAGCTGTTGGCCTGCAACAAATCGCCCGTTGGCCCGAAGTTATAGAGCGTAGAAAAAACGTTGCGGATGCTTATTGGCGAGAATTAAAGAAACTTGGTAATCGTATCGAATTGCAGGCAGGGTGTGGTGATGACTTTATTCCCGCTACTCTACAAATTTATGCCAAAGACTTAGGTAAACAGATTTTTGATGCGCTTGCTGCCGCTGGTATACAAACCCGCCGTTGGTACTTGCCGCTTCTTCATGAACATCCTGCATTAAAAGATATTACTTTTGTGGGGAATGAAAATGTTGAGGAAGCTATTCCTGTGAGCCTGGAACTTGCCGAGGGCTTGGTGGGATTGCCATTCCATGCTTTTCTGTCTGATGAAGATATTATTGAAATATGTAATGTAGTTGCTGAGGTTGTTTCATGACAAATAAGGATTTAAGCAAAGAAAAGCTGATCAAGCTGATTTATGGCTTTAGGCAACTAGTAATCGAAGAAAAGTTTGACGAAACGCGTTCTTATCTGAACGAGATTTTTTTCAGATTAGAGCTTAGCAAAGATGTATTCGGTGGCAATCTTCGTAAGATGCTTCCGGTTGCAGAAAAAGAAGCGACTATATTTGCCTCGGCAATAGCACAAATGGTTACCTCGCCTTCGTTTGTAATGCGTCGGAATATTTTTGAACTTCTTACCAAAAACAAACGTGTTGTTAGCCAGACTTTTGAAATCAGTGGGTATCGTGGTACTGGCCATTTTATAGATATGTTTAGTACATTTAACGAGGACGGCTCCCAAAGCATTTCGAGTGAGAACATTCCAAAGTTATTCAGTGTTCTTTCTATAAATGCACTTACAAAACCGCTTCTGAATTTGCTGTTCAAACAATCCAAAGATATTTCCTGGCCGGTTGCTCGTGCTTTTTTAACAGAGCAGTTGGTTTATAATCCGCTGTCGGAAGAAATACGTTCACTTATCATTGCGAAAAGCCATATCTGGGCAGATTGTAAGGCAACGGATGCGGTTATCAATACGATGGGGCCTGTCTATATGGGCTGCAGTTATGTGGATGCACCTAATAAGCATGAGGTGAAGAAAACCGTAAACCATATCGTTCGTGATTGGCTTATGCGCAAAGGCCTAAAGGATGTGAACTTTACAGGGAAAAAACGGGTTATAAAGGAAAAGCCTACGCTTATCGTAATGGCGGAGCTGTATACAGCCGTACATGCGATGCACCGCTGTTATGGACCTGCGATAAGGGCATTAAGGGAACATTTCAAACTGGTTTATATGTCTGCGGAAGGTAAGTGTGATCCTCTGTTGGAGTATATGTTCGATGTGATTGACACCTCGAAGCTGGATAAGGCTAATCCGAAAGCTTTCTTTGAAAAGGTGAAAACATATAGGCCAGATGTAATCTATTATCCGAGTATTGGTATGCGTGCGCTTAGCCTTTATGGATCTAATTTACGCTTAGCTCCAGTGCAGCTCATGACATATGGGCATCCAGCTACAACGCACTCAAAATACATTGACTATTCGTTGGTAGTAGAGGGGCTGGTGGGAGCCGACTATACAATCGCGGATAAGATTATCTATTGGCATGAAGTTGCACGCTATGAGCACCGTCATGACGCGGAAAAACCTGTTGCACAAATTCGAGAAAATGCGTCTTCCTTAAAAATTGCCGTACCTGCATGGGCTAGAAAAATCACACCGAGGCTTCTTACTATTTGTCAGGAAATTGAGAAACGGTCCAGTAAACCTGTTGAGTTTGTTTTCTTTCCAAATGGTGCTGGGGCAATTTATCAAGCATTCAAACGTCGCATTGAATTTATGTGTAGTGCGAAAGTGGAGCCTCGTAATAGCTATAATGGATATATCGACGAACTTTCCAAGTGTGATATTTTCTTAAGTTCAATCCCATTCGGGGCAACAAATGGAATTCTGGATGCCTGCCCTCTTGGGTTGCCAATGGTAAATATGAAGGGTGCTGAGGTTCATGCTATGAACGATTCAGAGATGGTCTCGCATATGCCTCAGCCGGATTGGCTATCTACCAATAACGATGAAGAATATATCAGTGCTGTTCTTCGCCTTATTGAAAATGATGAAGAGCGTGTTGAAATCAGTAAAGCATTGGCTGCATTTGATTTTGATAAAGTGATGATGGTTGATCCGGAAGGCAGCTGTCCATCCTTTGGGCGCGCTGTGCGGTTTGCTTATGAATATCATGAAGATATTCAGGCATCGGACCAAAAGTCCTTTTCAACTCAAGAAGTTGGGGAACGTCTAAGTGAAAAGGCTGCTTGATAGTTGAGGCTGATGGAAAATGGATAGTTCTAAAATGAAAAATCCACCTTTTGTCTGTATTGTTACCTATGGCCGTTCTGGTTCTACGGTCTTGCAAACTGTGTTGCAGTCTATCCCAGGGTATCATATCTGCGGGGAGAATATGAATGTGCTTTATTCCCTTTTTGGGGCATCTAGCGCTGCATACTCCAGCCGTTATGAACACGGTAACAAAGAACATAGCCCGGAAGACCCATGGTATGGCGCAGACAAGATTGTGCCAGAACGGTTTTCAAAAAAACTAACAGAATTGTTTGTTGAGGAAATTATCCAGCCGCCAAGAGATGCGAGGGTAATTGGGTTTAAAGAAATCCGGTTCCATGAAGCTGGGCCAGACAAGTTTGAAGATTACCTCAATTTTATCCATGAAAATCTTGCTCCCTGCAAATTTATTTTCAATGTACGCAACTGGGAAGATGTATCAAAATCCGGCTGGTGGGCTTCCATGAACCCAGATGTAGTAAAGGGGATTGTGGAAAACTGCGATCATATGTACGCAGAGTACGGGAAGAAATATCCTGATCGCTGCATTCAGATGTCATATGATGAAACTAGGAACAACCCTCAGGCTTTTAAGGCACTTTTTGATTTCCTAGGAGAGCCTTTTGAAGAGGACAGGATAGCTGAGATAACTGGACGAAGGTTAAGCCACACTGGCGTGTAGATTAGACAAGGGGCATTTAGCCCCTTTTTTGTTGCAACTAGAACATATCCTTTGTATCGGCTTTCCAGCCTTCAAGATATCCCCGAAGGCGTGCTTCATTCTGCAGCATGCGGTCTTCAATAATCTTTGGTGTTACACCGTTTTTCTCGCCCCATTCTCTATCAGATTTATTTAAATCTTCGAGTGTATTTTGAAGTTCTTTCTCAGTACCGATCAGCTTGTATCCAAAGAAGTGTTTGAAGAACGCAGCTTCAATCATATTGCGCTCCTGATTTTCTTCAGGCGTGAAATCATGGCTGTGATAGACAATTGAACGTACAGCATACACCTTGGTATATCCTGCTTTGATGATGTCATCAGCCCATACCTGATCTTCGCCAAACTTGGTTTCACGGTACGGAATTTTTTCCCATACATCTCGGCGCATACAGCTGTTGTTATCGCTATAGAAATGCAGAAGCTGCTTCCACTGAACATCTTCTTCATCTGCGTAACGTTTCTTGTTTGTGTCTTTGTGCACGCTAAGCGGTGCTAAAGCCATATGTTTGAAATGGGCGTTCAGGTCTCGTTGGGTGAACTCAGTTGCTTCTGGGTATGGCAAGTGTCTGCCAAATGCGCCAGCCGCATTTGGGTTGCTTTCAATGGATGATACCAGGTTATAGAGCCAGTCTTCATTGGCTGGTAGCGCATCATGGGTGAGGAAAGCGATAAATTCGCCCTCTGTCAGTTCAACACCCAGGTTCCTTGTGCCACCGTGATTGAAATCTTTTTTATCAATTTGATGCAGTTTAACCGATGGGTATTTTGCAATGGTTTCCAGTGTGCCGTCAGTTGAACCACTGTCGATTACTAGTATCTCATATGGCCAAGGGGTGTTTTGCTCCGTAGTAGCCTTTAAAACCTTGTCCAGGATAGGGCCAGCGTTTAGTGTGGGGATAACAACAGATGCCTTACTTTTACGAGCCTTCGGGGCTTTCTCCTTGGGAGCAATATCGTTCCCGATTTCCGATAGGCGCTCAATGATAGCATTTTCAACAAGCTCTGCTGATGCTTCCCAGCTGAAACTGTTTACCCATTCTCTGGCTGCAATGGATTGCTTTTGCCGTTTCTTTTCATTGAGAATTAGGGCTTCCATAGCGTCTGCAATTTTAGCCGGGTGTGGTTCAGCCAAACTTACTGTTTCTTTAGGGAAAATACATTCGGTACTTTCACCTTTGAGTTCCACAATAGGCAAGCCGCACGCCATCATTTCCTGAGGGACGAGCGAATAATTGGTCGCCGAGAAAACGACACCAATATCAGCTTTCTGGAAAAGAACAGCCAATTCTTCAGGGGAAGCAACACCGTGATCTTTAAACTTGAACGGGGCCGCCTGTAAATCCAGATCAGCGCCAAAGAAATCTACTTCAAAATCAACGCCACGTTTCGCTAGTTCTTCAAGCGCAAGCATACCTAGTTCAACAGCTCTGCGTGCTGTGAAATGGCGGGCATAGAAGGCAATACGCGGGTGTTTGTTTGGTTTTTTCTTTGATACTGGATGATAAAGTTTTGTATCTGCAGCCAGCCAGAATGGGCGTGCCCAGCGGCCGTATTTTTCTTCCATCAATTTGGAAAGCCATGGGCTGGCGCAAATGCAGTCTAAATCTTCATAATATGTTTGTTCGGCAGCTAAATAATAGCTCCCCATTGCATGGAAACTTGGCTCAAAATCCTGCACAAAATAAAAGCGTCGATTAAAATTACTGGCTGATAACACGGGCCATACCGTCCAGCAATCGGTTGCAATAATTACATCGCCTTTGGCTTTTTTAAAGCGTTTATCCAGAAATTTCACCTTGCCAGTAAATTGCTGAAAATGCTTCAGAATATTATCTGCTGCTTTTTCCTCGTTGGCATGATGGTTCGGATCGTTGATCCAGATTGTCTGCTTATGGCCCTGACGTTCCAAAAAGCTTGCCATACGGAAAATAGTCATATGACCGCCGCCGCCGGGTGCGAAATCAGGGATCACCCAATGAATTTTCAGCTTGCTGCTTTTAAAATCAAGAGAGGCTGGTGCAAGTTCGGCCTTTTGGTAATCCAGCATACTGCGGAGCCGCTCTGGCACAGGTAGCTTGGCCTTTGCCCGAACCTTGTTTTTGGGGGCTTTTTTATCTTTGGTTTTTTCCGTAACCGCTTTTTTTGTTCCCCAGACCGGGCCGTTCTTTAGAAAGTGAAGGAGCGGATCATCTGTTTCTGTGTCCAGTTCCTTGTGTTTCTTGAAGTACTCACCGTTACTGAAATCAGGGGCAGGATCAAACTTGGTCTTGGGGGCATTAATATAGTGGACTACAGGGTTCTCTTTGCCGATATGGTCGTAATGAAACACTTTATACCAACCAGTATTGAAATGCGGGTTTGGTTGGCGGTTATGGATATGGCCTTCGGTAACAAAGTGAAACAGCAGGCTTCCATCATACTCCCACAGATCCTTATAATATTGGCGGTACCAGTTTTCCAGAAACAGGCCACTACTGTTGATCGCCACCATATCTTTGACCAGTTTAGCACCGTTTTCCCGAAACTGCAGTGTGGTTGGGAAAGCTATATATCCTTTAAACTGACCAACATGGATAAAGTGTTCAAGTGGGGTACCTTTAAAAGACGTTACTTCAGGATAATTTTCGATATACAGCTTTGATGAAAACAGCGGTGATGGGTTTTTGCCGTGCCTGCTACCGGTTTCCAAGTATTGTTCAAGCGAATTTACATCAGGCCTACGCGCACCCGGGGCTTGGCTACGGTACCAGTCAGGGTCAAAGTATGGGTTTGGCTTATAGCCTTTTTCGTCCCCGATCATGATGAAATGTTCGAGAAGATCTTGGTTTTCTTCAACCGCATCTGGATACTTTGCACCATACCATTCAGCATTGAAAAGCCCAGACTGCCTTAGAACCTTTTTAGTGTTCTTTTTATGTGCAAAAGGGTTGGCGATAGATTTGATAATCTTCTTCATAATAGGTCCGCGTAGCGTATTCGTTAGTGCTTATTATTTTTGGTTCTGGTTTGGGCGCTTTAAAATGGAAGTGTGCGTTGGTTCTTGCCGTAGTAGTACGGGAGAATAGTGGGGGTCTGCAACTAACAAATGCGCCCATTTTTGACGTATTTTTTCTCGTTCGGTATTTTCACGAATTTTTTTCGCAGTATCCTGTGCATCATAGCCACGACTTTTAGATTCCAAGTGCTGGAATGTGATTGCAGGCACATAAATATTTTTTAGCCCAATTTTGGAGACAGCCAGACTGAAATCCACATCATTAAAGGCGACAGGCAAGTTTTCTGCATCAAATCCACCAGCTTTTTCATAAGTATTTCGGCGACAGGCCAGAAAGGCTCCAATGAGCGCTGATGTTTGGTGCGGTAACTGTGACCGACGATTATAGCTTTGGTTCGGGCTTTCACCATAAGCCTCTTTCAGTACAATATTATCGGGATCAAGAATGTATCCGCCATATTGCAAAGTGCCGTCTTCAAACAGTAGGCGCGCACCAACAGCACCAACAGTAGGTCGGTTGAGATATCCCCGTAATATATGATCCCAGCCGTAATCCAGTGCGATTGTATCGTTATTTAAAAACAACAGGTATTCAGCTTCAGTAGCCTGTACGGCAAGATTATTGAGCTCGGCCCAGTTGAATGGAGCATCGTGCAAAAGCACACGAATACCGTCCATTGCATCCACTCGTCTTAGCCAGTCTTTTGTGTCTTCTTCTACACTGCCGTTGTCCACAATGATGATTTCGGTGTCGTAGGAATGCTGCAAGGTGTTTCGGAGGCTTTTGATACAGTTCCGCGTAAGATCAAGCGCGTCTCGCATGGGAATGATAATCGCCATCAATGGGTTTTTCGCAGGCAATGGCCATTTTATATAGCCAGTTTCTGCTGCGACACCGGCATATGGATCATTGGCTTCCAGTTCAAGTTTGGCATCTGGAGTTGTTCTCGCGAAATGTGCTTCAACAGCTCGTTTGTATTCACTTACTGAAGCGATACATGTTTGTTTTGCTTCAAAGAGCATATGGGGAACATGGGCAAACGCTTGTTCGCCAAATTGTTCATACGCTTTAAGCCACATATCATGGGGCTTCATGCCTTCTGGGAAAACCCCTTCTTTTGCTGCAAACGCATTGGCATAAGAGGCTCTTGTCAGTAGTTCTTCATAATCAAAACTGTGCTTGAAAATAGGAACGAGGGTGCCGTCTTTCTCCATCCATTCGTGATCTGAAAAAAAGATAACAGCACTCGGGTTTTTTAGAGCCGCTTCCTGAAAGAAATATTCAGCACCATCGGTTGCTGAAAGGCCTTCGCCAGCATAAAGTTTTAACGCTATAGCTGTCTGTGGCTTGGCGGTGGTTTCCTGCAATAAATGCTTTGATTGTGAATAGGCCGCAACGGGGATCGCAGCATAATTTTTCAAGTCTGGTAATGCATTTTGAATAAACTCGATCTGCTGCTGGATGTTTTCAGGGCTCTGTTGTGCTGCATGCTCAAGCGCATTTGTAAAGCGAACAATGTTAAGCGGATATGAAGTGCCCATGTTAGGAATAGCGCGAGCAGGACATATTGGGGCACCGGTTGCGTGATCGAAGACCGCAAGAATTAAATGATCCAGCTTGGCAAGATGTTCAGGTATGTTTACCGTGAAGGTAAAGCCTGTGTGTTTAAAGCCCGGGTGCTGCTCCTCAACATCACGCCGAAGATCGTCAGCCTCAGTAGTGCCAACATATGTACCGTTCAAATAGAAATCCAGTCGCAGGCTTTCCCCTTTACGGCTCAAATCTAGAGCATAGCCAAAACATTCATTGCCTCTAATATCTTCAATCACGCCAAGAACCGGAGCAGGTTGGTGACCAAAATAGCTTTCAATGCGTGTGGCAAAGTCTGCTGCTGAATAGCCTGAGGGGCCATTATCTATAATCTGTAGGAAACGCCAGTTGTTGCTTATGGCTAGTAATGCCTTTGTACGGTGCTCCACCGATTTTATTTTGGTACCGAAATGTTTTTTTACGGTTTGAATAACCAACTTTTGCTGTTCAGCAGAATAGGGCATCCAAGCGAGTGGTTTGCCGAGTGACAGGGGCTGTAAAACCCCATAGATAAACTCTTTTGAATTGATAAGGCCGCTTAGAACGCTGGCAACGGGCTTGCCTTCTCTACGGCTGATATCGCTTTCATGCTTGGGTTCACGGCCCAGAAAGATGAGCAGGAAGCCTCTGACATCTTCCTTGCTGCAATGCTTTCTGGCTTTTTTCGTGAGACCAAACATAACATCTGCCGCAACCTACTGGCTGCGACTTTCAAATTTCAGCAGGTTGGAAAGATATTCACCGTAGCTGTTTTTATATTTTGCAGCTTCTTCTTCAAGTTTGCTGTCATCAATAAAACCTGAGCGCCAAGCCACTTCTTCCGGGCATGCAATCTTCAGGCTTTGGCGCGCTTCAATTGTTTGCACAAACTGGCTCGCCTGCAACAGGCTATCGACAGTACCGGTATCAAGCCATGCGGTACCACGTAGAAGTTTGATAACGTTTAAGTCACCGCGCTGAAGGTAAGCATCATTTACGCTGGTAATTTCCAGTTCACCGCGTGCAGAAGGCTTAACTTCTTTCGCGATATCAACCACATCTTTATCATAAAAATAAAGGCCAGTTACTGCGAGGTTGCTTTTCGGATTAGTCGGTTTTTCTTCCACGCTTAATGCGCGGCCATTTTCGTCCATTTCCACGATACCGAAGGCTTCCGGGTTGCCAACAGGATAGGCAAATACGTACGCACCTTTTTCAACACTGCCAGCCTGTTGGAGATATTGAGTGAAACCTGCGGCATAGAAAATATTGTCACCGAGCGCGAGCGCACAAGGTTGGCCGTCTATAAACTGTTCGCCAAGAAGGAAAGCTTGGGCAAGGCCTGCTGGTGTTTCCTGCACGACATAATCAAGCCTGATGCCCCACTGGCTACCATCGCCCAGAAGATCACGGTAGAGTGGCAGGTGCTGTGGTGTGCTGATGATCAAGATTTCCCGGATGCCCGCCAGCATAAGTGTGGTGAGCGGATAATAAATCATCGGCTTATCGTAAATTGGCAACAGCTGCTTGCTGATTGATTTTGTAAGAGGGTAGAGGCGCGTGCCTAAGCCGCCAGCCAGAATGATACCCTTCATAGTGTTTCCCCGAATTCTAAAATAACTTGTTTAAATACTTCTTTAGCCTAGCTGGCCTTCACCGAAAAGGCGTTTTACGCATTTTGCTGTGCTTTCGCGCCAATCTGGCATCGTAATACTGAACGCTTCCTGAACTTTATCACAATTAAGCCGACTGTTCATTGGGCGTTTGGCAGGTGTTGGATATTCCGCTGTCGAGATTGCATTTGCCTTTGGTACGGGGTGTCCGTATTTGTGGCCTTCTTCAAAAATGAAGGAGGCAAAGCCATGCCAATTCGTATCTCCGGAGCCAGCGAGATGGTAAACACCCGCGACATTAGCAAGCGGTTTTCCAGCATCTAACTGTTGTACTATTTCCAAAATGGCTTCAGCGATATCAACAGCATAGGTTGGGTTGCCGTATTGGTCCGCAACTATTCCTAGTTCATCTCGGTTTTGAGCAAGTTTAAGCATTGTTTTAAGGAAGTTATTCCCAAAAGGGCTGTAAACCCAAGCTGTGCGCAGAATGATGCTATTCGGGTTTGATGCAGTTGCTGCTATCTCACCAGCAAGCTTGCTGCGCCCATAAGCCCCTTGCGGCGATACGGGATCAGTTTCCACATAAGCATCATCTTTATCGCCATCAAAAACATAATCGGTAGAGATGTGAATGAAAGGCACCTCTATGCTTGCTGCAATAGCTGCAAGAGTTCTCGGACCTTCGGTATTAATCGCATTTGCAGCTTCTTCGTTATCTTCCGCGGCATCCACAGCAGTGTAGGCAGCCGCGTTAACAATCGCTGTTGGCTGAAACGCTGTTATGGCAGCACGCATACCATCCGGATCTGTAAGATCAAAATCAGGCCGACCCGCAGTGGTAAGCGTAATGCCTTTATGCTCTACCGCTTCCTTGAGAGAAAGCGCAACTTGGCCAGATGAACCTGCAACAAAAATGCGGGTCATATTAATCTTCCTTCAGTACGCCTTTGCGCTCAGTTGCGTGACTACGAAGCGGCGCCCACCACCATTCATTATCCAGATACCACTGGATTGTTTTTTTGATGCCGGTATCGAAGTTCTCTTCAGCTTTCCAGCCAAGTTCGTCTTCAAGCTTTGTTGCATCAATGGCGTAGCGTGCATCATGGCCCGGTCGGTCGGTTACATAAGTAATCTGCTCGGCATATGGCCTGTTTTTCGGGCGTACTTCATCAAGGATTTCGCAGATACGTGTTACCACTTCAAGGTTAGTGCGTTCGTTTCGGCCGCCCACATTATATTTCTCGCCCAAACGGCCTTTGCTCATAATGGTGAAAAGTGCTTTCGCGTGATCTTCCACATAGAGCCAGTCGCGTACGTTGGAACCGTCGCCATAAATCGGAAGAGGGTGGCCATCAAGAGCATTCAGGATTACCAGCGGGATAAGCTTTTCCGGGAAGTGGTATGGGCCGTAGTTATTTGAGCAATTGGAAATTACTACAGGGAAACCATATGTTTCGTGCCAGGCATTTGCCAGATGGTCCGCAGATGCTTTAGAGGCAGAGTAAGGTGAACTTGGGTCATAAGGTGTTGTCTCATGGAACAAACCTTCGTCACCAAGGCTGCCGTATACTTCGTCTGTTGATACATGAAGGAAACGGAATGCCTTTTGGTCAACCTCTCGAAGGCCCAGCCAATAAGCACGGGCAGCCTCAAGCATGTTAAATGTACCAACGATGTTGGTTTGAATAAATTCGCCAGCACCAGTGATGGAACGGTCTACGTGGCTTTCAGCCGCTAGGTGCATTACAGCATCAGGTTGGTACTTCGCAAATACTTCATCAAGGGCATTTCGGTCGCAGATATCTACTTTTTCAAAATGATAGAGTTCGCTATCTTCAATTTCCTTGAGAGTTTCAAGGTTGCCTGCGTAGGTTAGCTTATCAACATTGATTGCTGTGTAGCCAAGGTCTTTTACTAAATGGCGGCATACCGCTGAGCCAATAAATCCTGCACCACCTGTTACAATAATTTTCATCGATAAATTCCTAAACTACCCTTCGAAAACGAATGGGTTTTCAATATCTTTTAATCTTGGTTGGGCACGGTCCTTATCTGAAAGGATGGCAGTGTTAATATCTATCGGCCATTCAATGCCCAGATCGGGATCATCAAAAGCGATACCTGCATCGTGCTCTGGTGCGTAATAATCGTCTACTTTATAACAGAACTCTGTATCGGGTTCGAGTGTACAAAAGCCGTGGGCAAAACCTTTCGGGACCCAGAGTTGTTGCCAATTCTCTGCGGAGAGTTCAACCCCAATATGTTTGCCGTATGTCGGGGAGCCTTTACGGATATCAACGATAACATCCAGCACTTTACCGCGTGTTACACGCACAAGTTTCCCTTGCGTGTAAGGAGGTGTTTGAAAGTGCATGCCGCGAATAACGCCAACATCACGGGACAGGGACTGGTTATCCTGTACAAAATTTACGCCTGGAACAACTTCTTCGAACGCACGTGCATTAAAAGTTTCGGAGAAAAAGCCCCGATCATCACCAAACTTTTTGGGTGAGAACAGGTAAACTCCGGGTAGTGAAAGTGCTTCCGCTTGCATAAAATATCCCAATTATTATTGGCTTTAAGAATGTGCCCTTTATACTGACCGTAATTGGCAAATAAAAGAGCCATGATGAATATATTCTGAATTAGGCTCAACAGGGAAGAAAACGGCGTTTATGTCAGCGGTTATGCGGCATTGGGATGATGGGGTAGACCTCAGAACATTCAGTGAGAAATGCATGGATGGTTTTATTGGGCTGTCTGATGCCGGTTTCAGTGCGGATGAGTGCGAGATTTTGGCCTACCATCCAGGTGTTGAAAGTAACCCATTTCAGAAGATGCTGTATTCTCGCGCGATGCAATTTGGCGTGGCGCCGATTGCTGTAACGCAGCTTTCTGAACTGGAAAACGTGCCATCCGGGTTAAAGCTTTCTGTCCATTTTCATTGGATACATCAGATTTTTTCTAAGATTGGGACAGAAAAAAAAGCTGAAGCCGCTGCCGAAAAGTTTCTTGCTGATGCAAAGGCTTTGAAAAGTAACGGAGCCAGAATTATCTGGACCATCCATAACGTGATTTCACACGGTTCACATTATGAAGCGGTGGAAATGAAATTACGTGCCCAGTTTGCAGAACTCGCTGATGTAATTCATGTTATGAATCCCAGAACTGCAGCTTTATGTGCACCATATTATATGCTGGATACACATAAACTGCTTGAGGTGCCACATCCATCCTACGCTGGTGTTTACGGGGACTATATTTCAAAAAGCCAAGCGAGGCTTGAACTTGGATTGCCTGCTGGGAAGCCAGTGTTTTTGCTGTTTGGTTCTTTGATGCCTCAAAAAGGCACAAGACAATTTCTTCACGGTATGGATGAACTACAAAAGCATTTTGACGGAGAAGCGATTGCATTGGTCGCAGGAAAAGCACGGCTAGGTAATTTTTACGAGGAAATTCTGAGGCTTGCATCCTCGAGGGTTGATGTAAAGCTCATGGCAGGGCATGTGGATGATCAGCATATTCAAATGCTTTTCAAAGCGTCCGATGTTGTAGTTTGTCCTTATATTAAAGGATTGAATTCAGGCGTGGTAATGACAGCAGCCAGTTTTGGCAGACCTGTTGTTGCACCGTCTTTCATTAAACCAACTCTTCACGAAATAGAGGATGCTATCACAGAATTTGATCCTGCAGATTTTTCCAGTTCATATACGGCTTGTACCGAAGCTTATAAGCTCGGGCAAAAACCGCAGTTGGAAGAACAGCTGCTTAGGTGGGCTGATGCGAATGCTGCTCATGCTATATCCGAACAATTTTTCAGTGAACTGAAAGAGCGTTCATGACTGATCTTGTTGGATATAGAACTCTGCGGAAACGGGATTTTCGGGCTTCAAGGATTGGCGCTTTTGGTACGGTGAAGCGGCAGAAAGTGCTGTTGCCGCGTAAAGGGCTGAACCGTTCTTTTTTCGTGGGGAGTGCGGATAACTGGTTTCTGGATATGGAAATTGTTGCGGGCGGTCATGAAGCTATAAGAAACGCAGTTTCCATTGAATGGAGTTTTACTAATTCTTTTGGCAAGTCGCTTAAAATATCCACAGAGGAATACACAAATTATCTGTTTGCTGATCCTGTGGAGTTTTCTTCTCCTCAAAGGGTGTGGGTAAAGCGCCCGAAGGATGCTGTTTTTGCTGTGGCCAAAATCTGCCGCCTGATAAAAGGTGTGAAGATTGGCTTGTCTGCCAAATTGAAATTACAAAAATCGCAGGCAAGTCCAAATGGCGAACAAGAACGCTTATCCCGTGACAGAGCAACGCTTGGTAAACTGCTCGTTCAAGCGACAGAAGAAAAACGATATAGCGATACGAGTGATATTTTAGCGCGTATGGTTTATCTTTGGCGTATGCCGGAAGATCGACGTTTGCTGGAAACTTGTATTGATGCTCGTAAATTGGTTGAACGAGGTTTTAAAATTCCGGTGCCCAAACAACCTTATAAAGCTGAACATCAAATATGGGACTATGCCCAGAGTTTAAGTGGGGATAGCTCTTCAGATGGTCTTTTATCCCGTTGGTTGCTAAGCGAAGTTTTGATGCTCACTGCCTATGCAAGGCAGAATAAAATCAAAACAATAACTATAAAAGGTAACGGCACGTTGGCACGCCGTACACTTGCACTATCATTGGCTCAAAAGGCGTGTGGTGGTGCCTTTGAAATTCAGCGAAACCCTGAAATGCCCCTTGTTGAAATTGAACCTGTTTCCCAATTTATTTCCCGGGAAGAAGTTCAAAGTTATTTATAGCGAACGCTTGTTTCATCCGTTAATTCGCATAGAATATTTATATATCTGTTTATTTGGAGATTTTTTATGAAAAAGACCATCTATCCTGTGATTTTATCAGGTGGGTCCGGTTCTCGACTTTGGCCAATGTCGCGGTCAAAATTTCCAAAACAGTTTCTTCCCATGCTTGGACAGAAGAGTTTGTTTGTGCAGGCCCTTGAACGGGTTGGCTCAAATTACGGCTTTGGAACACCGCTTGTGGTGGCTAATGAACATCACCGTTTCATCGTGAATGAACAGGCAGATAAAGCAGGTATTGAACTGCAAGCAGTTGTGCTTGAACCCGTGGGTAGAAACACTGCTCCTGCTATTGCCGTTGCCGCATTACAAGCTGCAAAAACTGATCCTGATGCGCTTTTACTGTTTCTGGCTTCCGATCACGTAATTCTGGATACACCGGGCTTCCACAAGGCAGTGAATGCAGCTGCGTGTGCCGCTAAAAAGGGATATCTCGTATGTTTTGGTATGACACCGACACGAGCAGAAACCGGATATGGTTATATTCAAGCCGGTGAGGCTATTGCAGGCGCTAAAGGCGCATGTGTTATTGAAAGCTTTAAAGAAAAGCCAGATATAGCAACAGCAGAAGCTTACCTCGCGGATGGTGGCTATAGCTGGAACAGTGGCATGTTTATGTTTGCTGCTTCCACAATTCTTGAAGAATTCGAAAAGCTGCAGCCTGAGATGCTCACTGCCTGTGAGGCAGCGCTTGATAGCGCAAAGCCAGATCTGAACTTCCTCCGTATGGGAGAGAGTGAATTTGGCGCGGTTCCAGCCGACAGTATAGATTATGCCATTATGGAAAAAACTCACCGTGCGGCGGTGGTACCCGCTGAATTTGGCTGGTCAGATGTGGGCAGTTTCTCAGCACTTGCAGGTGTTCAAGATGCGGATGCAGATGGCAATGTAACTGTGGGCGATGTGCTCACTGTAGATACTAAAAATACCTTCGTTCACGGTGATGGGCATTTGATTGCCACAGTAGGTGTTGAAAACCTGGTTGTTGTTGCCACTGATGATGCGGTGATGATTGCTAATAAAAACCGCGATCAGGATGTGAAAAAGGTAGTGGAACAACTGAAAGCCGGTAAACGGGCTGAAGCCGATTTCCATTCCACCGTTTACCGCCCTTGGGGTAATTACCGAACACTAGCAATGGGTGACCGCTATCAGGTGAAAGAAATTGAGGTTTATGCGGGCAAACGCTTAAGCCTTCAAAAACACCACCACAGGGCCGAGCACTGGGTGATTGTAGAAGGCTCTGCTGTCGTAACCCGCGATGAAGAAGAAATGCTTCTCACTGAAAACCAAAGTGTTTATTTGCCAGTTGGAGCGGTGCACCGTCTTTATAACCCGGGAAAAATCCCGCTGAGGCTAATTGAAGTGCAATCTGGTAGTTATCTGGGCGAAGATGATATAGTCCGCCTTGAGGATGATTTTAATCGGGAAAACGAAAAATAGGGGGCGATAATGCCTGTTGACCGTGTACCAGAGGGATATTCAACCGTTGCGCCTTTTATGGTGGTTTCAAACGCTAGAAAAGTGATCGATTTTCTGAAGCATACATTTGGCGCGGAAGTTAACGGACTTGTTTATGGGGATGAGGGGCCGGGCGGCGAACGGCTCATCATGAACGCAGATATAACTGTAGGAATAAGCCGTGTGTTTGTTGCTGATGCGCGAGATGGCAATGCGCCAGCTCCAACTTCGCTTTACTGTTATGTTGAAGATGTAGATGCCTGCCACGCGAGAGCGCTGGAGGCAGGTGGTGTTGAAATGATGCCGCCCATGGATATGTTTTATGGTGACAGGCATGGCGGTGTGACCGACCCATGCGGTAACACATGGTTTATCGCTAGCCATATCGAAGATGTTGCAGATGAGGAAATGCAGCGCCGTGCCGATGAAGTGAATGCTGAACGTAGAACTGCCAATTAATAAAAAGCCCGCGATCATATGGATGCGGGCTTTTCTTTGTTATTTTGTGAAGGATTATTGGAATGTAATCAACTGGCGCATCTGAGAGGCGAGGATTGGATCATCTCCTGCCATTGAAAGATTCGCCATCAACCAACCAATTTTACTACCACAGTCAAAGCGTTTGCCTTCAAAGTTAAGGGCATGGAAAGGCTGGTTGCCGATAAGCTTATCAAGCGCATCCGTAAGCTGGATTTCACCGCCTGCACCAATTTCTTTGGCCGCCAAGTGGTCCATCACTTCAGGCTGAAGAATATAGCGGCCCACCACGGCTTCTGTGGATGGCGCATCTTCTGGGTGAGGTTTTTCCACAAGGCCTTTAACTTCCGTCAGCTTGCCACTGCTTTCCCCTGGGGTGATCACGCCGTATTTGCTTGTATCTTCCTTGGCTACATCCATTGTCGCGATGATATTGCCACCAACTTCATTGTAGGCTTGGATCATCTGCTTCAATACACCTGGTTTACCTTTGATAAGGTCATCAGGAAGGGCAACGGCAAATGGGCTGTCATTCACAAAAGAGCGTGCACACCAAATAGCATGGCCAAGACCGCGTGGGCGCATTTGGCGAACGTATGTGATGCGACCCTCTTCAAGAAGCATAGAGCGTGAAATTTCCAGCGCTTCTTCTTTGCCTTTTTCCTGCAGGATACGCTCAAGCTCATAAGCATGATCGAAATGATCTTCCATCACTTGCTTGTTGCGGCCTGTAACCAGAATGATTTCTTCAATGCCTGCCTCAAGCGCTTCTTCAACCGCATACTGAATAAGCGGTTTATCAAGCACAGGCAGCATTTCTTTTGGAATAGCTTTAGTAGCAGGTAGGAAACGAGTGCCGAGGCCTGCTACTGGTAATACAATTTTCTTAACGGGTTTAATCATGAGTATATCCTAAAGGAAATGTCTTCCGTAATTAGGCGATTATAATTCACCTAGGTATTTACGAGTAAGTCTTTTTCCTTCTTCTACCGCTGGTTGGTCATAGGCGTCAACGCCCATTAGGTGCGCTGTCACCACTGTTTCCAGCATGAAGGAAATAAATAAACCACCAAGGTTTTCCTCTGTCAGGCCGTCAACAACAAGTTCCCGTACCATTCTGCCCTTTGAACGCAGGGTATCCTGCGTTGCCTTACTCTGGCAGGTAACCATGTCACCAATGGTGCGAGCCGCCATATAATCCAAACCGTATTTACGGGCTTCTTCTGGATCAATGCGCGGACCTTTTCCGTAACTCGGAATTGTTACAATCGTACAAAACTTATCGTTTGGACCGTCCAGATACAGTTGCAATTGGCTGTGCTGATCAACAGGACCAACGGCACGAACAGGCGTTGTGCCAAGGCCATCTTTACCAAGGCTTTCTGCCCAAAGCTGCCCGTGCCAACGTGTGAAAGAACGAAGGCTTTCTGCATATGGCATTAAAAGAATTTGGGAAATGCCTCGATGTTCGGAAAGGGTCTGTGTGGCTGCTGCTCCTACAACAGCAACTGCTGTTTCCGGATTGTTTGCGAAATCTTGGCATACTTCAGCTGCGCCGTTTCTGAAGCCTTCAACAGATAGGCCAGAAGCCGCAACTGGTAGCATACCTACATTTGTCAGTACGCTGAAGCGGCCACCAACATCATCTGGATGATCCAAAATAATACTACCCATATCTTCGCCGTAAGTGCGAAGGGCGCGTTCACCCGGCTCTGTGATGAAAGAGAAATGATCCTTGATCGGTTTGATCAGAACCGCACGTTCAAGCCAGCTGCGGCAAGCAAGAAGCTGTGCCAGTGTTTCACCTGTTGTCCCAGATTTTGAGATAGCAATAATATGTGTGCGTGCCGGATTAAGGCGGTTGAACAGGCGGTCCATCAAAAATGGATCAAGGCTGTCTGGCGTATGAATATCAACGCCTGCAGCGCCTTGGTAGGGGGCGATAGCAATAGCAGCTTGCGCACCCAGGCTGGAACCACCTGTGCCAAGTACAATCAAATCTGTAAAGTTGTTGCGAATATGGCTTGATAGCTCACGAATGCCAACCATATCTGCTGCATCAGATGTTTGGCGGGCGAATGGTAAAAAGTCATCTGCGGCAAAATTTGTCGCGAACTTTGTTGCTTTTTCTAGGTTTGCTAAATACGCATTCTTAAGACCAAGCTTATCAAATTGATCCAGTGCGCTGCTATCGCCGAATGAATAGCTAAACATTTTTATCCTTAATATATCAATTGAGTGGCATGAAGCCGATTTACAGTCGCCCAACTATGAAACCGTGACTGAATATAATCTTAACCAAATAGTCAACATTTACTAGCAATACCGCAGATTTTATAAGTATGACCATCAATTAGCAAGTAAATGCAGATTGTTACACTTGTGCGACACATCAGCTATCAGCATTATGTTGGTATGGGCCTTCACGGAACCAAAGGTTAAAAGCCCACTTCTCTCCTTCTAAAACCGGGCAGGCAGCATGCAGGCTTTTGGGGTGTCTTGTTTTGGTACCTGGCGTACAGTTATGAAAAACCAGTAGCTTTCCTCGTTCTGCAGGCACTTTTATATCCAGTTTTGGAAACTCGGTTTCACCGCCTTTTTGCACATCATTCAGATATCCAAGAACAGTGATAAGTCGTTGCCCCCAGTTTTTCATGTTACGCACGGCTGATGGTTCTTGTGGATTGAAGGCATCAAAATGAGCTCGATACTCCTGACCCTTTTCATAGTGGATCACCTGAAAACGTTCCGCATAGTTGATAGGCAGGCCCAAAAGCCCTGCAATGCGAGAGGCAATGCGTTTGGTGCCCAGATCATGGCTATGATCCAGCCAGCAAACGGAATTCGTACGCGCCTGAGAAACCTGTCCTTCATCCACGCCCGAAACTTTGGCACGTTTCATTCCAGCACCATTTGCGGATGAAATTAGATGTTTACATTCCATTGAAGACAGAAAACTGTCTACGGAATAGACCCGAGGCTCCACACTTAGGTCAATGATAGCACGCTGCATAAATCCCCCTATAAGCTGCAGGCTACAGCCTAAAATTTGTAATTTACAATAGTAAAGCATATGCTGCCCTATATTCAAAGTGTTGGGGGAGTTATGGGGGAAATGATGAGCGATTCCGCTTTAGAAACGATTTGTAAGAAACTTTCATCAACAAAGGTACTTGTGGTTACGGGTATCCTGAGCGCTGCTATGATGTTTTTGGTGTTTCCAAACCTGCCATATAACGGCGTGAAAACACTTGATGCACGTTTCAGCTATGATGCGATAACTGTTATGCAGGTCTTGGATGGTTTGGGCGCTGATGGCAGAGAGTTTTATAAATGGGGTAGTAGCTTCATAGATATGGCTTACCCTTTCATCTACGGCAGTTTTTTTGTGGGTTTGATATATAGATTAAGCCCGAACGAAAAATTCCGCATTTTGGCTATTATTCCAGTAATCACAGCAATGCTGGATTTTACTGAAAACTCTATGATCACTGCTATGATCTATAATTTTCCGAACATTCCTGAAAAACAGGCCAGTATTACAGCTACGCTTTCTACGGCCAAATGGAGCAGTGTATTCCTCTTTGAAGCGATTGTGGTTCTGTTTATCGCCGTTCAATTATTCCGCAAGTTAAAGCCGCAAGAAACGGCTTCATGATCTTGCCACACTTATGTTTATCCTAGCGAAATCAGCCCTTTGTGAAAGGGCTGAGAGTAGAAAGCGGATGACAGAAGTGGTTTTTCTGCTCTAAGATCATCGCAGGTTAAGTTATTTCAGGGAGCGAATGATGGTTCGCATGTTTATTGGCGCACTTGCTGTTGCCTTTATTTCATTTGGTGCTTCCGCGCAGGAAGATGTTGATAACTATAAAGGTACAGGTGTTCAGCCACCTGAAGAAATTACCCTTCAACAGGGACCGCTTGTGGGTGATGTACGCCTGCCTGCTGGCACAAAGGTGAATACAGATAAAACTGTTCTTACAGGCAGTGGCGTTAATTCTTATGGCCGTATCCTTGCTTCCACAAAAGGGTCTTCCTCGAAAGTGGTTCGTTTTTTCCTCGATAATATGCCTTCGGTAGGATGGAACTTGATCAGCGAACTTCAGGATGAAGATATCATGCTGGTGTATACAAAGCCGAACAGAGTGGTGGTTATTATGATTGAACGCGGCTCTCGCGCTACAGATATTCGTATTACGATGACACCGCGCAGCTAGGGTATATTTCTTTAGCAAGAAAGATAAGGCGGCTTTAAGCCGCCTTTTTTATTTAGAAGATCCCACCGATAAACAGGAAGAAGGATGTTCGGCCTGCGTTGTTATGACTGCCACCTATAAAGATAGGGCCGATCGGACTTTCAACGCCTGCGAATAAAGTTCCGCCCAGTATCAGGTCATCGGCGCTGAAATCATCCAGATCAGCCCATACGTTTCCAATTTCTGAGCTGAAACCCAGATAGAGCGGAGAATCAAATAGTACTTTGCTATCATCGCCCATGCGGCGATAGAAGGTGAGGCCTGCCTGTGTGATGTGTGAACCAGCCAGTTCATTTCTTGAGAAACCGGAAAGGCTTCTAAAGCCACCTAACTGGAACACATTTTGGAATTCTTCGTTATCTGAGAAGTTCGTTCCGAATTCTGAGAAGAATGCAAGTGTATTTCGGCCCCAGCTTTTTGCTGCTGCGAATTCAAGCTGCAATGATCCGTTAGAAAAGGCATCTCCCTGGCCAACATCAACAATATAATTGGCATTCAGGATCATACCCTTACGAGGGAAGGTGAGGCTATCAAGTGTATCAATACGGAAATTAGCGAAAGCCCCGATATCGTCTACGATGTCGTTATCAATAATAGCCTGTAACTGAGGATCTGTAATAAGGCCGCTTCTACGTTCAATATCAATTAAGCTATAAGCGGCACCAACAGAAAAACTACCCCACTGGCCAAAGTTTCGGCCTGCTGACAAACTGAAATCAAGCACGTTTGCTCCGAGTTCGAATGCAATGATGCCGTCTTCATCCCGGAATGGGACGCCCGTGCGCTGGAAACGGGCAGTGGCCTGCAAGAAGTGTTTTTCTTTATAGTCTAGTGGTTGGTAAAGCTGAGTTTGCAGGCGCTGGTTAGAGCCAATTTCCACTTCATTCCGCCATTCACCGCCAAGACCATTGAGGCCGTTTCGCGTGTGTTGAAGACTAAGCTGGACGGAACTTTCACCGTTAAAGTTATCATCAAAAGCAACACCAAAGCGGAGTGTATCTTTAGCCCATTCCCGGTACTTGGCATCAATCGCCAACTTGCTGCCGCCAAGTTCGTGTTCATCAATAGTGTATTTTATGCGGTCAAAATACCCGAGACCGTATAGCTGGCTCAGCCCTCTTTCTAGCTTTGCTTTATCTAATTTATCGCCAGCGGTTATACCGAGGAACGCCTCAAGCTTCGCAGTGGCAAGAGGGCTGTCGTTTGTGATCTGGATTTCCCGGATATATGGGTCTGCATGCTGAGTTTTAGCTTCCCGTGCTTCAGCGAAGGCAGCCCACTGGGTATCATCAACGCTGTAGGCGGCCAACTTGCTCTCTACTTGTTCTGCGGCCTCCTTGCCAACAGCGGCAATTTCAAGGGTTTTCTTGAAATCGGTAAAGCTAAAGCCTTCCATATCTGGGGTTATGATAATGTCCCCGCTTTCTTCGTTGATGGAAGCAAGTTGGATGCGAGCATTTTGGTAAGTTAGAAGCGCTGAAATTTGTTTAAGTGCACCAGTTATGCCGCGGTTTTCGTGGGCATCTTTTTCTGGGTCGACTGCAAGGTTCACTACAATCACCCGGTCTGCGCACATATTACGGGCAACGGATACAGGTACGTTGTTAGCGATGCCGCCATCCACCAACAACTTACCGTTCAGTTCAAACACAGGGAACAGGCTAGGAACTGACATAGAGGCCACAATAGCATCTGCCAGATTACCGTCCCCTAGAACCACTTCACTACCGTTGGAAAAATCAGTGGCTACTGCACGAAACGGGATGGGAAGGTTATCAAAATCAATATTGCCGTGACTGCTTTTCAGCAAGCCCCTTATCACCTGGCTCAGGTTAGCGTTATCGATAAAGGCAGGTGGGTTCACTACTTTGCCGTCTACTACGCCGAACTGGTAAGGGATCAGGAAGCTATCGGTATCTTGCTTTCGGCGGAAGGTTTGCTGTTGGCGAGGAATACTGTTTGAAAGCACCGTATCCCAATCAATATCCTGAAGGGATTTTTTCATCTCGTCCACGGAAACACCACTAGCGTATAACCCGCCAACGATGGCTCCAAAACTGGTGCCGGCAATACAGTCTACCTGCACATTCATGGCTTCAAGCTGCTCTAGCACTCCGATGTGTGCCGCGCCTTTAGCGCCGCCGCCAGATAGCACAAGGCCGATTTTAGGGCGCTCTACCTCTTGTTCTTGGTCGTGGCTGTCTGCCGTGAGTGATGTTGATAATAGCCCCATAAGGCACGCCGCTGAGGCCAGCCTTTTTACTGATGTTTTAAAACACACCATCCGTAAGATATCCGCTTCATTCCCTTATCCAGACTCTCTTCATATCTGGTTCTTGAGGGAACGGAAACATAAGATTATGGCAGCGATTGGAACTCAAACTAAGATGGCGCCTTAGAAGTTCCATTTCAGCTGAAACTGCACAACTGATTCAGTGATGCCTTCTATGCCAAATTTATTATGCCAATACTGAAATTCGATGCCAGCGAACAGCTTGCCTGGCCTTTCAAAAAATAGGGCGCCGGTATCTACCAGAAGCCTTGGAATAATAAGCTGGTTAGCGCGGGTATGGCCTTCACTGCCTGCGAAATCTGCTACACCTTCGGTTAGGAAGGAGACCTTTCCTATTTTAAAAGGAAGGTTCCAGACTGCTGTAATTTGGTGTGTGCTACCGGGTAAGTCTGGGGTGTCGCGGATATAGGCAATAAGGCGAAGGAAATTGAAGCCGGGAACATTGATATCTGTGGAAAGGCCATAAAGATAGCGCGGGTTTTTGCCTTTAGGAAGTTCAAGCGAGCCTGCGAGATATAGATCACTGAAAGGACCAAGCTTCAGCTTTGATTCTGTCATTTTGTTGAAGCTTAGGCGGAGAATACCTTCTGTATAGTGGTTGAAATCACCACCGTTTGGAAAAGATAAATCAGAAAAGGCGAAGAAATCACCATATTTGAAGGCGTTGGCATATTCGAGTGTGATGATATGCCGTTCATTGGGACCAAGCTCAAAGTTATTTCCGTATAGATACTGGATATTAGGAGCGTGGAACTTAAAAAAATCATCTGCTCGAACAGTGATAGAGGATACTAGCAACACAAGAACAACGAGGAAAACTTTCATCGGATGCGACCTTGGCTAACGGTTTCTAAACCAAGGATACAGGAGGAAAGTAAACACTCTCTTGCTTGAAAGGGGGCTGAGAGCGCGACGCGAGCAGAGCGACCGCGCTCTCATACTTGAGATCAACTGTTAACTGATTTTGGCGAAACCAATCCAGTTTAGTTTCCAGTTAGTATCAAGCGACCTTATTTGAAGGTGATGCCTACCTGCTGTCAACCTTATTGTATCTCCCGGTTGCGTCTTCCATTCCCAGTACCCGCCAGTGTTGAGTATTTTGCTGGTAGCTAGTTTCTTGCCATCAAGCCATAACTCAAAGCCTTTACCGTCGCGTATGCTTGCTACACGGTGAGATAATTCGAATGTTCCACCTTCTTGAATATCCACCTGATAATCTAATACAGCGTTTTCACCGATACCGCCGCGGCCAGTGACACCAGCAGCTAAGCGGTGTTCATCGTGGGAATAAGCAGGGGTGGTGCCTTCTGCCTTACTGAAATGCTCGGCTTCCAGACGGCTGGTAAGAGGAATCCAGCCTCCTTTGGTGATAACAGAATTGCTGTAGTCGCCTTGACGGTTTTCCTGAACTGCAACCACACGGTATTCATAAATGTGTGGTTCCGCGTTTGCATCCCGGAAAACAGGTTTCATAAGGTTATCTGCAATCAAACGGTACCTGCCACCTTCGAAGAAGTTTCGGTAGACGCGGTATGTATGAAAGCCTTCATCAGCAACTGCATCCCAGCTGAGAGTTACCATATTTTCATTTTGGTCTAGTTTGAGGTTTTGAACAGTTGCCGGATATGCAGGTGTTGCAGCATAACGTTTTTTTGCACGGGTTTGCTCTGCAGCCAGTTCAGTTTCAAAGAGCTGAGTTTCAGCTGTTTTCGCAGGTGCTTCACCGTCCAGTGCAAGGCGGAAGCCTTCTATGCCGCCAACAAAATCACTGAAACCCGCACGGTGGGTTAGAGGGTTAGCTTTCCAGTGCCAGCTGTTGCCGCGCACCACACGGCGTTCACATGTGCCATCTGTACGAGCGCGGCCATCCGTGGGCGCACCTTCATAGTTGGGGTGATAACAATCTGCCAGAAATTCAAACACATTGCTGATCATATTATAGAGGCCAAATTGATTTGGCTTATAAGTGCCCACGACGGCAGTGAAACCTTCATGGTCAACACAGTTGAATTTACCGCCAGCAAAATTCACATAACTTGTGTTTGTCGAGCGCTGGAGGAAGTTTTCACCAGCTAAATCTGATGTATTTGCATAAGCGCATATTTCAGTGCCGTCTGGATCATCACCAAAATGGAATTTGGTGCGAGCACCGCCAAGGGCTGCATATTCCCATTCCGCCTCTGATGGCAGGCGATAAGGTTTTCCGGTTTCTTTCGCAATCCATTCTGCATAGGCATTTGCGCCTTTCCAGCCAATGCATACAACAGGCATATATTCACTGCGGGTTGGGAAATTACTGTCCCAACTGCCTTCTGAAAAAGGCTTCATCCAGTCATCTACCTCGTGGCGGCAGTTTTGTGGGGCATCATAATTTGTGGCTTCCACAAAGCGGCGGTATTCTTTCACCGTTACTTCGTAAATCCCCATGCTGAATGTTTTCAAATTAACTGTGTGAACGGGTTTTGTTGTTTCCTGATCTTCACTGCCCATTTCAAATGTAGCTGCAGGGATAGTTACCATAATCGGTTCGATAGGTTCCTGTGCCTGCGCACTGATACCGCCAAGCAGCGCAGCTGCTGCTAGCGGGATGTATTTTGTTATTTTCTGCATACTCGTTTCCTTGCTGTACGTAACTCTGGTGCGAAGCATGGTGAGCAAACCGTTGGAAATCCTATTGAAATTCTTAAAAATACAGAAAATAGAAAAATGATAGAAAAATATCGGGTGAAATCTATAGTGTGGCGCAGCCCGGTTTGAGGAAGTGTAAGGCGATTGAATAAGATGGTTTTGTTTGGGGATTTCAGATTTGATGAAAAGCAGAAAGTGCTTTTTAAATTTGGTAAACCTGTATCGCTTACGCAAAAGCAAACTGAGCTTTTGGCACTTTTTATCAGTGAGCCGCAAACCATTTTCAGCAAGGAAGATATTCTTGATAAAGTATGGGAAGGGCGCGCCGTATCAGAACAGGTGGTTTTCCAGAATATCAGCAAGTTGCGGAACGTGATCGCTAGTGATGCTATCAAAACTTTCTCAAAGCGGGGGTATCAGTGGCAAATACCCTTTGATGAAGAAAAAATACCGGGTACACCTCCGCTTCCACAAAAAAAGAAAATCTGGTTTCCTTATGTCTGGGGGCTTTCGTTAATCAGTATAATTTTTGTGTTTTTCTTTTCCCAGTCAGATAACGCAGAGAAGGTATTCACAGAAAACATCAATTTCATTCCAATCATAGAGCGGCATGAAGGGTTGATGACTGATGAAGTGCAAACCATTAATCAGCGCCTGTCTGAGGTTGCTCAAACAGTTGAAGCTGATGATATTTCCGCCATACAGTTTTTGAATTCCTCATTCATTGAGCGATCAAAATTGCAGCTTGATAATGATGGCTTGTTAATGTCTGGCATGCTTCGCCAGAAGACGGGAAAATATATACTTTCGTACCGCATTCAGGGGATATACAGGAATTGGGAAGCTCTTGTTATTGCATCGTCTCCGAAAGAACTTGCGGAAGCAGCAGCGCTACAAATTCAGCGGATCACCGTATCCAAATATTTCAGCCTTGAAGATGAGGCATTAGTTACATCAGAACTTGAGCTTCTGCATAGCGAGAACCCGGCGGATATTGATATATTAATTTCTCTCATCAGGCGGCATCTGGAAGAAGAAAACCAAGATGTTGCGGGTGCTTATATTGATGCCCTTCTTGGTATGGATGATGTGCGAAAAGAGCCTGCCTATCAGGCTATTGGTTTTATGCTTAAAGGGAAACGCGCACTTGCACTAAGCCAGTTTGTGAACGCAGAGCCATATCTAAGGGAGGCTGCTGCTATCGCTTCCGGAGCTGATTTGCTTTTCATTCAGTCAGAAGTTTTGAAAGCATTGGCAGAGGTTGCCATCACGGAACGTGAGTATCCGGAGATTAAGCGTTTGCTTCTTGAAGCGGCATCTTTGGCCCGAATGGCACAGGAGCCCGTTAAGGAAGTGAGAGCATACACGCTTCTTTCCATTATGGCAGGCAAGCTGGCGCAACATCAGGATAAATATGATTATCTCTATCAGGCGAAGCGTTTGATGCTGGATTACCGTTTTGATAGGTCACATTTTATGCTGGTGGATTATCATTTTGCCCTGTTTTCGGAAAATGTTGAAGAGCAGAAAAACTGGTATCGGCAAGCATTGAAGAGGCCAGAAACACCGGAAAATACATGGGTGCTTAAAAGCGCGGCTGATAACCTTGTAGAAATATTGATCAGTGAAGAGAACTGGGACGAAGCTTTTAATGTGTCTGAGCAGGTAGAGCATGATGCCACCAGCCATAAACTCAAGGCTAATATCTATTTTGGACAAGGGAATACTGAAAAAGCGCTGGCTGAAGCTGAGGCTGCGTTTAATATCGCTCGTGTAAGCGGTGATCGCTGGGTGGGTGTTTATGCCGCTCTTATGTTGCTTGAGCATGCTGTGACGATGGGTGACGAGATTAAAGCAGCGGAATACAGGCAGTATTTTCAAAGTAATCTGAAGGGGCGCTGGAAAGGTTGGCGTAAGGAACAGCTCGCTACCCTTGGTGTGTCATAAAGTATGAAATTGATAATACACCATTAAAGACCATCATTGTGAAATCAATGACAAAGATAAACAGCATCAGGCCCTTAAATACATTCCAAACACCTTCGCCGCGCCTGTTTGCAAGAGCGGTGGGTGCATTTCCGGCAAACTGTGAACCATGGGCTACAGCATTTACCAAAAGTAAAATAGCCCACTGAATATCTTTATCAAAATCGCTGATAAATATCAGAAGCAGAATATTCAAAATTGAGAGCGCCAGGTTAAAGCCGCCAAGAAACGGCCCCGTCGCGATAAGTGTTTGAAACACAGGAGTGTCTCGGTGTTCCTTTGGGACAACGATTTTTGCAAAAATTTCCCGGCGGATGTGGAAAACGTGAAAAGCTGAAGCAAACCATAGAGCGTTTAAGATAAGGACCAGCTTCAGCATAGTATCTTCCTATTCAACCGTTACCGATTTTGCCAGGTTTCTTGGCTGGTCCACATCCGTGCCCTTTTCAACTGCCACATGGTATGAAAGCAATTGAACAGGTAGTGCGTAGATAAGAGGCGCAGCAAGTTCACCAGCGGACGGCATTTTAAGTTTTGCGAAGAAACCTTCCTGACCCTCTGTATCATCCGACAAAAGGACAACTTTGCCTTGGCGAGCCATAATCTCTTGCAGGTTGGAAACAGTTTTATCAATCAGATCATCTTTTGGTGCGATACCAATAACCGGCACGTTTTCATCAATGAGCGCGATAGGGCCGTGTTTCAATTCACCTGCCGCATAGCCTTCTGCGTGAATATAGCTGATTTCTTTAAGTTTCAGGGCGCCTTCCATAGCGATAGGGAAATGGATGCCGCGGCCCACAAAAAGAATATCCTGAGCTGTTGCAATTTGGCGTGCGATATCGGCGATAGCATCATCATTATGCAGCACTTTCGCCATCAGGCTTGGTACATGCTCAAGCTCTGCTACATACTCTGCTTCTTCGGACGCAGATAGTTTGCCTTTGGCCGCTGCCAGTTTGATGGAAAAGGCCGCCAGTACCGAAAGTTGGCAAGTGAACGCCTTGGTACTTGCCACGCCAATTTCTGGCCCCGCATAAATCGGGAATACCACATCGGCTTCACGTGCCATGGATGAACCAAGCACGTTCACAAGTGCCATAACATGCTGCCCAGCCGCTTTTGCGTGCTTAAGTGCCGCGAGTGTGTCGGCGGTTTCGCCTGATTGGGAGATGAAAATGGCTAAGCCGCCATCAGGGTAAACTGGATCGCGGTAACGGAATTCCGACGCAATATCTACTTCAACCGGCACACGAGCCAGTTTCTCAATCCAGTAGCGCGCAACCTGGGCTGCATAAAAGCTGGTGCCACATGCGATGAGCGTTACCTTTGTAAGCCCTGCCAGATCAAATGGTATTTCCGGTAGCTTCACAGTCCCGGCGTTCGGATCCAGGTACCTGCCAAGTGCTTGCGCCACTACCGTTGGCTGTTCGAAAATTTCTTTCTGCATAAAGTGGCGGTGGTTGCCTTTATCCACCATGGTGTGCGCCACTTGGCTTACGCTTACAGGACGGTTTACTGCACTGCCATCCGCTTTGAAAACTTCTACAGAAGAACGTGTGATTTCAGCCCAATCACCTTCTTCCAGATAGATGAGTTTGTTGGTGAGGCTCGCAAGCGCCATAGCGTCTGAACCGAAATAGTTTTCACCGTCACCGATACCCACCACAAGTGGGCTACCGACGCGAGCACCGTACATCAAATCATCTTCACCACGGATGAGTACGCAAAGGGCAAAAGCCCCTTCAAGCCGGGAAACGGTTTTTTGGAATGCAGCACGCACTTCCATGCCGTCTTTCAGATATTCCGTTAAAAGCCGAGCTACAACTTCAGTGTCTGTTTCACCTTCGAAATGAATACCTTTGGCGAGGAGTTCATCCTTAAGCGGTTTGAAGTTCTCAATGATGCCGTTGTGAACAATAGCAACCCTGTCTGTCATATGTGGGTGAGCATTGGCTTCTGTAGGTTCACCATGTGTGGCCCAGCGTGTGTGACCAATACCTGTATTGCCTGTAAGTGGATGGTCTCGGAGAGCCTTTTCAAGATTAACGAGTTTTCCGGGTGCGCGCGTGCGGTTCAATTCACCCTTTTCAAGGGTTGCAATACCTGCGCTATCATAACCGCGATATTCAAGCCTGCGAAGGCTTTCCAGAATGCGAGGGGTGGCAGGGGAAGTGCCTAGAATACCAATAATACCGCACATTATTTTTTCCCCTTCTGAGCTGCTTTTTCAGCAGCCTTTTCTTCTCTGAAGTTAGCGGCAAATTCCGGAATACCCCGTTGTCGGCCACGTGCCACTGCAAGGCTGTCTTCCTCAACATCTTTGGTGATAATACTGCCGGCACCAACAATGGCGCCATCACCAATAGTGACAGGAGCAACCAGCGCTGAGTTTGAACCTATGAAAGCGCCTGCACCGATAGTGGTTTTATATTTTAGAAAGCCGTCATAATTACAGGTGATAGTGCCTGCGCCGATGTTGGCATCCGCACCAATTTCTGCATCCCCAAGGTATGTCAAGTGGCTTACCTTCACGCCTTCATGCAATTTGGTTTTTTTAATCTCTACGAAATTACCGATTTTGGAACCTGCACCAATATCAGCGGCAGGGCGTAAGCGCGCGAATGGTCCGATAGAGCTGTTTGCCCGAACATGGGCACCTTCAATATGACTGTTTGCTTTGATGGTTACACCGTTTTCGATAACTGAACCGGGTCCGAAGAAAACATTCGGCTCAATGGTAACATCGCTACCTAGCTTGGTATCGTGACTGAAATAAACTGTGTCAGGATCAATCATCGTGACACCGCCGTCAAGGGCCTGTTTCCGCCATTTTTTCTGCATGGCCATTTCAGCGCGGGCTAAATCTTCACGGCTGTTAATGCCGAGAACATCATCTTCTGATGCTTCAACAACAGCTACGTCAAGGCCATCGCGACGAGCAAATTCTACAAGATCTGTCAGATAATATTCGCCAGCGGCATTATCGTTTGAAAGTTGATGCAGCCATTTCTTTGCATGCGAGCCGCTGATAAGCATCATACCGCTGTTGCAAAGCGTGATGGCGCGTTCATCCTCAGAAGCATCTTTGAATTCAACAATGCGTTCTAATTTACCGTCTGTACTGGTGACAAGGCGGCCATATTTCGCGGCATCTTCAGGGCGAAAGCCTAAAACGGTTAAGCCGTTTCCAACTTCAGATCCGCCTTTTGCGATCATTTCTTCCATCACAGAAAGTGGGATGAAAGGGACATCACCAAACAGGATGATAATATCATCACTGAAACCTTCAGGCAGGCTATCCACGGCAATGCGCGCGGCGTGGCCTGTGCCTAATTGCTCTGTTTGTTCAACAAAATCAGCGCCCGGAACAGCATTCATCAATTGCTCTTTGCCAGAGCCGACAACCAGTATGTTTTTTGCAGGATTAAGCTGGTTTACGGTATCAAGCAGATACATCAGCATAGGTTTGCCACCTACACTGTGCAGCACTTTATGTGTGCTGGATTTCATGCGGGTGCCTTTACCTGCGGCGAGTATAATAGCTGCAAAGTTGCTGGTGCTCATGAAATAACGCCATCCCTAATTTCTTAAATAATGCGTGTACCTTAACGGGTTTAAGACGAATTTTCGAAAGAAAAATGGTGTTATTATGCAAATATAATGGCTATTTCAGCATTTCTTCTTCGGAAATAAGATGCCAGCTGGGTTTGCTGCCTTTTTCAGCCGCTTTTTTGTCTTTCCTGTGAAGGAAAGCGGTCATCACTTTATGTTTGATGTGCGGTACGAACGGTATGTTAAAACCCGGGTAGGGATTGAATGGATTATGCCTGCTGTAGGCCCAAATCTCCAGGCGGTTTGCGCCAGCCTGTGCCTGGCCGCGCCCATGGAAGCCGTTGGTGTTTGCTATTACAAGTGTACCCGCTTTTGCGGTTAGGCCTTTAGGGGACGGTAAACCCATTTCCTCTAAATCTTCAGGAGCTGCGCGGAGGGAGCCTTTTTCTGAGTATTTATCATTCATTTTGGCGGCACCTGTGGATTTACGGTACTCCCACTTGAGGCGCGCTGTAGTGCATTTGCTGGAGCCTGGTACATAGGTGAAGGGACCCATCTCCTCTGTAACATCCTCAAGGAAAAGCCATGCTTTCATCGTTGGATGAAATGTATCGGAATGCATATTTTTCTGTGGGTCAGCCTTTTCCTGCCGGAAACCATTCCGGATACGCTGGATATAAAGCATCGGCAGGGTGGCTTTTGCCCCAGTGTAGGAAAGATAGTTTCTGAATTCTGTATTTTCAGTTACCGCTTTAAGGGTTGGCGCGTTGCTGAGCGTTTCTCTATCCAGAAGAAAGCGCTGGGTGGCCGTGTCGCCCTGGGTCATTTGCCGAACTTCACCCTTGTAGGCGGCGATTTCTTCCCTGATCGAAGTTACTTCTTCAGCTGTTATGAAATCTTCTATCGCGATAAAACCATCCGCGTGAAAAGATTTGCGGTATGTTTTGGGCATTAGGCCTCTTAGAAGGAACCAGCGGATGTGGATGGCGCCTTGTGCGAGGAGTATTCTGCCTACATGTAAACCCAGCGTATTTAAAACCCTGGACCCTAATATTGGATTCGCTTTGAAATTCTTGGCCTGAGTGCCAATTTCAAAAAGCCAGAGCGGCCACATATGAACTTTAAATAGATTATACATATTAAGGTTTAGAGGTTTTCGCTAATAATCTCGACGAGCATACTTTTGACAGAAAAAAATACATGATCAAGCAATAGTTGCTGGTTTTATAAGGATATTTTCTGATATCCTGTCTATCTGGTTCTCAGTGGTTTTCAGTTAGTACTGTGTTGCGTGTTTTTAGTCGGGGGCAACATATGTGAATTAACACTGATTAAGGTGATTTTGTGCAATATCTGCACCCTGAATTACTGGTCTTTATTTGTATAACGATAATTCCTATCGTTCTGCTGCATCACTACAAGCATATCAAACATATGGATAAGGGATTTATCTATATTTTTGCTGGCTGTATTTTCCTTAGCTTGTCTTCCGGTCTTGATTATGCAGATACCTATATCGATGTGGTGAAAAACTGGATCAGAAACGACATCGATCAACGCCTGTATCGCAGCGGTATTGTGATTTTTGGATATTTCCCGGGCATCGTTCTGATGGGGTTGGGGTTCAGGAACTGGCTCGCGCTAACTTTCCGGCTAGAGGAAGAAATCAAGCAGCGCAGCGAAATTGAGCAAGAACTTAAGGAGCTTGCGAAAAGTAACGAAGAGATGGCGGAAAAAGCGAAAGCGGCAAACCGTGCCAAAAGTGATTTCCTCGCCAATATGAGCCACGAACTTAGAACGCCTCTTAATGCTATTATTGGGTTTTCAGAATTGATGGCCAGTGAAGTTTTCGGGAAACTGGGAGCGCCGCAATATAAAGAATATCTGGATATGGTGCACCGAAGTGGAAGCCACCTTCTAGATATTATTAATGATATTCTGGACCTTTCCAATATTGAAGTTGGCCGCATGCAGATGGTGGAAGAGGTTTTCTGCCTTAGTAAGCTGGTGCGTGACTGTGTGAAATTGCTTGATCCCATTATCCTGAAAGCAGGGCTGGAGACAGAGATATCTCTGAAGGAAGGGCTTATTGTTAAAGCAGACAGGCGTATGGTTCAGCAGATGGTTTTGAACCTCATCTCTAATGCTATCAAATTTACAGATCCGGGTGGGAAAGTAACTGTGGCTACACTGCCGATGCCTGATGATAGCTGTGCTTTTATGGTAAAGGATACAGGGTGCGGCATGAGCGAGGCCGAGGTTGTGCACGTGGTTCGGCCTTTTAACCAGCTTGAGGGCGCTATGACCCGTAGCCACGAAGGCGCGGGCCTGGGTCTTACGTTAGTGAAAACATTCGCCGAACTTCATGGCGGCGACATGTTCCTTGAATCTCTTAAAAACAGAGGTACATCTGTATGCCTGAAGTTTCCGCCAAGCCGAATGGTGCAACCTTCAAGTTTGGAGGCTTCAGCAAAATTAGAGACTTCCGCGGAAGCGTATGACGAGCTAAGCTCCTATCAGCGGGTAACGGAAAATCCGGAAGATAAGCTTCAGGAGAATTTATAATCTCTGTGGGGTGAAGCTTATGAATATGTGCTGAGTATTATTTTTTCTGAGTATTTAGCGGGTTGTATTAAGTATTTTAGTGTATTTTTAAATTATTGAACAAATATGGGGTTTTCTATTGCATCCTGATTTGCTGATATTTTTAGGCATTTCCATCGTCCCTGTGCTTATTTTGGCACGTTACCGACGTGTTATGCGTCTTGATCGTGGTGTATATTTCATTCTTGTTGGTACGGGGCTTCTTAGTCTGGCAGCTCTTGTAGATTATCTTGAAGAAACGCTTCTTGAACCTTTCATGTTGATGATGGCGGATAAAGGGGAATGGAACCTGCTTGTCGCAGTGCTTGGGTATATCCCCGGTGTTTTCTTAACAGGCCTTGGGCTTTCAAGATGGTTTCATGTAACCCTGAAGCTGGAAAGCGAAATTAAAAAGCGTGAACGTGCGGAAGAGAGCCTGAAACGCCGCAGTGAACAGCTTAAGGAAGCATTGGTTGCCGCGAGTGAAGCCAATCAGGCAAAGAGCGAATTTCTGGCGAAAATGAGCCACGAACTTAGAACCCCCCTGAATGCTATTATCGGCTTTTCTGAAGTAATGAATAATAAAGTGTACGGCAGTCTTGAAGTGCCTGAATATGCTGAATACGCCGAACATATTCATGAAAGCGGCAAGCTTCTTCTCGGTATCATTAATGATATTCTTGATTTAGCAAAGGTAGAAGCTGGGCAGATAACTATCACTGAAGAGGCATTCTTTCTCCGGTCGCTCGTAACGGATTGCTTGCCAATTGTGCAGGCCAGAGCCAGTGAGCAGGGGATTTATTTTGTCTCTAAAACAGAAGATGATCTTGTGCTGTGGGCCGATAAGCGCATCGTAAAACAGATGCTTCTTAACCTGCTTTCTAATGCGATTAAGTTTTCCCAGAAGGGTGGCGAAATTCTCGTTAAATCCTATGCGCGAACGGATGGCAGCCATGTGCTTGAGGTGTTCGACCACGGCGTTGGTATGACCAACGAAGAGATTGATTTAGCGCTAGAGCCATTTTCGCAGGCGCAAGCTTCAAAAGTATATGGTGATAATGCGGGTGCCGGGCTTGGCCTCGCGCTGGTGAACACTTTTATGGGGCTTCATGATGGCACTGTGGAACTTACATCCAAGAAGGGAAGAGGAACGCATGCCCGCCTTATATTCCCTGCGTCCAGAGCTGTTAAGCCATCTGATGATGATAGCCTTAATCATTCAATTATGGAAGATTTCCGGGCAAGTTAAAGCCCACTCTGCGAAATGCAAAGCGGGCTTCATGTTTTAACATTCAGCGAGTGATATCTTTATTCGTATTTCTTGATGAAATCGCGGATATCATTGAGGAATTTAAGGCGGCTTGGCTCATGCACATACATCATGTGGCCTGCTTCGTAATATGTGTATTCCACGCGGTCTTTTACGATATCTACTTCCGCCAGTGCGTTTTCTGCACCAAAGAAAGGTGTTGCGAAATCATAATATCCGCTGGTTACTAGAACACCCATATCCTTATTGCGGCGCATAGCTTTCCCAAGATACGGGATCACATTCACAAAACGGCCACCGTTCGGCACGCTTTTGCCCCATACGTTCCAGTTCCATTTCCAGCCTTTAGAAGCGCGCGCCGACATATTGTAAATGCGGCGACCAAGTTCCGGCTTTGAGAAGTCAACGCCCATAAAGTCAGTCAGGTGGCTGTTAATCGCTACATTGAAAGCATTGCCAGATGCATAGGCAAACGGGTCGCCCGAGAAAAACTCACCCGCGGCATCAGGTTCTTCACCCAGATAGCGGCTATCAAGGCGGCCAACCACTTTGCCTTCGTCGCGCATCAGTTCTTTGAAGAAACGGAAGACGTGAATACGCATGTTTGTGTTTTTCAGATATTGCTTTTTCAGGCCTGTGTATGCATGCAATTTATCAATGATTGCTTGTTCTTGCGCTGTGCTCAGACGATTACCTTGAATAAGTGCTTGGGCATATTCGCCCGCAGCAAATTCGCGCACTTCATTAAGGAAAGCTTCAAGGTTGGCAGGTTTGTTAGGTAGTTTATTATGATACCAGGCCGTTGCTGCATAACTTGGCAGGAAGGAAACATAACTCATGATGCTGCCATCTTGAATGCGGCTATTCTGGTAATCTAGAACAGCGGAGATCAGCATAATACCGTTCAGGCCAATATTGTGACGATTGGTAAGTTCATCCGCAAGAACCGCAGAACGCACAGTACCGTAACTTTCGCCCGCAATGAACTTGGGGCTGTTCCAGCGGTTATTGTTCTGAACCCACTGGCGGATAAAGCGTGCAACAGATTTGCCGTCCTCCAGCACTCCCCAATGTTTCTGTGGGTTGTTATCACCAAGCGAGCGGCTCATACCGGTGCCGATTGGGTCAATGAAAACCAGATCAGTAGCATCCAGCACTGTTTCAGGGTTATCCATCACTTTGTATGGTGCCGCGCCGTCATCATCCGGATCGCTAGGAATAACTGCGCGCTTTGGGCCAAATACACCCATATGCAGCCACATGGAAGCAGAGCCTGGGCCACCATTGAACACGAATGTCACCGGACGTGTGGATGGGTCTTTCACATCCTTCTTGATATATTCGTAAGCAAAGAAAGTGGCGTCAGCCTCGCCGTTTTCCATATAAGTGAATGTATCACCCGCGATGGTGCGGTAGTTAATCTTTTTGCCGCCAAAAGTGCCAGATTTTTCAGTGGTGAAAACCTGCGGCTCTTTCACTGGCGGATTGGCGTATTTCTTTTTGTCATCGGCAAGCGTAGAGCCAGCCAGAAGCACAGCCGAAAGCGCTGCGCCTGTTATAAATTTCTTCATGAGAACCCTCCCTATAACCGTGATAAAATTGGTAACGCGAATAGAGCGGTGGGCAAAGTAAAGTTTTTTTGTGCAAATGACAGTATAGGGTTGTTTGTTAAGTTTTGTAATGTTATGTCGTAACAAATAAAGAATAAGGCAGATATACTATGGCCCATGTCACGACAGTTTTTTCCGCCGCAATGCTGCTTTGGGCTGGCGTGCCAGATGAAGCGGCAATCAAACGCGCAGCTCTTGATTATATTGAAAGTCAGCACAAACCAAACCCAAGCCAGATGGCAAGCGCGCTGCATGATGAGTTAAAGAAGCGCACTTATTGGCGAGATAAAGACGGCAAACCGTTTGTGATGGAAACGTCGAAGGAAACCATGCTTCGTGTTGCTGAAACCTATAACGCAGATGGCAAAGGTTTTCCGGCACAGCCGAAAAAGATCATTGAGATACTGGACGTAGACCAAAATGTTGCTTCAGTGAAGCTTACAGCGGATGACTGGGTCGATTATATGCATTTGATGAAAGTCGATGGTGAATGGAAAATCATCAATGTTCTCTGGCAAATGCATGATACCACTAAGCAACAGAGCAAGTAGCTAACGCTCACCTACCAACGTTCTACGTTCACTGGCGATAAGGGCTGTTAGGAAATCTCGCATTTTGATCAAGTGCGGGCGTTCAGCCAGTTCTGCATGCATCGTTAACCACAATTCCCTGATCACACTTATCTCTCGCGGGAGTACGGTTGTAAGTGATTTCATTCTGTCAGCGACAAAACACGGCAGTAGTGCAATGCCGAGCCCGGCTTCAGCCGCGTGGGCTTGACCTGTCACGCTGGTGGTGCGGAAGATAATGTTGGGTTCTGTGATAGCTTTATCCAGCATTTGAAGTTCAGGAACCGGAAGTAAATCATCCACATACCAGATGAACTGGTGTTGTTGTAGATCTGTGAGGCGCACAATAGGTGGGTGTTTCTGAAGGTACGCTGGGGCCGCATAGAGCCGCAGTCGGTAATCCCCTAATTTTTCGCTGACTACGCGCCCATGTTGAGGTTTTGCGAGCACAATCGCCGCATCCGCTTCCCGTTTGGTGAGCGATAGGTGGCGTGTTTCGGCGACTAACTCAAGCGCGATGCCGGGGTTATGTGCATGAAAGCTTTGCATATGTCGTGCAAGAAACTGGCTGCCCACGGCTTCGGGGGAGGCAAGGCGAATAGTGCCTATGGGACCAGTGCTTTCCGGCGTGATATCATGAAGAAGCTCCAGTGAACTGGCTTCTAGCTTTTCCGCATGCGTGAGAAGGCGTCTGCCATCATCGGATAGTTTATAAGCGCGGTTTTCTCGCTCAAACAGGCTCACGCCCAGCTCTTCCTCAAGTGCTTTGATACGCCGCGCAACTGTGGTGTGATCTACCCCAAGCCTGAGCGCGGCGGATGAAAGTTTGCCTCGGCGAGCAAGCTCTAGAAAATAACGGATATCGTTCCAATCAAACATAATGATAGCTCTATAACAGTTTGTGCAAAAATGCACAATGAATGGTGCAAAACTTCTCAGTGACATGCATTTATGCAGGGTATAGGCTGCTTCTAGAATTTGGGAGGGTAGGGCTAAACCTTAAGCATATGTTGGCTTTGGTTAGCTCTCCACAGTCAGAAAGAGGTTAGTATGTACGAGTGTCATCATTATATGGCTGGCGAGAAGGTGGAAGGCACCTCTGGTCGTTTTGGCCCTATCTTTAATCCGTCCACTGGTGAGCAGATTGGTAAAGTTGCTCTTGCTTCAAAAGCGGAAGTAGAAAAAGCAATTGAAACAGCCGAGAAGGCATTCCCGATGTGGTCTGCAACTTCTGTTGTGAAGCGTGCTCGCGTTATCCAGAACCTTGTGCATGTTCTTTATAAGCGCAAGGATGAGCTTGCTGAGGCGCTATCGCGTGAGCACGGTAAAGTATTCTCAGACGCACAAGGTGATGTGCAGCGCGGCCTTGAGGTTGCTGAATTTGCACAGGGTATCCCGCACCTGATTAAAGGTGAGTTCAACGATAACGTATCAACGGGTATTGATATGTATTCTATGCGCAAGCCGCTTGGTGTTGTTGCTGGTATCACGCCGTTTAACTTCCCTGCAATGATCCCACTATGGATGAGCTGTATGGCAATTGCATGTGGTAATACATACGTACTGAAGCCATCTGAAAAAGACCCAACCGTTCCAATGCTGATTGCTGATTGCTGGAAAGAAGCTGGCCTTCCAGACGGCGTATTTAACGTTGTGAACGGTGATAAAGAAGCAGTGGATACTGTGTGTACAGATCCGCGCGTGAAAGCTGTTTCCTTCGTTGGTTCAACACCAATTGCACAGTATGTTTACGCAACATCAACAGCAAACGGCAAACGTTGCCAGGCTATGGGCGGCGCTAAAAACCATATGGTTATCATGCCTGACGCTGACCTTGATCAGGTTGCTGATGCCCTTATTGGTGCAGCATATGGTTCAGCCGGCGAGCGCTGCATGGCGATCTCTGTAGCTGTATGTGTGGGCGATGAAGTTGCTGACAAGCTTGTGAAGATGCTGAAGCCACGTGTTGAAGCGCTAAAAATCGGTCACTCAATGGATGCTGAAGCAGAAATGGGCCCGCTCGTAACAGCTGAGCATATGGCGAAAGTTAAAGGCTATCTTGATCTTGCTGAACAAGAAGGCGCAACTGTTGTGGTTGATGGCCGTGATTTCAAAAATGATCAGGAAGGCTATGAGAACGGTTACTACCTTGGTGGTTCCCTGTTCGATAATGTAGCTCCTGAAATGCGCACCTACAAAGAAGAGATTTTTGGCCCAACGCTTCAGATCATGCGTGCGAAATCTTTTGATGAAGCCGCTGAACTACCAACAATCCACGAGTTTGGTAACGGTACAACTATCTTCACCCGTGACGGTGATACAGCACGTGAATATGTAAACCGCGTTGAAGTTGGTATGGTTGGCGTGAATGTGCCGATCCCTGTGCCGCTTGCGTTCCACACATTTGGTGGTTGGAAAAACTCTGCCTTTGGTGACATCAACCAGCACGGCATGGAAGGCGTACGTTTCTATACAAAAACAAAAACAGTAACGTCACGCTGGCCAACTGGCATTCGTTCGGGTGCAGAGTTTGTAATTCCGACACTTAATAGCTAAATTGTATTTTACCCGGTGGTGGTGGCTGCCGGGTATTTAATTTAGTGCACAGAAAAACTGTAAGCTTTTTCTGTTTTTCTAGACTAGGTAATGGGGGAATATATCCCCCTTATCACCATTAGCGGGGAGACAAGTCTAATGAAACTTAAAACCATTTTAATGGGCGCTGTTGCGCTTTCTGCGCTTGCGGCATGCCAGCCAGAAGCATCAAATACTACAGCGACTGCGGCCGAAGCTGTAGCAGAAACACGTACAGCTGGCCTCGATACTGAATTCCATCTTGGTTATGAAAAATTCACACTGGATAACGGCCTGCGCGTGATTGTGCATGAAGACCGCAAAGCGCCGATCGTATCCGTTGGTGTATGGTTCCATGTGGGTTCCAAAGATGAGCCAACAGGCAAAACTGGTTTTGCGCACCTGTTTGAACACCTGATGTTCAACGGTTCCGAAAACTATGATGATGAATTCTTTAAGCCATTTGAAGCTGTTGGTGCGACAGCTATGAACGGTACAACATGGTTTGACCGCACAAACTATTTTGAAAATGTACCAACGCCAGCGCTTGAAATGGCGCTGTGGATGGAAAGTGACCGTATGGGCCACCTGCTTGGCGCGGTAACGCAAGACAAGCTGGATGAGCAAATCGGTGTGGTGCAAAACGAAAAACGCCAAGGCGATAATAACCCATACGGCCAGTATGAATACCGCCAGCTTGAGGGCCTTTTCCCTCCTGGTCACCCATACCGTCATTCCACAATCGGTTCTCTTGAAGATCTTTCAAATGCATCTCTTGACGATGTGAAGAACTGGTTCAAAGAATATTACGGTGCAGCGAACACTGTAATTGTTCTTGCTGGTGATATTGATGTGGCAACAGCTAAGCCACTGATGGAAAAATACTTTGGTGATATCGCGGCGGGCCCAGCGCTTAAGCAGCATAAAGCATGGATTCCAACGCGCGCAAATAACACCATTGAAGAAATGGTTGATCCAACAGCGCCGCAAACACGCATCGCGCGTAGCTGGGCTGTTGCAACACGGAATGATAAAGACGCCTACATGCTGAACCTTGCTTCAGAAATTCTGGGCGGCGGCAAAAACTCACGTCTTTATCAGGCACTGATTTATAACAACCAACTGGCAACAAGCGTGAATGTGGGCATTAACCCACTTGAGCTTGCTTCTATGTTTGAAATCACCGTTGACCTTAAGCCAGACGCAGATGAGAAAAAAGTGGAAGAGCTGATCAACGCTGAACTTGAAAAGTTCTTCGCTGAAGGCCCAACGGATGATGAGTTGAAGCGCGCGAAGACAAGCATTCTTGCTAACCGTATCCGCGGTCTTGAGCAAATTGGTGGTTTTGGCGGTAAAGGTACGGCGCTTGCGCAGGCTGAGCTTTATTCTGGTGATGCTGGTTTCTATGTGAAAACGCTGAACTGGATGAACATGGCGACAAAAGCGGAAGTTAAAAATGCTGCTGATCGCTGGCTGGGTGAAGGTTATTACCAAATCACAATGCGCCCACAGCCGAAATATACAACAACCGCTTCAACAGTTGACCGTTCGACTGGCCTACCAGATGTTGGTTCACTGCCTGATCTAACATTCCCTGAAATTCAGGAAGCAACGCTTTCAAACGGTATGAAGGTTGTCGTTGCAAACCGCCCAACAGTACCGGTTGTAACAATGGCAATGCAGTTTGATGCAGGTTATGCAGCTGATGCTGGCCGTCCACTAGGTACATCAAGCTTTGCGCTTTCCATGATGGATGAAGGCACAGCAACACGCTCTTCGCTTGAAATTTCCGCGGAAGCAGAAAGCCTCGGTGCAAACATTGGTACTGGTTCAAACCTTGATATGAGCACAGTGAGTGTTTCTGCGCTTAAAGCGAACCTCGGTGAAACACTGGCGCTTGCTGCGGATATCGTTCGTAATCCTGCCTTTGATCAAGGCGAGATTGACCGCCTTAAGCCGCGCTGGATTGCGGGTATTGGTCAGGAAAAAGCAAACCCTGTTCAGCTTGCACTGCGCACACTGCCAGCAATGCTTTATGGTGATGGCCACGCATACAGTGTTCCTTACACAGGTTCTGGTACTGAAGATTCCATCGGTGGTATGACACGTGATGATCTGGTGAAATTCCACACTGATTGGATCCGCCCAGATAACGCAACAATCTTTATGGTTGGTGATATCACACTGGATGAAGCAACAGCAGAACTTGAGAAAACGTTCGGCGATTGGGCTGCCCCAGCATCAGCTGTTCCAACAAAGAACATTGGTGAAGCCGCTTTGCCTGAAAATGCGCGTGTTATCATCATGGATAAGCCGGGCTCACCGCAGTCTCTTATCCTTGCGGGCCACTTGTTCCCTGCAACTGGTGATGAAAACAACATGAGCCAGCAGATGGCGACTGATATCCTTGGTGGTGAGTTCACATCCCGTGTGAACATGAACCTCCGTGAAGATAAAGGTTGGGCATACGGCGCTTATACCTTCACAACAGATGCTCGTGGCCAGCGTATGATGCTGGTTTACGCTCCGGTTCAAACGGATAAAACCAAAGAATCTATCGCTGAGCTTATGAAAGAGTTCGACGGTTACCTTGGTGATAACCCAGCAACCCAAGCAGAGCTTTCTCGTTTGATCGTAAAGAACACAAGCCAGATGCCAGGCCAGTACGAAACGGCTGGTGCGGTTCTTGGTAGTCTGCTTTCAAATGATCGTTTTGGTCGCGGTAATGATTATGTGCCAAGCCTGAAGGGTAAATATGAAGCACTGAATATCGATGCTATTAAAACGCAAGCTCAGGCAACAATGAAGCCGGGCCAGCTTACATGGTTGATTGTTGGTGATCGTGCAAACATCGAAGCAGGCATTAAAGAGCTTGGTATCGGTAATGTTGAAGTTTGGGACGCAAACGGCAACAAAATCGATTAATCGATAATGCATAAAGAATTAAGCGGTGCTTCGGCGCCGCTTTTCTTAGTTGGGAGTTTGGGGATTATAGAGTTCGATCGGGGAGACATGAGATGAAACATTTTTTGAAAGTGCTGAGCGTATCGCTATTGGCATCAACCGCGCTAGCGGATGATCACACCAATTGGCCGTATCCTGAAGATACACCGAAGGTATCACCTGTGGATGTTGGCTTGGCAGGTCAGATGCCTGCCGATATTACGCGTTTTCTTATGGTGCGCGGTGCGGGCGGCACAGCCCTTTCAAAAGATGGTAAATCTCTTGCTTTCACATCAAACGTAACTGGCTCTCCGCAGCTGTGGATTATGGATGCAGCAGGCGGCCAGCCAAAGCAGCTTACCTACGGTAACGGAGTTACCTTCTTTCGTTGGCATCCTGATGGTGAACACCTGATTTACGGTGCGGATAACAACGGTGATGAGCGCGAAGCTTATTACATGATGAAACGGGATGGCCTTTCAGAGCGCCAGTTAATGCCGTTCTCTGATGCTTTCCGCCGTTTCGGTAGCTTCTCTTCTGATGGCAGTAAATTCTCGTTTGCATCCACTGAACGTAATGGCCGTGATTTCGATATTTACGAAGCTGATACAGCAACAGGTGAAAGCCGCCTGTTGTTCCAGGCTGAATTTGGGTATTTCCCCGCAAGCTATCAGCCAAATGGTGACCATTTGATTATCACCCAAACGGTGGGTGAGGATGCAAACAATGTATTCCTGTTGAATACAAAAACCAAAGAACTGAAAACGCTGTTTAAACCAGAGATTTCTTCAGCTTATCAGGGGTTTGCATGGGCTGCGGATGGCTCCCATTTCTATTATTCAACCAATCAGGACCGCGAATATACAGCGCTCGCGAAATATGATCTGGCAAGCGGCGAGGTTACCACCCTGTATGAAGGTGATCATGACGTTGAAGCCGTGCGCCTGAACGGCGATAAAACATATCTTTCATGGCAAACTAACCATGGTGGGTATAGCAAGCTTCATGTGATGAACGTGAAGACAGGCAAGATGGTGAAAACC